>NZ_JAHVKS010000002.1:0-634600 GCF_019800705.1 Halomonas sp. DP4Y7-1 | reverse complement strand
TGACGACCATAGCGAGTGGGAACCACCTGATCCCTTGCCGAACTCAGAAGTGAAACCGCTCAGCGCCGATGGTAGTGTGGGGTCTCCCCATGCGAGAGTAGGTCATCGTCAGGCATTTATTCAGAAGAACCCCGATTATCGAGAGATGGTCGGGGTTTTTCGCATGCATGGGTCGACCCCGCTTTTTATGTGTGGGGCCGCACTGCGTGCGGTCCGGCCACTCGCAGGCTCGTGGCGTTCGCCACCCCTTGCAGCTTCGCTGCAAAAGCCAGGGTGGCTCACCCCCATGCGAGAGACATTGATATCTAAGCGTCATCGTCAGGCATTTATTCCGAAGAACCCCGATTATCGAGAGATGGTCGGGGTTTCTTTTTAAAAAGCCGCATGCATGGGCTCTTGATACGTTCAGCCGCTCTTTATTTGTGGGGCCACGCCGAATACCCCCTCGGCGTGGTCCGGCCTGGCCCTTTTCAAGGGTGGGCTCGTGGCGTTCGCCACCCCTTGCAGCTTCGCTGGAGCCATTGTAAAGAGCGCCAGGGTGGCTCACCCCCATGCAAGAGTTGCTGTAGCCACGGCGTTATCGTCAGGCATTTATTCAGAAAAACCCCGATTATCGAGAGATGGTCGGGGTTTCTTAATTTAAAAAGCCGCATGCATGGGCTCTTGATACGTTCAGCCGCTCTTTATTTGTGGGGCCACGCCGAATACCCCCTCGGCGTGGTCCGGCCTAAACCCTTTCCATCAAGTACACGTCGATGACGGGGCTCGGAGGATAGGAGAAATCCCGATGTTGAGGTTTTCTCGGAGAAGGAAGGACTATGTCGGGAAGGTCTATCCAGGGAAGGTCTATACAAGGTTCTATACAAGGTTCTATGCAAGGTTCTATGCAAGGTCTATGCGGTGAAGGTCGCAAGGATCAGGTCGGAGCTTTCCAGGGCGCGCAAGAATAATCGATCACCTGGCTCTACCATCAGCATGTCCTGGCAGTTGATGATGTCACCGTTGACCAGCTCGAGACGCCCCCGTTCCAGATAGATAGCGCGAACCAAGGCTTCCTCGCGAGATAGGTGAAGCGTTTCCCGTAGTGATAGATGTTGATGGCTGATGTACCCGCGATTGCCGTAGCGAAGGATCAGATTGAAATCCCGATAGAGGCCGAAGCTCTGGGTCTGCCATGCGCCGTCAAACGTGCTTGTCTGGAAGCGGCTCAGTCGGTCGCTACGCTGCCCTTGGTGTACCAGGTGTGCTTGCCCTTCCAATACCATCAGGTGGCGCTCGTAGCCAATCAAGGGGGTGAACATGCTTTCTTCACTTTCGACCGTCGCCGTGCTCAGGCGTATGTGAAAGTCGCGTCGTGCGTAGTCACTGCCCTCGGGAGCAATGAGCAGTTCTCTTGTTGTGCCGCCAGACCATAGCCGCATGGTCACTTCTGTGGAGCGTCGGATCAGCATGGGCGGTGGAACCAGCGCAAGCTGGACCTCTTGTGACGACGTATCACCTCATCGTCTCAGTGGCCTATGTTGATGTACTTGATCTGGCTCAATAGAGCATGAGGATTCGCTCGCTTCCCAAGGGGAAACGAGCGGATCGGCATGATTTCAGAAGATGCGCGGGAGGGTTAGAACGCCAGTTCTACACCGGCATAGACAGCACGGTCAGGTGCTGGCTCGAAGTAGCGGTCGTTGCTGGCATTGATGCGGACGTTGGCATAGTGATCTTCATCAAACAGATTGCGGATGCCGAGATACGTCGACAGTGTCTGCTCACTGCCCAGACGCCATCCCTTGCCAGCCCTTAGATTGGCTAGCCAGTAGCTGTCGACGTCGACGGTATTGGCGTTGTCCGCCACCATGTCTCCTACATACTGGGTTTCCAGGGTCGCGAAGGGGCTGGTGTCACGGTCGCTGGAGCCATACCAGGTCAGCTGGTTGACCCAGGTGGTCTCGGGCAGGCCTGGAAGTCGGTTGCCCTTCAGACCGGCCCCTCCCGCGCTATCAAATTCGTAGCGGGCGAGGGTCAGCGCGGTATACCACTCGAGGTGAGCAGATGGCGCCCAGCCAAGGGCGAGCTCGAGGCCTTCGCGACGGGTATCGCCGAGATTGCTGTAGAAGGTGCGGTCGCTTCCCTCGATCTCGTAAGGCACCAGTTCATCTTTCACCTCGATGGAGAACAAGGTGATGTCGTAGTCCAGGCCACTGGTCAGGGTGCCTCGCGCCCCCACTTCGCGACTCCAGCTCTGCTGTGGCTCCACGTCTGGATTGAAGCCTCCACCTGCTGGATTGGCAAACTCAGAGAAGGTAGGCGTCTCGAAGGCCGTCGAAGTATTGGCATACAGCTGGTGATTCGGGTGATAGCGATAGCTGATGCCGAGGCTGCCATTGGTATCCTCAAAGGTCCGTTGACCGCTCTGGTCGCCATCGCTGGTGAAATCGTCCTCGATGTCCAGCTCGACGCGGTCATGGCGAATACCGGCCGACAGGGTCCATTGCTCGTCGAGCGCAAGATCACCCTGAGCAAAGATTCCCAGGCTTTCGGCAGTCTGCGTCTCATCCGCCACCTCACCGGTAATCTCACCGCTGAAGGCTACCTCCTGCCGGTGTCGATCATCTTCCTGACGCGCGGCATCAACGCCGACCATGCCGTCCAGGGCCATGCCGCCAACATGAAAGCGCTGATGGTACTCCGCGCTACCGCCGAAGTACTGCCGACGGTAGTCAATCAAGCTGTCACCGGGATAGGGCAGCTGTTGCTCGAAGTCGCGCCAGGTGCTGAACCCTTTTATATACAGCTCACCGGGACCGAACCCCAGGTCTTGGTAGAGCAGCCCGAGGACCTGCTGATCCACGTCTTGTCCGGTGTCATATTCCTCGGTGAAGCGACCCGCTTGTCGGCGATCGGCATCCACCTGTTCCGCGGTCAGGGCTCCGGGATCTTCGGCGCGCGGATTGTCCAGCAGGTTGACGATCGCTGTCAGCCTTCGTTGATCGTCCAGCTCCAGCGAAACCTTGGTGTTGAGAAGGGTCTTTTCAGCGCGGCTATGGTCCCGGTAGCCCGCCAGCTCAAGACGCGACGCATTGATGTGATAGGCCCACTCGTCATGCGTGCCGCCCGTCGACACGGACTGCTTGTTGTAGCCGTCGCTGCCAACTCCGACGCGGATGCGGGTACGGTCATCGGATTTGCCATCGCGGGTGGTCACCGCAATGACACCCCCCGACGCATTACCGTACTGTACGGCAGAAGGGCCACGAATGACTTCGATGCGTTCTGCGCTATCCAGATCAATGGCATCCAGCTGCGCCTGACCATCGGGCAGGGTGTAGGGGATGCCATCCACCAGGACGGTGACGCCGCGCACGCCAAAAGGTGCGCGCGCGCCGAAACCGCGGATGGAGACCCTTGCGCCCTGTGCAAAGTTGTCGCGGTTCTGGATGAACACGCCGGGCACCCGCACCAGAGACTCATCGATCCGTACGCGCTGCTGTCCACGCTGGATCTCCTCTTCATCGACCACTGACATGGCCATGGGGGTCGTCAGCAGCTCGCGTGACAAACGCGAGGCCGTCACGGTCATCGTGGATCCGTTAGTGTGATCAGCCTGCGGTGCAGTGCTCTGTGACGTGGTTTGATCAGTGCTCTGAACAGCGGTGTCAGCCACGGCGGGTGAGGCCAGCAGCAGCATCAGGGGGAGGGAAATACCCGGGCGAGGGGGAGTCATGATCGTCCTTGAGGGGAGGGCTGTATCGTTTCAGCACACAATTTTAGTGAAGCCATCACCTAAGTACCACTTTCGCCCAAGGACTTTTGCTCAGGGGCTTTTTCTCAGGGGTGTTGGCTCCAGGGCTTTTACTTCAGGAATTTTGCTTTAGTGCTTGTGTTCCAGGGCTTCTATTCCGGAGCTTTTATTCCAAGCCCTGGGCGCCGGGTAGGCGGCCGGTGTTGATGTATGTATCGACGTCTATCGCTGCCGAGAGAGACAGCATGGGATACCTCCTGCCCGCGATACCGAGTGTCGAAAAGGTCGAGAGAAGCGTGGAGTCGCTGGGTCCTATACCAAAGTCGCTTTTCGTTCGCATTGCGGGTGGTTTACCTTCTTCAACTCAAATAACGAACGCATGTTCTCTATGCGAACATTGCCGTCATTGACGCCAGTGCAGGGAGCCACCTGTTGACGTCAGGCAGTGCCAATAACGACAACGACTGGAGGAACCCCGATGAAGACACCGCTCGCCTGCTTGATGGCAGCGTCGCTGACAGCTTTGGCATGTGCTCAGGCCCAGGCTGCGACGACACTGCGCATGGCGCACTTCTGGCCCGGGGCATCCGGTATCAATACGCAGATTTTCGAACAGTGGGCAAAGGCGGTCGAGGAGGATTCTGGCGGAGACCTGAAGGTGCAGCTGTTCCCTTCCGGCACGCTCGCCAAGGCCGATGATATCTATGAGGCGACGGTCAACGGTATCGCCGATATCGGCGCGACGGCCCAAGGGTACACGGCTGGGCGCTTTCCTCTGTCTCAGGTAGTGGAGCTTCCCGGTGTCTCCGACACTGCGGTACAAGGGTCGTGCATCTTGCAGACGCTCTATGACGACGGCCAGATTGCGAGCGAGTACGACGACACTCACGTACTGTTCATGTTCACCACGGGGCCGGGGTACATCCACACTGTCGACACCGACGTGCAAGCGCCCCAGGACCTCGCTGGGCTGCGCATTCGTCGTCCCACCGCGGTGGCGGGGGATATCCTGGAAAACATGGGGGCCAGCCCGGTAGCGATGCCAGCCCCGGACATCTACAGCTCGATGCAGCGCGGCGTGCTGGACGGCCTCAGCTTTCCCTGGGAGGGCATGAAGGGGTTTCGTATCAATGAGCTGGTGGAGTACCACACCCAGGTACCGTTCTATTCCCTGATTTTTGTTGCCACGATGAGTCAGCGCGCCTATGAGCGACTGACGCCGGAACAGCAGGCGGTCATCGATGACAACTCCGGCATGAAGTGGGCGACGAATGCGGGTCAGGTCTTCCATGCCATTGATGAAGTTGGCCATCAGGAGGCAGTGGATGCGGGGCACACCATCCGTGTGATCGACGCGCCTCTTGAGGATGCGGCTTGGGCGCCGCCCCTCGAGCAGGGCATCGACGACTATCTGAGTGGGTTGGAAGAGCGAGGCATCTCACAGGCCCAGGACGTGTATCAGGCGGCGCTTGCCGCACGAGACAGCTGTGGCTCGGTGGAGTGACATCATGCAGCGTTTGATGCTTGGTACCAGCCACTGGCTGGCGCTGCTGTGCCGTGGGCTTGGCGGTCTTTGTCTGGTACTGATGCTGGCCATCACCGTGGCGGATGTGGTCACACGCTATGCACAGCGCCTGTCGGACGGAGCCCTGTCACTCCAGGTCTTCGGCAGTGTCGAGATGGTCAGCTACCTGATGTTGTTTGCCCTGCTGGCGACCATGGCGGCCGCCGTCGAGAAAAGCCAGGTGGTGGTGGAGGCATTTTCTCATCGTCTGCCTGCGTCAATTACCGCGCGACTGCATGGCGGCTACCTGCTCGGCTTTGCACTGTTAGGCGCCGTATTGGCCAGCGGGCTGGTAGGCGCAGCCCACAGTGCGACAGAGTATGGCGAAGTCACTCAGGACCTGCGCCTACCGCTGGGGCCGATCTATCTGACAGCGGCCGTCTTGAGTGCCGTGATGGGCCTGCGCAGCCTGCTGGAGGGAATGCTGGCCATGATCACTGGCCGTGGAGGTGAGGTTTCCCATGGCGACTGAATGGATCGGAGCGATGGGCTTGGTGGTACTGCTGGGGCTGATGATCCTGCGGGTGCCGGTGGCCCTGGCCATGCTGGTGGTGGGAGTCGGTGGTTTCGCGGTCATCATCGATGCAGGCGCCGCTGTCTCCATGCTCAAGTCAGTGCCGGTGGAGGTGCTGTCCAACTACAGCTTCAGTGCGGTCCCCATGTTCATCCTGATGGGCGTATTGGCGGCGCACTCTGGTATGGCCGGCAAGTTGTTCCAGTCGACGCGGGTCATCTGTGGCGGCTGGAAAGGTGGCCTGGCCATCGCCGCAGTGGGGTCCTGCGGAGTGTTTTCGGCCATCTCCGGCTCATCCCTGGCAACGGCCAGTACCATGACCCGTGTGGCCTTGCCAGAGATGGAGCGCTACGGCTACCACCGAGGACTGGCCACTGGCGCGCTAGCGGCTGGGGGCACCTTGGGTATCATGATCCCTCCCAGCATTGCCCTGCTGATCTACGCCATTCTGACGGAACAGTCGGTGGGCGACATGTTCATGGCCGGCCTGATTCCAGGGCTACTAGGCCTGGTCCTCTACGCGCTCACCGTCAGCGTCGTCATGCGCGTGAAGCCTGGCCTGGCGGTGGCGGGAGAGCCGACTGGCTGGGCCGACAAGCTGGCATCGTTGGGAGGGCTGGTCCCTTTCTTTGGCGTCTTTCTGGTGATGATCCTCGGCATCTACCTGGGCGTCTTTACGCCGACAGAAGGCGCGAGCGTTGGCGCATTTGCCACCTTGCTGTATGCACTGGTCAAGGGCCTGCGTGGCGCCCAGCTGTGGGCAGCGGTTCAGGAAACGCTGGCGCTGTCCGCCGTGGTGTTCTTCATGCTGGTCGGGGCGGAGGCGCTGGGTTACTTCATTTCTCTGTCACGCATCTCGTTTTCGATCAGTGATGCGCTGTTTGCTCTGGAGCTGTCGCCCATCTGGGTGGTCCTGTGCATCTTGTTGATGTACTTCGTGCTGGGCATGTTCATGGACTCCATCGCCATGCTGGTCATCACGGTGCCTGTGGTGTTCCCGATCATTCAGGTACTGGGTATCGACCCGGTATGGTTTGGCATCATCACCGTGCTGACGGTAGAGCTTGGTTTGATCACCCCTCCGGTGGGCATGAACGTCTTCGTGATCAAGGCCATGGCGCCGCATGTCGGGTTGGGCGAGATCTTCCGTGGCGTGTCGCCCTTTATCGTGTCTGATCTGGTGCGCCTGGCCCTGCTGTTGCTGTTTCCCGTGCTGACGACGTTCTTTCTGATGTAGCCGCTGCCTTCCCATGACGGACAAGGGCCGCCTGCAGGCGGGCCTTGTCCGTCACGAGGCCCGCTCATACTTCTGGCGGCGGCGCTGCCCGCTGCTGTCGCTGACGAAAATCCTTGGGCGAGCAGCCCGTCAAGCGTTTGAAAAAACGTGAGAAATACGCCGGCTCTGAAAATCCCAGCCCATCAGCGACCTGGGCAATGGTCAGGTTGGTGTAGGTGAGTTCCCGCTTGGCCTCCAGTAGTACCCGCTCATGCATCAGCGCCTGTGCTCCGCGACCGGTAAGGCGCCGACACAAGGCATTGAGATGGGCGGCACTCACGGTGATGTCCGTGGCCAGCTCGGAGACCCTGGGTTGCTGGCGAAAGCGCTGCTCGACCAGCGCCTGGTAGCGCTGTAGATGAACGTGGCCCGGGTCTGGTTTTACCCCTGAGATGCGCTGAGAAGGTGGGGTGGCAGCGCGTGCTGCTTCCACCGTCAGTGCCTTGGTCAGTGCATCGAGCAGGACACTGCGGTCCCGTGCCGGCCGGCGGTACTCCGCATCGATATGATCCATCAACCCCACCAGACGCTTCCCCCCTGTGCCGAGGGGCGTTGCTCCTGCCCGGGTCCACACGCGGCTGGCCTCGGGGAGTTCGCGGCGCAGGTGGGCCAGCAAGGGCGCGGCCAGCGTCAGGATGTGCCCCTGAATCCCTGGCGAAAACGTAAAACCGTGGACGCTAAGGGCTGGTACCAGAATCATCAGCGGCGCCTGGCAGGACAGGCGCTTGCCCTCGAGTTCAAGCTCCACCTCCCCTGAGGTCAGCAGCAGCAGATGGCTCAGGTCACTGTGGCGATGGGGATGGATGCGCCAATCATGCAGGCGGCTGCGTTCAGCGATGGATTCGCAGTGAATCAAGTCAGGTGTTGGCCAGCCTTGATGCTCTCCATAAAGGCTAAACGTCGGAATCGGCAGGGGGAGCTCAGAGGTGGTTGACGGCGTCTGCATGGATCACCTCGCGACGGGGACAGCGCCCATCGACCAGAGTGGTCTGAAGTGCGCACCTGTACGACAAAAGTCAGATGAGCATCTTCGATAAGTCCAAGTAAAAGGGCTTTTCATGCCTTATTTGGCGGTGCTTTGGAGCGAAAAATATCATCACAACCATAACGTCTTCCAACCCCGCTGACGAGGCCACTGCCATGCTTGACTCGATGACTGCATCCGCCCACGAAGATATCGACGAGACGATGACGACCCAGGTGGCGATCATCGGAGCGGGTCCTTCGGGCTTGCTTCTCGGGCAATTGCTGGAGCGTGCTGGCATCGCTACCGTCATTCTCGAGCGCAAGAGCGGCGACTATGTATTGGGACGCATCCGTGCCGGTGTGCTGGAGCAGGGTATGGTTGACCTGTTGCGTGAGGCGGGTGTCAGTGAGCGGATGGAGGCCGAAGGGCTGCCCCATGAGGGCTTTGAGCTGGCCTTCGACAATCGCCGTGCGCGGGTGGACCTGGCGGCGTTGACTGGGGGACAGCGGGTCATGGTGTATGGCCAGACGGAGGTGACGCGAGACTTGATGGCGGCGCGTCAGGCGTCGGGCGCTACGACCTTCTACGAGGCAGACGAGGTGGCGCTGCACGACCTGGAGAGCGGCGCTCCTAGCGTGACCTTCATCCACCAGGGTAAGCGCTACCATCTGCACGCCCAGTATGTGGCTGGCTGCGATGGATACCATGGGGTGTCACGTCGCTCGATTCCTGACGAGCGATTGAAGACCTTCGAGCGGGTCTACCCCTTTGGCTGGCTCGGGCTGCTGTCCGATACTCCGCCGGTGACTCATGAGTTGATCTATGCACGCCATGAGCGGGGCTTTGCGCTGTGCAGCATGCGCTCGGTCCAGCGCAGCCGCTACTATCTCCAGGTATCACTGGATGACACGGTCGATGACTGGCCCGATGAGCGCTTCTGGCAGGAGTTGAAGCAACGCTTGCCGAGTGATGTCGCTCGACAGCTGGTCACGGGGCCCTCGATCGAGAAGAGCATTGCACCACTTCGCAGCTTTGTGGTGGAACCGATGCAATTTGGCCGCCTTTTCCTGGTGGGAGATGCGGCGCACATCGTTCCTCCTACCGGAGCCAAGGGGCTTAATCTGGCGGCGAGTGATGTCAGTACCCTGTACCGCCTGATGGTCAAGGTGTTCGAGGATGGCCGCACAGACCTGCTGGAGCGCTACTCGGAGGTTTGCCTCAGGCGTATCTGGAAAGCCGAGCGTTTTTCCTGGTGGATGACGTCGATGCTGCACCGCTTTAGTGATGAAGAGACTTTCGAGGAGCGCATGCAGCTGGCCGAACTCGATTACCTGACAGGGTCACGGGCAGGCTTGACCACGCTGGCTGAAAACTATGTGGGGTTGCCCTACGAAGCGCTGGAGTGAGTTGTCGTTGACGCCGAGGTGTTGCCGGCGGCCTTGCTGCTAGGCAGCCCGACATGCTTCGCGTAAGGTCAAGGATGACCCGTCCATCGACCCGAACACCATGAATCAAGAGCGTCTATCTCCGTTTCAGATCCTGATCCTGATCCTGTCCTTTTATGTTATTGGCGCCATGGCTGTGCAGGAGCTGCATGACCTGCCGCCGGAAGTCGATGATCTGATTTCCAAGCTGGACTTTGTTGTCTGTGGCTTCTTTCTCGCGGACTTTGTGATCCGTTTCAGCCAGGCAGACAGCAAATGGCGTTTCATGCGCTGGGGATGGATTGACCTGCTCGCCAGCATACCCGCCAGCTTCTTTATGGCAGGGCGACTGGTGCGGGTGGTGCAGGTGATCCGGATGCTGCGTGCGATCAAGTCGCTTAGCCTGATCTGGAATTTGCTGTTCCGCAACAAGGCCAAGGGGATCTTTGCCTCGGTGGCATCCGCGACGGTGCTGCTGCTGATCTTCGGCTCGGTAGTCATCCTGGTCGTCGAGGGACCAAATCCCGATAGCCAGATCAATACCGCTGAAGAAGCACTGTGGTGGGCGTTCGTGACGGTGACCACGGTAGGGTACGGCGACTTCTATCCGGTTACGACCCTGGGCCGTGTGGTGGCTGCCCTGTTGATGGTCGCGGGGGTCAGTCTGTTCGGTAGTTTCGCGGCGTATGTCGGTTCTCTGTTCATCGGCGACCAGGAAGACGAAACCAGCCGATTGCATCGGGCGCAGCGGGACATGTTGCGAGAGCTCGCTCGAGAAGTACGCGAACTTAAGACGGAAGTCGTGGCGTTGCGCCAAGAGCTGGCACAACGAGACGACCAGCGCGATACGCCCCGGGATGACGTCAGTCGCTGACGGTCCATCCAGGGGCGCCGTCTATCAGGATGACTTGACCTCGCATTGCCCCTCCCAGACTCGCGCTGAGTCGTGATGCGTGGCACGGCTGGTCATTCCGGGGGTGATGTCATCTGCATGGTCTGCGCGGTAGGTTTCCATGCGTTTTTTCATGCGGTGGCGGACGAAGGGCATCAGCGCCAGACCGACGAGACTCAAGGTCAGAGCCATCAGCGTCGCGAAGACCAGTGTGACCATGCCGATCAGACTGACCATTACGAGTCGCAGGCCGCTGGGGCGCTGCGCGGTTCGGGCTTGGCGAGCGCGCTGCTGCCATTGGGACGCCGCCCTCCAGGCGGCGTTCTGCTGGTATTCGTGGGTAAAGCGCGATTGATCAGTCGTCATGCTGAACTCCAGTGACATCGAAGGTATCTCGATCAAGACGAATCTCGATCTCCTGATGTTGGGCGTCGTAGCCTTCGATCTCGATATCGCCCATACGGTCGACATCCAAGGAGCCGAACAGTTCCAGGCCCGCCTGCTGTGCGGCGTCCAGGGCTTGGGAGACCTCGTCGCCACTCAGGCTCCACTCTGGGAGCTGACCCTCTCGCTGCTGCTCTCGCAGGATGCTGGCGTCGTCCAGCGACATATCGACATCAAGCCGCCAGCCGTCGTCACGCCAGCCTTCTGCCTCAAAGCGATGGCCATCGTCGACGCCGAGTTCGTCGTAGCTGGCGAAGCCGTATTCGCCGGTACTGGTCAGCAGCCGATCGAGCTCTTCGCGGCTGATGCCTCCGTCATCGGCCAGCGCCGAGGTGGCGAAAGCGCCGGTGAGGGTCAGGGCGGCCAGGCTGAGGGTAACTGTTCTGTTCATGTGCGGACTCCTTGCGCTGTTGAAGGTATGCTCACCACATGCTGCTGTCCGGTGAGTGAGGCCATCCTGTCACGGGCAACCTGTCACCAGCCTGACGTTGTCGTTCATGTTTCGTTCATCTCAGCTACTTCAGACTGTCTGTCATGAAATATGTAAAACACTCTTTAGTCGTCGCGCTGCTAGTGGCCAGCGCCCTGCAGCTGCCTTACCTGGCCCAGGTCGACGGCCTCCAGCATCTTGCACGCCAGTCGCTCGGCGTGGGCGACGCCATGGCTGATGACGACTGGCGTAACCTGCACCAGGAAGTTCGTGAGGGACGTCTGGTCGCACTGCCCACACTGCTGGACTGGCTGGATGAGCGCTACGACGGACAGGTGCTGGAAGTCGAGCTGGAGCGGGAAGATGGCGTAGCGATCTACGAGATCGAGATGGTCGGCGCCCAGGGACAGGTGGTCGAGTTTGAATTCGACGGTCGCAACGGTGAGCTGAAGGCGATTGAAGGGGTGGGCATCGACGCTATGAGACGTCAGCCTTCGGCACCTTAGCGCTCGCCTTTATCGAGCAATCACTTTTCTAGTGAGACCCTGTCGAGCAATCCCCTCTCAAGTGAGCCCCTTTCTAACAAGCCCCTAGCGAAACGGATGTCAGGAGACGTAGTCATGAAAATTCTACTGGTCGAGGACGACCAGGCGTTGAGTGAGGCGCTTGCGGAGTCTCTCGGCGAGGGTGGGCTATTGGTGGAAGCGGCAACCAATGGCAGTGATGCGGACTTCCTGCTGCGAACCGAACGCTATGACGCGGTGATCCTGGACCTGGGACTGCCGGACGGAGACGGCACCCGCTGGCTGGCGCAGTGGCGCGACGATAGCATCGACTTGCCCGTCCTGGTGTTGACCGCCCGCGAACGCTGGTCGGACAAGGCGGCAGGCTTTTCAGCCGGGGCAGACGATTACGTCACCAAACCCTTCGAGACCGCCGAGGTGCTGTTCCGATTGCGCGCCTTGGTACGGCGTAGCCACGGTCACTCTCATCCGGTACTGAATGCCGGTGCCTTGAGTCTGGATACCCACACCGGAGCCGTGTCCGTGGCCGGACGGCCGGTATCCTTGACGGCCCACGAATCGCGCCTGCTGTCTTACCTGATGCACGCCAGGGACCGTGTGGTCAGTCGCACGGAGCTGGCTGAGCACGTCTACGATCGCGATCACGAGCCTGACTCCAACGTTATCGACGTGCAGATCAGTCGGTTGCGGCGAAAGCTGGGAAGTGAGCGCATCGTGACCCGTCGCGGTGAGGGTTATCGGCTGGTCACGCCAGATAACGAGTCTACGTCGTGAAGGCCACCACAGGCTCGCTGGCGCGGCGCCTGATTGTCGCCTCGTTGGTGCTGGTGCTGGTGATCGTGCCGCTGGTGGGAGCAGGACTCTCCTACAGCTTCCGTGAATCGGCCTCGGCGTCCTTCGACGAACGGCTGTCATCCATGCACCGAGTGCTGCTGGCCGCCCTGGAGCGGGATCCGGTCAGTGGTGAATTGATCGTCACTGACAGCCTCGGCGACTCGCGCTTTGGTCAGGTGTTTTCCGGCTGGTACTGGCAGATCAGCGATGGCCAGGGCCTGTCCCGGGGCTCTCGTTCCCTCTGGGATCAGCGCCTGCCGACGGACGGCCGTGCGGGTACCCACTGGCGCAACATCGAAGGCCCGCGAGGCCAGCCGCTGCGGCTGGTGGAGCGTACCCTCACGCTGTCCCACCACCCCCATCCGGTGGTGATCAGCCTGGCGGTCAGCCGACAGGAACTGGATACCGAGGTCGCTCGCTTCGAGTGGCTGCTGTGGTTGTCCTTGCTGGCGCTGGGAACGCTGCTGCTGGCTGGCCTGGCAGCACAGATTCGTTGGGGGCTGGCGCCACTTCGCTCACTGTACGCGGACCTGGCCGCGGTCAAGGCGGGGCAGCGTGAGCGCCTGGACACCCAACTGCCAACGGAACTTGCCGAACTTGCGGCCACCATGAATGACGTGCTCGATCATGATCGTCGCTTGATCGAGCGAGGAAGGGCAACCGCCGGCAATCTGGCGCATGCCTTGAAAACCCCGGTCAGCGTGCTGATGACGCGTGTCGAGAAGCTGCCTGCGGCAGAGCGGGACAAGATGCGACAAGAGCTTGAGCGCATCAATGCCGCGGTTCGCCATCACCTGGCGCGGGCCAGTGCTGCGGGCAGCAGCGCGCTCGCCGCCGAGGTACACGTTGGTCAGGTGCTGGCGCCCGTGCTGGAGGGACTGACCCGCCTGGCGGATCGGCGGGGCGTTCGGGTCAGTATCTTGCTGGCCGACGAGCTGGCACTGCGTATCGATCCCAACGACCTGCAGGAGCTGGTCGGCAACTTGCTGGAGAACGCGATCGACTGGGCAGCATCGCGAGTGACGCTCAGCATTCAGCGTGAGTCGCGAGCGCTATGCTTGTGCCTCGATGATGACGGTCCTGGCATGAGCGAGGATGAGCGCGCCGCGGTCCTGCGTCGCGGCGTGCGCCTGGACGAGCAGCGGCCTGGCAATGGGTTGGGACTGGCCATCGTGGAAGAGCTGGTAGAACTGTATGGCGGTGAACTCGCGCTTGAAGCCGCGCCGCTGGGGGGCTTGCGCGTGACGGTCAAGCTGCCGGCTGGCGCTTCGTCGTCGCAGCGCTAGGCGCGTCCATTGTGCCAGTGCGGTTGGCTTGCGATGATGCGCTAGTGGATCAGTGAGAGAGATGGCGTGTGGACAAGTTCGAGGTCAAGCTGGATCAGGCTGCCAGGGCCGCCTGGTTGTCGTATGTCGGTGGTCAGACCCAAGATGAAATTGCGGCGCAGCTTGGCGTATCTCGTCCTGGGGTTCAGCGTCTGCTGGCGTTGGCCCGGCAGGAAGGCCTGGTCAAGGTCCACATCGATCATCCGGTCGCCCACTGCACAGCCCTGTCCCAGGCGATCCGCGAGCGCTTTGCGCTCGCCTACTGTGACGTCGTGCCGGTGGCCGCAGGCACGACTGACAGTGCCCCCTATCTCGCGGTGGCCGGCGCCGAGCGTCTGTCCCGCATTATCGAGCGAAGCGAGCCGCAGACGCTGTCACTAGGCTCAGGGCGCTCGATTCGCGCCATGGTGGAAGCATTGAGCCGCATCGAGCGTCCTCAGCATCGCTTTGTCTCGCTGGTCGGCAACGTGGCTCGCGATGGTTCCTCCAACCGCTATGACGGCGTGATGGTGGCGGCGGACAAGACCGGCGGCGAACGTTTTCTGCTACCGACCCCGGTGGTGGCCAGCAGCGTCGAAGAAAAGCGTGCTCTGGCCGCTCAGCCGCTGTTTCGCGCCATCGGTGAGGTGGCAAGCCAAGCCTGTGTGGCGTTTGTCGGGGTAGGGCGCATTGACCGCCAGGCCACGCTGTTTCAGGACCACTTCATCAGCGAAATCGAGCTCGAGGAGCTGTTGGCGCTCGATGCGGTGGGTGAGCTGGTTGGCTGGCCGATGGACGCCAATGGTGTCCTGATCGACTGCTCCACCAGCAGGCGGGTCACCAGCCTGCCCCTGCAGACATTGCAGCATCAGTCACTGGTGGCGGTGGCTGGCGGACGCGACAAGGGGGCGGCCATCCTGGCGGCTCTGCGAGGAGGCTGGTTGTCGAGTCTGATTACCGACGACCAGGCCGCTCGCTATATCGTGGATCGGTTAGCCTCCTGACCCTCTCTTGGTCACCCCAGTCATGTCCCCGCTGTCATCGCCCTGATGGGGCTTCCCGCCGTTGCACCGTAAACCTTTGAGTAGGGCGCATTATTCTGTGGACGCTGCCACGGGGTTTGCCCGGCAAACAGCGCAAAGCGATCAGGCCTACCGCTAAAGTCTAAGGGTCTGCGCTTTGCGTTTTCTGGTGTCCTGTTCGATCATTTGATCATTGCTTGATTTGATTGATCAGAATTCAGCGTAAGGATTCCACGCGGGTTCCATGGACCACACGCTGAAGGGTTGATCACAAGCCTATTGGTTGATCGGAAGCAGGTGAGTTGGTCAGAAGTGGATGTGTTTCATCAGAACGGGCACGTGCGGCGCAACAGCGAACCCGATGCGCGTTACCTGCGGTACTGACCCAATGGCTGCCGCGCTTCCGCCGCTAACCCCTGGTGGCTCTGGTCACACAACAACAAGCCCCGCAGGGGCCAATAACAGGAGTACGTCATGAAGCAGCGTCATTCTCAGCCCTACGCTAGCCGCTATCCCATCCGTTATCCCCTTCACTCTCCCATCCGCTATCTGTCCGCGCTGGCATGCCTGTCGGGCAGCGTCCTCGCCGTCAGCGCCGGTGCCGCCCAGGCCGATACCATCACCGTTGCCACCGTCAACAATAACGACATGGTGATCATGCAGAGCCTGACCGAAGAATTTGAAAAGGCACATCCTGATATCACCCTCGATTGGGTGGTGCTGGAAGAGAACGTGCTACGCCAGCGCATGACAACGGATATTGCGACCCAGGGTGGTCAGTTCGATGTCATGACCATTGGCAGTTATGAAGCCCCGATATGGGCCGAGCGTGGCTGGCTCGAGCCACTGAACGACCTGCCCGCCGACTACCAGGTCGATGACCTGCTGGGACCGGTGCGTGATGGCCTGAGCCATGACGGCACGCTGTACGCGGTGCCGTTCTATGCAGAGAGCTCGATGCTGTACTTCCGCAAGGATCTGTTTGCCGAGGCAGGCATCGACATGGTCGAGCAGCCCACCTGGACGCAAGTGCGGGACTGGGCCGAGCAGCTCCACGACCCAGACAACGATGTCGCGGGCATCTGCCTGCGTGGCAAGCCTGGCTGGGGTGAGAACATGGCGTTCGTCTCGACCATGATCAATACCTTTGGCGGTCGCTGGTTCGATATGGACTGGCAGGCACAGATCGATAGCCCGGCCTGGCAGGAGGCCGTGTCGTTCTACGTGGATCTGCTCGACAACTACGGCCCTGCTGGTGCCAGCTCGAATGGATTCAACGAGAATCTGGCCCTGTTTTCGCGCGGCAACTGCGCCATGTGGGTCGATGCCACGTCGGCCGCGGGCAAGCTGTTCAACCCTGAGGAGTCCGAGGTGGCCGGTGAGCTCGGCTTCGCCCCGGCGCCAGTGGCCGAAACGCCCAAGGGATCCCACTGGCTGTGGTCCTGGGCGCTGGCGATTCCTACCTCCTCCGATGCCAAGGAAGCGGCACGCACCTTCGTGACCTGGGCGACCTCCCAGGAGTACGTGGCACTGGTTGGCGAGCGTGAAGGCTGGACCAGCGTGCCTCCTGGTACCCGCCAGTCTACCTACGACCATCCCAGCTATGTCGAGGCCGCGCCTTTCGCCAGCTTCGTGGTCGACGCGATCCGCAATGCCGACCCCCTGGACTCGAGCCTCGAGCCCAATCCCTATGTCGGGGTCCAGTTTGTCGGCATCCCTGAGTTCCAGGCCATTGGCACGCAGGTCGGCCAGATGGTGGCCTCTGCGTTGACCGGCGATACCAGCGTCGAACAGGCGCTGGCGGCAGCGCAGCGTGCAACGGAGCGCACCATGGCACGAGCGGGTTACACCGACTGATACATGCACGCGGGCCGGCCGTTCGGCTGGCCCTTGGCCTTTCCACCCGGGACGCCGTCCCGGGGCTCGAGCAGGCATGACCCTTATGAACAAGAATCGAACTTCCGGACGTACCGTCGGGGGCTTGAGAACCCTGTCGCTGCAGGCCCCGGCTGTCACTCTGCTGTTGCTATGGATGATAGTGCCGCTGGCGATGACCATCTGGTTCTCGTTTCAGCGCTATAACCTGCTGATGCCCGGCATGACCGGCTTTGCCGGCGTCGAAAACTACGAATACCTGCTGACAGATCCGGCGCTGTGGTCGGCGATGGGAACGACGCTGCTGCTGGTGGGATGGGTGCTGGTCATCACCGTGGTCGGCGGCACCTTGCTGGCAGTGCTGTTCCAGCAGGAGTTTTTAGGACGAGGCATTGCCCGGGTGCTGGCCATCTCGCCGTTCTTCGTCATGCCGACGGTCAGCGCGCTGGTGTGGAAGAACATGATGATGCACCCCGCCAACGGCGTGCTGGCCTGGTTGGCGGAAAGCCTGGGACTGCCGGCCCTGGACTGGTTTTCCAGCCTGCCGCTGACCTCCATCATCATCATTGTGTCGTGGCAGTGGCTGCCCTTCGCCCTGCTGATACTGCTGACCGCCATGCAATCACTGGATGACGATCAGGTCGAGGCGGCGCGCATGGACGGCGCGGGGCCCCTGGCCATCTTCTTCTACATCACCCTGCCTCACCTGAAGCGCGCGATCAGCGTGGTCGTGATGATCGAGATGATCTTCCTGCTGACCATCTTCGCCGAGATCTTTGTGACCACGTCCGGGGGACCGGGGCTGGCGACCACCAACCTGGCGTATCTCATCTATATCCGGGCGCTGCTCGACTTCGATGTGGGGACCGCGTCAGCCGGTGGGGTTATCGCCATCATTCTGGCCAATATCGTTGCCATCTTTCTGGTGCGAATGGTCGCCAAGAATCTCGAACAGTAGCGCCTTCTGCGCCTGTCCGACCACCCTACGTTCATGAGGTGCCTGCCATGACCACGTCTCCCTCCACTGCCTCGGCCATTCGCTCGGCCCCGGCCGCTGCCGAGCGGGGCGCCGCCGCGCAACGCGCCCAGCGCTGGCGCAAGCTGGGTATTACCCTGCTGGGCTGGGGTGTGGCCCTGACGATCTTCTTTCCGATCTTCTGGATGATCCTTACCGGCTTCAAGACCGAGGCCGAGGCAATTGCCGACCCCAGTCTGATCTTCACGCCGACCCTGGACAGCTACGTCGAGGTTCAGGAGCGTGCCGACTACATCAAGTTTGCCTGGAACAGCGTGGTGGTGTCGTTCGGTTCGACCTTGCTGGCACTGCTGATCGCGATTCCTTCTGCCTACGCCATGGCGTTTCTGCCGACCAAGCGAACCAAGGGCACGCTGCTCTGGATGCTGTCGACCAAGATGCTGCCGTCGGTCGGTGTGCTGGTGCCTATCTACCTGCTGTTTCGTGATATCGGCCTGCTGGATACCCGCCTTGGCCTGACCATCGTCTACACCTTGATGAATCTGCCGATCGTGGTGTGGATGCTTTACACCTTCTTCAAGGATCTGCCCAAGGACATTCTCGAGGCAGGCCGCATGGACGGCGCAGGCACCCTTCAGGAGGTCTGGTATCTGCTGCTGCCGCTGACGCTGCCGGGAATCGCTTCCACCGGCCTGCTGTCGGTCATCCTGAGCTGGAATGAAGCGTTCTGGAGCCTCAATCTCACCACCTCCCAGGCGGCGCCGCTGACCGCCTACATCGCGTCGTTCTCCAGTCCCGAGGGCCTGTTCTGGGCCAAGCTGTCGGCGGCCTCGACCATGGCCATCGCGCCGATTCTGATCTTTGGGTGGTTGACGCAAAAGCAGATGGTGCGCGGCCTCACCTTTGGTGCGGTCAAGTAGTCGCGGTGGCAACGACTCGATGCGATATCAGTTTTTTGCGGTGGCGTCGTGACGCCCTGAACGGAACAACGAGGATAACAAGATGGCGACACTCAACCTCCATCAGGTCACCAAGAGCTTCGGCGATACCCACGTCATCAAGGGCGTCGACCTGGTGGTCAAGGATCAGGAATTTGTGGTTTTTGTCGGCCCTTCGGGCTGTGGCAAGTCGACGCTGTTGCGCATGATCGCGGGACTCGAGAGCACCAGTGGCGGCGACATCGTGATCGATGACCAGCGAGTCAACGAGCTTGGCCCGGCAGAGCGTGGGCTGGCCATGGTGTTCCAGAGTTATGCGCTCTACCCCCATATGACGGTGGAAGACAATATGGGCTTCAGCCTCAAGCTGGCTGGCGTTTCTCAGCAGGAGCGTCGCCAGAAAGTCCTTGAGGCGGCAAAGATTCTGCAGCTTGAGCCGCTACTGGAGCGCAAGCCCAAGGCACTGTCCGGTGGCCAGCGCCAGCGGGTCGCCATCGGCCGCGCCATCGTCCGCAATCCCAGCATCTTTCTGTTCGACGAGCCGCTGTCCAATCTGGATGCGGCGCTGCGTGTGCAGATGCGCATTGAGCTGGCGCGCCTTCACGAAGAGCTCAAGGCGACCATGATCTACGTGACCCATGACCAGATCGAGGCCATGACCATGGCCGACAAGATTGTGGTCCTGCAAGGCGGCGAGGTCGAACAAGTGGGATCCCCGATGGAGCTGTATCACCATCCGCGCAATCGCTTTGTGGCGGGTTTCATCGGTTCGCCCAAGATGAACTTCCTCAAGGTCGAGGCTCGCTCCTCGGACGCCCAGGGAGTGACGGTCACAGTACCGGGGGGCGAGAGCGTCAAGGTACCCGTGGAAGGCGACGCCATCACCGCGGGGCAGGCACTCGAGCTGGGCATCCGCCCTGAGCACCTGATGCTGGATGACCAGGGTCCGCTGGCGGCCAGGGTCAGCGTCATCGAACGCCTGGGGGGGCAGACGTCGCTTTACGTGGAGATGGATGGCGAACTGCTGACGCTGATGGTGGACGGCGATGTCGGCCACCGCGTGGGTGATCGGATTCGCTTCGGTTTCGCACCGTCCCGAGCCCACCTGTTCGATGAGCAGGGGCTGGCGCTTGCCGGCCTGGAACGCCACCCGCTGGCCTCGCTGACCCGTCAGGATAACCGCGCTGCCAGTACCGCTGACGCGTGAGGAGCCGCTGCATGATGCTGATATTCGATTGTGATGGAGTGCTGGTGGATAGCGAAGTCATCGCCGAGGCGACCCTGGCCGAGCGGCTGAGCAGCTGGCTGCCGGATCTGGATATCGAGGCCGCCCTGAACGCGGCCTTGGGGCAGACCACCGAGGCGATATTGGCGTCCCTGGAGTCACTCAGCACTCACCAATTGCCCTCAAGGGCGCTCGAGCGGCTGGATGATGAGATCGAAGCGCGGCTGGCCGAGCAGCTTCAGGCGGTGGATGGCGTAGCCCAGGCCCTGGCGGTCATCCCACAGGCCAAGGCCGTGGTCTCCAACAGTCGGCGCCAGCGGGTGGAAGCCTCGCTGGCCCACACCGGGCTGGATCAGCTGTTGGCTCAGGCCCCGATCTTCTGTGCGGAACAGGTCGCACGGCCCAAGCCAGATCCTGCCGTTTATCAGCTCGCCGCGGCGACCCTGGGCGTGGCCCCTGAGGCCTGCCTGGTGGTCGAGGACTCCCTGGCGGGGGCGACCGCCGCACGCGCGGCGGGGATGACGGTCATTGGTTTCGTCGGCGCCAGCCACCTCGCGCCCGGCCATGCCGAGCGCCTGCAGCACCTGGGAGTCTGGAAGGTGATGACCCACATGGACCAGCTGCCTGGCTTGTGGGGCATCTGGCGCCAACAGCAGGAGCAACGAGCATGATGAACGGCCAGCTCAAGGACAAGGTAGCGGTCATCACCGGCGGTGCACGTGGCATCGGTCTGGCGATCGCACAGCGCTACGCTGAGGAAGGCGCCACAGTGGTCATTGCCGATATCGACCAGCGGGCGATCGACCAGGCGCTGGAAGGCGTTGCCCCCGAGCGGGGAATGGGGGTGGTGCTGGATGTGCGTGACCGGGCTTCGATCGACGCCATGGTGCAGGGTGTGCGGCAGCGCTTCGGCGGCATTGATGTGCTGGTCAATAACGCGGCGGTGTTTGGCATGGCGCCGGTGTTGGATGTCACCGAGGCTGACTTTGACCGTCAATTTGCCGTCAACGTGAAAGGGCTCTTCTTCACCCTGCAGGCGGTGGCGCGAGCGATGGTGGAGGACGAACGCCGAGGTGCCATCATCAATATGGCGTCCCAGGCGGGCCGTCGCGGTGAGCCGCTGGTGAGCACCTATTGCGCGACCAAGGCAGCCGTCATCAGTCTGACCCAGTCCTGCGCGCTCGACCTGATCCGTCACGGGATTCGCGTCAATGGCATCGCGCCGGGAGTGGTGGATACCCCCATGTGGGATGAGGTAGACGCGCTGTTTGCGCGCTACGAAGGACGGCCTCAAGGAGAGAAGAAGCGACTGGTGGGGGAGTCGGTACCCTACGGCAGGATGGGACGCCCGGAGGATCACGTGGGCGCGGCGGTGTTCCTCGCCAGTCGTGAGAGTGACTACATCGTCGCCCAGACACTCAATGTCGACGGCGGCAATTGGATGAGTTGAGCCGCTGGCTCTCGGGAGGTAAACGATGACCCCTACCATAGCGTCCATCGCGGACGAGCTGCTGGCGCGCAGTGACGGCAAGGACCGTTTCATCGTGGCGTTGGCAGGCCCTCCCGGCGCGGGCAAGTCGTTTCGATCCGCTTGGCTCGCCCGACAGCTCAATGAGCGTCTGCCGGGCATCGCCGAGGTGGTGCCCATGGATGGCTACCACTACGACAACGCCGTGCTCGAGCCCATGGGGTTGCTGGCGTTGAAGGGAGCACCAGAGACCTTTGACGTGGAGGGATTGCGTCATGACCTGACGCGGCTGAAGCGAGCCGACCGCCCGGTGGCGGTGCCCGTGTTCGATCGTCCTCTCGATCTGGCGCGAGCCGGCGCAAGGGTCATCACGCCCCATCACCGTCTACTGATTGTCGAAGGCAACTATCTGCTGCTGGATCATGGTCCATGGCAGGCGTTGCAGGACTTCTTCGACTTCAGCCTGTTTCTTGAAGTCGATGACAGCGAGCTGGAGAGGCGCCTGATCGAACGCTGGATCGGCATGGGCCAGGATCCCTCCGGCGCCATTGCCAAGGCGCGAGACAAGGACATGCTCAACGCGCGTTTGATCAAGACCCGATCGCGGCGCGCCGATCTTTACTGGCACTGACCCCCGTCGTCGACGGCGGCGTGGCCGCTTTCCCGGGGCATATCTGCATCCATCGCCTGCACGTCTGATCAGATTGGCGTGGCGCAACGTTTTCTTACTGCAACACTGGCGGAGAGCCATCATGACACGACTTGCCAATGCGACACTGGCTCAACTCGATCCGCACGTGTCGGTGCCATCGTACCGGCGCACGGCGCTGACTCCCGGGATGGCGCACATCGGGGTAGGGGGCTTTCATCGCGCCCACCAGGCCATGTATCTGGATCGCTTGATGGAAGCAGGGCAGGCCCACGACTGGGGCATTGTCGGCATTGGCGTGATGCCGGGTGACCGTCGCATGCAGGAGGCGCTGGCCAGCCAGGACTACCTGTACACCCTGGTGGTAAAGCACCCGAACGGGATGCTCGAACCGCGTGTCATTGGCTCGATCATCGACTACCGATACGCGCCGGATGACCCGGAAGGCGTTATCGAGATGCTGGCAGACCCTGCTATCCGCATTGTGTCGCTGACGGTCACAGAGGGAGGCTACAACGTTCATCCGATCACCGGAGAGTTTGATCTGGAAACGGCCGATGTGCTCCATGACCTGGAACATCCGATGGCGCCTCGCAGCAGCTTTGGCCTGGTGGTCGCAGCGATCGAGCGTCGCCGGGATCGCGGCCTTGCCCCCTTTACGGTGATGTCCTGTGACAATATTCCCGGCAATGGCGATGTGGCCAGGCGGATGTTCGGCGCCTTCGCCCACGCGCGGGATCCGCAGCTGGGACAGTACCTTGAAGCGCAGGTACCGTTTCCCAACTCGATGGTGGACCGGATTACGCCTGTGACCACCCCGGCGGATATAGAGGAACTGCATCAGCGCTTTGATCTCGAGGATGCCTGGCCCGTCATCTGCGAGCCGTTCACCCAGTGGGTGCTGGAAGATCATTTCGCGATGGGGCGCCCGGCCCTGGATGACGTGGGGGTGCAGGTGGTCGAGGATGTGGAGCCTTATGAGCTGATGAAACTACGGCTGCTCAACGCCAGTCATCAGGCCATGTGCTATCTGGGCTACCTGGCGGGTTATCGGTATGCCCACGAGGTGTGCCAGGACCCGCTGTTCGTCGAGTTCCTGCTGGGCTATATGAAAGACGAAGGCAGCCCGACGCTGCCGGAAGTGCCCGGCGTCGACCTGGACCAGTACCGACATACCTTGATCGAGCGCTTTGCCAATCCCGAGATCAAGGACACCTTGGCACGGCTGTGTGCCGAAAGCTCTGACCGCATTCCCAAGTGGCTGGTGCCGGTGATACGCCGCCAGTTGGAACAGGGTGGCGCGCTGAAGCGCTCGGCCACGGTGGTGGCAAGCTGGGCGCGCTATGCCGAGGGTGTGGATGAGCAGGGACAGCCTATCGCCGTTGTCGATCGTCTCAAGGACCAGCTGACACCGATTGCCGTCTCTCAACACGCGCGGCCCACGGCCTTTATCGAGAACAGAGAGCTGTTTGGCAGTCTGGCGGAGGCCCCACGCTTCGTCGACGCCTATGTCGAAGCGCTCAAGCGCTTGCAGCAGCAGGGGGCACGCGCCACCCTTGAGGCATTGGTCGCTGACGAGACCCGGAGCCAGGTATGAGACAAGCGACGAGATAAGCGACGAGATAAGGAGACAGCCCATGTATCTCGGTGTGGATTGCGGCACGCAGAGCACCAAAGTGGTGGTGGTGGACCTGGAAAGGGGAGCATGCCTTGGTGAAGCCAGCCGACCTCACCGACTCGACGAAGGGGCCAATGGGCGGCGTGAGCAGTGGCCAGAAGATTGGACGGAAGCGTTTCGAGGGGCGTTTCACCAGGCGCTTGATCGCGCTGGCGTGACGGCTGCCTCGGTGCAGGCGATCGGGATTTCCGGTCAGCAGCATGGCATGGTGGCGCTGGATGAAAGGGGCCAGGTGCTGTATCCCGCCAAGCTCTGGTGTGATACCGAAACCCACAGGGAAAATGACGCGCTGATCCATGCCCTGGGGGGGGAACAAGGCTGTCTCGAGCGTCTGGGACTGGTGCTGCAGACCGGTTATACCGCCTCCAAGGTCGCCTGGCTGCGCCGCCAGCATCCCGAGGTGTATGCTCGGGTCGCCAGCGTGCTGTTGCCCCACGACTATCTCAACTATTGGCTGACCGGAGAGCGGGTGGCCGAGGCAGGGGACGCCTCGGGCACCGGCTACTTCGATACTCGCGCGCGACACTGGCGCCCCGATGTATGGTCGCTGATCGCACCGGAGCTCGATCCTGAGCGGGTGCTGCCGCGGTTGATCGACTCCCGCGAGGTCGCCGGGCAGGTGCGGCCCGCCCTGGCGCGAGAGCTGGGCTTACGCGAAGGCGTCATCGTTGCCAGCGGTGGCGGGGACAACATGCTGGGGGCCATCGGTACCGGCAACATTGCGCCCGGCATGGTCACCATGAGTCTCGGCACCTCGGGCACGGTATGTGCCCATTCTGCGCAGCCGGTAAAGGCCGAATCCGCCATGGTCGCCAACTTCTGCGCCAGCCACGATGGTTGGCTGCCGCTGGTGTGCACCATGAATACCACCTCGGCGACCAATCGTGTGCGGGAGCTGTTCGGCCTCGACCTCGCCGGCTTCAATCAGGCGATCCAGTCGGCACCGATAGGCGCCGACGGTGTGACGGTGTTGCCGTTCTTCAACGGCGAGCGGGTACCCGCGCTGCCAGAGGCGAGCGCTTCCTTTCTGGGGTTGAACAGCCGCAATACTTCGCCTGCACACCTATGTCGTGCGGTGGTCGAGGGCGCGACCTTCTGTTTGCGCTACGGGCTTGACCTGCTGGGCCCGTTGGCCGATCAGGCCAGTCAGATTCGCCTGATCGGGGGCGGCGCCCACAGCCCCGCCTGGCGTCAGATGGTAGCGGATGTCACCCAGGCAGAAGTGGTGTGTCCAAGCGTCACTGACGCCGCGGCGCTGGGTGGTGCCATACAGGCGGCCTGGTGCAACGGCGAGGGCGAACTCGACAGCCTCTGCCAGTCGCTGATTCAGTTGGATGAGACCACGCGCTGCGTGCCGGACCCGGAGGGTGTGAGGCGCTATCGTGACGTGTACCCCAATTGGCGACAGGCGCTAGCCACCCTGCACGGAGGACACTGAGGCGCAGGGGCTGTGCCGTGTCTGGCGTTGTATGGGAGAATTCTAATCTAAGGCTTACGTTATCTGCGCTATCGGTCATGACACGTTGACCTGGAATCACGCGCTGCCCTACTGATGTATATAACGCAGGGGCTTCTGGTATTTCACGGGTCGGAAGGCGCTGACGGATCTTTCCTCGGCGTCGGCATGGCCCTGTGTGTCATCACGTTTCCTGGCCTGGTAGGTCGGGCCCGGGCTCCGGGCCATGCTGGTCGCCGTCACAACAACAAGTGTGGCATTCAAGAGGCTACCAACATGTCGACTCCACAGCGGTCCGTGGCAAAACCCTCTGGCTCTGGCCGATCCTTCTCGTCATTCATGCAGCGCCTGGGTGATGGCGCTGCTTCCTTCGGTATCCGCTGGATTCCCGATCCCTTCGCCCTGGCGGTAATCCTCACGCTGATGGTGTTCGGCGCTGCGCTGGCGTTCACTCCGCATGGTCCTGTGGAGCTGATCGACCAGTGGTACGGCGGTTTCTGGCGCCTGCTGACCTTTGCCATGCAAATGGTCTTGATCGTGGTCACCGGCTTTGGCCTGGCCACCGCACCGTCAATGCAGCGAGCGCTACGCTGGGTGGCCTCGCTGCCCCGCTCTCGCACGGGCGCAATTGTGGTGACCGCCCTGGCGGGCAGCATCCTGTCTTTCCTGCACTGGGGGGTCGGTCTGATCGTCAGTGCCTTTCTTGCCAGAGAGGTGGCGCGCTACGCCCGCGACAATGGCCTGGCGGTGCACTTTCCTCTGCTGGCAGCAGCGGCCTACGGAGGTGGGGTCATTTCCCAGACTGGGCTGACAAGTTCGGGCGCCCTGCTGGTCAATACCCCAGGGCACTTTCTGGAATCCAGCATCGGCCTGATCCCCCTCTCCGAGACGATCTTCCAGCCCTACAACCTGATCTTTGTGCTGCTGACGGTGGTGGTCACGCCGCTGCTGCTGGCACTGCTGCATCCATCGCCCACCACGACCGTGGTCTACGCGGGCCAGGACGATGAAGACAGCGTGGAAGAGCCGCTCTCCGACGAGGAGCGGCGCCTGCCCGCCAACCGGGTAAACCGCAGCCGCGTACTGTGCTGGGCCATCGCCTTGGCCGGTCTGTTCTTCGTGGTGCGCTACATCCTGGCGGAAGGCCTGCTGGGGCTGGATCTCAATGTGCTGAACTTTGGCTTTCTGATGCTGGGCCTGCTGATGCACGGCTCGCTGGGCAACTACTCCCGAGCCATCATGCGGGCGTCGTCTGCCGCAGGTGGCATCATCCTGCAGTTCCCCTTCTACGCCGGCATCCTGGGGCTGATGGCCGGTAGTGGCCTGTTCAGCATGATTGCAGACTGGTTTGTCAGCATCTCGACGCCAGACACCTTTCCGCTGTACAGCATGATCAGCGCTGCACTGGTCAACTTTGCCGTGCCCTCCGGTGGCGGGCAGTGGGCCGTTCAGGGACCGATCGCCACAGCGGCGGCGCTGCAACTTGGCCTGCCGGCTCATCTCGCCGTCATGTCGGTGATGATGGGGGATCAGCTGACCAATCTTGCACAGCCCTTCTGGCTGCTGCCCATTCTGGGGGTGACAGGGCTCAAGGCCGGTCAGGTGATGGGCTATACCATTCTGCTGATGTTCGTGGTCTTCATCATCAACGCGGCGTGTTTGCTATGGCTGGTGTAGGGCCGGTTCGGGTAGGCTCGGAAAGCCATGTCACAGTCCCATGGCTTTCCACCAGACGTCCAATACAAGGTCCTGCACAAGGTCCAACAAGACAAGGATGAAGGCATGCCAAGCGATCAAGGGTCCATGCACCAGGATGCACTGCTGTCACTGTCCGCCAGCGAGCTTTCGAGGCAACTGCACGCCAAGGAGCTGAGCTGTAAAGACGTCATGACCGCATATCTGGCGCACATAGATGCCGCCAATCCGGTGGTCAATGCCATCGTGTCCCGGCGCGATCATGACCTGCTGATGGACGAAGCCGGCGAGTGCGATCGTGAGCTGGCGGCAGGGCGTTCTCGCGGTTGGTTGCATGGCATCCCCCAGGCGATCAAGGACCTCTCGGCCACCCGGGATATGCCGACCTCGATGGGGTCCCCCTTGTTTGCCGGTCAGGTGCCCGAACAGGACGGCATCATGGTCGAGCGCATGCGTCGAGCCGGGGCCATCTTTATCGGCAAGACCAATACGCCGGAATTCGGCCTTGGCTCCCACACCTACAACCAGGTCTTTGGCGCCACGCGAAACGCCTATGATCCTCGCTTGTGTGCGGGGGGATCCAGTGGCGGTGCCGCGGCGGCGCTGGCCATGCGAATGCTGCCGGTGGCGGATGGCAGCGACATGATGGGTTCGCTGCGCAACCCTGCGGCCTATCACAACCTGTTTGGCTTGCGCCCTTCCTTTGGGCGGGTGCCCCATGGACCGGGTCCAGAGATATTCGGCCACCAGTTGGCGACCGAGGGCCCGATGGGGAGAACTGTCGAGGATGTGGCCCGCTTGCTGGCGACCCAGGCGGGAGCACACCCCAGCGCGCCTTTGTCATTGCAAGATGATCCGGCGTCACTGGCAGGCCCACTCGCCCAAGAAGATGCGATCAAGGGCCTGAGAATCGGCTGGCTGGGCGACTGGCAGGGACATCTGGCGATGGAACAGGGGGTGCTGGAGGTGTGCCAGGGGGCATTGGCGGTATTCGAGGATCTGGGTGCCCGGGTCGAGGCCCTGGACCCGGGTTTCGACCCTGCGCGACTGTGGCAAAGCTGGCTGGTATTGCGCCAATGGGCCATCGCTGGAAGCCTTTCCGAAGTGTGGCAGGACGTGTCGCGCCGAGACGCATTGAAGCCAGAGGCGCAGTGGGAAATCGAACAGGGTATGCAGCGGTCGGCGCTGGATGTTCATCGTGCCAATGTGGCGCGAAGCGCCTGGCACGCTCGTCTGCTTGAACTCTTCCAGCAGTATGACGCCCTGGTCCTGCCAAGCGCTCAGGTCTTTGCGTTTGATGTGGAGACCCCATGGCCACCCCAAATCGCAGGACGCACCATGGACACCTATCACCGCTGGATGGAAGTGGTCATCGCTGGGTCACTGTCGGGTTGTCCGGTGATCAACCTGCCTGCAGGTTTTGATGCTCGAGGACGAGCCATGGGCATCCAGGTGATCGCCCCGCATCGCCAGGATCTGGCGCTGCTGCGTTGGGCCCATGCCTTTGAACAGGCCGGGCCCGACTGGCTGACGCGTGAGCCCGACTGGCGTCACCTGGCTAACTGAGACAGGGGGCTCAGCGAGGGATTCTCATGCCTGCCGCCATACGTCACTCACCAGCTGGTAGCTGTTGAGGCGATCCTCCAGGGCATAGGTATCCGTGTTGAGCATCAACTCGTCGGCCTGGGTGCGCTCGAGCATGCGCTCCAGGCCGTCGCGCACCGTGCTTGGGCTGCCGATGACCGCCGCGCCGAGAAAGCTCTCGACCTGGGCGCGCTCCATGGGGTTCCAGTCGAGCGAGCGGACCGGTGGCTTGGCGCGTCCCCGCTGGCCGCGAATCAGGCCAAGAAACTTCTGCTGTGCGGTGGTGGAGAGAAAGTGCGCATGTTCGTCGCTGTCCGCCGCCAGTACCGGCAGTCCGACCATGGCGTAAGGCGCCTTCAGCACGGCAGAGGGCTGGAAGTTGCGCCGATAGACCGCCAGGGCATCATCCAGCTGCGCCGGGGCGAATTGAGCGGCAAAGGCAAACGGCAGACCCTTGTGAGCGGCAAGCTGGGCGCTGTAGAGGCTTGAGCCCAGCAGCCAGATCGGTACCCGGGTTCCCTGGCCCGGCACGGCCTGAACTCGCTGTCCCGGACGCGCCTCATCCAGATAACCTTCCAGTTCTTCCAGACGCTGCGGAAAGTCGTCCACCCCCGCGTGGGGGTCGCGACGCATGGCTGCCATGGTGGCAGCATCCGAGCCGGGGGCGCGGCCCAGGCCGAGATCAATTCGCCCAGGATATAGCGTCTCCAGTGTCCCGAACTGCTCGGCAATCACCAGAGGAGGGTGATTGGGCAGCATGATGCCGCCGCTGCCGATACGAATGCGCGACGTTTTCCCGGCAATGTGGCCCATCAGTACCGAGGTGGCGGCACTGGCAATGCCTTCCAGGCTGTGGTGCTCCGCCAGCCAGTAGCGAGTGAAACCCAGCGACTCGGTCAAGCGGGCCAGCGCCACGCTATCGCTGAAGCTATCGGCGATGGTGCCGCCGTCACGGATGGGGGCCAGGTCGAGAACAGAAAGAGGGGTAGTGCTGAGGCGAGTCATGAAGCGTTCCTCCGCGATCCGGCATGTTTCGTCAGGATAAAGAGACATTCTGAATGTCGATACCGGCTGATTTTTTGCCGTCTCGGCTTATGTCTAGGAGAAGATGCTGGCAATCGCACCCAGTTCATTATGATGACACTGGGGTGCGTGAAGCGCGCCTTGTCGTCCTTCACCGTGGCATCCACGGCGCGGTGTGAGCAAACGCCTTGCCATGACGTCAGCACCTTCGAGACGGCGATGGCTAGGTGGGGATGATAGATAACAAACTAACTGTTATCAAAGCATAGGTCTGCAAAGGCTGCTCGGTGAGTCTCCGGGCAGAAACGTTCTCTCGTGAGCGTCCGCGCGAAGTTCTCGCCGGAGCGGCGCTGCACAGGCCTTCCAACAAGCAGTCGAACAAAAGGAAGGCGATATGCAACGTGATGAAGGACAGCGGGTCTTTTATGCCTCCGCCGTCATCATACTGATACTGGTGGCGCTGGGAGCGCTGTTCCCCGAGGGCTTTGGAGAAGTCGCCAGTCGTGCCCTCGGCGGGGTGTCCCACTATTTTGGCTGGTTCTATCTGCTGTCGGTGACCGGCATTGTGGTGTTTCTGCTGGCGCTGGCCATGGGGCGGTACGGCAAGATTCGGCTAGGGCCCCAGGACAGCAAGCCGGAGTATGGCTTCTTCTCCTGGATCAGCATGCTGCTGGCCGCCGGTTTCGGCGTCGGGTTGGTGTTTTACGGCATGGCGGAACCCATGACGCATTACATCGCACCGCCTTATGGTGACGTCGCACCGGAATCCGCGGCGTCAGCCCGCTATGCCATTCAGTACAGCTTCTTCAACTGGGGCATCCATCAGTGGGCGTCCTTCGCGCTGGTGGGGTTGATCATTGCGTACTACCAGTTTCGCAAGGATCAGGCCGGACTCGTCTCGGTGGTGCTGCGACCACTGACGGCCAAGCGTCCGGGGTTGCGCCGTTTCAATGGCGCGCTGGATGTGTTTGCGGTCGTGGCCACGGTGATGGGGGTGGCGACCTCGTTGGGACTGGGGGTACTGCAGACCAATGGTGGATTGCACGCGGTGTTCGGGGTGCCTGAGAGCGGGCTGTGGCAGTTCCTTATCCTGTTCTGCATGTTTCTGGCGTACATGGCCTCGACCTGGTCCGGACTGGACAAGGGCATCAAGCGCCTGTCGAATCTCAACATGATCATGTGCATCGCCATGATGCTGTATGTGCTGTTCACCGGGCCGACCATCAAGATCCTGGAAACCATCACCCTGGGCCTTGGCGACTACGTGCAGAACTTTTTCGTCATGAGTCTGCGCATGTCGCCTTACAACAATGATCCCTGGGCGCAGAACTGGACCATCTTCTACTGGGCCTGGGTCATCGCCTGGGCACCCTTTGTCGGCACTTTCGTCGCGCGGATTTCGCGGGGGCGTACCATCAAGGAATATGTCTTTGGGGTGCTGTTCGTGCCACCGCTGCTGGCATGCCTGTGGCTGGGCGTGTTTGGCGGCACCGCCATCCATATGGAATTGGCGACGGAAGGGCTGGGGCTGGCCCAGGCGACACAGCAGAACATCACCGTGGCGCTGTTCAAAATGTTCGACCTGATGCCGTTCTCGGGACTGCTGTCCGTCATGGCCATGCTGTTGATCTTTATCTTCCTGGTCACTTCGGCAGATTCGGCCTCGTATATCGTGGCCCAGATGACGGACAACGGCTCCATCGATCCGCCGCTGTACAAGCGGGTGTTGTGGGGGGTGCTGATCGCCGCCATCTGTCTGACGCTGATTGCCGCCGGCGGCCTCAAGGGGCTGCAATCAGCCTCGGTGCTGGCGGCGCTGCCCTTCACCTTTATTCTGTACATGATGGTGGTCGTCATGGTCCGCGAGTTGCGCAAGGATCGTAAGCTGATGCTCGAGGGCCTGCGGCAGCACTACCGTGAGATGCCGGTGGGGGCAGATGCCTTCGAGGCACGTGACCAGGCCAAGAGTGATGGCATGCCGCCTCCCGAGGAGGCCCTCAAGGAAGATGATGAAACGGCCGAGAACGACACCGCAACGCTGGTGGCGCCGAAGCCTCAACCGTGAAGGCATTATGCCTGCGAGCGGGTAGCCGCGGTGACGTTCGCTATTGATGCCGCTATCGATAGCCATGCCGGTGCCTTGGAGCACCGGCTTTTTTGTGCTCAAACGAATATTCACCTACCGTGATGGACAGTCCGACTTTTGTTAGGGTGCTACGCCCTGATTCTCATGACCGCCGTTTGGCAAGGAGTGTCCATGAACGGTCGAACGATACAGGAGCGTCTACCGCTCGCTGGCAAGGATCGCGTCTTCCGTCTGTCTGCCCTCATCATCATCGCCCTGGTGGCCGTTGGCGCCAGCTTCCCCGAGGCCTTTGGCGACGCCGCCAGTGCCGCGCTTGGCAAGGTGACCCACTACTTTGGCTGGTTCTATCTGCTGGCAGTGTTCGCCTTTGTGATCTTTCTGATCGGCCTGGCGGTGAGCAAGTACGGCAAGGTACGCCTGGGTCCTCAGGACAGTACGCCGACCTATGACACCTTCTCGTGGATCAGCATGCTGCTGGCGGCGGGCTTTGGTGTCGGGCTGGTGTTCTATGGCATGGCCGAGCCCATGACCCACTTTGCCGTACCCCCCTATGGTGCGGTCGAGGCGGAAAGCGTGGAGGCCGCGCGCTATGCCATCCAGATGAGCTACTTCAACTGGGGAGTTCACCAGTGGGCGGCCTTTTCGCTGGTGGGCTTGATCATCGCCTACTTCCAGTTCCGCAAGGATCAGGCCGGACTGGTGTCGTCGGTGCTGTCCTCGATGACGGCCAAGCGACCTGCCATCCGCCCCTACACCGACTGGCTGGATATCTTTGCGGTCGTGGCCACCGTGATGGGGGTCGCGACGTCGCTGGGCCTGGGCGTGCTGCAGATGAATGGCGGTCTCAACGCTGTGTTCGGTCTGCCGGAGAACGGTTGGTGGCAGGCGATCATTTTGTCGGTCATGTTCCTGGCGTACATGGCATCGACCTGGTCCGGCCTCGACAAGGGCATCAAGCGCTTGTCCAATCTCAACATGGCCTTGTGCATCGCCATGATGCTGTACGTGCTCTTCACCGGCCCGACGGTGAAGATTCTCGAGACCATTACGCTTGGGCTGGGCGACTATCTTCAGAACTTCATTGGCATGAGCCTGACCATGTCGCCCTACAATGACGATCCCTGGGCGTCGCAGTGGACCATCTTCTACTGGGCCTGGGTCATTGCCTGGTCGCCCTTTGTCGGCACCTTTGTCGCTCGTGTCTCGCGCGGACGAACCATTCGCGAGTATGTGCTTGGCGTGCTCGTCGTTCCGCCGTTGCTGGCCTGTCTGTGGATCGGCGTCTTCGGTGGCGCCGCCCTGCATATGGAGCTGGGGGGAGATGCCGGACTGGCAGCGGCGACACAGAGCAATATCACCGTGGCCCTGTTCGAGATGTTCGACCTGATGCCCTTCTCGACGCTGCTGTCGGTGGTGGCGATGCTGCTGATCTTTATCTTTCTCGTCACCTCTGCAGATTCTGCGTCATTCATCGTGGCTCAGATGACCGATAACGGTTCCATCGCCCCTCCGCTCTACAAGCGAGTGTGCTGGGGGCTGCTGATCGCTGCCATATGCCTTACCCTGATTGTGGCGGGGGGCCTCAAAGGGCTGCAGTCCGCCTCGGTACTGGCGGCGCTGCCGTTTTCGTTCATTCTCTTCGGCATGATGTTCGTGCTGGTCAAGGAATTGCAGACGGATCGTCGCAATATGCTGTCCCAACTCTATCGCCAGCATGGCGAGACACCCGTCGGCGCCGATCCCTTCGAAGCCGGCAACATGGCGGAAGAGGAGCGCTTGCGCCGGGCCCCCAACGTCGTCAACCGGCGCATCAATCACTAGCCTAGACCCGCCGGCAGCGGGGGCCACTTTGATGCGCCCCCGACTGTCCACAGGCCATCATCCGACGGCGCCATGGCGGCGGCGCCTAGCGCCAGCCGCCTCCTTTTATTAGGCAATTGCGGTATTCTGGATGCTTTGGTGGTCAGGGAGGCCGCCAGCACGTAAGCTCAAGGTATCGTCGGAAGGATCTCGGCCATGAATTCTCCACCTGCCCGCGGTGCCACCCGCCGCAGGGCATCGTCTCGTCGCAGACGCCTGTCGTTCACCTGGACCAGTTTTGATCGCTGGCTGGATCGTGTCGTCACCGTAGCGGTGCTGACGGCAGTGGCTGTGGGACTCGTGGCGTTGGCAATGTCGTTGTTGGTGGAGCCGTAGGCGGCACTTCAGACCGCCGCCAATGAGCTCAAGCGCCAGGGAGGGGGAATGATCCAATGGCTGCTGGTGATGCTGCTGGTGCTTGGCATTGCGCTGGACAAGGGCATTATCGTCATCCCTGACCGCTACAATCCCTGGGCTCCCATTTCCTTGGACGCTTCTCCTGGCCCCTGGTTTCGCTACAAGCTGTCCCGCCTGGGCGATGATCCCGAGGCGTGTCGCAGCGTGTTGGCCAGTGACCCCGCTCAGCGCTTCTCTGCGATGGAAGATGCCACCGTCGGCGACTGTTCGCTTACCAACCTGGTGCGCATGCAAGGCGGTGAAGTCGCCGTTCAGCCGCCGGTCATGACCCGTTGCCCGCTGGCGGTTGCGTGGGCGATGTATGAACGTGGGCTAAGCGAGGCAGCGAGCCGCCAGTTGGGCACCGGCATCGCCCGCATCGAGCATATGGGCAGCTTCGCCTGCCGCAATATCTACGGACGGGCGACCGGCCGGCGTAGCCAGCACGCTACCGCAGAGGCGTTGGATGTCGGAGCCTTCATCACCACGGATGGTCGCAGGATCAGTCTGCTCAATGACTGGGGTGAGGGGGCGCCGGGGCGATTCCTCAAGGACGCGGGGGATCACGCTTGCTCAGTGTTCGGTACCGTTCTGGGGCCCGATTACAATGCCGCCCACGCCGATCATTTTCATCTCGGCGTGGGCGGCAGGGTGTGTCGCTAGTGGCGTTTCAGAGCATCCGCCGGTGTTGCGGCGGCGGTCTGATTAGCGGCTCAGGTCGATGTCGTTCGAGTCGGTCGCCGCTCCGGTAGCAGCGCCAACGCCGCCCCCGATAACCGCGCCCTTGCCGACATCGCCACCGGTGATGGCGGCAGCACCTGCGCCGACCGCGGCGCCAACGCCAGCGCCGCTCAGGGCTCGCTCACCCGTGCCGGTTCCGCACGCCGCTAGACCCAGCGCCAGTGTGGCAGCCATCAGACAGCTCAGTGTCAGTCGTTTCATGCCGAGTTCCTCATTGGTATCGGAGTTGCTCATACCTTAGGCCGGTGGGTTAACTGTGCGCAAGTGGAACAAATTTGAACGAAATGTCTCCAAATTGCGCCAAAGTGATCGGCGAGACGGGAGCGTCGTGTCTAACGGGTCAGGTTGATATGCCCCGGCGACACGACGGATCCACATGCCAGGCACAGCAAGACGCCGTCGGCGGTTAAGCGCGACGGCGTCTTGGTGCTGGCGTCCGACAATGGCTCGGACGCTGTCTGATCCATCGGGATCAGTTGTCGAGGTCGATATCGTCCTCGTCGGTGGCAGCACCCGCAGCAGCGCCAACGCCGCCGCCAATGACAGCGCCCTCGGCCACGTCTCCGCCGGTGGCGGCGGCAGCGCCAGCGCCCACGGCAGCGCCAACACCGGCACCGCTAGCGGCACGCTCGCCAGTGCCGGTGCCGCAGGCGGCCAGGCCCAGGGTCATGAAAGCAGCCAGCAGCAGGCTGGAGAGTGTCTTGATGGAACCCTTCCTCATGATGTTTCTCCTTTGCTGTTATGTGCCTTTTCGAGCCTATGGATCTTGGCGTTGGAGCACAAGCCCTTGATTCAGCGCTGGCTGTCTCTTAAAGGAGACGCTTTCCGTGGTGAGCGAGACACTCAGGGCCGTGGCTGTTGCTGGGTGATGCAGTGAATGTTCCCACCGCCCAGCAATATCTCGCGAGCGGGCACGCCAACCACACGGCGGTCCGGGAACAGGCGCGCCAGGATGTCCATGACGGTGGCGTCATGGCGCGGGTCGAGCTGGGGCATGACCACGACACGGTTGCCAATGTAGAAGTTGACGTAGGACGCCGCCATCCTGTCGCCGGGGCGACGTGGGTGGGAGCTGGCCAGTCGATCAATACCGCTGGCCTCATCCTCTGCGATGGTCAGCGGGCCAGGCTGTGGCAAGGGATGCACCGTGATGGTTCTGCCCTTGGCATCGGTACTGGCCTCGAGCACCGCTCGGGCTTCCCGGCAGATGGCGTACTCGGGATCGGTGTCGTCGTCACACCAGGTCAAGGCAACTTCGGCCGGGCCAACAAAGCAGCACAGGTTGTCGACGTGGCCATCGGTTTCATCGAGATAGCAGCCCCTGGGCAGCCAGATGACCTTCTGGATACCCAGGCTATCCTGGAGCCGGCGCTCCATGGTGGCGCGATCCATGCCGGGGTTGCGATTGGGGTTCAGCAGGCACTCTTCGGTGGTGATCAGGGTGCCTTCGCCGTCGACATGAATGGCGCCGCCTTCCAGCACCACCTCCACATCAAAGCAGGGAATGCCCAGCATCTCCGCGATCTTGGGCCGAATCCTGCGGTCCTTGTCCCAGGGGAAGTAGAGCCCATCCTTGAGGCCGCCCCAGGCGTTGAATTCCCAGTCGACCAGAGCTAGGCCCTTGTCCGGATGCACCAGGAAGGTCGGACCGACGTCTCGCATCCAGGCGTCGTTGCTGGAAAGTTCGACAACACGGACCTGGGCCGGCAACTGGTGCCTGGCATTTTCATACTGATCGTCGTTGACCCCGACGTAGACGGTCTCGCTTTCGGCAATGGCACTGGCGACAGCGACGAAGGCTTGCTGGGCGGGTTTCGCGCCGAGGCGCCAGGTGTCGGGACGCTGGGGCCAGAGCATCCAGCACGCATCGTGGGGGGCGAATTCCGCCGGCATGACATAGCCCTGTGCGGCGGGCGTAGCGGCGGACGGTGCGACAGATGAAGGGCAGTGTGTAGGGTGCATGGCAGGACTCACAGCAGACCAAGGATCAGAAAGACGCCGGTGGCGAGTGCCGCCGCGATCAGGACATAGGGAATTTGGGTCAGGGCGTGGGCCATCGGGCTGCAGCCGCTACCCTGGGCCGAGAGGACGGTGGAATCGCCATAGAAGCAGGCGTGGCTGCCGAAGGCGCTGGCCGAGATCAGTGCGCCCACCACCAGCGGCATGTTGGCGTCCATGCTCATGGCGAGCGGCAGGACGATGGGCATCGCGACTGCAAACAGTCCCCAGAACGAGCCGGTGGCAAAGGCCAGGAAGGCCATGGTGACGAACACCACGGCAGGCAGCAGACCGGCGGTCATCAGCGGTTCGACGGCAGCGATGACAACCTCGGTCAGGCCGAGCACATCGTTGACTTCCTTCAAGGCAAAGCCTGCCACCAGGGTGCCCAGCGGCATGATCATCGCCTTGAAACCCTCCAGCGCCGTATCGAAGGTGTCGTTGAAGCTCAGCAGTCGCTGCACGGCGATCAGCACCAGGGTGACCGCCAGGGCCACGATGACGCCGCGCAGGATGTCGATATCGAAGTACCAGGTGGCGACGATCAGGCTGGCGATCGGCAGCAGGAAGTTAAGCAGGTGAGGGCTCTTGCCATCGTACTTGGTGTCGATCTGCAGAGCATGCTCTTCCCCGCCATCGGGGACGGGCTGTCCGCCCCGGGCACGCGCTTCGGCCTTCTTCATGGGACCAATATCGGGCAGCCAGCCAAGTGCTACCAGCGGCACGATAGCGGCGGCGACCCAGGCATAGGCCATGTACGGAATGGAAGAGATGTACAGCGACATGCCGTTGCTGGCCACGTCGTTGTCCTCCAGCAGTCCCGCGAAGAACACCGCCCAGGTCGAGAAAGGCACCAGGATGCACACCGGCGCCGCGGTGGAGTCGACGATGTAGGCCAGCTTCTCACGGGATACGCCGAAGCGATCGGTGATCTTCTTCATCGAGGCGCTGATGGTCAGTGCGTTGAGGTAGTCGTCGACGAAGATCACCAGGCCCAGCACCCAGGTGGTGAGGAGACTTTGCCGGCGGCTATGCAGGCGGCGGGTCATGGCGTCGCCGAAGCTGAGCACGCCGCCGGTCTTGACCAGCAGGGCGATCAAGCTGCCAAACAGCCCGCAGACCAGAATGATCCAGGTGACGGTGTCGTTACCGAGCACGTCGAGCAGAATATCGGAGCCCCGCGTAATGACTTCGCTGGGGGCGATCATCAACAGGCCGACGAGGCAGCCAGTCAGCAGGGATTCGATGGTACGTCGGGTGATGATGGCGGTCACCAGCACCACCAGGGTCGGAACCAGGCTCCATGCGCCGTAGGTGTCCATGCAAGCTCCTTGTTTCGCTTTAGGCGAGCGTTGTTATTGAAGGGAGCGGTGGCCGCCACCAAAGGGAGTTCTCGACAGGGTGCGTCGCTGAGGCGGCCTACTCAGGTGATGTGCTGTTCCCTGCCAGTCATTGGCAGGGAACACCTCGGCTACAGGTAGCCGTCTTGCCTGAGCGATGCGCTGGTGGCTGCCAGCGCTTGATCGAGTATCTCCACGGCGGTGTCGACGGTGTCGCGGGTCCAGATCAAGGGGGGGGAGATGACGTTCAGATGGCCCACGGGGCGAATGATCAGGCCACGCTTCTGGGCCTCGTGGGCCACGCGATCGCCCACTCGCGCCTCGACGGGGAACAGGGCCTTGGTGGCTTTGTCGGCGACGTTTTCGATGCACATCATGAAGTGACTGCCGCGTACATCGCCGACGGTATCGTGGTGGGCCAGCGAGGCCAGGGCCTGTTCCAGGTAGGGGCCGACTTCACGCACGTTGGCGCAGAGATCTTCGCGCTCGAGAATCTCGATGTTCTTCAGTGCTGCGGCACAGCTCACCGGGTGACCGGAATAGGTGAAACCTGTGCTCAGGACGCCGCCCTTGCCCTGAGGAGTGCCGAGCACTTCGTAGAGGCGGTCGGAGATCAAGGTGGCGCCGAGTGGCGCGTAGCCCGACGACAGTCCCTTGGCCAGGTTGATGATATCGGGCTGGGTAGCGAAGACCTCGCCGGAGGCGAAGACGTGGCCGAGGCGTCCAAACCCCGTCACTACCTCATCGGCGATGTAGAGGATGTCATGGTCGCGACAGACCTGCTGCATTCGCGCGTGGTAGCCGCGAGGAGCGACCAGCACGCCGCCTGCCCCCATGATCGGCTCGGCGATGAAGGCGGCAATCTGGTCGGCACCGATCTCATCGATGGTGGCGGTCAGCTCGTTCACCAGGTGATCGCAGTAGGCTTCTTCACCCATCCCTTCGGGACGGCGATACATGTTGGCTTCGCTGAGGTGGGTGACAAGCTGATCGAGGGTGTCGAACTCCCAGTTGTTGCTCTCGATGCCGGTCAGGCTTGCGGCCAGGTAGGTGGTGCCATGGTAGGCATTGCGCCGCGAAAGAATGCGCTTCTTGGTGGGTTTGCCCAGACGGTTGAAATAGTAGTGAACCAAGCGAATGGTCGCGTCATTGGCGGTAGACCCACCGCAGGTATAGAACACATGGTTGAGATGGTCGGGGGCCAGGTCGGCCAGCTTCGCCGCCAGTTGCGCAGCCGGCGCGTTGGACAGATTGTTGAAGGTCGAAAAATAGGCCATGCGGGTGGCCTGGTCCGCCATCGCCTGGCCGATCTCGGCACGTCCATGGCCAACGTTGACGCACCACAGTCCGGCGATGCCGTCGATGAAACGATTGCCATGGACATCCTGGACGTAGATACCCTCGGCGTCCGTGATCAGCTCACAGCCCTTCTCGTGGAAGACGCTGAAGTCGGTGAACGGATGGATGAAGTGATCCTTGTCCTGTTGCCATAGTGTTGCTGCATCCAGAGGGGCAGTCGTTGGCGCGGAAAGGGGGGAGTGGGCTGTTGTCATTGGTGGCCTCCTTGTTCAGGCCATCAGTCTCTCCAGTCTCGCCCTGTCGGTGACATATCCCCATGAGGGTAGATGGGATGAACAGAGGGCGTGACGATCATGGCTCCTTTCCATGGTGCGGTCGCGAAAGCGGCCGCTGGCTTGGGGCTGCCGATGCTGAGGAATCCTCCTCATTCCCGCTGGCGTCGGGAGATCAGGGCAACGTGATCGAGAAAGGCGCGGAACAGCTCTGCCTGGCTGGTTACCGACAGTCGCTGATAGATGTGCTTGCGGTGGACCTTGACGGTACCGTCACTGATGCCGAGTTGACGCGCAGCAGACTTGGCCGAGTGTCCCGCCAGCAGCAGTCGCACGATATCCTGCTCGCGCCTGGTGAGTACGCCCTGACCAAAGCTCGAGAACGCCAGGTCGACCGGCTCGTCGTCCGGTGCGGTCGATTCGACGGCGGAGCGCTGCCAGGTCCAGTAGTGGCGCAGCAGCGCTTCAATGACCGGGGTGAGGTGGCGCAGTGCCTGGAGCATGCGGCGTGTCAGTGTCGGGGCCTGAAGGCGAAAACCGAGCGACAGTACCATGACGGTGTCGTCACTGACCCGGGCAAACAGGCCAACTTCATCCCTCAGCCCCAGGCCGCGATAGTAGTGATGGTAGTACTCGCTGCTTTCGAAACGATCCGGTGCCAGGTCGCGCAGTCGATGAGCGCCACTTTCCACGCCAGCCTCGATCGCCTGAAACATCGGGTCTAGCAGATAGATGCGGCTCAAGTAGGGCTCGATGTCCCGCTCGCGCCGCTCTGGCGGGTAGTTGTCGTGAATTACCTGTGGCCTGCCACGTCCCTGGTAGGCATGCAGAATGAGTGCGTCCATGGCCACCAGTTCGGTCAGAGTGGCATCCAGCTGCTGGGGCAGGTCGCTGCGATCGGCGCCTTGAATCAGGCCAGCCAGCCGCTGATGCCAGCCCTGGGCGGCGGCACTGGCCAGATGATCGATGGAAGTCATTCAGCTCACATGAGTGTCAACGTCGTGCGCCATACTCTACCATTCTCAGGCTCTGTCACCCTCGGTCGTTGTCAACCCTCTGCTCAGTGATCGTTGACAGGCCGAGGGCTGACCGGCGTCGCGCCAGGTGCTTGCTCCCGTGGAAGGCCATGCTGCCCAAGGCGCATGAACGCCGTGGCACCGGGCAGTGTCCGACTGCTATCTTGAACCCCTTTGCCAACAGGAAGGCGCGATGAGCGTGAGCAGCATTATTCCTGCCGCCACTGACCGAGTGCGTCGGCGAGAGATCTTCGGCTGGGCGATGTTCGATTTCGCCAACCAGGCTTACACCCTGCTGATCATCACGGTGGTCTTCGGCGAGCTTTTTACCACGGTGATCGTCGGTGATCGGGGGGATGGCTATCGACTGGCCAACCTGCTGTGGAGCCTGGCACTGGCGCTCAGCTTTGTGCTGGTCGTCGTGACCGGGCCGTTATGTGGCGCGGTGATGGACTACCGGGCCGAGAAAAAGCGTTTTCTGTTTGCCAGCTACGTGGCCACCATAGCGACGACGGCGATGCTCTACTTTGTCGAACCGGGCTATGTGGTGATGGGCTTCGTGCTGATCATCCTGTCCAACTATGCCTATTCCATGGGGGAGTCCTTTATCGCCGCGTTCTTGCCCGGGCTTGGACCGCCGGACAAGCTAGGGGCGATTTCAGGGTTTGGCTGGGCACTGGGCTATGTCGGCGGACTGGTAGCGGCCGGCTTTACCCTGGCGGTACTGGGCGAGGCGACGGCGGACAACTTCGAGCGGATTCGCTGGGTGGGCCCGTTTGCCGCCGGGTTCTTCCTGGTGGCAGCCATTCCCACTTTCCTGTGGCTAAAGGAGCGGGCCGAGCCGCAACCGCTGCGTCAGCGGTTCAGCCAGATTGCCTGGCAGCGCATCTCACTGACCTTTCATGAGCTCAAGAGTTTTCGCGACCTGGGACTGTTCCTGATATCGGTACTGTTTTCCATGGCCGGGGTCTACATCATCATTGCCTTTGCCTTCATCTATGGCGCCCAGGTGATCGGTTGGCAGGAAAGCACGCGTAATCTGATGTTCATCATTGTGCAGATCACGGCTGCCGCCGGAGCGCTGGGGTTTGGCTTCATCCAAGACCGCATCGGCACCTTGGTGACGTACCTGCTGACGCTGGTGCTGTGGGTCCTGGCCATTCTGGCCATCTGGGCGACCCCGGAGGTGACCGCCTGGCTGAACGCCACCTGGGGGCTCGACTGGCAGGCGGAGCAGCTGTTTCTGTTCGTCGGCTGCCTGGCCGGGCTCAGCCTGGGCTCAAGCCAGTCGGCCAGTCGTGTGATGGTGGGATTGTTCTCGCCACGTCAGAAGGCGGCGGAGTTCTTCGGTTTCTGGGGCCTGGCCAACAAGTTGGCGGGCATCGTCGGTATCGTTGGCCTGGGCTTGCTGCAAGCTGCAGTCGGTCTCAAGGCCTCGATCCTGCTGTGTGCCGCCTTCTTTATCATCGCGATCATACTGTGTGCCGGGGTCAACCAGCGCCGTGGGCAGCAAGTGGCCGGTGAGTGGGAAGCCAAGCGGGAAGCTGAAGCATGACGCCCTCATGCTGAGCAGCGGCGTCATGTCGCTGGCCCTGCTGGCGCTGATCTTTGTGCTGGCAGGGCTGGTGAAGGGAGTGCTCGGCATGGGCATGCCGACGGTGTTGCTGGCGCTGCTGACGGTAACGCTGGGGCTGCCTGACGCCATGGCGCTGATGCTGGTGCCAACAGTGATCACCAATGTGTGGCAGGCATTGGTAGGAGGGCAGCTGCTGTCGCTGTGTCGTCGCCTGTGGGGGTTCCTGCTGATGGCCTGCGTTGGCGTCTGGCCCGGGGTATGGGTCCTTTCCCGTGTCGATGCGCGCTGGCTATCGCTGCTGCTGGGCGGTCTGCTGATCCTTTACGCCGCGCTGAACTTGAGCGGCCGGCAGCTGCGCTTTCGCGGCAGTCATACCCAGGCGGGGTGGCTGGGTGCGTGTAACGGTCTGTTGACCGGGCTGACCGGCTCCAGTGTCTTTCCTGGCGTCCCTTTCCTGCAGTCCATCGGCCTGCCTAGAGACGCTCTGGTGCAGGCCATGGGCTTGCTGTTCAGCCTGTCCACGCTCAGTCTGGCGCTGGCGCTGGGGGAGCGAGAGCTCTTGTCCGTTGATCAGTTGCAGGCCTCCTGCCTGGCCTTGCTGCCGGCAGGGCTTGGGATGTGGCTGGGTGCCGAGCTCCGGCGACGACTCTCCGAGGCACGTTTTCGTCAGGTGTTCCTGATGGGATTGCTGGCCATGGGCGGATACCTGGTGATTCGCTCCCTGCTTGGGGGCTGATGCACTGCCGGGTTCCCCCTGGACAATCGAGCCGGCGCCGAATGCTGGTTACTTGGGACGTTCCAGCGCGAACAGATCCGTGCAGCGAATATAGTCACTGCCGGCCATGCGGCCGATGGGGGCAAGCGCCTCGCGGCCTACGTGGCGTCCGTCCCACACCTTGGGATCGGCGTGAATCACGGTCACTTCCGCCAGCACCAGGTTGCCTGAAAGCGGCTGGTCGCCAAAGGTAAGGATGTCGTGGAGACGACAGCCGAAGGCGATCGGCGCTTCGCTGATCCGGGGAACCCGAAGATCGCCAAGGGGCGCCTTGGTGAGCCCCGCGTGTTCGAACTCATCGCCGTTCCGCGGCAGGCTGGCGCTGGTGGTATTGAGCGCCTCCGCCAGGGCTTCCCCGCCGATGTGCACGATGCATTCGCCCACCTCTCGCAAATTGGCAACGGTGTCCTTGGTGCCGCCCTCGCCATTGAGCAGCGGTGAGAACGCCAGTATGGGAGGGGCAACACTGGCCACATTGAAAAACGAGAAAGGCGCCAGGTTGGCATGCCCTTCGCTGCTCAGCGTTGATACCCACGCAATCGGGCGCGGTGCGATAGCGCCGGAAAACAGACGATAGATCAGACCTGCATCCAGGTCGGCAACCTGGAGAGTAGCGTCATGACTCACGGTGAACTCCTTGTCGATAAGCCTGGGAGCACCCTGAAACGGTGCTCCCAGGGTCAGTAACCTCAGACACCCGACCATCCCAGCATGGCTGTCTGCTGAGGTCCAGTGATGGACACCTTGCCCGCTGATGCCATGGCCATTCGCGAGGGTGCCTGGGCTGACGCTGACGGGGTGGGGCGTCGATGGCGCTGCAGCCGTCGGCGCGACCATCAGCGCACTGGCGCTTCGAGAAAACCGCGCAGTTGATCGGCGGCTTGCTCGATACTGACCACACCATCAAGGTGCCCACGATCTCCCTTCAGCGTGTGCAAGGTAACCGGGGTGCCGTCAGCCTGAATCATGCGGGCCGTGTCGAGCACGTTCTCTGCTGGAAACACCAGGTCATCTTCGCTGTAGAGCAGCAGGGTGGGGGCCTCTATGGCGGCCAGGCCAGACTCGGCGTCACCCTCGGTTCCGGTCACGAAGTTCTGGTTGGCCCGAACCAGATACAGCAGGTGGTTGGCGTCTGCCTTGCTGGCGCGGGCGGCGGCAATCTCATCGAGTGTGGCCACCACCTCAAAGTCGGCAGCGAGATCGTCTTCAGGCGACGCCAGTGGGTCCGCCCAGTCGCGATCGAAGGTGGCATCAGCCCAACGCCAGTGGTTAGCCTGCAGGGTGATCAGCTTGAGCGATTCTCTCAGGCCGTCGATGGGCGGGCGGTCATCATCGTAGTAGTCACCGTCGCGCCAGTTGGGATCGAGGCGAATCGGAGCGGCCCAGGCGTCGAGGCTGGCGATCAGCCAGGGATCGGCAACGCCAGCGCCAATCACGGCGATGAGACGGTCGACCCGATCAGGGTACGCGCTGGCCCACTCATACGCTTGCAAAGCCCCCATCGAGGCCCCCATCACGGCGTGCAGTCGTTGGATGCCCAACTCATCCATCAGCGCCTTCTGTACGTTCACGAAGTCACCAATACCGACCAGGGGGAATGTCGTACCCCAGGGCTCGCCGGTGGCGGGGTTGAGGCTGGCGGGGCCGGTGGTGGTGACCCTGGGGTCGCCAGCATTGAGGTTGACCAGGGTGTCCGAGGACACCACGAAGTAACGGTTGGTATCGAGTGGCTTCCCCGGACCAATGATGGCGTCCCAATAGCCGGCAACGTCTTCTCCGGAATAGCGACCTGCGGCATGGCTAGTGCCCGAGAAGAAGTGCGTGATCAAGATGGCATTGTCAGCGGCGTCATTGAGCTCGCCATAGGCTTCCCAACCCACTCTGACCGGCGCGATAGTGTCGCCTCCCTGCGTGGTGTAGTGGGACATCTCGAAGACATGCTTGTCGACCGCATCCATGGAGGTCGTGGGCGGAAGGCTAGCGTCTGCGCTGCTACCTGGGCTGAACATCGCCGTGAGCAGCACGGCCAGGGTAGTGCCCAGAACCTGCCGGAAGGGATGAGAGTGATGAAAGTGTTGAGAGGGGCGGTCGTGGAGTACGTCAGTAGAAGCTGTCATCATGAACCCTCCTTGGTGTCATTCCGATGGGATGCGCCTGCCGTATAAGAGGCTACGCCTGGCACTTGTGCCGTGATCTGCCGCTTGTCGCGTAGCGACTGGCATCAGTACAGCGGTCGCCGCTCGGCTGCGCCATGCTGCCTTCGTCGCTTCTGGCGACGTGGTGTGTTCGTCAGCAAGGAGAATGGCATGACCCGTCGACATGGGACCCGTGGCCCAGGTCTCGCCATGATGCTGTTATTCTGGGTGGTGTTCATGGCACTGGGTGGCTGGTGGATGTCTGTCTGGCTGACGCAGAAAATGCACCCCAATGCCCAGCTTGAAGCGGTGGCAGAAGGACAGCCGCTGCAGCTCAAAAGAGGCCCTGGTGGACACTTTGTAGCGCCGGGCAGCATCAATGGCATACCTGTGACGTTCCTGGTGGATACTGGTGCGACGCGGGTCGCTCTTCCCGGGAGTCTTGCTCGACAACTGTCGTTGCCGGATCATGGCAGCGCTTGGTTTCACACCGCCAACGGGCGTGCCCGCGGCACCCTGACCACGCTGGAATCTGTGACGTTGGGGGGCTTGTCCGCGTCTCGCGTCGATGGTTCCATCAGTCCTGGCATGGAGGGTGAGACGGTATTGCTGGGCATGAGCTTTCTTGGCCGTTTCGATTTGGCCATTCGTGGCGATATTCTGGAGCTGCGACCCCGTGAGGCGTCGTTGAACAACGAGGCCGCCGCTCCACATAAGGAGATTCAACCATGACCAGCCTTGCGCGACTTCGCTTGAAGCGCCCCATTTTTCAGGCGCCCATGGCAGGGGCTCAGGACGAGACGCTGGCGATCGCGGTGACGGCTGCAGGTGGCCTGGGCGGACTGCCCGCAGGCATGCTGTCACCGGAGGCGCTGGAGCACGCGCTGGCGGCGATCGAGGGGCATGGCCCCGTCAACGTCAACTTCTTCTGCCACACCACTCCCGAGGCGCAACCAGAGCGCCTGGAGCGTTGGCGAGAACGTCTGGAACCCTATCATCAGGAGCTCGGTATTGCTCCTCCCCCTCCTAGCGACAGCCCGACCCGACGTCCTTTCGATGAGGCCTCCTGTGCCATTGTCGAAAAGCACAAGCCCGCAGTGGTCAGCTTTCACTTCGGCTTGCCGAGCGCCGAGCTCGTCGAGCGGGTCAAGCGCTGTGGTGCCCTGGTCATGTCCAGTGCCACCACCCTGGACGAGGCCCGCTGGCTCGAGGCCAATGGCGCCGACGTCATTATTGCGCAGGGCACCGAGGCCGGCGGCCATCGAGGGCATTTCCTGAGCGATGATCTCAGCCTGCAGCAACCCTTGGCCAAGCTGTTGCCGAGTATCGTGGAAGCGGTGGCGGTGCCGGTGGTGGCGGCAGGGGGAATCGCCGACCCTCAGGGGGTTCGATGGGCGCTTGATCAGGGGGCTGCCGCCGTACAGATTGGCACAGCGCTACTGTGCTGTCCGGAGGCCGCTGTGCGTGCCGTTCATCGCAAGGCGCTGCTGGATCCTGCTTCAACGACCGAGATCACCAACGTCTTTTCTGGCCGACCGGCCCGGGGAATCGTCAACCGGGCCATGCGAGAGCTGGGCCCCATTTCCCGAGAGGTACCGGACTTCCCCCTGGCGGCCAGCGCACTCTGCGAACTGCGCGCGGCCCATGAATCCCGCTGCAGCGGCGATTTCTCACCGCTCTGGGCAGGAGAAAATCGTCAGCACTGCCGTGAGATTCCTGTCGCGGAACAGCTAGAGTGGTTGGCCGGAGGCCTGGCAGACTGAGCTGGGCTTTCCGACTCGGCCAGGTCAGTGACGCCTGGACGTCTGTCGCCGTGGCGAGGGGGAATAGGTGAATCCCAACAGGCGAGCGCCAACGACCGATAGTGGGAATACGACAAAGCCGCAGCACATCGCTGCGGCTTTGTGGATGGGGGCTGTGTCAGCTAGCACCACCCGCGAGTCTTAACACTCGCCTTCGGCGCACTTCTCGGTTTCGGCCAGGTCGGCGGCATAGATGATGACGTCGCCATCGGACTCGTTCTTCCACCAGTGCCAGATCTCGTTGAACTCGGCGATGATGGACGGAGCCTTGTGCACACGCGGCTCCTCGTGCTTTGAGTTGTACTCGACGATTTCACCCTGGAACACGAACAGAATGGCCGGGCGGTTTTCGTGAGAGTGGTAGGGCACGATGCCGCCGGGTCCAACGTCGACACGACGGAAGCGCAGATGACGCTGCTCCAGCGGTGCGGCGCCAGCGGGCAGCTTGACGTCGGCCAGGTCGATGAATGCCAGGGTAGTATCGGTTTCGTCAACCGGTTCCATGGGCGGATTTTGCTGATGGTCAAACATGGCGTGACTCCTTTTTACGCTACGTTGGGGTGGGTCGTGTATCACCGGGGTGATGTCATGACTCGGGATAGATGTCTTTGACGGCCAATACGGCATTGATCGTCACGGGGAAACCGGCGTAAGGCGCCAGCTGCATGAAGAGCTCGACCAATTCGTCACGGCTGAATCCCAGGGAACGCGCAATACCGATATGAATGCGCAACTGGGTGTCATGGCCGCCGCAGGCCAGGGCCGATAGCGTGGCGGCTTGGCGCACCTTGGGCTCCAGCCCGTCACGACCGTACATTTCGCCAAACGGAAACTCGGCCACCAGGCGCATCAGGTCCGGCGCAAAGTCACCGAGCTTTTCTTCCAGCGCCTGGGCGGCGGCAGGATTGTGTTGCCTGAAGAAGGCGAGGCCTTTTTCCATATTGGGTGATGTTGGGTGTGAGCTCATGATTCCTGCGTCCTCGTTGTGCATGTGTGCATGGGATGACGCGCATCCACATCTATCGGTAGTTGAGGTTTGTTTAAAACATACGACCGTTTTATGTCGTTGCATCTGTCGTGCCAGTGATGGCCTATCTTTCATCCGGCACACTTCAATTAATCTTCGTGTCTTTCTTTGCTGTTTTGCGCCGCACTCTTCTTGTCTTGGGTCCACCTCGGCAAGCGTGATATCAGGACTCTCGATGGCCATTGGCTGGTTGAGGCAGCGCTCCACAATGGCCCGGCTTTGTCAGCGCCAGAGGCCATGCCTTACTGGCGCTGCTATGCTCTTTCGCTTTTCCGAGAGAGGGCGCGCTCTGCTCGCTCGCCCCGCGCCAACAGGCGTGTCGTTCCCGTTGCCTTGGATCAGTGGATACCGTCAAACATCTCTCTCAGGTCGACGCTATCTCGCTTGCCGATATCGTCGTAGTGTTGCTCGATCCAGGCCTGGGCACGTTGGCGACCTCTGTCACGAAGCAGACACAGGAACTCCCACTCCGCATTGAGCTTGGATGAAGCGCCCAGCGGCTTCAGCAGGTCCTGGCTGTCGATGATGTGGACCAGCATGTCGCGATAGGTGTCCGGATCAAGATGGCCTTCGTGGATCAAGCGCTTGACGAAGGCCAGGGCTCGCAGCTCTTTCAGCAGGCTGGCATTGAAGGTGATCTCGTTGGTGCGATTGAGGATCTCCTGCGCGCTAATGGGTGATCCTTCGCGCTCTACCGGATTGATCTGCACGATCAGAATGTCGCGAGACTCTGTTGTCTGGTAGAACGGGAACAGCGGAGGGTTACCTGAATACCCGCCATCCCAGTAAGGCACGCCATCAACCTCTACGGCCTCGAACAGAAACGGCAAACAGGCAGACGCCATCACCATGTCCGGTGTCAGTTCCTGGCGGTTGAAGATCTTGACCCGTCCTGTTTCGGCATTGGTGGCGGCGACGAAGACCTTCATCTGGTCACAGCCGCAGACGTTATCGAAGTCCACCTGCTCGATGATGATGTCCCGAAGGGGGTTGTACTTCATCGGGTTGAACTGACTCGGCGAGAAAAAGCGCGTCATCAGGTCGAAGTAGACGTGGCCCGGTGAGTAGTCGAGACTCCAGTTGCCACTGAGTCGGTCCCAAGGGGTGCGCTGCAGAATGCTGAATCGTGCTGCCTTGGAGACCGCTCTCCAGAAGGTTTCCAGCTTTTCCCTGGCGGCTTCGCGCCCGCCCTGAACCAGGCCATCGGCTAGAACAACGGCGTTCATGGCACCAGCGGAGGTGCCTGAAATGGCTTCGATCTCGATGCAGGGGTCGTCGAGCAGGGCGTCCAGAACCCCCCAGGTGAAGGCGCCATGGGCGCCTCCGCCTTGTAATGCCAGATTGATCTTCTTGGGTGGCTTGGCCATCACCTTCTCCTGTGGTGCAGCGGTCTTGCACAAGACCGTCCTTGAGACCTTCTTATCAGACCTTCTTATCAGACCTTCTTGTAAGACCTTCCTATAAGGACTTTCGTAAGGCCCTTTCAGCTGACCGCTTAGCGCTGCCGTGACGGTCGATGTGCTGTCTACGCATCATCAGCCCAGCACAGGGAGGGTCAATGTGCTGTCCAACCGCCATCCACCGGCAAGGCGATGCCGGTCATGGAGGCGGCGCCGTCAGAACACAGGAACAGGGCGGTGGCCGCCAATTGCTCTGTGGTGACGAATTCACGGGTGGGCTGGTTGGCCAGCAGCACGTCACGAATGACCGAATCCTCGGAGATGCCGCGTGCCTTGGCGGTATCCGGGATCTGCTTCTCGACCAGCGGCGTTAGCACATAGCCAGGACAGATGGCGTTGACGGTAATGCCCTGTTCGGCAACTTCCAGCGCCACCGTCTTGGTCAGACCCAATACCCCATGCTTGGCGGCCACGTAGGCCGACTTGTAGGGAGAGGCAACGAGTGCATGAGCCGAGGCAATGTTGATCACTCGCCCCCAGCCGCGGGCCTTCATGCCCGGCAGAGCGGCCTTGGTGAGGTGAAAGGCCGAATTCATATTGATGGCGATGATGGCGTTCCACTTGTCTTCAGGAAATTCGTCCACCGGTGCCACATGCTGTATGCCAGCGTTGTTGACGATGATGTCGACGGCGCCGAACGTGGCTTCGGCGCGCTTGTGCATGGCGCTGATCTCGCTCGGCTCCATCATGTTGGCGTTGTCATAGACCACCTTGACGCCGTGTTTCTCAAGCTCCAACCGGGTGGCCTCCACGTCTGACGCCGCTTCGATACCGTTGATGACCAGGTTGATGCCTGCCTTGGCGAACCCCTCGGCGATGCCAAGTCCGATACCGCTGGTCGATCCGGTGATGATGGCGGTCTTCTGTTGGGGCATGAGTCGCTTCCTCTGTCTCTCGATCAGTACGTGGTTGTCGATGTGTTTCATCAGTACGGGGTATCGGCGCTTGGGTATCTATCTACTATCTATCTAAGTCGCTTGCGCTACCTGCCGCTATCTAAGCCGCTTGCGCTACCTGCCGCATGTTCCGCCGTTTTCAGTGTCACCAGCATAGACTGGCATTACAGACTCGGCTTTTGCTGAAATGGCTTTCTGTAGCATTTGCTCATCAATGCTTAGCAGCAAAAGGAAATGTCCATGGCGGTAGTGGTCGTCGCCCGCCCCCTCTCCAGGTGGTAAGCTAGGCGGCAAGGACATTGCCCGTTGGAGGGCGCTTGGGCGTGATAGGGCATCCTTGATAAGATGCCGCCATGACTCCTGACCTGCCGCAGCTACCTTCAGACCTGCGCGACGACCCCTTCTATTACCTGCGCCATTTCCAGTATGTGCTGGCGTGGGTGAGTAGCCGACACGGCGATCTGCTGGCCGCTCCTGAACGTGATTTCATCGCGCAGTTCGGTGGTCTCCCCGAACCTGCTCAAGCCCTGTTGGTGCGCATGGTGTCGCGCAAGGGAGAGCTGTTTCGTACGTCCCGGCTCGATTACGTGGAAGTGGGGAATCTTGGCCTCGCCCTGGAAGAACTGGCCGCCGCCGAACTGATCGCGGCGGATCCGGTAGTGAGCCATGTCGAGCTGATGACGCAACTGCGTCTTGCTGAGGCGCGACGGGTCCTGGTGCCACGTTTGCCGGATCATCAGCTCCCGGCCTCGGTATCGAAGACCCGCTTGGCTCAGGCGCTGGCGGATGCCCAGGATCAATCGGCGGATGCCCAGGATAGGTCTGCGGATGCCTTGGATAGGTCGGCGGATGCCTTGGATAGGTCGGCGGATGCCTCGGATAGGTCGGCGGATGAGGAGACGTCCTTGCTGGGTCCCCAGCGCTGGAGTCAGTGGTGGCCGAACAGCGACGATGGCCTGTGGAGACTGACCGTGATGGAGGTCTGCGATCGTCTGCGCCTGATGTTCTTCGGCAACCTGCGGCAAAGCTGGTCGGACTTCGTCATGGCGGAGCTCGGGCACATGCGCTACGAACAGGTGGCACTCGATCCCGCTTCTCGCGGCTTTCAACAGCGACAGGAGGTCGACACCTATCTGCAGCTGCACCATCTGCGCGAGCGCCTCGAGCAAGGCGAGGACGTGGCGTCGGTATGGGCCGATGTGCCTGAGCTGCCTGATGACAATACGTGGCTGAGATCGCGACGGGCACGCCTGCTGCTGAGACTGGGGCAGCAGGCCCAGCGTGCTGGCCACGACGCCCTGGCCTTGGAGGCGTATGCCCTGGCGGGTCCCGGTGAGGCCAGGGTCAAGCGGCTGCGCCTGCTGGAGCGTCTTGGTCATGACCAGCAGGCCATGGAACTGGCGGAACAGGCGCTCGAGTCGCCGCAGGATGAGGCAGAGCACCAGGCGCTGGAGCGCCTCATGCCGCGGCTGAGACGCCGGCTCGGGCTGCCTCGGCAGGAGCGCGCAGCGCTCGCGGATATCACGCTGTGGCAGCTATCGCTGCCGTCCCGTGCGCTGAATGACAGCGGTTGCGTCGAGCGCGCTGTGCGAGACCATCTCAGCGAGGATGGCGCGCCGGTGTTCTACGTCGAGAATCACTTGATCGCCGGACTGTTTGGCCTGTTGTGCTGGGATGTCATTTTCACCCCCTTGCCGGGGGCCTTCTTTCATCCGTTTCATCGTGGGCCTGCAGACCTTTATCGCGCGGACTTCGTGAGCCGTCGCCGAGAGCGGTTCGATGCCTGCCTGTCTGCGCTGGACGACCAGGCCCACGTCCCCCAGATACGTCGGCGCTGGGAACAGAAGCGGGGCATCGCCAATCCGTTTGTACACTGGGAGGTGCTGGATGCCACGCTGCTGGATGTGGCGCTCGAGTGCATCGATGGCGCAGATCTTCGGGTCTTTTTCACCCGCATGCTGGAGGATGTAAAGGCCAATCGGGCCGGCTGGCCAGACCTGATTCAGTTCTTTCCAGCGGCAGCTGAGGGCGAGCCCCGCTATCGCCTGATCGAGATCAAGGCCCCAGGAGACCGTCTGCAGGACAACCAGAAACGCTGGCTTGAGCATTTTCATCGCCACGGGATTGCGGTGTCGGTGTGTCATGTGCGGTGGCATGATGAGTGACGACTCGTGCTGCTCGGACGACCCAGACGCTTTGCCTGAGGTAGAACGAGAAGGGCTATCCGGCAGTGTCGCTGACGATAGCCTGGTGATGTCGGTGGCGGTGCGTGAGCTGTGCGACTTCACGGCACGTCGAGGAGGCCTTGATCATCGCTTTACGCCAGCCCCCAGCTCCCGCGAGGGCATCGACGGTCATGCCCAGGTGGTGGCCCGCCGCGGTGAGGGCTACCGCAGTGAAGTGGCCGTCGAAGGAACGCTGGCAGGGCTACACCTGAGAGGTCGCATCGATGGTGTGGCCGACGACGGTTCACGGCTCGAGGAAATCAAGACCCACCGCGGGCGCCTGGATCGCATGGCCGACAACCAGCGGGCGCTGCACTGGGCGCAGGTGCGCGCCTACGGCGCGCTGTGGTGTCGCCAGCAGCGGCGTGAGCGCATCACCCTGGCCTTGGTCTACCTCGATCTGGTGACAGGTCGTGAAACTCTTCTTAGCTGTGAGGCATCCGCCTCGGAGCTGTGGCAGGAGCTCGCTGCGGCCTGTCACGACTATCTGCACTGGGCCAAGAGCGAGGCGCGCCATCGACGCCGCCGCGACAGTGCCCTGCAGGGCCTGCGCTTTCCGTATCTCGACTTTCGTCCCGGGCAACGCCAGATGGCGGAAGCCACCTACAAGGCGGTGGCCACCGGCAAGGCCTTGCTGGTCGAGGCGCCGACCGGGATCGGCAAGACCCTGGGCAGCCTGTTTCCGGTGTTGAAGGCGATGCCACGGCATGGCCTCGATCGCGTGGCTTTCCTGACCATGAAGACCACCGGGCGGCAGCTGGCGCTGTCAGCCGTCAATCAGCTGGATCCAGGCCCCGAGCGGCGGCTTCGTGTGCTGGAGCTGGTCGCGCGAGACAAGGCCTGCGAACATCCTGATCTGGCCTGTCACGGTGATAGCTGTCCGTTGGCGCAGGGCTTCTATGATCGACTGCCCCAAGCGCGCCAGGCCGCCGTAGCCCACGCCAGGCTGGATCGCGCCGGGCTGCGAGAGGTGGCGCTGGCGCATCGTCTGTGCCCCTACTATCTGGGCCAGGAAATGGCACGCTGGTGCGACCTGGTGGTGGGGGACGTCAATCACTACTTCGACTCTAGCGCTCTGCTGCATGGCTTGGCTCAGGCGCGCCAATGGCGCCTGGCGCTGCTGGTGGACGAGGCGCACAATCTGATCGATAGAGCGCGGGGCATGTATTCGGCCAGTATCGATCAGCGCCGTCTGGCACGCCTGAGCAAGGAGGCGCCCGCCGCGCTGAAACAGCCTCTGGCGCGGGTTGTGCGGCAGTGGCAGGCGGTGGTGCGGGAACATGGCGGCGACCAGCCCGGCTCTCGGGATGCACCGCGCTGGATGACCCTGGGGACGATTCCGGCAGAGTTTCTGCAGGCCCTGCAAGGGTTGAGCGGTGCCATCGGTGATCACCTGGGAGAGCATCCTGAAGATACCCGGCCCGCCCTGACCGATGCGTTGTTCGAGGCGTTGGCATTCTCTCGCCTGGCCGAGCGATTCGGCGACCACTCCATGTGCGAGTTGACCCGCCGGGGGCGAGGTCGCGCCCGACTTGCCATCGTCAATCAGGTGCCAGGCGACTTTCTCGCTCCGCGCTTTGCAGCCGCCCATGCCAGCGTGTTGTTCTCGGCGACGCTGGCTCCGCCACGCTACCAGCAAGACTTGTTGGGACTACCGGCCCACAGCGTGTGGGCCGAGGTCGAATCTCCCTTCACTGCCGAGCAGCTCGACGTCAGGATCTGCACCCATCTGTCGACCCGCTACCGCCACCGGGAACAGTCGCTGCCGGGGATCATCGAGATGATGGCAGCCCAGTATCAGCGGCGACCCGGCCACTACCTGGCGTTTTTCTCGAGCTTTGCCTATCTGGATAGAGTGGTCGCCGCCATGGCCGATGCCTACCCGGAGATTCCCCGGCGGGTGCAGCGTCGCGGTATGGACGAAGCCGAGCGTGAAGCGTTTCTGGCCGACTTTGCACCGGGAGGCTTTGGTATTGCGTTTGCGGTGTTGGGCAGTGTCTTCTCGGAGGGCGTGGACCTGCCGGGAGATCGGCTGATCGGTGCCTTCGTGGCGACCCTGGGCTTGCCTCCCAGCGACGCTCGCCAGGAGGCCTTGAAGTCACGCCTCGAGGCGCGCTTTGGCCAGGGGGACAACTACGCCTATCGAATTCCTGGGCTGATCAAGGTGATTCAGGCCGCCGGACGTGTGATCCGCGGGCCAGAGGACAGCGGCACGCTGGTGTTGCTGGATGACCGCTTCGCCTGGCCGGAGGTGCGCGAAAGGCTGCCGTCCTGGTGGCAGCCGCGTCAGGTGAGTTCGCCCGACCCTTAGCGTTCAGGGGGATGGGAGGCGGGGGGCTCGGTGCTGGCCCTCGAAGGAATTTCATCGACCCTGCGCAGGATGTCTTCGTCCGCTTCGTACAACGTCTCGAGTTCCTTGGCCGCCTGTCGGATGGTCTGCATCTGCTTCTTCTCATTGCCGAAGACTTCGAGCTGTCGCCGCAGGGTATCTTCATCATGGGGGCGGAAGGTATCGATGGTCTGTTGGGCCTTGTCCCGCGGAATGCCCAGCCCGACCAGCACTTCTCGGGTCATCTCGAGACTGGCTGGCAGCAGCTCGCGCAGCACGTAATCCACCTTGGCTCGCATCAGCCGCTGGGCATGCTGACGATCCCGCGCGCGAGCGTAGATCTTGAGGTGGGGAAAGCGCTTGCTGGCACGCTGGATGATACGCATGGAAATCTCGGGATCACCTACCGCCACCACCAGTACCTGGGCCTGGCGAGCCCCTGCGGCCTCCAGCAGGTCGAGACGGGTGGCGTCGCCAAAGTAGACCTTGTTGCCGTAGCGTCGCACGAAATCCACGTGGTCTGCGTTGATATCGAGAATCGTGTAGGGAATCTCGAGTCCCTGGAGCGCGCGTCCCATCACCTGACCAAAGCGACCGAATCCCGCCAGGATGATCCTGGGGGAGTCGTCGTCCATGGCGTCGAACTGGCGCTTCGGACGAGGTTTCTTGAACAGCGGACGGATCCACCGCTCATAGCCGAGAAACAGTACCGGCGTGGTGGCCATGGACAGCGACACGACCAGCACCAGCAGGCTGACGAGACTGGTCTCCAGCAGCGCTGCGCTGCCGGCCGCGGTCAGGACCACGAAAGCAAACTCGCCACCTTGAGATAGCAGCACCCCCAGGGTGGTGGTCTCGCGCCAGCCACAGCCATAGGCGCGTGCCGCCAGCATCAGACTGGCGCCCTTGGCCACCAGCAGCAGTGCGGTCAGCCCCAGGACCAGCCCCGGGGTCTCGGCCAGCAGCCCGATCTGGGCGGTCATGCCCACGGCCATGAAAAACAGACCCAGCAAGAGGCCTCTGAAGGGCTCGATATCTGCCTCGATACTGTGGCGGTATTCAGAGTCGGCCAGCAGAATGCCGGCAATAAAGGCCCCCAGGGCCATCGACAGGCCTGCCAGCTCCATCAGCAAGGCGGCACCAATCAAGACCAGCAGCGACATGCCGGCAAACACCTCGCGGCTTTCGGTGGCGGCCGCCCTGCGAAACAGCGGCGGCAACAGCTTGCGTCCCCCGAAGATAAGGCCGGCGAAGGCGGCGACCGCAATCGCCACCTCCTTGAGCGCTGACATCACTCCCCCGGCGGCCAGGCTATCCGCACCGAGGATCGGGATCACGGCCAGCACTGGGATGGCGGCCATGTCCTGAAACAGCAACAGGGAGAACGCATTGCGCCCGTGGCGACTGTTGAGCTCCTGGCGCTCCCCGAGCAGATGCAGGACCAGCGGGGTGGAGCAGAGTCCGAGGCTGAAGCCGACGACGGCCGCCGCGACCGGAGACAGGCCTAGCGCGAGAGCCGTGACGCCGAGCACGAGGGTGGTGATGGCGACCTGCAGCGAACCGAAGCCGAAGACCGGTTTACGCATCAGCTTGAGACGCGCCGGCTTGAGTTCCAGGCCGATGACAAACAGCAGGAAGACGATGCCGACCTGGGAAAACTGCAGCACGCCTTCCGCGTCAGGCACCAGGCCGAGGGCAGACGGGCCAATCAGTACCCCGGCGATCAGGTAGCCCAGCACCTCTCCCAGCCCCAGGCGCTTGATGACGGGTACCACCACCACGGCTGCAGCAAGAAAAATCAAGACGTTAAAAAGGAGGGCGGTGGCCAAGTCGTGACTCCGTTACGGCGTTGCAAGAAGCCACCAGCATACCTGATATCCGCCAATGAGAGGTGACCGACCGGGCCGGTCGGTCATTGATCATGGCCACCTCAACGGCTCAGGCAGGGAGCGCCTCGTCACCGAGGGAGACATAGCCTGGCAGCGCTTGAATGCGCTCGAGCCAGGCCCGTATGCCGGGAAACGTCGACAGCGAGAAGCCGCCTTCATGGGCAACGTGGGTATAGGCATACAGCGAAATATCCGCAATGGTCGGGCGGTCGCCGACCAGATAAGGCGTCGCTTCCAGCTGACGCTCCATGACCTTCAGCGCCTTGTAGCCGCCCTCTTTCTTGGCTTCGTACTCGGCCTTGCGTTCATCAGGCAGGCCAAGATACAGCGAGATGAAGCGGGCAACGGCGATATAGGGTTCATGGCTGTACTGTTCGAAGTATTGCCACTGCAGCACCTTGGCATGTTCAAAGCGGTCCTGCGGTAGCCAATCACTGCCGCCGGCCAGGTAGTGGAGAATCGCGTTGGACTCTGCCAGGAAGCGTCCGTCATCCAGCTCAAGAAGGGGAATCTTGCCGTTGGGATTACGCCCGAGAAAATCCTCTTCACGGGTGTCACCGGCCAGGATATCGATGCCGATCCACACCATTCGGATGTCGAGCAGCGAGGCCAGCAGCTTGATCTTGTAGCAGTTTCCCGAACGGGTATCGCCGTACAGATTCATCGGCGTGTTCCTCTGGAGCAACGGATGGATGGCACATCATGCCATGTTCGTCGCCTCACGCCAGGCATTTGGCGTGGCGCTGCACGGTACGCCACATGGGTCGCAGTGATCACCGGCAGCTTCTATTCTGAAGCTGCACGTCGCGAGAGCTGGGGCGACGACTTGCCTCGTGGCCGTCAGGGACGAAAGGAGATGCACTCAATGGATAACCGTCGGGCTGCCAAGGGGCCTTCCATCATGCTGGGACTGGTGCTGGCTGTAGTGGCATTGGTGCAGCTACTGGCGGGAGCGCTGCTGCTGGCGCAGGGCGGCAGTGCCTATTACGTGGTATCTGCCGCGGGGCTGATGGCCGTGGCCGCAGGGTTGATGGGGCGCTGGCGCGGCACCTTGACGGTGTATGCGGCGTTGCTCGCCGGCACGCTTGGTTGGGCGCTGTGGGAGGTGGGGCTAGATGCCTGGCGCTTGATACCTCGGCTCTGGGCCCCGGCCTTGCTGGGACTGGTGTTGCTCCTGCCATGGTGGTCTCGCGGCGCCACTGGCCTCGGTCGCCAGGGAATCGGGCTGACGTCGGTCGTTGGTCTGGCGCTACCGCTGCTGGCGGCGGCACCGCAAATCGTCGAGGTGTGGCAGCAAGGTGATCGTGCTCTTGCGCCGTTCGCACTGACCGACGTCTGGCACACCGAGCTGACGGCAGGGGTGTCGTCCCTGGCACTGTCGGATGATCAGCAGCAGCTGTTTGTCTGCACCCAGCAGGGAGTGATGGCACGCCGAGCCACCACGGGAGAGCCGCTATGGGCCTACCAGTGGCAAGGCGATGTTGCCGGGGAACGCTGCGCGTATCTGGCCTTTCATGATGCCTGGCAAGGCCCCGTCGAGGGCGCGGCGGGGGTATTTGTACCCATCCCAGGAGAGCAAGAAGGGGATCCCCTGGAATTGGCATCCACCCATGAAGGCGCCGGTGAGAGCGGTATCAGCGAGACCGACTTGATGTGTCCGCAGCGGCTGTTTGTCGCCTCCTCATCCGGCACTTTGCTGGCGCTGGACGCCGACACCGGCAGGCTCTGCGAGAGCTTTGCCGCGGCCGGGATGACCACCGTCGAAGCGACGTCGCTGGCGGCGTTGCAGGTGACCGATGGCGCGATAGTGGCATCTGCCATGGAGGATGGCCCCGCCCTCCAACTGCTCGACAGCGGCTCGGGAGAGAGCCTGTGGAGCTGGGGAGACGCGGCAGGTGGCGACAGACTGCTGGCGGTCGATCAGGCACTGAATCGCCTGATCGTGTCGTCCGCCGCCAGGGTGCCCACCGGCGACACAGGAAGCCTGATACAGGCAGTGGATATCAGCGATGGCACCGTCCTGTGGCAGACCGAGATGCTGGGCGGTATCACCGCGTCTGGCACGGCTGCCTTGAGGACACTGACGGCAGAAGAGGCAGATCTCGCCGACGCTGGGGAAGATGCCGGCGGCAGAGAGGAACAGCCTGACGCGACAGCGCTGGTGATGGTGGCTGACACCGCCGCCGGGTTGACGCTATTCGACCGGTTGACCGGGGAGATACTGTCCCACGAGGTGTTGGCCGCTTCACCGCCCTTGGCCGAGGAGCCCTGGCGCAACACATCGCTGACAACGGCTGGCGCGGCTGAGCGAGATGCCTGGGGGCTCACCCCCGTTGATCAACTCTGGTGTCGACTGCGCCAGCGCACTCGGGATCACGGCCTTCCCAGTGCGCTGCCGGCTCCGCTGACAGACCTGCTCGCGGACCTGCTCGTGCATCCGCCCATGGCACCGCCCTGGTCACGACAAACGATCTTCGGCTCGCCGGACGAAGGCGCCTACCTGCTTGCCAGCACTGGCCTGGTCAGCCGCGACGGGGGCAGGCTTGCGTGGCCATGGTGCCAAACGCCCCCTTGGGGGGCGGTGGCGCGTGTCAGCCTCGGGCCTTCGACAACGGGGGAGTGGGTGTCCACGGTGGCGGGCCTGGACGTTCACCACCTGAAGCCGTCGCGGTTCTCACCGCGACGTTTGACGGGGGCGACTGGCTTGACCGCGCCTGTCACGATCGACAACACCGTTGTCGTCGGTGCCAGCAGTGCCTCGAGGCTGTTTTTCCTGCAGCCCGACACTGGCCAAGCCTTGGGCACACAGTCCCTTGCTGGCGGTGCCGTAGAGGGGCTGTGGACGTTCACCGAAGCGCCCGGGACGTCGTATCTCGTCGTGGCGCTGAAGCATCGGCAAGAGGCGTCACGGCTGATCGTGATGGCGCCGGATGCGATGCCTGAGTAGCGAGTCGCCGTGTCTCGCGTGGTCATGGCGATGACTGGCGGCGTCAACATCCATGGCAAAGCGCCGTCGGTGCGCTTCGCTCGACTGGCAGGAGGAGGGGGAGATGCGTCTGCTGATCATGATCATCATTGGCGTGGCACTGGTCTTGCTGTTGCTCTGGACCTGTCCAAAGCCTCGTCAGCATACCGCGATGTGGGTCTTTAGCCTGGCATGGCTGGGAGTCTGTGCCTGGAACTTAAGCGTCGGGTTGTCACACGGCTATGCCCTGGGGGAGGAGCTGCTGGTGCATGCGCTACTCTTCGGCGTGCCGGCAGGACTTGGCTGGTGGCGGGTGTGTCGGGAGCCGTCTTCCGCCTGATCCTTGGATGACGGAGTCTGGGTGACTGGATCAGTGTGACGGGGTCGAGGGTGGCTGGATCTTGAGTGACAGAATCAGCAACGCGTGACATCGGTCAGCGATCGACGGCTCCAGGGCGTGGCAAACGCGAACTAGTGTGCCGTCGGGACCTTCTTGTAGTGGCCCGGGACCTTTACCCGTTCACCGTTGGGCAGGGTCTTGACGTGGGTGGGAACGTAAACGCGCTTGATGACACTCTTGGATGTCGCCATGACGGACCTCCTGCATGTTCCATGGAGAGGACCTCCGACAGACATCTCTATCAGAGCCTGGCGGGGTTGTAAATGAGAGGGTATCGCTTCTGCCAAGGAAGTGCGTTTGACCTGGATCAGCTGGCGCCCAGGTTTCCAGGGCGACGGCGCGAGGGCTAGACTGAAGGTCTGGCTTTGGGACATGACCTTGCAATGATGCTTGACGCTCCAGTAATCGAACGGCGTAGCTACCCGGATAGGGTGCTCAGTGACCGGCATGACTACCAGCAACTGCTGCTGGGGCAAGGTGGCATGGTCGAGCTGGAGGTGGCCGGTCGGTGTCTGCGGGTAAGCGAAGGCGTGCTGGCACCGGTCCCCAGCGGTGACCTGCATCATTATCTCGCCCCCGCGGACAACGATGTCCTGGTGCTCGATCTCCCGGTGGAGTGGTGCCATGCCCTGGGTATCGAATCCTTGTTTGAATCCGGTCGAGGGGCGAGCCGCCGCCTGTCGGGGGTCAAGGTCCCCACAGCACTGGCGACCGCCGCGCCTACGGGCCCTGCGGATGTACCTCGGCTGGCTCAGTGGCTGCTGACCTTGGCGACAGCGCTTGACTCAGGTGGAGGCAAGCCGTTGCCGTCCCAGCGGCTAAGTCTGCTCAGACTGTTGCCAGAGGTCCGTCGTCGTCTGGAGCAGCCATGGCGGGTCAGCGACATGGCCAGCCTCTGTCACCTGTCGGAGGCCGTCTTTGCGCGTCAATTTCGCGTCCTGATGGGCATGGCACCGGCGGCCTGGCTACGCCGCGAGCGTCTGATCCTGGCCCGTCAGCTGCTGATGGGCACTGGCGCCCAAGGGGGGGCCATGCCCGTCTCCCTCAGCGAGATTGCCCTGGCCTGTGGTTTTCACGATGCAGCACATTTTACCCGGGTCTTTGGTGAGGCCCACGGGATGCCGCCGGGGCGCTGGCGACAACAGACCGCCCAGCAGGTCTTGCAAAGGTCAGAATCGTACAAGACATGATGTCGTGGGCCGCACACACTCGAGTCCTCGTCTGTGTGGAGGTCCTCATGTCTGTTTCTTCATCCTCATCCAGCGGTGACATCGCAGCGCGACCTGATCTGCGGCGCCGGGCCACCTTGATTGGCGCTACCACCGTGCTCAATTGGGCCATGCTGTCGCTGTTTACCCAACTGGCCGGTCCGGTGCCGCCATTTCTATTGACCGCCTTGGCGTTTGCGGTGGCCTTCGTCTGCTTCGTGGTCTATCAGCGCCTGCGGGGAGAGGCCGTCATCGCGCCCATGCGCCAGCCAGCGCTGATCTGGGCACTGGGTGTCGGTGGGCTGTTTGGCTATCACGCCCTGTATTTCGTTGCTCAGCAGAATGCGCCGCCTGCCAACGCTGGCTTGATCAGCTACCTGTGGCCGCTGCTGATCGTGCTGATGGTAGCGCTGTTACCCGGCGAGCGCCTGCGCGGCTATCACGTCATCGGCAGTGTGCTGGGCTTCTGTGGTGCGGTGTTGTTGATCGGCGGTGATGTCAATGCCGGTGGCAGCCTGCTTGGCTACGTTGCCGCCTTTGCCAGTGCCTTTGTGTGGAGCGGTTACTCGGTACTGTCCCGGGCCACCAGCAAGGTGCCGACCGCCGCCGTGGGCGGCTTCTGTCTGGCCACGGCGATACTGGCAGCGATCTGTCACCTGGCCTTCGAGACGACTCGTTGGCCCGAGGGCAGCGCTTGGCTCGGTGTCATTGCCCTGGGTCTGGGCCCGGTAGGCAGCGCGTTCTTTACCTGGGATATCGGGGTCAAGCAGGGCGATCTACGCCTGCTGGGCTTCCTCGCCTACTTTACGCCGCTGCTGTCGACGCTGGTGCTGGTGGTCACTGGCTATGCCGCCCCCAGTCTGTGGCTGGCCGGTGCCGCGGGGCTGATTACCCTGGGCATGCTGGTCGGTAGCGGCTGGATCGGGCGTCGGCGCAGCCGCTGAGGTTGGCGTGTCACAGGCTGGATGAAACGCCATGCGACAGCGCTCCCTCGCGGTGATGACCGTCAGTGAGCGCTGTCACGTCTCTCGAGGCCTTAATGGCTGGTAATGCGATGTCGCGACAGCCGGGTAAAGCGAATCGGTGGCGTGCTGGCCAGCCCCACGCGATCGGTGTCCGGCTGAGCGCGCCAGCCACGATACAGCGCCCAGCGCTTCAAGGCGTCCAGGTTCAGGTGGGGGTGGTGATCATCGTGGGGGTCATACTCAGGGGCGGGGAAGGCATGGGCCAGGTGGTCGTAGCGAGCCAGGGCGCGCTCGCCGCCATGGGCAGCCAGGGCCTGGTCCAGTGCGGTCTGCCAGGCGCGAGTGTCGTGCTGGTGCTGCTGTGGTGTTGCGTTGGACACTGTCATGGTATTGCCCTCTCACTAGGTGGCTAGATCTTGGGGTCTCGCCATCACCCGCTCGCAAGCGGATGCCGTTCACAGCTCAAGATGAAGACGCCCGTGGCATGCGGCCTGGGCGTCCCACGGTGTCAATCCCAGCTCAGTGCGCCGCCGACCTGATACTCGGTGACGCGGGTCTCGAAGAAGTTCTTTTCCTTGCGCAGGTCGATGATCTCGCTCATCCACGGGAAGGGGTTCTGGGCGCCCGGGAACTGCTCTTTCAGGCCGATCTGGGCCAGGCGGCGGTTGCAGATGAAGTGCAGGTACTCTTCCATGATGGCTGCGTTCATGCCCAGCACCCCTCGAGGCATGGTGTCACGCGCGTAGCTGATCTCGAGCTCGGTGCCCTCGAGGATCATCTGCGTGACCTCATCCTGAAACTCGGGCGTCCACAGATGCGGGTTTTCGATCTTGATCTGGTTGATCATGTCGACGCCGAAGTTCAGGTGCATCGACTCGTCACGCAGGATGTACTGAAACTGCTCGGCCACGCCGGTCATCTTGTTGCGACGACCCATGGACAGGATCTGGCTGAAGCCGCAGTAGAAGAAGATCCCTTCGGTGACGCAGTAGAAGGCGATCAGGTTGCGCAGCAGTTCCTGATCGGTCTCTACGGTGCCGGTGTGGAAGTCCGGGCGCGCCAGGGACTGGGTATGTTTCAGGCTCCAGGCGGACTTGGCGGCCACGGAAGGCACTTCGCGATACATGTTGAAGACTTCGCCTTCGTCCATGCCAAGCGACTCCACGCAGTACTGGTAGGCGTGGGTGTGGATCGCTTCCTCAAAAGCCTGGCGCAGCAGGTACTGGCGGCATTCCGGGTTGGTGATCAGGCGATACAGGGCCAGCACCAGATTGTTGGCGACCAGGGAGTCGGCGGTGGAGAAGTAGCCCAGCGAACGTTCGACAATACGGCGCTCGTCGGCGGTCAAGCCGTCGTTGCTCTTCCATAGCGCGATGTCCGCGTTCATGTTCACTTCCTGGGGCATCCAGTGGTTGGCGCTGCCGTCCAGGTACTTCTGCCAGGCCCACTCGTACTTGAACGGCACCAGCTGATTGAGGTCGGCGCGGGCGTTGATCATCTGCTTGTCATCGACCTGGATACGCGCCGCGCCCATCTCGAGCTCTTCGAGACCTGCCGCCACGTCGAGCTCCTCAAGGGCCTGGCGTGCGCGGGCCAGGCGATTCTGATCGGCGACGCCATAGTGGCCAGTGCTTTCGCGCACCGCCTCCTTCGCCTCGACCGCTGGTTCGGTGACCGGGGCCGTTGCCGGCTGTGGTGCCTTTTGCGGTTCCGGTACCTTTTGCGGTTCCGGAACTTCGGCGGTGGCGGTGTCGTCCTCGTGAAACTCGTCCCAGTTCAGCATTGTGGCTCTCTCCCGATCGTCTGATCGGCCGACGCGCAGGGCGTCGGCAGGGGTGTCTGGTCGCCTCGGCCTGGCCTGCGGGGGCTTGCCCACAGGACCGAGCGTGGTGGTCCGGATTACTGGCAGGCCTCGCAGCCTAGTTCATCGATATCGCCGGCGGAGGGAGGACGTTGGCCGCCCTTGCCCTTGAGGAAATCATCGATGCCCCGGGGCTCTCCTTCGACCGCGGTGTCGACACTGGGCGAGGGAGCTGCGGTGGGCGCGCCAGTGGAAGCGCCGTTGGCGACGGCATTCAACTTGCCGCGGTTGACCGTGGATTTCTCCACCGAGGTGGCGCCCAGCGCCCGCAGGTAGTAGGTGGTCTTGAGTCCTCGAAACCAGGCCATGCGATAGGTCACGTCCAGTTTCTTGCCGGATACCCCTTGGATGTAGAGGTTCAGCGACTGGGCCTGATCGATCCATTTCTGACGTCGCGCGGCCGCCTCGACCAGCCACTTTGGCTCGACTTCGAAGGCAGTGGCGTACTTGGCCTTGAGGTCGTCCGGGATACGATCGATAGGCTGGACGCTGCCGTCGTAGTACTTGAGGTCGTTGATCATCACCTCGTCCCACAGGCCGCGCTGCTTGAGGTCGCTGACCATGTAGGCGTTGACCACGGTGAATTCGCCGGACAGGTTCGATTTGACGAACAGGTTCTGGTAAGTCGGCTCGATGGACTGGGTGACGCCGCAGATGTTCGAGATGGTGGCGGTGGGGGCGATGGCCATGACGTTGGAGTTGCGCATGCCCTGCTGCTGCACCTTGCTGCGCAGGCGTTCCCAGTCCTGGGTCTGGCTGGTGTCGACCTCAATGAAGCGCTCGCCTCGCTCGGCCTTGAGCCTGTCGATCGAGTCGATCGGCAGAATCCCCTGACTCCACAGCGACCCCTCGAAGCTGGCATAGCGCCCGCGCTCGGCAGCCAGGTCACTGGACGCTTCGATGGCGTGATAGCTGATCAGCTCCATGGAGCGATCAGCAAAGGTGATTGCCTGCTCGCTGGCGTAGGCGATGCCCTGGGCATACAGCGCATCCTGGAAGCCCATCAGGCCAAGACCCACGGGACGGTGCTTGAGGTTTGACTGTCGCGCCTGGGGCACCGCGTAGTAGTTGATGTCGATAACGTTGTCGAGCATGCGCACGGCGGTACGCACGGTCTTTCTCAGCTTGCTGGCCTCCAGCTGGCCGTCGACGATGTGATTGGCCAGGTTTATCGACCCCAGATTGCACACCGCAATTTCGTCAGCGGAGGTATTGAGGGTGATCTCGGTACACAGGTTGGAGCTGTGCACAACGCCAGCATGGCTCTGCGGGCTGCGGAGATTGCAGGCATCCTTGAAGGTGATCCAGGGATGGCCGGTCTCGAACAGCATCGACAGCATCTTGCGCCACAGGTCCTTGGCCTTGACCCGCTTGTACAGGGTGATCTGACCGTTGCGGGTCATTTCCTCGTACTCGGTGTAGCGCTTCTCGAAGGCAACGCCGTACAGGTCATGCAGGTCCGGGCAGCTGGACGGCGAGAACAGGGTCCACTGCTCGTCGTCGAACACCCGCTTCATGAACAGGTCCGGCACCCAGTTGGCGGTATTCATGTCGTGGGTGCGGCGCCGGTCGTCGCCGGTGTTCTTGCGCAGTTCGAGAAACTCCTCGACATCCAGATGCCAGGTCTCCAGGTAGGCGCAGACCGCGCCCTTGCGCTTGCCGCCCTGATTGACCGCCACGGCGGTGTCGTTGACGACCTTGAGAAACGGCACTACTCCCTGGGACTTGCCGTTGGTGCCCTTGATGTAGGAGCCCAGGGCGCGCACAGGAGTCCAGTCATTGCCGAGACCACCGGCCCACTTGGACAGCATGGCGTTGTCACGGATAGCGCCGTAGATGCTCTCGAGGTCGTCGGACACGGTAGTGAGGTAGCAGCTGGAGAGTTGGCTGCGCACGGTGCCTGCATTGAACAGGGTGGGCGTCGACGCCATGTAGTCAAAGCTCGACAGCAGCTCGTAGAACTCAATCGCGCGGGCCTCACGCTCAGTTTCCTTCAATGCCAGGCCCATGGCGACACGCATGAACATCACCTGGGGCAGCTCGTAGCGCACGTTGTCACGATGCAGGAAGTAGCGATCGTAGAGGGTCTGCAGGCCGAGGTAGGTGAACTGATTGTCGCGGCGGTGATCCAGGGCTTCGCCGAGACGCTCCAGATCGAAGTTGGCAAGCTCCGGGTCGAGCTGTTCGAACTCGATCCCGCGCTCGACATAGCGCACGAAGGCCGGCGTGTAGAGCCTGGCCATGTCACCGTAGGTGGCGTCTTCTGCCACCTCGAGGAACGACAGTGCCTCGCGCCGCAGGTTGTCCTGCAGCAGGCGAGCAGTGACGTAGGTGTAGTTGGGGTCTTTCTCGACCAGGGTGCGGGCGGTCATCATCAGCGCTTGCGACACGCCGTCGATGGTCACGCCGTCGTAAAGGTTCTTCAGCGAGTCTTGAACAATCTTGTTCGGGTCGACGTTCTCGAGCCCTTCGCAGGCGTCGAAGACCAGGGTTTCTATGCGTCCCAGGTCGAGGGGGCGGCGGCTGCCGTCGGCGGCGGTAACGTTGAGCGTGGGGTGAGGCTTGGCGATGCCGCTGTCCTGGCGGGCTCGGGCATGCTCTTCACGATAGAGCACGTAAGCGCGGGCGACCTTTTGCTCGCCACTGCGCATCAGCACTAGCTCGACCTGATCCTGAATATCCTCGATATGTACGGTGCCTCCATCCGCCAGGCGCCGGGCAAAGGTGTGTTCGATGGCCTCTGCGGAGTGCTTGACGAAGTCGCGTACCCGACTCGAGGTGGCGGCGTTGTCTCCCTCGACGGCGATGAAGGCCTTGCTGATGGCCACCGCGATCTTGCCGGCATCGAAGGGCACCACATCACCGGTGCGCTTGATCACGCGCAATGTGTTGGGCGCAGTGACAGAGACAGACGGTCGATCCGGGCTTGCGATGGTTTCCATGGCGCCGAGGCTCCCTGTAAGGCTAGAAGAGTCGTGGAAATGGGCGTGAGAAGGCGTCGTTCCGTGCTGATTGACAGCCTTCTGTGGGCTTGGTAAAGGCACACTATGTAGTGCCTATCCTGGCCCCGAACACAAGATAGTGTGCATTTTTGCCTTCATCAAGTGGGTAATGTCACGCCGGTCGCAGCGCTTGGGAGAGGGGCTTCCCGGGCAGTCCAGCAAGGCCAGTGTTGGTGCCGCTGGCAGGCGTAAGGCAGCGTCAGGACGGGACCGAAGAGAGGGCAGGCGACGGCGAAAATTTCGGGTATCCTTGTGTTATCGCGTGTGACATTGCTTAGTATCAGTCGTCTGTCCGGCATGCTTCATGCCCGGTACTCGCCACAAGGAATGAGAAACCCTATGGAAGATCGCTCAGAGCAACGAGAACAGGATCACGTACTCATCATCGAGGATGATGAGCGTCTCGCTGGTCTGACACGGGACTACCTGGAAGCCAACGGCTTTCGCGTGAGCCTGGAAGAGGACGGCGGTAAGGGAGTCGATCGCATCCTGTCGCTGCAGCCGGATCTGGTGATCCTTGACCTGATGCTGCCGGGGGAAGATGGCCTGTCCATCTGTCGCCGTGTGCGCAGCGACTATTCAGGTCCGATCCTGATGCTCACCGCCCGCACGGATGACATGGATCAGGTGCTGGGACTCGAGATGGGCGCCGACGACTACGTGCCCAAGCCGGTGCAGCCGCGTGTGCTGCTGGCACGCATGCGCGCGTTGCTGCGCCGACTCGACGGCGCAGAGGCCGGGGGCGAAAGCCGGCTGTCGTTCCAGGATCTGGACATCGACAATGCGACCCGGGAAGCCTGGTTGAAGGGTGAGCGTATCGACCTGACCAGTGCAGAATTCGATCTGCTGTGGCTGTTGGCAAGCCATGCCGGACGCGTGTTGACCCGGGAAGAGATCTTTTCTCAGCTTCGCGGTATTCGTTACGACGGACAGGATCGGTCTATCGATGTGCGGGTATCGCGGATCCGCCCCAAGATCGGTGATGACCCCCACCATCCGCATCGCATCAAGACCGTCAGAAGCAAGGGCTATCTGTTTGTGAAGGATAGCTGAGCGCATGCGTCGCGCCCTTGCCGACAGTACCTTCCTGCGGGTCTACGTCATGCTGGCGGCGACTCTGGTGCTGGCGCTTGGCGTGGCGATGTCGGGCATGACGTTGATCGACAAGATCCGTATCGAGCACTATCGCGAGACGCTGGCCGAGGCTCCGATGAATCTGATGGCGACGATGATCGATCGTTTGCCTCGATCGGAGCGTCGCCAGTGGATGGAAGAGCGCTCCGAGGCGCTCGATATATCGATGTCGATCGTGTCCCTTTCGTCCTTGTCGCCGAGCTACTTTACTCGCCTGCGGTTACAGCGCGGCGGCGTATTGGTGGATCGCGACAGTCCCCATGACTGGCGCTTCTGGCGGTTGATGCCGGGAGGCGGGGCGGTGCTGCAGGTGGCGCTGTCAGGGCTGTCGGAACGCCAGCTGCGGGGCCTGACCCAGCTCAGCGGTGAGTGGCTGGCGAGTCTCCCGGCCAAGGATCGTCAGTCCAGCCTCGATGGTTTGAGTTCAGGGGATCTGGCGGTGTCGATCAGTCAGTCGCCGCCGACCATGCTGGATGAGCGTCACCTGTCGCGTCTGGCCGGGGGCGAAGTGATGATGCAGCTGCTGCCCGAGCACTGGTCGGTGGTGCTGTTCATGCAGGTCTCGCCACCGGGAGAGGCGCCGTTCTGGCTGACCGTCGGCCCCATGGCAAGTTACGAGGCGCTGCCGCCTGCGTTGCTGGCTTCCATGCTGGTCTTGCTGATGGGCGCTCTGGCCATCGTCATCTACTTGATCGTACGCGGCATCGAGGCGCGCATGGCGCGTCTGGAAATGGCTGCGACACGACTCGCCAGTGGTCGTCTAGATACCCGAGTTAAGGTCGAGAGTGGCGACTTCCTTGGACGTGTCGGCATGGCCTTCAACGGTATGGCGTCCCAGGTGCAATCGCTGTTACGCGCCCAGCAGGACATGATTCGTGCGGTGTCGCATGAGCTCAGGACGCCGGTGGCGCGGATACGTTTTGCGGTGCAGATGGTCGAGGACATGTCCGAGGACGCCCTGGTTCGGCGTCAGCTGCAGGGGGTCGATAGTGATATCGATGAGCTTGATGATCTGATCGACGAGATTCTGACCTACGCTCGCCTGGACAGCGAGACCATCCACGGGGTGGATGCCACACCGGAACCGGTGGAGCTGCGCGATACCTGCGAGCGAGTGATCGATGCCTTGATGCCGTTGCACGGCAATCTCGACGTGCAGCTGGCGGCGGGACCGGAAGTGGAGATACACGCGGATTTGCGCTATCTGCAGCGTGCCATCCAGAACCTGGTGGCCAACGCCTGTCGCCATGCCCGCTCCCGCGTCAAGGTCAGCCTGTACGATGAAAGCCGTCTGGTGCGTGTCGACGTGGAAGATGACGGCGAGGGGGTTCCCCCCGAGGCCCGCCAGGATATCTTCAAGCCCTTTGCGCGTCTCGACGATAGCCGCACCCGCCGTTCGGGGGGATATGGCCTGGGTCTGTCCATCGTGCAGAAGGTCATGGCCTGGCACGGGGGCAGTGTCACCGTCGATGAAAGCCCGACCCTGCAGGGCGCCCGCTTTACCCTGATCATTCCCCGGCGTTTCTGACCCTTGAACGTCGCGCTGCGTCAGGCGGGCTTGATACCTTCGAGCACCGCGAACGAGGTTTCACGAGCCGTGCGCAGAAAGTCCACCATCCAGGGGGCCTCCCTGGTGTCTTCACGAATTGCCGCAAAGAGCGTGCTCCAGACGCCGGTCTCGCCCAGCGTCACGGCCTTCACATAGTCCCGCTCCAGGTACTCTGTCATGGCCCAGTTAGGCAGTGAGCAGACCCCACGGCCGCTGGCGACCAGCTGCATCATCATGATGGTCAGCTCGGCAGTGCGTACCTCACGCGGCGTGACTCCCGCTGGGTCAAGGAACTGCGTGAAGATATCCAGGCGCGAGCGCTCTACCGGATAGGTGATCAGCACCTGGTCGGCGAGATCTGCCGGGGTGACGTGGCTGTTGCCTGCCAGGGCATGCTGACGAGCGACGGCCAGCAGGCCTTCGTAGCGGAACAGTGGCTCGTAGTGCACCCCCGGGAGAGGTTGGGGGTCGGCGGTGATGACCAGGTCGAGCTGTTCCCGGGCCAGCGCGGGCAAGGGATCGAAATGATGTCCCCCGGGGATGTCGATCTCGACCTCGGGCCAATGGTCGCGGAAATGGTCCACGGTGGGCATCAGCCACTGGAAGCAGCTGTGGCACTCGATGGCCATGTGCAGGCGGCCGTGCTCGTTGCCGGCCAGTCTCGCCAGGTCCCGCTCCGCCATGCGCACCTGGGGCAGAATCTGCTCAGCCAGCCCGAGCAGACGAAGCCCCGCGCGGGTGAACTCGACCGGTCGCGTCTTGCGCAGGAACAGCGGACTCCCCAGTCGCTCCTCCAGGTCCTTGAGCTGATGAGAAAGGGCCGATTGTGTCAGGTGCACTCGCTCGGCGGCTTCCACCAGAGAACCAGCGTCGCGCAGGGCGATCAATGTACGCAGATGACGGAGTTCAAGCATTATCGTGAGCTTTGTTCATAATAAAGATTAAGAAGTTTAGTTTGACTCACCCTTGCGGGGCTAGTCCAAATCTGTGGAATCGCTCATGTTCCGTAAGATAGAGCATGAGTCTGGTTCATTCTGATGGCGTGATAAAAGGCGCGGTTCGGGGTCTTGAAAGGGGCATTCAGGACTGACGCTTGGCGGTGGAACGTGGATAGCTCTCTACCTGCGTCGATCACAGACCGTGGCGAGGGCTTGGGTGGCAACACCTATGCTTACATAGCGTGCTGAATCGGGAGGGATTGTCCGGGGAAAACGGGTCACGATGGGCCTGGCGGTGGTATCGTGTGGCGTCAAAGGACCGTTTTGCCGCTGTTATCGAAGGAGCTTTCCATGCGCCGATCCGTTATCGCTTCGACTCTTTTTGCCGCCGCGCTGGCTGGCCTGGCGGGATGTGCCTCCCAGTCAGGTCAGGACGCCGGATCGGATCAGGCTCCCGCGGTGGAGAGGCGCGGATCCTTCACTGACGCTCCTGTCGAGCAGCAGGCACCGCTATTGCCATCGGCGTACTTCGTTGGCGACGGCACCACCTTTGTGGGCTGGCACTGCACACCACGCCAGGATGTGGTCACCGCCACTCAGGGAGACTCCCTGCGGCTTTGGACGACCCATGGCGCCGAGCAGCTGCCCCAGGCGGTAGTGGACCAGGGCGAGCGCTATCAGCAGGGCGAGCTCAGTGCCCACGTGATCGGTGATCGTGCGGTGATCAAGAGCGGCCGTGGACGGCTGCAGTGTGAGGCGACTGCCCGGCGCGATTCGCTTCGGCGCACGGATAAACCGGGTGTCATGTTCTATGCCCGTGGCAATGAGCCCGGGTGGCATCTTTCCTTGGCCAACGACGTGCCGCGCATCGACATGTCGCTGGACTACGGCGAGCGCGAGGCGAGCCTGCCGTATCGGGTCACCACGCTGGATAATGAGGCGGGCCGAGTAATCTTGCAGAGTGGGCGTGCGGACGCCCCCTTTGAGCTGCGTATCGAATCCGGTGCCTGTTTCGATGATATGGCCGGCACGCCCTGGCCTGCTCAGGTGACGCTGACGGTCAATGGCCAGCAGTTGCAGGGATGTGGCCAGGGCATCGCGCCCTGAGCCAGCCGTTTCCCGGCGTCGAGGACGATGTCAGGAGCGCCCGACAGGGCGCTCCTGTCGTGATGTAGCAGGCGTGTTCTTTCGCTTTTATAGAAAGATAGGCCCGTATTTTTTTCGCTTTTCGTCAACTTTTTAGGCGGTAAACTGATCGGCAGATACCTCTTCTTAGGGAGTTTGCCATGACCCGCGTATTGCTAGTGACGTCTTCGATTCTGGGTGAGCATGGTCAGTCCAACGACCTGGCCCGACAGTTTGAGCGCCAGGTGCGTCAGCGCAGCGACATTCAGCTGACACACCGCGATGTCGTTGCCGACGATCTGCCGCACTTGACCCTGCCAGAGCTGTCCAGTTGGCAGGTGGCACCAGAGGAGCGCAGCGAGCAGCAGCGTGAGCTGGCATTGCGCTCCGACGAGCGGCTCGACGAACTGCTGGCCCATGACGTGGTGGTGCTCGCGGTGCCAATGTACAACCTGGGCATGCCGTCCCAGCTGAAGGCCTGGTTTGACCGCATCTTGCGCGCCGGCAAGAGCTTCAAGTACACGGAAAATGGTCCGGTGGGCTTGATCGAAGGCAAGCGTGCGATATTGCTGGGAGCCCGTGGCGGGCAGTATGCAGGTAGCGAGCTGGACACCCAGACGCCGCATATTCGTCACCTGTTGGGGCTGATCGGCATCAGCGAGTTCGAGGCGGTCTATGCCGAGGGCCTGAACATGGGCGATGAGATCAAGGAAGCCGCGCTCACCCAGGCCCACGCAGAGATCGCGGCGCTTGTCGAGGCGCTGTAACGCCGGCCGATGCCAGGCCGGCTGGCAATAACCCGCCAGGTTGCCTGGCAATGTCCCCCTGGCAACATCCCTTTAGCTATACCCCTCCAGCCATTCCCCCAGGCTAGAGGCAATGCCGCGACGGATGCTTTCGTCGCGGCATTGTTGCGTCATTGCCCTGAGTGATGGACAGCACAGACACCCGTATCGGTCGCCAGGTGCCAACGTGGTGCCACGTAGTCACCCATGCAAAGTCTGGGCTGTGGCGAGATGATGCGTGCCAGTAAACGCCCGAGAGGACGCTGCTGAGCAGACATCGGCAACTGCCGGCTGGGCGACAGGGCGACCCAGCGATCCCCCTGCCATCGGGCGAGCGCAAAGCGAAAAGGGTGAAATCCGGGAAAGCCTAGACGCAAGTCAGTGGCGATCAGCAGGGTGTCATCCTCGGTGGTCAGCGTCTCGTAGCGGAGAAAGGGCCCGGCAAACCATTCCAGGCGTTGGCCGCTGGCCAGTGATTTGGCGGCTTTCTCCAGGGCTGCACCGCGCTGGAACAGTTCTACCTGAGGCTGGGTGTCACCATCCAGCAGGCCGATCAGCATCTCGGCATGACGATCACCTTTGATGGCCGTTACTCGCCATAGCAGGGTCGAGAACGGTGCCGGCTGGACCAGCACCTGCGCCGAGGCCATGTCGATTCGCTCCAGCGCGGCTTGTGCCCGCAGCTCTACCCAGCTCTTGGCGCCCATCGCAGCCAGCAGATACAGGCTCGAGATGATCAGCCCCGCGCTGGCGGCACGCTGGAGTGCAGAGCGCGTGGTGCCTGGCCACAGGGTCACGCCTAGCGCACCCAGCAGTACCAGGGTGTACACGGGATCAATGATGAACACCAGCGGCGTGGCGCTGGGTGCCACCACCTCAAGCGGCCACCATAGCTGGGTGCCGTAGGTGGTCAGCGAATCCAGCAAGGGGTGGGTGATGAGACATAGCCAGAAGAACAGCCACCAGCGCAACGCGGGTATCGTCGCGGTGACCGCCCATCGCTTGCCAAGCCGCGTGGCGGCAAAAGCGAGCGCCAGTGACACAGCGGTAAGCACAAACAGCGAGTGGCTGAAGCCGCGATGGTAGGTGACGTTGGCGACCGCGTCGCCATAGTCGATCAGCACATCCAGGTCCGGCAGGCTGCCGACCACGGCACCGGCCAACAGCGATTTTCGCCCGAGTTGACGTCCTAGTGTCGCGCCGCCGAGGGCTGCGCCCAGTGTCGCTTGTGTCAGTGAATCCACTATCTCTTCCTGGCGCCGCTTAGCCGGGCGGGTTGGTGTCGGAGGCGGTTTGCGTCCATGCCGGGGAGGCGGCCAAGACCTGCTGCTGCACCGGGCACTGATCATGATGGGCCCCAGGGAGATAGCCGGTACTCATCAGAAATTCCTTGACGATCTCGGGGCCGGTGAAGCGGAAGTGTCGCCTGAAGAGTTTGACCCACTGTGCGTGGGGAAGAGGGTGATGGGCATTCAGCCAGGCCTCGAAACCGCCGTGAGACACGCGTAGTTGCTGGATCACCTGGGCGTTGTGAATCACCGCGTCGATCTTCTGCCGATGTCGGATGATGCCCGCATCATTGAGCAGTCGCGCCCGCTCCTCATCGCCATAGGCGGCCACCCGGTCAACCTCGAAGTGGTCGAAGGCATGGCGGAAGGCGTCGCGTTTCTTCAGTACCGTCAGCCAGGAGAGCCCAGCCTGGTTGATCTCCAGCACCAGTCGTTCGAACAAGTCGGCCTCGCTGGTGATGGGGAACCCGTATTCCGTATCGTGGTAGGGCCCATGCAGGGGGTGCCCCGGTGCCACGTTGCAGTACTCACTCATTCGCTGGATTCCTCGGTAAGCGGCCACCGTCAGAGAGTTCGTCTTAAAGGAGGCGATGTAAAGGGGCTCGGTATATGCCATCTTCTACTGTCGTTCTGGCCGGCATTGTCTTGATGGAGGTGTGGTGGGCCTGTGCCTCATGGTTGAGTTCTGGCATTTCCCTTCTGACGACCTTCTGCGATGCTGTGTCGACTCACAGACGTTACGTTGTTCAGGAGATCATACGCGATGGCTCACTCTTTGCGCGCCTTGGGCGCGGCGTTGCTCGGCGTTGTCAGTCCGCTGGTCATGGCGGCTGGAATCGATATGCACAAGGATCCCCACTGCGGCTGCTGTAGCGCCTGGGCCGACCATGTCAGAGCGGCGGGGTTTGAGGTGTCGGTGCTCGAAGAAGCCGACATGGGGGCCGTGAAACGCGAACTTGGCGTTCCCATGGCTCTAGCATCCTGTCATACCGCTGTGCTGACCACGGACGCCGGCAAACGGTACCTGATCGAAGGGCACGTACCTGCCGAACAGCTCACCTGGCTCCAGCAAGCGTCGCCAGACATCGATGGGTTGGCGGTTCCCGGTATGCCCCATGGTTCCCCAGGCATGGAAACCGGACGCGTGGATGACTATGCCGTGCTGAGCTTTACAGCGGGGGAGGATCGCGCCAAGGTAGTGGCCCGCTATCCGTAACGGCAGTGGTGTCTGCGCTGCCGGTGAGGAAGAGCCCCTGACTTGGAGATACAGGCCATGCAATTTCTACACACCATGGTGCGTGTCAGCGACCTCGACGCGTCGCTGCATTTCTACTGCGACCTGCTGGGCCTCAAGGAGGTCCGGCGCAAGGAGAACGACAAGGGGCGCTTTACCCTGGTCTTTCTGGCGGCGCCAGAAGATGAGTCGCGCTCCAGCGAGCTGCAGGCACCTGAGCTTGAGCTGACCTGGAACTGGGATCCGGAGGAGTATCAGGGCGGACGGAATTTTGGCCACCTGGCCTACCGTGTCGATGATATCTATGGGCTTTGCCAGAAGCTCCAGGACAACGGTGTGACCATCAACCGTCCTCCCCGTGACGGTCATATGGCCTTTGTGCGAAGCCCCGATGGTATTTCGGTGGAACTGCTGCAAAAAGGCGATGCCCTTGCGCCCCAGGAGCCGTGGGCATCCATGGAGAACACGGGGAGCTGGTAGGGGCAAAGCGTGGCGGCAGGGCGTGCCAACTGCGCAGCGCTCATCCTTGCCGCCAACCCTGCCGCGTGGCGGTAGGGTTGGCGTTGTTCAGCGGTTGCTGTCGGCAAGGGCTGTCGGCGAGGGAAAGGCATCAGCCGTGGGCGCTGGCCGCGCCGGTCAGTCCGCCGGCAGATGCTGCCCGGCGTGCGATGTCGCCCAGTGCCTCGTCGGTGGCGTTGAGATCACGGAAGGCCCCCATGGCGCCTAGCAGGGCCGAGCTTTCGTAGGGAACGAAGACCCGCTCACCCTGCTTGGCCATCTCTGGCAGCATGGCGATGTAAGACTGACCCAGCAGATAGCCGATGACGGCCTTGGAGCTTTTTTCGCCCTCGCCCATGGCATTCAGTACCAGCTCGATCGAGCGACTTTCTCCCTGGGCGCGAAGAATGGCGGACTCCTTGTCGCCCTGGGCATTGAGGATGGCGGATTCCTTCTGGCCCTGAGCCTTGGCAATCGCCGCTGCCTTGTCGCCTTCGGCCTCGGTTACGGTGGCCCTACGGCGACGCTCGGCTGACATCTGCAGATGCATGGCCTCCTTCACTTCTGCTGGCATCTCGATGTCCTGCACCTCTATACGGTTGATCGCCACCCCCCACTTGGAGGCCGGTTCTTCCATCTGTTCCTTGATCTTGGCGTTGACCTCGGCACGGGACTCGAAGATCTTGTCCAGCTCCATTTGGCCCACCACGGAACGCAAGGTGGTCTTGGCCAGCACCTCGACCGCCTGACTCATGTTCTCGATCTTGTAGACCGCATTGGCGGGATCGATGATCTGGAAATAGATGGCGCCATCGATACGCACCGTCACGTTATCGGTTGTCACCACCGGCTGGGACGGAAAGTCCATGACCGATTCGCGCAGATCGATGCGGGTTTCCTGACTCAGTACCGGGGTGAATTCCTGGCCCTGACGAATGTAGCGCACCATCTTCATGGGCCTGGGCTTGTCGAAGAAGGGAATGATGAAATTCACCCCTTTCTGCAACGTGCGGTTGTAAGCCCCGAGGCGCTCGATAACGATCACTTCGGACTCCTGCACGATCACCAGTCCCTTGATCAGCATGATCAGAGCAATGACGACCACCACGATGGCCAGCAACAGGCCGGGGCTAACGACATTCAACAACATGCAAACACCTCCTTGGTAGCAAGGGCATCATCCGTCAAGCCGGCCTGGCTGCCCGTCGGGAGCGGCGATGTGCCGCCGTGGGAATCCGTGCTCGTTGGTTGCACGGGATAGGGAAGCGGATAGGGAAACGGATAGGGAAACGGATAGGGAAGCGGATAGGGAAGCGTATAGGTAAGCGCTAGAGCTGGCGCTAGGGAATGCGATAGAAGGAGACGACAGCGCTGACCGGATGCGTGAACAGGAGTAACGGCAAGCGGATCTCTCAGGAGCCTTCTCCGGCTGGGCGCACGATGGCCTGAGTTCCTTCAAACCGTAACAGGATGACCTCGTCACCCGGACGCAGGGCAGGGGCCTCGGCATCGGTTTGTGCCAAACAGGCACGAAACAGGTCTCCGTCCAGCTTGATGCAAGGAGCGTCGTCAAAATCCCGGCTGACCAGCACGAAGCGCTCACCCTGGCGGGTGCCGCCACCGGCCACGCCAAACGTTGGGTGGGGGCCGTAGCGACGCTTGCGCAGGCGCCAGATAGCCAGGGGAACGAGCACACCGCAGGCCACCGCAAAGGCGATCAGCTGCATGATGATGTCGCCACCCGACCAGGCGACCAGGGATCCCGCGATCAATGCCGCCGCCAAGGCAAGCAATACGTAGGAGCCACTGAGCAGCTCGAGGATCAGGGCCGCGAGCCCTGCGAGCAGCCACCATAGCGCGGGGGAGAGGAAATCCATGGCCAACCTCCAGACGATACAGAAACGACATCCTGTCGCTGTCGATTCTGCGCCGGGAAGAGACGCCAGGCAAGCCACCCGACAGGCCAGACGGCGACGCCACCGCAAGGCGGTGGCGTCTCGAGGTCGGATCACGGATCGCAAGGTGGGCTTACCAGTAGCCGAGCACCTTCCACCACAGGCTGCCGACCCCGATCCAGATGGTGAGGTTGACGATACTCATGATGAAGCCGGCCTTCCACCAGGTGCCGAGTTCCACATAGCCTGAGCCGAAGATGATCGGCGCGGTGCCGGTGGCGTAGTGGGTCAGCGACATCATCAAGGATGATGCGCCGGCCAGCAGCAGGGCGATGTAAAGGGTAGGGATGCCGAGCGCCATGCCGGCAGCCAGGAAGGCGGCGTACATGGCGGTGATATGGGCGGTGGTACTGGCAAAGAAGTAGTGGGCATAGAAGTACACAGCGGTCAGCGCCAGCGCCATGCCGAACCAGCCCATCTGGAGGCTACCGATGCCTTCTTCGATGACGCCAGAGAACCATCCAATCAGTCCCAGCTTGCCCAGGAAACTTGCCATCATGACCAGGGCGGCGAACCACACGATGGTGTCCCAGGCGGATTTTTCGCCAAGGATGTCATCCCAGGTCAGCACGTCCGTTACCAGCAGGATAGACAGACCGAGCAGCGCCACGGTGGTCGAGTTGACCTTGAACTCGGGGCCAAACAGCATGGCCGGGATGCCTGCCCAAAGCGTCAGCAGCAGACCGAACACACCAATCATGATTTTCTCGGCGCGAGTCAGGGCGCCCATGTCATCCAGCTGCTTGCGGGCGAAGGAGGTAGCGTCGGGAGTACGCTTGAGCTCCGGGGGATACAGTACGTAGAGCACCGCTGGCATCAGGGCGATAGCGACCAGGCCAGGAAGGAGTGCCGCCAGTGCCCATTGGGTCCAGGTGATCGAGATGGCGGAGCCTGTGGCCTTGGCGATCAGGTCGACGATCAAGGGGTTGGGGGCAGTGGCGGTGATGAACATGGCCGAGGTGATCGGGTTGGCGTGATAGTTCACCAGCGCCAGATACTCACCGATCTTCTTGCTGGTACCGGCGTCAGGTGACGAGCCGAAGCTGTCAGCAATGGAACGCATGATCGGGTGCATGATGCCCCCGCCCCTTGCCGTGTTGCTGGGGGTAATCGGCGCGATGGTCAGCTCGGCCAGGGAAAGAGCGTAGCCGATGCCCAGTGTGCGCTTGCCGAAGGCGGCGATAAAGGCGTAGCCAATGCGGTTGCCAAGCCCTGTCTTGGCCAGCCCCCGCGAGATCATGATGGCCAGGCCGATCAGCCAGATCAGCGGGTTGGAAAACCCCGACAGGGCATCCGCTACCGCGGCCTTGGAGTTGTCCGGATTGGTGACGCCGGTCAGAGCCACCAGGGTGATGGCGATGATGGCCAGGGCGCCGATGCGCATGGTCTTGCCAATGATGGCAGCGATGGTGGCGACAAAGATCGCCAGCAGGTGCCAGGCTTCGGGGGTGACGCCGTCTGGAATAGGGACGGCAAACCAGATCGCCAGGCCCAGGGCAATGGCGACCAGGGCGGGGATGGGCTTGAACGCGAGCATGATGGGCTCCGTGTGTCGGCTAGGGCAAAACGTCTTCTCTCGCGAGAGAGCAAACCTGAACGTGTCCTGCTTATTTACGCACAGTTAAGCCAAGGGCTAGATGACACTCATCAAGGAGACGTTCGACGTTAGTTGAACTCGGCCCGGACGTGCTGGTGCTGGACGGGCGACGGCAACAGGACACCGCCTGGGAGGTGGGCGGTGTCGGGGAACGCGGGATGGCGAGGATGTGGCGTTGCTTGAAAGCGAGAAGGCGCTGTAGCGCTCAGTCGGGCTTGAGCGCGGTGCGGCCGCTACCGAGGAACATCATGGCCAAGGCGCCAAACAGGAACATGCCCTGCAGCTCCAGGGCCCAGCCGCCGCTGCTGGCCAGACTGAACAATTCGCTCATATGAGCCAGGTAGATGGCCACGACCATGTTGCCTGCGATCAAAAGGCCCGCGATGCGGGTGTTCCAGCCCAGAATCGCCATCAACGGAGCGACGACCTCGCCCAGCAGAACGCCGTAGGCCAGCACCGTCGGTAATCCATGGGAGGCCAGAGTGTCGCCGATCCAGGAAAGGCTGCCTGGATTGATCAGTTTGTTGATGCCGTGGAGCAGGATCATGATGCCCAGCGCCAGGCGCAGGATCAGCTTTCCCAGGTCGTCGTTGTCGAGGGCTTTGAGCATGGTGAGGTCCTTTTCACGATGGGCTTGAGTGGCCATGACAGAACACCGTGCCGATAGCGCAGTGCCCAAGAGATTTGGACAAAACCGGGCGAGATGGCGCGGTTTTCTGGCATATTAGGCGGCATCCTGATGATAAAGCTGCAAGGAAGATAGCATGGTTCTGCTACGAATGGTTCTGCCACGACTTCGTCGTATCACCGCTCTCAGCGTTTGCGCCCTGGCCCTGGGAGCCTGTTCCAGTCAGCCTTCGTCCACTGTCGACGGCGGCGGCACCGCAGCACCAGGTAGCGTATCCAGCCCGGTGGTCGGCAAGCGCTGGAACCTGCTGCTGGTCGGTACCAGTGATCGGCTCAGCATGCCCAACAAGCCCTATTTTGAAGTCGCCCGTGACGGCAGCGTCAGTGGCAGTGACGGCTGCAATCGATTTACCGGTAGCGTGCGCTTTGGCGACAGTCAGCGGATCGACTTCAGCGAGCTGACGGCTACCCGCATGGCCTGTGCCAACCCCCAGGGGGCCCAGCAGGTTCGCGATATGCTCGACAACGCCTACCGCTATCTGATCGACCATGACCGCCTGGTGTTCTTTGGCCCCAACTCGCTGGTGCTGGGTGGGTTCCGCGACGCCAGCTGATGCATGAGGGGGCAAGACGCCGCGCCTGTGCGTCAGTGGTATGTGGCAGCGGGCCACTAGCGCGCAATGCCTATGCTGATGGTGTCGACGGGGAAGCCGACAACACACGGAGAGACAGCATGGCATTCACTGACCAGGAACGGGCGGCGCTGCTTGAGCTGCGCGGGGTAGGACCGAGCGTCGTGCAGCGCTTCGAGGAGATCGGCATCGACTCTTTCGAGGCGTTGGCCGAGTACGAGATGCCAGACATCGTTGAACAGGTGGCGTCGATGCTTGGCAGTACCTGTTGGAAGAACAGCCCCCAGGCCAGGACGGCGGTGGCGTCGGCCGTGGAGTTGGCACGACGCTCGCTGGCCAGCCAGGCTGCCGGCTGAGCGCCGGCCCCAAGGCATCGACCCCGCCAGTGCGAGGGGCGGGGTCGATGTCAGGCCGATGGGCGGGTGTTGCTTACGGCGCTTGGGCGGGCGCTGATGATGGCGCGGGGGCGGGCGCTGATGAAGGCTACAGCGCGGCGATTTTCTCGCGCTGCTCGACCAGCACACGACGAGCGGCCTGATACTCCTCGAGCTTGCCGCGCTCCTTGTCGATGACCGCCGCCGGCGCCTTGGCCACGAAGCCTTCGTTGGCGAGTTTCTTCTCGACGCCCATGATCAGCTTGTCCTGTTTGTCGATCTCCTTGCCCAGACGTGCCAGTTCGGCGTCCTTGTCGATCAGGTCGGCCATCGGCACCAGCACTTCCATCTCACCCACCAGCTGAGTGGCGGACAGCGGGGCTTGGCTTGCGTCCTCCAGCCATTCGATGGACGCGAGCTTGGCCAGCTTCGACAGGAACAGACGGTTGTCGGACAAGCGTGTACGATCGGCCTCGCTGCCCTTGGTCAGTACCGCATCAAGCGGTTTGCCTGGGGCGATGTTCATCTCGGCGCGAATGTTACGTACCGCCACGATCACGCCCTTCAGCCATTCGATATCGCGAATGGCGTCCTGGTCGATCAGGGCGTCGTCGGCCAGCGGCCAGGCCTTGGCCATCAGCGAGTCGTTGTCGCCCTCGAGAGTGCCGGCCAACGGCGCCACGCGCTGCCAGATCTCCTCGGAGATGTACGGCATCATGGGATGCGCCAGACGCAGGATGGACTCCAGCACCCGCACCAGGGTGCGGCGAGTGCCGCGCTTGGCGGCTTCGCTGGCACTTTCGTCCCACAGCACCGGCTTGGAGAGCTCGACGTACCAGTCGCAGTACTCGTTCCAGACGAAGTCGTAGAGCGCCTGCGACGCATGGTCAAAGCGAAACTCTTCCATCGCCCGGGTCACCTGGGTGATGGTCTGGGTCAGGCGGGCCTCGATCCAGCGGTCGGCCAGGGACAGTTCGACGTCTTCCCCATGGCGGCCACAGTCTTCGCCTTCGGTATTCATCAACACGTAGCGTGAGGCGTTCCACAACTTGTTGCAGAAGTTGCGATAACCGTCCAGCCGGCCCATGTCGAACTTGATATCACGACCGGTAGTGGCCTGGGACAGGAAGGTGTAGCGCAAGGCATCGGTGCCATGGGCTTCAATGCCATCGGGGAATTCCGAGCGCGTCGCCTTGGCGATGGCCTTGGCCTTCTGCGGTTGCATCATGTTGCCGGTGCGCTTTTCCACCAGCGCTTCCAGGTCGATGCCGTCGATCAGGTCGATCGGGTCCAGCACGTTACCCTTGGACTTGGACATCTTCTGGCCCTGGCCATCACGCACCAGACCATGGACATAGACCGTCTTGAACGGCACTTCGTCAGTGAACTTGAGGGTCAGCATGATCATCCGCGCGACCCAGAAGAAGATGATATCGAAACCGGTCACCAGCACGCTGCTGGGATGGAAGGTCTTGAGCTCGTCGGTCTGTTCGGGCCAGCCCAGGGTGCCGAAGGTCCACAAGCCGGAGCTGAACCAGGTGTCGAGCACGTCCTCGTCTTGGGTCAGGGCGACGTCGCTTGCGATGCCATGCTTGTCGCGGGCCTCGGCCTCGGTGCGCGCTACATAGACGTTGCCTTCGTCGTCGTACCAGGCGGGAATGCGGTGGCCCCACCACAGCTGGCGTGAGATGCACCAGTCCTGCAGGTCGCGCATCCACGAGAAGTACATGTTCTCGTAGTTCTTGGGCACGAACTGGATGTCGCCGTTCTCGACCGCCTCGATGGCGGGCTTGGCCAGGGTCTCCACCGCCACGAACCATTGATCGGTCAACAGCGGTTCGATCACGTCACCGGAACGATCGCCGTAGGGCAGGGTATTGTTGACGGTTTCGGTCTTCTCCAGCAGGCCCTGGGCATCCATGTCGGCCACCACCGCCTTGCGTGCGGCGAAGCGGTCGAGTCCGGCGTAGGCCGCGGGCAGCGCGGTGTCGATATCGCCAAGGGGGCGGCCCTGAATATCAAAGGCTTCTGCAGACTCGAGAATATGGGCGGTCTTGGAGAAGACGTTGATCAGCGGCAGGCCAGCACGCTTGCCGACCTCATAGTCATTGAAGTCGTGGGCCGGGGTGATCTTGACGCAGCCAGAGCCCTTGTCCATGTCGGCATGTTCATCGGCGACGATGGGAATGCGGCGACCGACCAGCGGCAGTTCGACAAACTTGCCGACCAGCGAGGCGTAGCGCTCATCCTTGGGATTGACGGCGACGGCGCTATCGCCGAGCAGCGTCTCGGGACGAGTGGTGGCGACCACCAAGTGGTCGAGGCCCGCATCGGTGGTGACGCCATCGGCCAGAGGGTAACGGAAGTGCCAGAACTGGCCCTGCTGGTCGCGGTTCTCTACCTCAAGGTCCGAGATCGCGGTGTTCAGGGTCGGGTCCCAGTTGACCAGGCGCTTGCCACGGTAGACCAGGTCCTCTTCGTAGAGGCGCACGAAGACTTCCTGTACGGCCTTGTAGAAGCCGTCGTCCATGGTGAAGCGCTCGCGGCTCCAGTCGAGGCTGGCGCCCATGCGGCGGAGCTGACGAGTGATATGCCCGCCGGATTCGTGTTTCCACTCCCATACCTTGTCGATGAAGGCGTCGCGGCCCAGATCGTGGCGGGTCTTGCCTTCCTCTGCGGCGATCTTGCGCTCTACCAGCATCTGCGTGGCGATGCCTGCATGGTCGGTACCCACCTGCCACAGGGTGTTGCGGCCCTGCATCCGCCGCCAGCGGATCAGGGTATCCATGATGGTGTCCTGGAAAGCGTGGCCCATGTGCAGGCTACCGGTCACGTTGGGCGGCGGAATCATGATGGCGAAGGGGTCACCCTCGCCCGACGGGGTAAAGCGGCCGTCTTCTTCCCAGCGTTGGTACCAGCGGGTTTCGATGCTTTCGGGTTGGTAGGTCTTTTCCATGGAATGCTCTTGCTGGCGGCGCCCTGACGACATCATGGCCTTGCCATGGCGAGGGTGGGCGGGACGTTCGATGGCTGGCCTTCTGCTCGAGTCAGCGCGCCTGACAAGAGCGTGCGTGACGCGTCCCGACGGAGCGCTGGCGAGAGCGAGGCCTGCGAAAAATGGCGTCGATTATACCCTGAACTGAAGCAGGGCGTCAGGGTATCGGCTGGCGAATAAGACGGTACTTACCCCTGACCCTTTAGCTGGTGCGGGGTGACGGGATAGCCGCGCTGCTTGTAGGTCTTCCAGCACTCGCGCTTGGCCGTCAGCACGTCCTGATGCTGGTTGATGATTTCTGCCACCCGCTCGAAGCGGGAGAACCACTCGGGAATCTCCGGCGACAGGTTGAGCATGGCCTGGGGAGGCGGGTCCAGGCTTGCCGGCGGGCCTTCCCAGCCGATGGTCACAGCCACACGCTTGGCCGCTTCGATGCTGGCGTCGTCGCTGCCTTCAAGGACGTGGGGGACGAAGGCGTCTGGGCGGAAGTCCCACAGGCGTTCATCCAGCTCGCGGGCCATGGCTTCGTCCTCGGCGTAAAGGTAAAGACGGTAGCCCTTGCGTGCGATGGTTTCGGTCAGCCGGCAGGCGAAGGCGATACGCGCCTCCAGCGTGGTGTCGGGAAGGATGTAGAAGTCGATCTTGGTCATGCAATCTGACCTGAAAACTCGGCAAAGGCCGCCCGCAGGCGGCCTGTTGTCTGAAGTGGCTTGAGGCGGTTGGGGGAACGGCGGGTGCTAGACCAGTCGCGTCAACCAGCCGTGGGTGTCCTCGACGCGACCATACTGGATGTCCAGCAGGCGTTTGCGCAGACGACTGGCCACTTCATTGCTGCCTGAGTGCTCGATGACGCCGTCTTCACTGACCAGTCGACCAATGGACGTGATCACCGCCGCGGTACCGCAGGCGAACACCTCGGTGATCTCGCCGGACGCGACGCCGTCGCGCCATTCATCAATGCTGATGGGACGCTCTTCCGGGGTCAGGCCTTCGTCACGGGCCAGCTGCAGCATGGAGTCTCGGGTGACGCCCTCGAGAATGGTGCCCGTCAGGCGGGGCGTGACCAGGCGCCCGTCACGGGTGACAAAGAACAGGTTCATGCCACCGAGTTCCTCGACCCAGGTGTTCTCGACAGCGTCGAGGAAAGCAACCTGGTCGCAGCCGTGGTCGAAGGCTTCTTTTTGAGCCAGCAGTGACGCCGCGTAGTTGCCGCCGCACTTGGCAGAACCGGTGCCGCCGGGGGCCGCACGGTTGTAGTTGGAGGACAGCCAGATGGACACCGGCTTGATGCCGCCCTTGAAGTACGCCGAGGCCGGTGCAGCGATAACGTAGAAATCCACTTCCTTGGAGGGACGCACACCCAGGAAGGCCTCGGAGGCAATCATGAAGGGACGCAGATAAAGGCTGGACTCTTCAGCCTCGCTTGCCGGCGTCGGTACCCACTCGACGTCCTGGGCAACCAGCGCCTTGATGGCTCCGATAAAGTCCTCGTCGGAGAGTTCCGGCAAGGCCAGGCGACGAGCGCTGGCACGGAAGCGTGCGGCATTTTTCTCGGGGCGGAAGGTCCAGACGCTGCCATCGGCATGGCGGTAGGCCTTCATGCCCTCGAAGATTTCCTGGGCGTAATGCAGCACGGATGCCGCCGGGTCCAGCGATAGCGGGCCGTAAGGGCGTACCTGATGACCGTGGAAGCCGGCGTCTTCGGTCCAACGGATGTGAGCCATGTGGTCGGTAAAGTGACGACCGAAGCCCGGGTTCTCGAGAATAGTGTTGCGGATGCTCGCATCGGTAGCGTTGGCGTTGGGCTCGAGCGAGAAGCCTTGGATGGACACGGGTCGTTCTCCAGAATCGTATCGCGCCGCAATGGCAAGCGGCGACAGCGGATCGGGGTCGAGTCAGGGGCTCGACCAGGATGGGGCGGGCAGAATGCGCTCCTGCCGATAGAGCCAGAATGACACAGGCTCCCCCTGTCGGGGAAGCCTGGTCATGGTCACAAGGCAGCATCACTGTCGTGGGGCTGGCGCTGCCTGGGTTGTCAGTGCAGACCGCCTGGCCTGACAGACGCTGTTTCAGTCGTCGCTGGCGACGACCTCTGACTCGCGGTCGAGCAGGTAGCGGGTCAACAGGCCTACCGGCCGACCGGTGGCACCCTTGGCGGCGCCGCTGTTCCAGGCGGTGCCGGCGATATCCAGGTGTGCCCAGGGGAAGTCGGTGGCAAAGCGTGACAGGAAGCAGCCGGCGGTGATGGTCCCCGCCGGACGCCCGCCAATGTTGGCGAGGTCGGCGAAGTTGGAGTCCAGCTGCTCCTGGTACTCGTCCCACAGCGGCAGGTGCCAGGCGCGATCCCAGGCGGTCTCGCCGGCATCGAGCAGGTCCAGGGCCAGATCGTCATCGTTGGACATCAGGCCGGTGGCGTGATGACCCAGGGCGATGATGGCGGCGCCTGTCAGGGTGGCGATATCGACGACACTGGCGGGTTCAAAGCGCTCGGCATAGGTCAGGGCGTCGCACAGGACCAGGCGGCCTTCGGCGTCGGTGTTGAGCACCTCCACCGACAGCCCCTTCAGCGTCTTGATGATGTCGCCAGGCTTGGTTGCACGACCGCTGGGCATGTTTTCTGCCGCTGCGACGATGGCCACCAGATTGATCTTCGGCTTGATGGCCAGCACGGAGGCCACGGTGCCGAACACGCTGGCGGCACCGCACATGTCGAACTTCATCTCGTCCATGCCCGCGCCAGGCTTCAACGAGATACCACCAGTGTCGAAAGTGATGCCCTTGCCGACCAGGACGTGGGGGGCTTCGTTCTCGTCGTCAGCCCCCTGGTAGCGCATTACGATCAACCGCGAGGGTTCATCGCTGCCATGGCCAACCGACAACAGCGAGTGAGCGCCAAGCGCTTCCAATGCCTCTTCATCGAGGATCTCGGTGGTCAGGGCACCCGCGGACTCTGCCGCCAGGCGCTCGGCCTCGCTGGCCAGATAACGCGGCGTGCACACATTGCCGGGCAGATTGCCGAGTTGACGCGCCAGGTTGATGCCGGTGCCGACAGCGGCGCCTTGACGAGCGCCTTCTTCGGCAGAGGCGCGGTCATCGCCCTCGCTGAGCAGAATCGACACGCTCTTGAGGCTCGGGGCAGGACCGGCGTCCTTCTTGAAGTCGGTGAAGCGGTAGCTGGCGCGGAGTGCGCTTTCGGCAATCTTGTGGGCCTTCCAGTCGACGTCGCGGTCATCGACCGGCACATCGGTGAGAGCGACCGAGACTTCATCGATGGTGAGCTGGGACAGCGCCGCGAAGGCGGCATCGACGGCCTTGCAGAAGGCACCTTCCTGACATTTTGCGCGATCGCCGAAGCCGACCAGCAGCAGGCGGTCGGCAGACAGACCCGGTGCGAAGGGCACCAGCTGAACGTTGCCCAGCTTGGCGTTGAAGTCGCCGCGCTCGATCAGCTGTCCAATCAGGCGCTCGCTGGCGTCATCGAGCTTGGCTGCGGCAGGGGTGAGCTGGCCGTCCTTGAACACCGGGATAACCAGGCAGGCAGTCTCGATCTTGACCGGATTGGCCGTCTTTACAGGGAATTCCATGCTGACTCCACAAGACAAGCGTAGGGGGATTCTGGATAATGCCGGCACGATGCCGAGTCCACCCAGTGTACCCAAGCACCCTGTGGATTGCATGGCCGCCGTTAGCGTTGGCGGGATCAGGCAACGCCTCAGGCAAGGCGACTCGCCCCGGGGTTACACTGGAGCAAGGAAGACAGCTGGGAATGCCCATGGCCAGGAGTGTGCATTGATCATTTTTCGTTATCTTACCCGTGAAATCCTGCTGACCATGTCGGCAGTGGCTGGCGTGCTGTTGCTGGTCATCATGGGTAGCCGTTTCATCCGTTACTTTGCCAATGCGGCTGAGGGCGAGATACCCGCGAGCATTCTTGGCTCTCTGATGCTCTACCACATGCCCGGCTTTCTTGAGCTGATTCTTCCACTGGCATTTTTCCTGGGCATCCTGTTGGCCTATGGCCAGCTCTACTTGAACAGCGAAATCACGGTACTGGTGGCCTGCGGCACCAGTCCCAATCGGCTGCTGACGGTCAGCCTGGTCCCGGCCACTCTGGTGGCGGTGCTGGTGGGGATGTTCAGTCTGTGGTTGACGCCGGCCGGTGCGCTGCACAACGAGCTGGTACTGGAAGAGCAGCGCAGCAAGCTTGATTTCTCGGCGCTGGCGCCCGGACGCTTCCAGGAGTTCGGCAGTGGCCGCATTGCCTATGCCAGCGACGTCTCGGCAGACGGCGAGCGCATGCAGGAGGTGTTTATCAGCGAGCGCCAGAAACGCAGCGACGGGTCTCCCGAAAGCGTGGTGACCCGGGCGACCCAGGGATACCAGACGGTGGACCCGGATACCGGTAGCCGCTATCTGGTGCTGGAAGATGGTGAGCGCTACAGCGCGGAAGCAGGGCGTGCCGATGCCGAGCGGCTGGAGTTCGGCACCTATGCCGTCCGCCTGGCCCGGGCAGTCGAGGCCGTAGAAACGGACTCGGCCGAGTTTGCCACTACCCCAGCGCTGCTCGCGGACCCCACCCCGGAAGCCAAGGCGCAGCTGCAGTGGCGCCTGGGGGCGCCGTTGATGGTGTTTGTGCTGACGTTACTTGCCCAACCCCTGTCGCGGGTCAATCCACGTCAGGGGCGCTTCGCCAAGCTGTTGCCGGCGATCTTTCTCTATGTGGCCTATCTCAGCATGCTGCTGGCCGCCATGGATGCCATCGGTGGTGGGACGCTGCCGGCCATCATCGGCATGTGGCCTATTCACGCAGGCTTTCTGTTGCTTGGCCTGGGCCTGGCATTCAACGCCCAACGCAAGGGAATGAGCGGATGATTCTCGATCGGCTGGACGGCTACATCGCCCGCAATGTGCTGGGTGCCATTCTGGTGGTACAGGTGGTGTTGCTGGGTCTCGACCTCATCATCACCTACATCGACGATCTGGGAGACATCGAGGGAGGCTATGGCGCCTTCGAGGTGTTCCTGTTTCTGTGTTTGAGGCTGCCCTGGCGCTTCTACCAATATGCGCCGGTAGGCGTACTGATCGGTGCGTTGATCGGACTTGGCAGCATGGCCTCCAACAACGAGCTGACCGTCATGCGCGCAGCGGGCCGTTCGTTGGCGCGGATCGTCTGGGGCGTCATGAAGCCCATCATTCTGGTGGTGGTGATCGTATTGACGGTGGCCGAGTTCGTCAGCCCACGCACGGAGCAGTTTGCCCACGCCTGGAAGGTACAGCAGATGCAAGGCGAGGGCGCCGTGGTCACCGAGCGTGGCGGCTGGCAGCGCGAAGGCGACGATTTCTATCGATTTGGTGCCATACGCGCCGACGATACCGTGCTGGATCTGACTCGCTATGAGTTTGATGGCCATCGCCTGGAGTCGGTGACGACGGCCCATCGAGCGGTCTGGCAGGGGCAGCACTGGCAGCTGCAACAGGTAGAAGTCACTCGCTTCACTGATGATCGCACCGAGGTCATCAAGGTGCCGGACCAGCGCTGGGAAACCAGTCTGTCGCCGACCCAGCTTTCGCGGCTGCTGCGGGATGTGGAAACCCAGGCGCCCAGTGAGCTGTGGGCGTATGCCAGTTACCTGGATGACCAGGGCCTGGATGCTACCCAGCCGCTTTTGTACTTCTGGCAGAAGATGCTGATGCCCTTGACCATGGCGTCACTGGTCCTGGTGGCAGCGTCCTTTGTGTTTGGTCCATTGCGGACAGTAGCCGCTGGCACACGGGTGTTCTACGGCGTGATTACCGGACTGGTGTTCAAGTACCTGCAGGACCTGCTGGCGCCTGCGTCTACCGTGTTCGGTTTCTCTCCTGCCTGGGCGGTGCTTGCACCTACATTGGTGTGCGCCCTGCTGGGCCTGCACCTGCTGAGACGATCCGGTTGATGCGTGGAGGATACCGGCTGGGCCGGTGTCTGTGGTTAGGCTATGCGCGCGGGCACTCTGCCGGCGTGCGCTGATGTGGTCGAGCAATTGCCATGAATCGACGCTTTACCGATCTTGATGATGTCTGGCCGGCGGGGCTCGGGCGCCGCCTCGGTGCCATGCTTTACGACGGTTTTCTGCTGCTCGCCATCTGGATCGCCATTACCACGCTGCACGTGCTGGTGGTGCGCAAGGTACTGGGGCTGGCACCGGCAGAGGTAGGCGCTGGTGTGTGGCAAGTGTTCAGTCTCAGGCTGCTGCTGGTAGCCGCGGCGTTTGCCTTCTTCGCTTTCTTCTGGCGCCGCGGCGGCATGACTCTGGGCATGCAGGCGTGGCGCTTGCGGGTGCAGACGAGTGACGGGGCGCCTATCAGCTTGCGTCAGACCATGGTGCGGTTTGCGGTAGGGGCGGTGTCCTTTCTGCCTTTGGGGCTTGGGCACATCTGGGTAGTATTTGACGGCGAGCGACGCAGCTGGGCGGACCTGGCCTCCGGTACCCAAGTCGTGGTGCTGCCTAAACGGTCTTGATGGACGCGTGATGGCTCGCGCGGGCGTCGCAGCGTTCGTGGTCCAGGCCTGCCTTGTGCACGGCCCATCCTCTTCCTGGTGAGTCCTTCACCTGCTTTCTCCTGTCTGGCCTTTCTTCTTTTTACGTCCGTTATGGGCCTCGCACGCTGACGTCTTGCCTGAACGGCGGCGTCAGAAGTTGAGCGGAATCATGGAAATTCATATCTTTAGCGAAAGCGAATACGAATAACTCTCGAAAAGGTTGCGTACCTCTATGGGAATCATTTACATTGCCTATAGTGATTCAGGAGAGATGGCAATGTACGTATGCCTGTGCAAAGGGGTCAGTGACCGCCAGATTCGTCAGAGCGTCGACGACGGTGCGCGCAGCTGGCGCCAGGTGCAACGCGAGACTGGTTGTGGCACTCAGTGCGGCAAGTGTGCCTGTGTAGGCAAACAAATCACCCGTGATGCCATCCAGGAAGCCACGAGCGTCGAGCTGGAATCGCTCGCCTATGCGGTGTAAGTGGCGGTGTAAGCGGTTGATCCTGAGACGGTTATGGCAGCCGCCAGCAGTCTTGTCGAGGGTCTCTCTCGCCTGAATTGGCAATCAATATCGTTGTAGTTCTTTTTATCAAGTTATTGATTTGATTGAATTTTCTCATTCGTAGCCTATACTGCTTCTTAACAGGAGCTGGTAGGGCTACTTTTGTCGTGCCAGTGTGTTGGTCATGCTTGAGGCGGGAGGCAATGCCCCCGGCGGATGGCAGTCCAATAACGATACGCAAACGGGGCGGTAGCAGAGCCTCGTTCATTGATAGCAAGTCGACTGGCAACGCATGGTCGGTCACCACCGACAAGCAATGAGGAGCTTCCCATGAAAGGCGATCCCAAGGTCATTCAGCATTTGAACACCGTGCTGGGCAACGAGCTGGTGGCCATCAACCAGTACTTTCTCCATGCCAAGATGTACAAGGACTGGGGCCTGGCGCGCCTGGCGAAGTGGGAGTACGACGAGTCCATCGAGGAAATGCGCCACGCTGATACCCTGATCGAGCGCATTCTGTTCCTCGAAGGGATTCCCAACCTGCAGGACCTGGGCAAGCTGCACATTGGCGAAGACACTCGCGAAATGCTCGAGGCTGACCTGGCGGCAGAGCACACGGGTCGCAATGATCTGATCGAAGCCATCACCTACTGCGAGCAGGTGAGGGACTACGTCAGCCGTGATCTGTTCCAGAAGATCCTCGACGACGAGGAAGAGCACATCGACATCATCGAGACCGAGCTTGGCCTGATCGACAAGGTCGGCCTGCAGAACTATTTGCACAAGCAAATGCAGGAAGCCGGCGGCGAAGAGTAACCTGTGACATTATCCAGCGCCTGATGCGGTGCTGGATGTCCAGGCGTTGGATGAGGCATTGGATGTTTAAGCGCAGAATGTCTAAATCCAGAATGTCAAAAAAGGGGAGGCCATTGGCCTCCCCTTTTGCTTGTGACGCCGACCCGGAAATGGGAGCAATTGCTCCCCCTCGATCAGGCTGATCAGAAGATCCCTGATCACGAGTAGGACAGGCCACCCACACAGCGGTGAGTCCTGGGCGTAGCACCTAGATCGCGCTTGGCGCGCACTGGGGTCGGCCTTTTCTGGTGAGCCAGTGGACGCGGGAACTCGCAGTCCTACTCTTCGAAGGCACTGCCGCACACGTGCGCCTGATGGAGATAACTGTGCTCTATCGGGAGGCCGTCAAGGTGGCGGTGAAGCGCGATGCCACTTCGCGAGGGCCCATGCGGTGAGCCGCGTCCCGCGTTTGGCCATGATCAAGCCGGCTATCGGCCTGCCGGAGCGATACCTTGAGGCCAGCGCGCGGCTGGCCGTCTGCTAATCTGCTTGATGCGCAGCAACCTGAGCACTGAGAGGCTACGACGCTGTGCGATGTACGCCTGCTGCGTACGCACGCATGTCCCCTGCAGAAGGGAGAAGACTCATGTCGATTCGGTTCGAGGGAAAGACAGCACTGCTCACTGGCGCGGCCTCCGGGATCGGGAAGGCGACAGCCGTCAAGTTAGCCGCCGAAGGCGCGGCGGTGATCGTCGCAGACCTGCACGAACAGGCTGCCTTGGCGGTAGTGGACGAGATCGCTGCAGCGGGTGGCAAGGCGGTCGCATTCGGCGGAGACTTCACGTTACCCGCCGTGAATGAGGCCGCGGTGGCGTTTGCCGTCGAAGAATTCGGGGCTTTGCAGCTAGCGTTCAACAATGCCGGCATCATCGGCCCGCAAGGGCCATTGCACGACGTCGATATCGAGGCGTACAAGCAGCTCATCGATATCAACCTTGATGCGGTTTTCTATGGCCTGAAATTCCAGATTCCCGCCATTGTTGCGGGTGGCGGTGGGGCCATCGTGAATACAGCGTCCGTCCTGGGCCTCTTGGGTACGCCTAACTATGTGCCGTATGCCGCGGCAAAGCACGCGGTATCGGGGTTGACCAAAAGTGCAGCACTTCAGTATTCCGCCCAGGGCGTTCGCATCAACTCCGTGCATCCCGGCTACATCGACACGCCGCTGCTTGATGCGTTGAGCCGTGAAGAATATCAATCGCTTGCTGCGCTGCATCCCATCGGGCGTATCGGAACGTCGGAGGAAGTGGCCAATGTCGTGGCGTTCCTGCTTTCCGATGAGGCCGCCTTTGTGACGGGATCACAATATACCGTCGATGGCGGCTTTACTGCCTAGGGCTTGCACGAAAAGTGCCTGCGCTTGGTGATACGGCGTTAAAAATCGCCTTGTTGTCGTTCAAAATGCCTTCTCGAGGGCAAAGCGCGGTCGGTTCTCCCCGTCGACCTGAACGGTTTCGCAGAACATTGCCAGCGGACGTACCCACAGGCCGTAGTCGCCATACAGCGCGCGGTAGACCACCAGCGCCTCCTCGTTCTCGCTGTGCTGGGCGACGCCGCAGACCTCGTAAAGCGCGCCCTTGTAGTGGCGATAGATGCCGGGTACCGGAGGATGGGAAAGGGGTGTCATGCTCGTCTCCTGACATGATGGACGCCGGACTTCCTTCGGGCTGGGCTTTTTCGTGAGGCCCGTGGCGTGGCTGGCCCGTAAGGTGTCTGGCGGTGTGGCAAGGCGCTTGCTCAGTTGACCCGGGTGAGTCTGGCCAGCGCACGGGAAGCGGCGACAAAGCCGAAGCTGCCGGTGACAAAGGTGGCGGCGCCGAAACCGCCTTCACAATCCAATCGAGTGGCCTCACCGGCACCAGGTTTGGTGTGACAGACCTCGCCATCCTGTCCGGGATAGACCAGCTGTTCGTCGGAGTAGACGCACTCGACGCTGAAGCGTCGCTTGGGGTTGCGCGAGAAGCCATGGTCTCGGCGCAAGCGTGAGCGAACCTTGGCCAGCAGCGGGTCGTGTTCCGTGCGGGTCAGGTCGGCGACCTTGATTCGCGTAGGGTCGGTCTGGCCACCGGCGGCGCCGGTCACCGTCAGGGGCAGCTTGCGGCGCTTGCACCATGCGATCAACGCGGCCTTGGCCACCACGCTGTCGATGGCGTCGATCAGGTGATCGGCATCGGCAGGAATGCGCTCGGCGAGATTGGTGGGCGTGGCGAAGGCCACATCGGTCACTACCTCGATACAGGGGTGAATGGCTCGGCAGCGCTCGGCCAGTACCTCCACCTTGGGACGACCGATGGTGCCGTCCAGTGCGTGCAGTTGACGATTGATGTTGGACACGCAGACGTCATCGAGGTCGATCAAGGTCAACTTGCCGATACCACTTCGCGCCAGCGCCTCCACCGCCCAGCTGCCGACGCCACCCACTCCGACCACCACCACGTGGGCGCGGGCGAGGCGTTGGGCGGCGGTCGCTCCATATAGGCGGCGAATGCCCCCGAAGCGCAAGTCGTAGTCGTTGTCCTGGTGGGATATATCGTTACTCATGGGCGATCTCGGTGGGTCGTTGGCGGCGTCAGGTCAGCGCCGGGCCGAGGAAGGTGAGCGCGCCAGCCAAAGCGATCGAATAGACGAGTCATGGTGTCATCCAGTGGGCAGCAGAGCTGAAGCCGGTGGCGTTCACGGGGGTGCTCGAATGCCAGGTTCACGGCGGCCAGCAGCAGGCGATCGCAGTCCAGTTGGTCACGAAAGAAGCGGTTATGGTTGCCCTTGCCGTGCTTGGCGTCGCCAATGATGGGGTAACCGATGCCAGAGAGGTGTCGGCGGATCTGGTGGCGTCGGCCGCTCATTGGTGTGGCTTCCATCAATGAATAGCGGGCCTGGGGGTAGCGATCGATACGCACCGGCAGCTCCACGCTGTCGAGCCGTCGCACCTCGGTGATGGCGGGCATGGCTGGCATGTCGGCCTTTGGGCGTGTTCCATCTTCTTCCCGCAGCGCTCGATCAATGCGCTCATGATCGGGCCCGATGCCCCTCACCACTGCCAGATAACGCTTGTCGACGTGGCGCTCGCTGAAGGCTTGGCTCAACGGCGCGGCCATCTCAGGTGACAGGGCAAACACCATCACCCCTGAGGTCGGTCTGTCGAGTCGATGCACCGGGTAGACCCGTTGCCCCAGCTGATCGCGCAGCCGTTGCAGCAGGAACTCGGTTTCTCCTCGGGCCAGGGGGCTTCGATGAACCAGCAGCCCTGAAGGCTTGTGCACCGCCACAAGGTCGTTGTCCTGGTAAAGAATGGGCAGGGGCAGAGACATCGTGGGGGTACCTATGGCGTGAATGCGAACTCAAGGCGCGCTATTGTCGCCATGTCGTGCCGTTCTGTCATCCGTGATCACATCAGGGTGTGAGCAGAAGGGGCTTTTCCGGGTGCGCCGTTGGTCTATGATGAGCGCCGACAATCAGTGAGAGAACCACTATGGCCCGAGGGACTGGGATGCTGCGCTGGTGGCTGGATTGGGCTCCTGTGCTCAAGGTGCTGTCGGTGCTGTGGCTGGTATTGGCGCTGTTCATGCTGCTGCCATGGGGGGTACTGCTATGGGAGGGCGACAGTGATGCTCCTGCCTTCGCCCGCTCGCTGTTGACGGTACTGGCAACGGTGCTGGTGTGCTGGTGGTTGACCTGGCGCATCCCGGTGGAGCTCAAGACCCGGCAGATGTTCGTGCTGACCACCCTGAGCTGGCTCAGTATCAGTGGCTTCGCCAGTCTTCCTCTGGTGCTGGGGGCGCCCCACCTGACGCTGACCAATGCGGTGTTCGAGTCGGTGTCCGCGATCACGACCACCGGCTCGACCATCCTCACGGATATCGATGGGCTATCCGATGGCCTCAAGCTATGGCGTGGCCTGATGCAGTGGCTCGGGGGCATCGGCATCATCGTCATGGGTATCGCCATCCTTCCATTCCTCAAGGTCGGGGGGATGCGCCTGTTCCAGACGGAGTCGTCTGACTGGTCGGACAAGGTGATGCCGCGTACCGGCGGAATCGCCAAGGCCACCCTTGGCATCTACGTGTTCGGTACCCTGGCGGCAACGCTGGCCTATGCCCTCGGTGGCATGACCCCACTGGACGCGGTGGTCCATGCCATGACCTCAGCGTCGACCGGCGGTTTTGCCAACTCGGATGCTTCTTTCGGGGCCTATGCCGATCAGCCTCATCTATTGTGGCTGGCTACGCTGTTCATGTTGCTCGGCGCCTTGCCGTTTGTGCTGTATATCCGCTGCCTGAGAGGCGCACCGTTGGCGCTGTGGCGTGACGAGCAGGTACGCGGTCTGCTGTGGCTGTTAGTGGTCGTCATTGTGGCGCTCACCCTCTACCGGGTATGGCGTGGCGAGCCGGGATTCATGGCGCTGACGCACACTGCTTTCAATGTGGTGTCAGTGGTGACCACCACGGGCTATGCCAGCGATGATTACAGTCAGTGGGGCCCCTTTGCGGCGATGGCGTTCTTCTATCTGACCTTCGTGGGCGGCTGCAGTGGGTCTACCAGCGGTGGCATGAAGATCTTCCGCTTTCAGGTGGCTATCAAGATGTTGCTGAGCCAGCTGCGTTTTCTGATCCATACCCATGGCGTGTTCGTATCGCGCTATAACGGCGTCCCGCTATCGGACGAGATCAGTCGAGGCGTCGTCGCCTTCTCGTTCTTCTTCTTCCTGACCATTGCCGGTCTGGCACTGGCGCTGGGCCTTTTGGGGCTGGACCTGGTGACGGCGCTGACCGGGGCAGCCACGGCTGTCACCAATGTGGGGCCGGGGCTTGGCGACATCATTGGCCCTGCCGGAAATTTCTCGACTTTGCCCGATGCGGCCAAGTGGCTGTTATGTGTGGGCATGCTGATGGGGCGCCTGGAAATTCTGACGGTGCTGGTGTTGTTGACTCCGATGTTCTGGCGCAAATAGGCGATGTGGGACGCCCGCGCCAAGCGTTGACGTCATCAATGTGCTGGTTAGGACAGTGGGGTTGGCGCTGGTCATGTTGCGGGGCAACATGACAGTCGACATTGGTCGTCTCGCCGAGACCGGCGGGGACCGTCATTCTGAGTCGACGTCCGCCGGGAGTGCCGAGATGAAACTGTCCCCTGCCTATCGCATCGCTGCCACCATCCTGCATGGCTTCGATGAGTACCGTTCGCGCTTCAAGCAGATCACCCTGGACGCCAATCGGCGCTTTTGCGACGCTGCCTGGCGCGAGGCGCAGCAAGCCTCCGCCGAGCGGATCAACCTGTATCAGGCCAAGGTCGACGAGACCCTGGAGCGTCTGAGGCGGACCTTTGATGAAGATACCCTGAGCCACTGCGAGTGCTGGCGAGAAGCCAAGGGGCACTACATCGAGCTGATCAGCCAGCGCCTCGACTACGAGCTGGCGGAAACCTACTTCAATTCCCAGTTCTGCTCGATCTTCCATCATCGTCATATTCGCGACGACTGGATGTTCGTGAATTCCTCCCGGGACGCCGCCAGTCATCACTCAGGCATCGATCTGTGTCGACGCATCGCCGTCGACGGCAACTGGGCGCAGGCCATCCACCAGGCGTTGGAGGGCGCGCAGTTGGGACTTCCGTTTATCGACCTCGATCATTGCGGGCATCTGGCCCGGGATTTCCTGGTCGATCACCTGCCCGAGGGGTTGCGTGACGGCCACGGAGTCGAGATCGAACTGCTCAAGAGCGTGTTCTACCGCAACAAGGGGGCGTATCTGGTTGGACGCCTGCATCGCGGAGATCAGCAGGTGCCGCTGGTGTTGCCCGTGTTGCATGAAGAGGGCAAGGGGCTGCATCTGGACACGGTGTTGATCGAGCCGGACGAGGTCTCGATCATCTTTTCCTTCACCCGCGTCTATTTTCAGGTCGATGCGACGGTACCCAGAGAGTTCGTCGCTTATTTGCACATGCTGATGCCGGACAAGCCCATCAGTGAACTGTACGCTGCGATTGGCTTCTTCAAGCATGGCAAGACGGAGTTCTTCCGCGCGCTGAATCAGCAGATTGCCCGCCGCGAGGACAAGTTCATCATCGCGCCAGGGGTGCGTGGCATGGTCATGGCGGTGTTCGTGCTGCCTTCCCATCGCACCGTGTTCAAGATCATCAAGGACCGCTTCGACCCGTCCAAGGCGATGAGTCGGGACAACGTGCGCGACAAGTATGGGCTGGTCAAACGCCATGATCGGGTAGGGCGCATGGCCGATACCCAGGAATTTTCCTATCTGGTGTCGCGCAAGGATCACTTTGACCCGGAGTGCCTGGAACACCTGCTGGAAGTGGCACCCTCCACGGTGTATCTCAAGGATGACAAGGTCATCATCAAGCACTGTTACACCGAGCGCATGATGACCCCGCTCAATCTCTATCTGGAGCAGTGTGATGAGGCGGAAACCCGCGCGGTACTGAAAGATTACGGCAATGCCATCAAGCAGATGGCGGCGGCCAACATCTTTCCAGGCGATATGCTGCTCAAGAACTTCGGCGTCACCCGGCATGGTCGGGTCATCTTCTATGACTACGATGAGGTGAGCTACCTCACCGAGTGCAACTTCCGGCATATTCCGGAGCCCTTGTACCCTGAGCAGGAGCTGGCTGATGAACCCTGGTACTCGGTTGGCCCCAATGATATTTTCCCCGAGGAATTCGGGCCCTTCCTGTTCGCCAACGTTCACTTGCGCAAGCTGTTCTACGAGCTGCACCCGGAGTTGTTCGACGCCGATTATTGGAAAAGCCTGCAGCGTGCGATCACCGATGGACACGTGATCGATGTCTATCCCTATCGCAACAAGCAGCGCTTCGCCTCGGACCCCGGGGGCTTGACCTACTGATCGCGAACGGCGGCGCGAAGATCACTGCAATCTGTCACGGAGCGCCTGCATGGCCAAATCTCCTCACCTGGTAGTGCTGACCGGCGCTGGCATCAGTGCCGAGAGCGGCATCGAGACCTTTCGGGCAGCAGATGGCCTGTGGGCCAATCATCCGATCGAGGACGTGGCGACGCCTGAAGGATGGGCGAAAAATCCTCAGCGGGTGCTCAGCTTCTACGATGCTCGGCGTGAGCAGGTGCGGGATGCACGCCCCAACGCGGCCCATCGTGCGTTGGCCAATCTTGAGGCCCTGGGATTCGATGTCAGCATCGTGACCCAGAACATCGATGATCTGCATGAGCGGGCCGGTTCGCGCCAGGTGCTGCACTTGCACGGTGAGATCATGGTCGCACGTTCCTCCGTCGATGAGCGCATGCGCTACCCCCTTGGACGGCGCAACATCGCCATGGGGGACGTCTGCGATCGAGGCAGCCAGCTGCGACCGGATGTGGTCTGGTTTGGTGAGGCGGTTCCCGCCTATCAGGAGGCTTGCGAGCTAGTGGCCGACGCGGATCTGCTGCTGGTGGTAGGGACCTCGTTGGCGGTGATGCCTGCCGCTGCCCTGATCCATGAGCTGCCGCTGGACGCACAGTGCGTGCTGGTGGACCCAGACCCTGGACTGCAGGTGCCCGCCGGGGTGACCCGCTGGGTGATGCCTGCCGGGGAAGGGGTGCCGGCGCTTACTCGCCACTGGCAGCGTGAGGGGCGCCTGTTCGTGCCGCCGTCAGGTAACGCCTGACAGCGACGTCGACGGTCGTGGCGGGTACGCGGTGCTGGCAGCGTGACTGACGTGTTCCGTCTGGCGTGGTAGATTGGGCGCCCTTTGCCTCAGCACCCTCCTTGCCATGTGTGATTCCCGTTGTGATGCTTTCCCTGCCGCCTCGCTCGACGCCGAACGTGATGCTGCGCCCATGAGCGATGGCGCCGAGTCTGCCGCGGTCGATCCTGCCACTGGCCACCCCCGCCCACCGCGTCGGGAATTCAAGGCGCGCGGCAGCTTCGTGACCCGCTGTGAAGGCTGCAATCTGCCGGAACTCAACTGCCTCTGTCCCTATCAAGCCAAGGCCGACAGCCGGGTGCAGGTGTGGTTGATGACGCATCCGCTGGAACATCACAAGCCCACCAACACCGGACGGCTGATCGCAGACGTGCTGGCCACGACTCGCGTCTTTACCTGGTATCGCACGGCGCCAGATGACACCCTGCTGGCCCTGCTCGCTGATCCGCGCTACGCGCCCTTCGTGGTCTTTCCTGACGACCAGCCTGACTACGCGGATCGCGTGGTAGAGGTAGAGGCCGTCACCCAGGTGGAAGACGCACGCATTCCCGTACTGATTCTACTGGACGGCACCTGGCGCCAGGCACGTCGGATCTTTCGCAAGAGCCCCTACCTGGAACACCTTCCCGTGTTACCCCTTCGCACCGATCGCCTGACCCGCTATCAGCTGCGCAAGCCGGCCTCCCAGGCACACCTGTGCACGGCAGAAGTGGCAGCCGAGTTGCTGCGGCAAAGCGGTGAAGTGGCGGCGGCTCAGGTGCTCGACGACTACTTTGATGTGTTCAATGAAAGCTATGCGGCCAGTCGCCACTACACCAAGATCGAGACGCCCACCCCCTCGATGACAAGGCTGGCAGCGCTGAGGAGAGCTCAGCAGGCACCATCCTCATCAACTGAGGGGCGCTAGCACTCGGTCGTTATGTGCTGATGCGAAGTTTTAGGCAGATGAATCGCTGATCAGCTACATCATTATTCCCGCAAATCGGGCACTCATTGTCGTAAATGTCTTAGTTCGCCTGCACTTTTTCTGCGACAGGCTCTCTTTTTGACACAACTACGATAATGAGCGCGATGACGCGCGGGGAGCCCCATGCACCTACACCAGCGTTTCCTTTCCTGCCGGCCACAGCCCGAGGATCAACGGCTAGGTGGCTGGCCGTATGATGCACAGGAGGTCGACCTGTCGCTTCCTTTGCTCGAGCGTCGTCTCGACAAGGATCGTTCTCGGGTCATTCATAGCGCCAGCGTTCGTCGACTGCAGTTGCTCCCGCAGCAGGGGGGAATCCTGGCCCAGGACAGCGATCGACGGTTGCTGTCGCTGGCGCTTGAACGTCAGCAAGTGGGTCGCCGTATCGTCCACCTGATTTATCGCAAGCTCCACGGCAACCTGGCTAAGCACGAACTGGCCAGGCACGAACTGGCAGAAAAAGAGCTGACTGAGCAGGAGCCCGCCAGGCACGAACTGACAGGACTCGACACTGCGCTCGGCTGTCTGGTCGACGTTGGCTGCCTGCTTTGCGATGTCGGTCGTCCTCCCTTCGGTCAGGCGGGAGAGCTTGCCGTGTGTGGCTGGTTCGACAGCCACCTGCCGGAGTTTGGAGGAATGACGGCAGGGGGGCTGTCCGTCGACAAGAAGGAGGGGCACGCGGTGCTGGCGGAGCTATGCCGCTTTGATGCACGTGCCCAGGCCTTGCGCAGCATTGTGACCCTGGAAGGTATCAGCCTGACCCATGCGCAGAGCGCAACATTGCTAGGACGGCATGAACCATGGCCCGAGCAGGCCCTGTCTGGGCCTTTTACGGGCAACAGCTACCGTAGTGAGGCCGCTATCGAAACGGCCATGCGTGGGGCGCTGGGACTGACCCATCGAAGCCGTCACCCGGCCGCCTACCTGGTCGATGCCGCCGATGCCATCGCGCAGACCCTGGCCCGGCTCGAGGCCATCGTGGAACGAGGACTGATAGATCCCGCAGGTTTGATGACCCAACTGAAAGATACCTTTCAGCGGCGCCAAGGCCAGCGACCCACTGCGCTCAACGAGCGCTGCTTCTGCCGCCACGGGGTAGTGCGACGCTGGAGTCTTGGCGGCATGCTGGACTGGGCTCTGGCGCGCTATCAGCGGGACCGCTCTGAGGGGCCGGGCCAGTTCTTCCACTACCTGCGCCTGGCCCTGGGCAGGATCCTGGTCAACCACGGCGCCGATGCGTTCTTGCAGCGGTTGGCGGAGGTCAGAGAGGGGGCGCCCCGGGTCAATTTGCTGGCCGTGGACCCCGGGTGTCGCATCTTGATGGAGTCTCTCGAGGATCTGGCGACTCGGCTGGAATACCTTGACCCCGACAGGGAGCGCCAGGAGCTAGATGGCTTTCGGACGATATGCGGCCTGCTGGACGCTGCCCTGCCGGCATTGCGTCTGCCTGTGCAGGAGTTTCATCAGTTGCTGGATCGCCAGGAGGCGTCGTCGCCAGTACTTGGTGCATGGGCGGCTGGCTTGCCTGCAGGCGTCGTCAGAGCCTATCGCCAGGCGATCTCGGCTCCTGAAGAAGGCATGAGTGGCGCGGTGCAGGAAACCTACCATCGAGGTCGTTTGGTGCATGACTGGATCTGCAGCCGCACCGAGACATCGGCGCTGGAGGAAAACATGAGATTACGAGTGAGCGGGCGGCAGCAGAGCTGACGTTTGCCGCGGTGGGGCAGTGGAGGGGGCGGGAACGCAGGATGGTTCAGAGGAACGCTTAGCGGGTGACAGGCGCCTTCCACCCCGCCGCGTCAGCGACGGCGAGGTGGATGCGATCGATGGTCCGCTTAGCCGAACAGGCTGCCGGCGATCCGGAAACCGGCGATCCAGGTGCCCGCAGCGGACCCGAGCGTGGCGGTCAGGAAGACCAGTAGCGTGCGGGACACACGGTTCCTCCACCAGCCCTTCACCTCGGTCACATCGTGGCGCAGCGTGGAGAAATCACGCACCTTGGGCTTGCGCATGGCCAGCTCCACGCCTGCAGCGACGAAGCCTGCGCCGATGGTCGGGTTAAGCGAGGTCAGCGGCGCGGCAAAGACGGTGGCGACGACCGTGACGGGATGCGCCAGGGCGAACAGGGTGGCGATGCCCGACAGCGCACCGTTGATGATGAACCACTCTGCCACCAGCTGCCAGCCAAGCTCGGTGTTGCGCGAGAAGCCGATGGCGAAGCCCGTGAGGACCAGTGCGGTGATGATCCAGGGCACCATCTTCCACACTTTGGAGGTGGGACGCGTGGCCTCCAGCGCGGCGATTTCCTCGTCCGGAGCCTGAGAGGGAGGGCCCTCGAGGTGCTCCGCCATGCCCTTGAGGTGGCCCGCGCCTATCACCACCAGAACTCGCCGGAACTTGCCTGGCGGGCATTGCTGGGCCAGGCGCATGACCATGTAACGATCACGCTCGCTGATCAGCGGGGTGAACAGGGTTTCGGATTCAGCGGCAAACTCACTGAAGGTCGACTCCAGCACGTCACCCTGTTTGAGGCGCTCCACTTCCTCCGCCGACACTTCCTGGCGGGACAGCACGCTGCCCAGTAGCCCGGACATCAAGCTAAAACGCTGCCACCAGGGAACATTCTGGTAGATCCTTTTCAGGGTCAGGCCCACGTCGCGATCGATCAGCAACAGCGGGAGCTGGTGGCGCTGGCTGGCCTCCAGGGCGGCACGCATCTCGGCCCCCGGCTCGATGCCTGACTGTTCTGCGATACGTTGCTGGAATGCCCCGAGCGCCAGGTTCGCCGCTACCATGCCGGCCTTGCCCTGGCGAAAGATCTGGAACAGATCCTGTTCCGCCAGGGCGTCAGGGTTGGCCAGGTTGCTGTGTCTGGCATCGCAGAGTTCGATAGCCACGGCATCGAAGTCGCCTGAATCGATCAGCGAGCGAACCTCGTCGGCGCTTTCGGCGCTGACGTGGGCGGTACCGAGCAAGGTGAAGGTGGTCTCGCCAACGGTGATATCGCGGCGTGGGCCGCCTTGGGTCTCCGGCCGCTCGGCCAGTACGGTGTCGTCGATCTCGCTCATGGGCCTCGAGGCCTGAAGAATGTGAAGGATCGATTATCCATGAACCAGCAGGGCAGGCCAAACATGGCCTGCCCTGTCCGTCGGCAAATCACGCTATTGTCATGATTCGTGACGCAAGGAGGGGCTTGAGGGTGCCCATCCCAGGCCTGTCGATCACCATGTCACGCGTTGCTCTCGTCCTGATAGGCGCCAGCCGAGTAGGTCAATTCATAGCTGTGGGAGTAGATCTCGAGGATGTTGCCGAAGGGGTCTTCCATGTAGATCATCCGGTAGGGCTTTTCCCCGGGATAGTATTCACGGACCTTGGGCATGCGCTTCTTGCCGCCGGCGGCGACGATGCGTTCCGCCAGCCCTTCCACGTCCGGATCTTGCACGCAGAAATGGAAGACGCCGGTTTTCCAGTATTCGAAATTGTTCTCGGGATCTTCATGGTTGGCAAACTCGAAGAGTTCGACACCGACGCGATCCCCCGTGGATAGGTGCGCGATGCGGAAGCTGCCCCAGCCAGGCCCGAAGACATCGGTGCACATCTCGCCAATGGCAGAGTCGTCTTCCTCGATGGTGGTGGGGGCCATGATCTGGTACCAGCCCAGGACCTCGGTGTAGAACGCCACGGCCGCCTCGACGTCCGGTACCGAGATGCCGATATGGGAGAAGCTGCGTGGATAGTTGGGGCGGTCCTGATGGGATGAGCTCATGTCTCGTTGCCTCTTGCTGTGGAGTGAATGCACACAGTCTGGGCGGTGATGACTATAATGAAAATAGTGTGCCGCTTATGGTAGTGATAATAGATGCTTATGCTTAATCCGCTCTGGCTACGTTCTTTTCATGCCCTGGTCGAACAGGGAAGCTTCACCAGGGCTGCCGATCAACTGGAGCTCACCCAGGCGGCGGTCAGTCAGCATGTTCAGAAACTTGAAGCCGAGCTAGGGGCGCTGTTCATCCGACGGCCGCGGCAGCTCGAACTGACCCCGGCGGGGCACGCCCTGGTCGACTATCTGGGGGAGCGTGCGGAGGTGGATCAGCGGCTTAAGCTGCGTCTGGCCGGGGATCGCGATGATCATGGCGAGATAAGTCTGATGACGCCGGGCAGCATCGGCCTGGCGCTGTATCCCCGGCTGCTGGAGCTGCAGAAGCGCTCGCCTGGCCTGTGCATTCGACATCGCTTCGGGCCGACCCAGGACATCATCGACGCGGTGCTGGCGGCGCGGGTAGAAATGGGACTGGTCATCGAGTGTCCCGATGACCCGAGGCTGACCGTCAGCGAGTTTGCGACAGAACCGCTGGAGCTGATCGTGCCTGCCGCCGCAAAGGTAGAGCGCTGGGATGACCTGATGTCGCTGGGGTTCATCGACCATCCGGATGGCAAGGCGCTGGCGTCTCGCCTGTTGAGCCGACGCTTTCCGGGGTCCCCCGGCTATGCCCACTGGCCAATCAGCGGCTTTACCAATCAGATCGGCTTGATTCTGGCACCGGTAGCGGAGGGGCTGGGCTTTACCGTGCTGCCACGCTTCGCCCGTCAGGCGTTTGAGCAGCAGGGCTCCCTTCGGGTGGTGACGGGGCAGCCCGAGGTGGCGGATACCCTCTACCTGATACATCGGGCTGAATGGCCGCTATCGTCCAGAGCCGAGCGTGCCCTGCTGGTGATGGGGACGGCTGCCGACGCTGAAGCGGGCAGGTCGGCGGCAGGCGGACACGCTTGAGCGTCGACGCGGCCCAGGAGTCCGCACTATTTGCGCCAGAAAGCGGGTGTGAACAGTACCAGTACGGTAAAGATCTCCAGGCGTCCCATCAGCATGGCCATGACCAGGATCCATTTGGCCATCGCCGGCATATCGCCGTAGTGCAGGCTGGCTTCACCCAGCGCCGGGCCCAGGTTGTTGAGCGCGGAGCCTACGGTGGACCAGGCCGTTACCTGGTCAACGCCGGTGGCCATGACCCCGACCAGCATCAGGAAGAACAGCAGGACGTAGGCCGAGAAGAAACCCCAGACCGCCTGTGCGATGCCGTCAGGCACGCTGACCTTGCCAATCTTGACGGCGATCACGGCGTTGGGGTGAATCAAGCGCATGATCTCGCGCATTCCCTGCTTGATGATCAGGATGATGCGAATGACCTTCATGCCGCCACCGGTAGAGCCTGAGCTTGCGCCGACAAAGGCGGCGATGAACAGGAGTAGCGGCAAGGCGCCTGGCCAGGCAGAAAAGTCGGCCACCGAGAATCCGGCCGTGGTCGCGACCGAGACCACCTCAAAGATGCCGTGGCGCAGGCCGACCGTGGTCTCCTCGGTGCCGGTCAGCCACAGCACGATGACGGTGATAGCCGCCAGGCCGGTCAGGTACAGCAGCAAAAACCGTGCCTCGGAGTCTTCCCAGTAGTGGCTGATGCGGCGCTCGCGCCAGGCCAGGAAGTGCAGGCTGAAGCTGAGCGCCGAGATCAGCATGAATACCACACAGATCGCTTCGATCAAGGCGCTGTCGAAGTAGCCAATGCTGGCGTCATGGGTCGAGAAGCCACCGATGGCGACCGTGGAAAAACTATGGCCCAGTGCATCGAACCAATCCATGCCCGCCGCCATGTAGGCGAGCATGCAGGCTAGCGTCAGGGTGGCATAGATGTACCACAGTGCCTTGGCGGTCTCGGTGATCCGAGGGGTCAGCTTGGAGTCCTTGAGCGGTCCCGGAATCTCCGTGCGATACAGCGCCATGCCGCCGACGCCGAGGGTCGGCAGAATGGCGACCGCCAGGACCACGATGCCCATGCCGCCTAGCCACTGCAGCTGCTGACGATAGTAGAGGATGGCCTCCGGCAGGAAGTCGATGCCGGTAATGACCGTCGCACCCGTGGTCGTCAGCCCAGAGAAGGATTCGAAAACGGCATCGGTAAAAGACAGCGCCGTGCTTCCCGTCAGCATCAGTGGCAGGGAACCGAACAGCCCCAGTACCGTCCAGAACATGGCGGCGATCAGGAAGCCGTCACGGGTCCGCAGCTCCCGCCGAGCATGTCGATTCGGCAGAAACATCGCAGCACCGGTGAACACGGTGATGGCAATGGCGATCAGAAAGGCGTCCCAGGTGCCATCGCCGAACAGCAGCGAAATGGCGATGGGCGGCACCATGGTCAGGCTGAACATCATCAGCAGCAGCCCGAGAATACGCAGAATCATTCTCAGGCTCATGCCATCCGGCTCCTGTGCAAAGTAGCGCAAGGGGAAGATGTCAGTGAACGGGTCGTCGTCTCAAGCCCGGTCGGGAACGGACTCATGCGGCGGCTCTCCTTGTGGTAACTCGATGGTCGTCTCTCGAGGTAACGCCATGCGCATCAGAAGAACGTCAGCCCGACCTGGAACAGGCGCTCGACGTCACGAATCTTGCGTTTATCGACCACGAACAGGATGACATGGTCGCCGCTTTCCACTACCACGTCGTCATGGGCGATCAAGACCTCCTTGCCGCGCACGATGGCGCCGATGGTCGAGCCCCCGGGGAGATCGATGTCGCCGATGGCGCGTCCCACCACTCGCGATGACTGGCTGTCGCCATGGGCAATCGCCTCGATGGCCTCCGCGGCACCCCGGCGCAGCGAGTGCACGTTGACGATGTCGCCGCGGCGAACGTGGGTGAGGAGGCTGCCAATCGTGGCCTGCTGAGGCGAGATGGCGATATCGATTTCGCCACCCTGGACCAGGTCGACGTAGGCCGCGTTGTTGATCAGGGTGAGAACCTTCTTGGCCCCCATCCGCTTGGCCAGCATCGACGACATGATGTTGACCTCGTCGTCGTTGGTCAGCGCACAGAAGATATCGCAGTCTTCGATGTTCTCTTCTTCCAGCAGCCGCTTGCTGGTGGCACTGCCATGCAGCACCACGGTGCGGTCAAGGCGTTCTGACAGCTGGGTGCAGCGGTCCAGGCTGTGTTCAATCATCTTGACCTGGTGGCTGTGCTCGAGATGTTCGGCCAGGCGCTCGCCGATGTTGCCGCCACCGGCGATCACGACGCGGCGGAAATCCCGGTCGAGCCGTCGCAACTCACTCATCACGGCACGGATATCGCGGCGTGCGGCGATGAAGAAGACCTCGTCGTCGGCTTCGATGACCGTGTCGCCGCGGGGAATGATCGGGCGATTGCGGCGATAGATGGCGGCAACGCGTGTGTCGACGCTGGGCATGTGACGTCGCAGGAAGCCAAGCTCCTGGCCGACCAGCGGGCCACCGTAGAAGGCCTTGACCGCCACCAGCTGGACCAGGCCCCCGGCGAATTCCAGCACCTGCAAGGCACCAGGATGCTCGATCAGGCGCCGGATGTGATCGGTGACGACTTGCTCGGGACTGATCAGCACGTCGATAGGGACGGCCTCATGGGCAAACAGGCCCTTGCGGGCGAGGTAGGCCGTGGCGCGCACACGGGCGATCTTGGTCGGTGTGCGAAACAGGGTATGGGCCACCTGACAGGCGATCATGTTGACTTCATCGGAGTTGGTCACGGCGATCAGCATGTCGGCATCTTCACAGCCTGCCTGACGCAGCACCATGGGGTAGGAGGCCGCCCCGGAAACCGTGCGAATATCCAGCCGCGTATGCAGCTCGCGCAGACGCTCACCGTCGGTGTCTACCACCGTGATGTCGTTCTCCTCGCGGGCCAGATGCTCCGCCAGGGTGCCGCCAACCTGGCCGGCGCCGAGAATGATGATCTTCATCGTCGTGTCCGAAGAGAGGTCGAGAGCGCATGGTGCGCTGCAACATAGGGCCAGCATACCTGAGCCCTGAACAGACCAACAGGGCGGGATGTCTCCCGCCCTGTGCCGAAAGGAAACACCGAAGGCCTGTCAGTATGCAAGCCTAGGTATCTCCGGGGAGAGCTGATCGCTGGATCAGTCCAGGGTAAAGCCGACCTTCAACGTCACCTGCCAGTGGGCGACCCGGCCGTTTTCGATGTGCCCGCGTGTTTCGGTCACCTCGAACCAGCGCAGGTCATGCACCGTCTCAGACGCCTTGGTGATGGCGCGCTGGACCGCGTCTTCGATGCTTGTCTCGGACGAACCGGTCAACTCGATCTGCTTGTACACGTGTTGGCTCATACATACTCCCTGTAGCGGTAGACGTCGTGGGACCGCCCGCCCAGGCAACTACGGCCTGGTGGCGGGCAAGCAACCCTGCTGCCGTGTGGCTCAGTGGGTTGCCTTGACCAGTCTGGCATAGAAGAAACCGTCGTGACTGTCGATCTTCGGTAACAGTTGGCGTCCGGCTCCTGATGTCTGGCCCCAGGCAATGTCGGCAGGCATGTTGGCGCTGGCATCCTCAGTGCGCTCAAGAAAGGCGCGAATCTGGTCGCGATTCTCTTCCGGCAGGACCGAGCAGGTGGCGTACAACAAGGTGCCGCCGGGCTTGAGCAGCGGCCACAGGTTATCGAGCAAGGCCTGCTGCAACTCGGCCAACTGGCGGATGTCGCTGGCACGGCGCAAGCGCTTGATGTCGGGATGACGGCGGATGACTCCGCTGCCCGAGCAGGGAGCGTCAAGCAAGATGGCATCGAACAGCGTGCCATCCCACCAGTCCCGCTGGGTACCATCGCCCTGGGCCAGGGTGGCCGAGAGTCCGAGGCGAGTCAGGGTGTCTTCCACACGGGCAAGACGTGCAGCGTCGGAGTCGATGGCATGCAGATCGATGTCGAACAGCTCAAGCAGGTGAGCGGTCTTGCCGCCAGGTGCACAGCAGGCATCCAGGACTCTCGCGCCGGGGCGAGGGGCGATGACAGGGCCCAGCAGCACAGCGGCCAACTGGGCGGCTTCATCCTGAACGCTGACATGGCCCTCGGCGAAGCCTGGCAGGCTGTCCACATCGCGAGGGGCATCCAGGATCAAGCCGTCAGGCGCGTGTGAACACAGACGTGCGCTGATCCCGGCACCGTCGAGGATGTCCAGATACTGCTCTCGGTCGTTGTGGCGACGGTTGACGCGCAGAGTCATTGGGCCTGGCTGGTTATTGGCCTCACAGATATCGCGCCAGTCGTCAGGCCACGCCTGGCGCAGCGCCTTGAGCCACCAGCGCGGATGCAGCAAGGCCACTGCAGGGTCACGGTCGACTTCTGCTTCCAGTGTTGAGGATTCGCGCTGCAGACGGCGCAGGCAGCCGTTAAGAACGCGGGTTGCCCAGGCCTTGCCCTGCAGGCGAGCGGCCCCAGCGGTCTCGCCTACCGCCGCATGGGCGGGAATGCGCAGGTACAGCAGTTGGAAGATGCCGAGCAGCAGCAGCGCCTGAATGTCGGCGTCGCGAGTCTTGAAGGGCTTTTCCAGTAACTGGTCCGCCAGCGCTTCCAGTCTGGGCAGCGTCCGGCAGACACCAAAGCACATCGCCTTGAACAACGCCCTGTCGCGAGCCACGACCTGATGATCATCCAGAGAAGACAGCGAGCCCTTGCCGGTAATGACCGGAACCAGCGCCTTCGCTGCTGCAGCTCGAACACAGTCACCCATGTCTCTGCGTGCATTGGTGTGGGCACGGCTTTGCTGATCGGGCTTGCGCTGGCGAGCGTTGCGCTGGCCGTGCTGGCGTGGGCGTGAATCGCTCATTCGCTGGCCTCCGTTTGCGGCTGGCCCAGGCAGGCGCCTACGGCGAAACGCTCGGCTCGGGCACGTAGCAGCTCATTGATCGGCAGCGCCTTGCCACCGGGCAGCTGGGCATGGGTGATGCGCAGGCGCTCGCGGCCATCTTGACCACAGGCGACCAGCAGCTCTCCTTCCGCCTTGACGATGGTGCCTGGTGTAGCCGCGTCAGCGCTGTCCACGGCGTCTGCCAGATGAATGCGCAGGCGGTCATCGCCCAGGGCGCACCAGGTGACAGGCCACGGATTGAATGCCCGCACTCGCGCGGCGAGCGTTTGTGCATCCTGGCGAAAGTCCAGTTCCGCCTCGGCCTTGCTCAGCTTGGCGGCGTAGGTCACGCCGCTATCCGGCTGGGGCGTCGGCGTCAGCTCGCCTGCGGCAAGCTGATCAAGGGCATCGACAATGGCTTTGCCCCCCAGGCTGGCCAGACGGTCGTGAAGCTCGCCACCCGTCGTGGTTTTGCTGATCTCGGTGCGGCGGATCATCAGCATGTCGCCGGTATCCAGGCCTTCGTCCATCTGCATGATGGTCACACCGCTTTCGCTGTCGCCGGCTTCAATGGCTCGCTGGATCGGTGCAGCGCCGCGCCAACGTGGCAGTAGTGAGGCATGCACGTTGAGGCACCCAAGGCGGGGGGCTTCGAGCACGGGAAGCGGCAGGATCAAGCCGTAGGCCACCACCACCATGACATCTGCCTCCAAGGCTGCCAGCGCTTGCTGCTCCTCAGCATCCTTGAGCCGCTTCGGCTGGTATACCGGTATGTCATGAGACAACGCCAGTGACTTCACCGGGCTAGGTGTCAGTTTGCGACCGCGTCCTGCAGGTCGATCTGGTTGAGTGTAGACGGCAATCACCTGATGGTGACTGTCGAGTACCGCCGAGAGGCTCTCGGCAGCGAAGTCAGGCGTGCCAGCGAAGATCACGCGCAGCGCTTGGGTCATGTTCAGGGCCTTGGCCGAAGAATGCGGAGTCAATAGTAACGGAGACGCGAGCAACGACGAAGGCCGATAGCACTTGGAGTGCTATCGGCCTTGCATCTTGATGGCGATGGAGAGGTAGGGGTCAGGCGCCTTGCATTTGACGGTGGCGCTTCTGCATCTTCTTCATCACGCGGTCGCGCTTGAGCGGCGACAGGTAATCAACGAAGAGTACGCCCTCGAGATGGTCGAGTTCGTGCTGGATGCAGTGGGCCAGCAGTCCGTCGGCTTCGAGCTCGTAGGGATTGCCATCACGGTCCAGCGCCTTCAGGTGCACGCGCAGGGCGCGCGGGACTTCAGCGTAGTACTCAGGGATGGACAGGCAACCTTCCTGCATCGGCTCGCGCTCGTCGCCCAGCGGCGTGACCTCGGGATTGATCAGCACGACCGGCGTTGACTGGTCTTCGCTGACATCGATCACGATGACCCTGCGGTGCACATCCACCTGCGTGGCGGCAAGACCAATGCCAGGGGCTGCGTACATGGTTTCCAGCATGTCATCGACCAGCTGGCGGACTTCGTCATCGACGTGCTCCACGACAACCGCCTTGGTGCGCAGCCGCTCGTCTGGAAACTCGAGAATGGGGAGTCTGGCCATGCTGTGGTTCCACCGTTGTTCGTACAGTTCGTGATGCCCATTTTAGGGGGGCGCTGCAAGTTGCAGTAGCCGCTGTCGTCTATGGGCTTGATAGGCGACCACTATACCATGCTCAAAACGTCATCGCCTGATACCGCGTGGCGTTGCGGCGAAGCCCATCGTTTTGCGGCGTGGCGGGCCTTCTACACTGGCCAAACATAAGCAATGACGAAAGTAGCGCCGTTAGCGCCAGCGACGTCCACGCTGACAGCCACACCTTCGGCCATGACGGAAGTGGCGGCGTGGGCGACAACGGCAAAGCAAGAACATCAGCAAGCACATCAACAAGAACGACAGCGATAACAATAACCGGCGCGACAGCGTCACTGACTATGCGTCGATGTTTCCCAGGGAGGGTAGACATGGACTCCGACTTCGAGCGTTGGATGGTATTGCAAGCGCTTCCTCAGGTAGGACCGAAGCGTCTGGCGCGGTTACGCTCCCTGAATCCTGCCTGGCCCGAGGGCTGGTTGCCCGGCTTGCCGCCCATGGCTGCTGCGGCACTGCGACTGTGGCTGGAGCACCCACGCCGCAGCCCGCTGACGGCGCCTGTCGAAGAGGCCCTGGAATGGCAGGCCCAGGGGGCGGCACATGGGCAACAGCGTCATTTACTGCATCCGGGGCATCCACGCTGGCCGGCCTTGCTCGATCAGATTGCCGATCCCCCTGTGGTGCTCTGGGCGCTGGGGGATCTGGATGCGCTGACCCCACCGCGGCTGGCCCTGGTGGGGTCGCGGCGTCCTACCCGGGAAGGCCTGGTCAATGCACGCAGTTTCGCCATCAGCCTGGCGGAAGCGGGATGGTGCCTGGTCAGTGGTATGGCGCTGGGAATTGATGGCGCGGCTCAGGCCGCGGCTCTGGATGTGGGTGGGCGCAGCGTTGCCGTGCTGGCCGGTGGTGTCGATGTCGTCTATCCCGGCCAACATGGCTCACTGTACCGGCGCCTGCGTGATGACGGTGGCCTGTTGCTGGCCGAGTCTGCCCCTGGACGCAGGCCTCATTCCGGGGATTTTCCCCGGCGCAATCGGATTGTGACGGGGGTGTCCTGTGGCGTGCTGGTGGTCGAGGCCGCAGAGCACAGTGGCTCTCTGGTCAGTGCCCGCCTGGCCGGGGAGCAGGGGCGGGAAGTGCTGGCGGTACCTGGCTCTATCCACTCCCCACAGGCAAGAGGCTGCCTGCGACTGATTCGTGAGGGAGCCGCCCTGATACGTCACCCCGATGACCTGTTCGAGGAGCTGGCCAGTTGGGGGCCGCGTCAGGGGGCAGTGTCCTCGACTGGGAGTGAGGCGCCATCCGGCGCCGCTGCCCGCTCGCTGCTCGATCTGCTGAGTGCCAGGCCATTGCCGGTGGACGTGCTGATGGGGCTGGCGGGATGTGATGTCGCCACCTGTCAGCGCGAGTTGACCTTGCTCGAGATAGAGGGACACGCCGGCTTGGTGGCCGGTGGGTGGGTCAGGCTGGGCGGAGGTAGTTAAGGCCAAGTCTCGCCCGCTCGCGAAGCAGGGCGCAGTGCGACGCGTCCGGTGCCTCATGCTAGTATGCGGCTCCAACCCGTTTATCACGATGTGCCGATTCGGACTTCGATGCCATGAGTGACCCTGATTCCATTCTGACCTCAGCCACCGCCGTGCTTCGCCGTGGTGGTGTGATTGCCTACCCCACCGAGGCCGTGTGGGGGCTGGGATGCGATCCTGACAACGACGAGGCGCTGAAGCGTTTGCTCGCGCTCAAGCAGCGGGACCCCGCCAAGGGGGTCATCCTGGTAGCGGCAGATATTGCTCAGTTCGATGCCTGGCTGACCGCCGTATCCGCAGAACAGCGAGCCCTGTTACTGGGCACCTGGCCTGGGCCCAACACCTGGCTCGTGCCCGACAACGGGCGCACCCCGGCGCTGGTGCGCGGAAGCCATGACAAGGTGGCGCTACGGGTCAGCGATCATCCTGGGGTTCAGGCACTGTGTCGCGCCTTCGGGGGGCCGCTGGTATCGACCTCTGCCAATCGCGCTGGAGAGCCTCCGGCCATGAGCGAAGCCGATATCCATCGGATCTTCGGCGATGAACTCGACGCAGTGGTGCCCGGTGACCTGGGGGGAAATCCGCGCCCCAGTATCATTCGCGACCTGGTCAGTGGTGAGGTGCTGCGCCACTGATGATGGCGCGGCAGCCTTGTATTTGCACAAGACCGGGGTGGGGCGTGACGCGACAACGCCCATTCGACAAGCAACGACGGAGTCGATGTGACACAGCCAAATCTCGACGTGGTCAAACGCTATCTGCTGGAGCTTCAGGATCGCCTGTGCGAGGCGCTGGAGCATGCCGATGGGCAAGCGCACTTTCGTGAGGACGACTGGGTTCGCGAGGCAGGCGGCGGCGGTCGCTCGAGGGTCATCGAAGACGGTGCGCTATTCGAGAAGGGCGGCGTCAACTTTTCCCATGTGCACGGCACAACCCTGCCTCCCTCAGCCACCGCCGCCAGGCCGGAACTTGCGGGTAGGGGCTTTCAGGCCATCGGCGTATCCTGGGTGTTGCACCCGCATAACCCCCATGTGCCGACCAGCCACGGTAACGTGCGCTTCTTCATTGCCACCGCCGAGGGCGAAGCGCCGGTGTGGTGGTTCGGTGGTGGCTTCGATCTGACCCCGTTCTACCCCCAACACGAAGACGCCTGCCATTGGCACCGGGTTGCCAGAGACCTTTGCGAGCCTTTCGGTGAGGATGTCTATCCGCGCTACAAGCGCTGGTGTGACGACTACTTCTTCCTCAAGCATCGGGATGAAACGCGAGGGGTGGGCGGTCTGTTTTTCGATGACCTCAATGAAGGTGGCTTTGATCGCTGTTTTGCGTTTCAACAAGCCGTGGGAGATGGCTTTCTCGAGGCCTATCTGCCGATCGTCGAACGCCGTCGCGACACGCCCTGGGGCCAGCAACAGCGAGACTTTCAGCTGTATCGGCGCGGACGCTATGTGGAGTTCAATCTGGTATGGGATCGGGGCACGCTGTTTGGCTTGCAAAGCGGAGGTCGCACCGAGTCGATTCTGATGTCGATGCCGCCGCTGGCGCGCTGGGAATACGACTATCGACCCGCAGAGGGAAGCGCCGAGGCGGCCTTGCAGGATTACCTGCGCCCTCGTGACTGGCTGGCCGAAGAGCAAGAGCAGGCCACCAGCGCTTCCCCGTGAGCGGCTTCCGGCGCCCGCCGTGGGCAGGACGGTGCCCCCCCCGTCGCGATATTGATGCAGTGTTTGCTCAGGAGCAGAAATGACTCGCTATTGTGTGTTCGGCCACCCCATCGGTCACTCCAAATCACCGGCCATTCATGCGGCCTTTGCAGCCCAGACAGGTGAGAACATCGAATACGTGGCCATCGAGGCGCCGCGGGATGACTTTGCCGGCGCTTGGCAGGCGTTCGTGGCATCCGGGGGACAGGGGGCCAATGTCACTGTCCCCTTCAAGGAGGAAGCGTATCGACTGTGCACTCAGCTGACCGAGCAGGCCCGGCGCGCAGGAGCCGTCAACACCCTTCGTCTGCTGCCTGACGGCAATCTGGAAGGGGATACCACGGACGGTGTGGGCCTGGTCGCGGATCTGAAGCGTCAGGGCGCACGCTTGCAGGGCGCCAATATCCTGGTCCTGGGGGCTGGAGGCGCGGTACGTGGGGTATTGGCGCCGTTGCTGGCCCATGACCCTGCTGGCTTGACCGTGGCCAACCGCACCGCGGCCAAGGCGAGCGCCCTGGCGCAGGATTTTGCCGATCTTGGCACTATCCGGGGGGGCGGCTTCGACAGTGTGGCGGGACCCTTCGATCTGGTCATCAATGGCACCAGCGCAAGCCTCTCGGGAGAGCTGCCACCCCTGCCGGACGATCTCTTCGCCGAGGGCGCGCTGGCCTACGACATGATGTATGGCGCCGAGCCAACCGTGTTCATGGCGTGGGCAGCAGAGCGTGGTGCACGCAGTGTCGATGGATTGGGCATGCTGGTCGAGCAGGCCGCCGCGTCCTTCGCCCGTTGGCGAGGCGTCGTTCCGGAGACGGCGCCGGTGCTGTCGACGTTGCGACAGGCGTTATCGGCGGGTGCCTGACCACCGTGGTCATGGCCGCTATCCACAACACACAGCAGGCGCCACCAGGGCGCCTGCTGCGTGTTGGACTGGGGCGGTGTACGGGGGGGACAGGGAAAGGGTCAGGGCAGCGGGTCCGGCAACGGGGCTGGCATGGCGCCCGGCATTCGCGTCCGATATACAGCCCGGCTTTCGCGTCCGATATAGAGCCCCGGTATTGAGAGGCCAGCACTGGCGCCTTAGCGGCGTCGCCGATAGAGCCCCACCATGCAGCATCCCAGGCCGATGACCGACACCAACAGACCCCCGTTGACCAACCACGGGCTGCGGACGATCCACGGTACAAAGGGTGATGGGCTCTCGCTGCATTGACCCGTCAGATAGTTCCAATGTTCTTGGTCGATCATCTCACATTGGCGAATATCGCCCCATTCCGCGAAGTAGAACCCCAGCAGTAGCAGGATGGGCAGGACCAGCAACAGCAGTCCGAGGCGATTGAGGGTCATGACGACGGCGCTCCTTGATGAACGGCTCAGGGTGCTTTGCAGTTAGGCCTGAGGCCATTCGCCTGGGCCTGCTCGTAGCGGGCCATGGCATCACCCATGGCGGCTTCCAGACCCGCGATGCGGTTGCCATGTGCCGGGTGAGTCGACATCCATTCCGGCGGCTGGCCACCCCCTGCAGCGCTCATGTTCTGCCACAGCTGGACGCTGGCGCGTGGGTCGAACCCGGCCTGGGCCATCAGCTCGAGGCCAATGGTATCGGCCTCACTTTCGTGGCTGCGCGAGAACGGCAGCAGGATGCCGTACTGGGCGCCCATGCCCATGGCGGCCATCAGCTGATCGCTGCCGGTGACTCCCTGGGTGCCCAGCGCCGAGCTGACCACGGATAGACCCAGCTGCGTCGCGCTCTCGGTGGAGGCGCGCTCGTTGGCATGATGAGCCAGCACATGGCCAATTTCATGGCCGATCACGGTGGCCAGCTGGTCCTGGTTGGTGGCGACGTCGAGCAGGCCGGTGTTGACCCCTACATAGCCGCCCGGCAAGGCGAAGGCATTGGCGTCTTCCGACTCGAACACCTTGACCTGCCAGTTCTGGTTGCGCTGGTCATCCGGCAGCGCCTGCACCACATTGCGCGTCACGCACTGCACGTACTCCAGGGTGCTGCCGCCTACGGTAGGCAGCTGCTGCTGGTACTGGGCAAAGGCCTGAGCTCCCATCTGATTAAGCTGCTGCTCGTCCAGCAACAGCATCTGGGAGCGGCCCGTCGGTGAGGTCGCACAGGCAGCTACGGTCGCCATGATGGCGCAGGCGCCAACAGCCTTCATCCAGCGCATGGTGAGTCTCCTTGTCGTGGTACAGCGGGCATCGCTTGCCCGTGTAGAATCAGAAGCGTTTGGCCAAAGATACCCGGACTGCTGGAAGGGTCAACCGCAAAGGTGGTGCAACCTGGGTCTCCGCGAGGCGACACTGACCCTGACCGGCGGCTTTAACACGCGACAAGGACACTCACCCCATGGATACCCAACTAGCGCAGCGCTTGCTCAACCTTATCGAGCGTGTCGACCCCTGGCTGCCTGAGCCACCTACGCCTGTCGACTGGCGCCGTGATGTGGCGGCGCTATGGCAGCGTCATGCCCTCGGCGGCCAGCTGGTGCCAGTGCCCCCCAGGGACGCCCTCGGGCTCGATGACCTGGTGGGCGTCGAGCGACAGAAAGGCGAACTGGTGGCCAACACACGAGCGTTTCTGCAGGGGCTACCGGCCAATCACGCGTTGCTGTGGGGTTCCCGTGGCAGCGGCAAGTCTTCCATGGTCCGCGCCTTGCTGAATACCTTGTCCGACGAGGGACTGCGCTTGATCCAGGTAGACCGGCACGATCTGTCCGGGCTGCCGATACTGGTGGAGCAGCTACGGTACCAGCCCGAGCGCTTTGTGGTGTACTGCGATGATCTGTCCTTCGAAGGTTCGGATGACGCCTACAAGGCGCTGAAGAGCGTGCTGGATGGCACCCTGACAGGGCCTCCCGACAACGTGCTGATTTATGCGACCTCCAATCGCAGGCATCTGATGCCCGAGCATATGAGCGACAATCTGGAGAGCCGGCTGACCGCGGACGGGGAGGAGCTGCATCACGGTGATGCGGTGGAGGAAAAGATCTCGCTGTCCGACCGCTTCGGCCTGTGGCTGGCCTTTCATCCCTTCAATCGTGACACCTACCTGGAGACCTGCCGCCACTGGGTCTCGCGGCTAGGGCAGGCGGGCGACTGGACCGATGAGGCCGACACGGCAGCAGTTCGCTTCGCGACACTTCGCGGCGGGCGCAGTGGACGCTGTGCCTATCAGTTTGCGGTGGACTGGGTGGGTCGACACCGTCTGGCGGAACAGCCATAGAAGCAAAACGCCCGGTCACCTCACGGTGGCCGGGCGTTGGCGTGCGGCTTGAGCCGGATTACCTGCGGTTCTTGCGCGCTTCCTTGGTACGTCCCAGCTCGCGCTGCTTGGCCTTGACCTTATCCGAGGCGTCGGCCATGCGGTCGTACGGGTTCTTGCCGGAGCGAAACTCGAAACGCATGGGGGTGCCCCGGACCTTGAGCACCTTGCGGAAGGTGTTGGTCAGGTAGCGCTTGTAGGCGTCGGGCAACTTGTCGGTCTGGTTGCCGTGCACCACGATGATGGGCGGATTGCTGCCACCCTGGTGGGCCATCCGCAGCTTGATGCGGCGGCCGTGGATCATCGGCGGCTGGTGCTGCTCCACCGCGTCCTGCAGCAGGGTCGTCAAGCGGTTGGTTGACCAGTGGCTATTGGCCGAAGCGAAGGCGCGCTCCAACGAAGGATAGAGGTCACCCACCGCGGTGCCATGCAACGCCGAAATGAAATGCAGCTCTGCATAATCGGCAAAGCCTAGGCGACGCTTGATTTCGGCGCGCATCTTGTCCTTGGCTTCACTTTCCAGGCCATCCCACTTGTTGACCGCCAGCACCAGGGCGCGACCCGAGGTCAGCACATAGTCGAGAAGGTGCAGGTCCTGCTCCACCAGGCCGCTACGGGCATCCAGCACCATGATCGCGACGTGACATTCCTTGATCGCGTCGAGGGTCTTGATGATCGAGAACTTCTCGGCGATTTCGGTCACGTTCTTGCGCCGGCGTACACCGGCGGTGTCGACCAGCACGTAGGGCTTGCCCCGGCGCTCGAAGGGGATCTCGATCGCGTCTCGGGTGGTGCCCGCTTCATCGAAGACGACGACACGATCCTCGCCGAGCAGGCGATTGACCAGCGTCGACTTGCCGACGTTGGGACGACCGATCACGCCGATACGAATGCCCTTGCTGCCGGTGTCGGCGGGAATGTCCATGTCGCGCTCAGGGAACGGCGACAGCACCTCGTCGATCAGGGCCGTGACATTGCGACCATGGGCAGCCGCGATCGGGCGTGGATCGCCCAGACCGAGCTGCCAGAAGTCGGCCATGGCCGAATGCTCTTCCAGGCCGTCGGTCTTGTTGACCACCAGCCAGGTCTTCTTCTGGTTGACCCGCAGGTGGTTGGCAATGGCCTCGTCAGCGACGTTGAGGCCGGCCCGTGCGTCCACCAGGAACAGTACGATATCGGCTTCGTCGATGGCTTGCAGCGACTGCTCGGCCATCGCGGCATCGATACCTTCCTCGTCACCGCTGATACCACCGGTGTCGATGACGGTGTAGGCCTTGTTGCCGAGCATGCCGTTGCCGTACTTGCGATCCCGGGTCAGTCCCGGGAAGTCGGCGACCAGCGCATCACGCGAGCGGGTGAGGCGATTGAACAGGGTCGACTTGCCCACGTTGGGGCGGCCGACTAGAGCGATAACGGGGGTCATGGGCGGATGTCCAGAGCCTCCAGGCTTCCGTCATTGGCCAGGGCGTAGACGCGCTTGCCATCGGTGAGCGGGCGCACGCTGACGCCGGAGCCGTCGATGTGGGTGCGGCCAACCATGCGGCCACTGCTGGCGTCGATAAAGTGCACATAGCCCTCGGCATCACCGAGCACGATGCGGCCATCGGCGAAGGCCGGGGCAGTGACAGAGCGACCGTAGAGGTCTTCCTGGCGCCACAGCTCATTGCCGTTGTTGGCGTCGAAGGCCACCAGGCGGCTGGCTTCATCGACGACGTACAGGGTGTCGCCCACCAGCACCGGGGTGTGGTAACTGGACAGTGGCGTTGACCACAGGGTCTCACCGCTCTGGGCGTTGAGCGCTACCACGCGGCCGTTGAAGCTGGTGACATACAGTCGACCGTCCGGCGTCAGCACCGGTTGACCGGCCAGGTCCACCAGGCGATCGATGTCGTTCATGCCGGTCGCGACGGCGATGGTCCGTTCTGAGATCTGCTGGCCGGAGCGATTGTCGATGATCGACAGGCGGCCATTGGCGAAGCCAGCAAAGGTGACCTGGTCAATGGCGGTCGGAGTGCCGGTACTGCGCAGGGTCAAGGACGGCATATTGGCGGTGAAGACCCACTGACGGTCACCTGACAGGCGGTCCAGAGCCGTCACCGTGCCATCCACCGCCTGGACGATCAGCAGTTGCGACGTCGGTTGCGGTGCTGCCAGCACTTCGCTGGGGACCTTGGTGCGCCACTTGACGCGTCCATTGTCCTGGTCGAGTGCCACCACTTCACCATTGCGGGTAGCCAGGAAGACGTCGCCGTCTACAGCGGTGATGCCGCTGGAAATCGGAGATTCCAGCTCCACTTCCCAGCGGGTGTCGCCATTGGCGGTGTTGAACGCCTCGACCAGGCCTTCCTCATCGGCGGCGAACAGCGTCGACCCGGACAGCGCGGGCTCGATGGGATACGTCGCCTCGCCCAGGCCGGCGCCAACGCCTTCGCTCCAGCGCGTGTCCACCTGGGTCGATTCAGCGAAGTCCTTGAGTTCCTTCGGCGGATATTGTGGCTCGGACTTGCTCGCGCAACCCGCCAGCAAAGCGGCCATGGTCACGGCGGTGGCGATGGCGATCCGGGTCTTGTTGGTGCGCTGCTTCATAGTGTGGCCTCCTGGTCGCCAAGGTCATCGAGCTTGAGCGAAATGCCGTAGAGCGGTTGGCCGTTCTCGTCGGCCAGGGTCTGGGCGCTTTGCCAGGCCTTGGCGGCCTGGTCGCGTTGACCTGTCGCGTGGTAGATGTCGCCGCGGATGTTGTCGCGCTGTGCTGCAAGCGCAGCAGGAATATCGCCATCCAGCGTAGCCAGCGCCGTGTCGTGCTGGCCCTCGGCGTTCTGCAGGCGAGCCAGGCGCAGACGCGCGATACCGACCAGATAACCGTCGTCACTGCTTTCGATCAGCGACTCGAGCGCTTCCCTGGCCGCTTCCAGATCGCCGCCGTCGACCTCCAGGCGCGCCTCCATCAGCAGTGCAAGCTCGCTGTAGAGCGTGTCACCGTGGTCTTCCCGCAGCGATGCGACCAGCGACTCGGCCTGGGTCAGAGCGTTGTCGCTCAGCTCATCACGGCTGGCCAGGTCCAGCAGCTGCTGATAGCTGCTGGAAGCGGCCACGGACTGGCCCTCCTGATAGTCCTGCCAGGCATTCCAGCCGAACACGCCGGCGGCAGCCAGCACGGCGCCCGCGATCAGCGAGGTGCCGTTTTCTTTCCACCAGCGCTTGATCGCCTCAAGCTGCTCTTCTTCCGTTCTCAGCTCCGCCACGGGCGGTCTCCTTCTGAAATGGGGCTATCACTCGGACAGCAGGCGCTCTAGCGTCGTCTCGAGCGAGGCCTGCTCGACCAGCTGCTGCTCGCGGTCGTCGCGCAGGAACTTGATGGCCACCTGGCCCGTGTCACGTTCGTTTTCGCCGATCAGCAGGGCCAGTCTGGCGCCGCTGCGATCCGCTTTCTTGATCCGGCTCTTGAAGCTGCCGCCGCCACAATGCAGCTGCACGCCAAGCTCCGGCAGCTGGTCGCGCAGTGTTTCAGCGAGCGCCATGGCATCGCCATCGGTGGCGCTGTCCATGCCAAGGACGTAGACGTCCAGCGGCGCGCGGGCCTCTTCAGGGACAATATCCAGCGTCTCCAGCAACAGGATCAGGCGCTCGATTCCCATGGCGAAGCCGACCGCCGGGGTCGGCTTGCCACCAAGCTGCTCGACCAGGCCATCATAGCGGCCTCCAGCGCACACGGTGCCCTGGCTGCCCAGTGCATCGGTCGTCCACTCGAACACGGTGCGACAGTAGTAGTCGAGCCCACGCACCAGGCGCGGGTTGATCACGTAGTCGATACCTGCGGCATCAAGACGCGCGGTGAGCGCGTTGAAGTGATCGCGAGATTCCTGGTCGAGATGATCCATCAGCTGCGGCGCACCGCTGAGCATCTCGGCCATGGCCGGATTCTTCGAATCGAGAATCCGCAGCGGGTTGCTGGTCAGGCGGCGGACAGAGTCCTCGTCCAGCACCTCTCGGTGAGCGTCGAAGTAGGCCACCAGCGTGTCACGATAGGCGGCGCGGGCTTCATTGGAGCCAAGCGAGTTGAGCTCCAGGGTGACGTGCTCGAACAGTCCGAGCTGCTTCCACAGCCGCGCCGACAGCAGGATGACTTCTGCGTCGATATCAGGACCTTCCAGCCCATAGGTCTCGACGCCGACCTGATGGAACTGGCGATAGCGGCCCTTCTGAGGGCGCTCGTGGCGAAACATCGGGCCGGTGTACCAGAGGCGCTGCGTCTGGTTGTAGAGCAGACCGTGCTCCATGGCCGCGCGAACGGCGCTGGCGGTGCCCTCTGGACGCAAGGTCAGGCTGTCCCCATTGCGATCGTCGAAGGTGTACATCTCCTTCTCGACGATGTCGGTGACCTCGCCGATGGAGCGGGCAAACAGTGCGGTCTGCTCGACGATCGGGGTACGAATCTCGTTGTAGCCGTAGCGCTTCATCAGCGCCTGTACCTGGGCCTCGAAGTACTGCCACACGGGCGATGCATCCGGCAGCAGGTCGTTCATGCCACGGATGGCCTGGATCTTCTTGCTCAAAACTTGCTCCTTGGTCTCGCCGCTCTTGCTTCTCGTAGGCTGACTGTGACGTTTAGCCGGCGCCTGTTCGCCGGGACGGGGTCACAGCTGGCGAGCGATGACGTTCTGTTCGGTAGCTTCCTTCTCGGCGACCTTCTGGCGAATCAGCGCCTCGAGATCGTCGACCAGGTGGTCGTTGCGCAGCTTGCTGGCAGGCTTGCCATCGATGTAGACCAGGTTGGCGGGGGAGCCGCCAGTCAGGCCCAGGTCGACTTCCTTGGCTTCGCCGGGGCCATTGACCACACACCCGATGACCGCCACATCCAGCGGTGTCATGACGTCTTCAAGGCGTTCCTCGAGGGCGTTCATGGTGCTGATGACGTCGAAGTTCTGCCGCGAGCAGCTGGGACAGGCGATGAAGTTGATGCCCTTGGCGCGCAGGCGCAGGCTCTTCAGCATGTCGAAGCCGACCTTGATTTCCTCGACCGGGTCGGCGGCCAGGGAGACCCTGATCGTATCGCCGATGCCGTCCATCAGGAGCATGCCAAGGCCGATCGACGACTTGACGGTGCCAGACCTCAAACCGCCCGCTTCGGTGATGCCCAGGTGCAGCGGCTGCTCGATGCGAGCGGCCAGATCGCGATAGGCCGCCACCGCCATGAACACGTCTGAAGCCTTCACGCTGACCTTGAAGTCAGGGAAGTCGAGACGGTCCAGGTGATCAATGTGACGCATCGCCGATTCGACCAGAGCGGCCGGTGTCGGTTCCCCGTACTTCTTCTGCAGATCCTTTTCCAGCGAGCCGGCGTTGACGCCGATGCGAATCGGGATGCCGTTGTCACGAGCTGCCGATACCACCGCCTGGACGCGATCCTCGCGGCCGATATTGCCTGGGTTGATACGCAGGCAATCGACCCCAAGCTCAGCCACCCTCAGCGCGATGCGATAGTCGAAGTGGATGTCTGCGACCAGGGGTACCTGGGTGCCTTTCTTGATGCGACCGAAGGCCTCGGCGGCCTCCATGGTCGGCACGGATACGCGCACGATATCGGCACCGGCCTGCTCCAGCGCGCGAATCTGCGCGAGGGTGGCCTCGACGTCCAGCGTATCGGTGTTGGTCATGCTCTGGACCGAGATGGGGGCGTCGCCCCCAACCGGCACGGAGCCGACATGAATCTGGCGTGACTTGCGTCTGATGATCGGTGAGTGCGAATGCATGGCGATCAATCACTCTCCCAGGGTAAAGCGGGCGACATTGTTTCTGCCGGCGCGTTGCTGCAGGTCGACGGGTTCGCCGCCCCACGTGAGCTCGACACCGGTGGCGTTGCCGACAGTCATGCGGAAGGGCGGCTCGCCCTCCACGGTGGCTTCGGTGCCCGGTGACTGCAGGCCGACGAAGACACGGGTGTTGGTGCTGTCGAAGATTTCCGTCCAGGACTGCTCGTTGAAGGTCAGCTTGAGGATACGCCGACTGGTCGTCGCCTCGCTGGCGCTCTGCTCGTCGGCAGCGCTGGCACTGTCAGTCTCGGCGTCTTGCTCGGAGGCTTCATCCGCGCTGGCCAGGTCCTGTGCGGCGTCGTCACTGTCGGAGCTTGCTGCGTCATTGGCGGCAGCTGCCTCGGTGGCGGCCACGGTGCTCGGAGTGGCGTCGGCACTGCTCTCGGCCACTTCGGCGCTGGCTTCTTCCGCCTGCTCGTCGACCAGCCCCATCTCGCTGTCTTCCGAAGGCAGCGGCGGCAGGTTCTCGTCACTACTGGCACTGTCTTCGCTGACCGCAGCGTTGCCGTCGATGGTATCCACCGATACCGGGCCATTGTCGCTGACTTCCGGCGGTTGGCTGCCGCCACGGCTCTGCCACCACATCAGGGTCAGACCGATCAAGCCGGCGATGACGATCAGCGTCATCAGGCGGAACAGCCAGGCCCCAAGGCGCGAAGGGGGCTTGTTGATGTAGACCGGGGTCACCTTGCGTTCGACTTCTTCGTTGCCCATGCGCGTGCTGTACAGCGTCATCACACGGCCTACGTCGACGCCCAGCAGCTGGGCATAGCTGCGCAGATAGCCGCGTCGATAGGTAACGACCGGGACTTCGTCGTAATTGTCGTTCTCCAACCCTTCGATGACGGCGGGTCGGAGGTTCAGGGCTGCCCCGACTTCCTCTCGGGTCAGGCCCTGGCGCTCCCGCTCACGCAACAGCAGGGCGCCGGGTGAGTCATCTCCGGCAGACGGTTGAGACGAGAAAACCTCTGAGTCGGTGTACTGACTGTCGCTCATGGCTGAGCATCCTTCATCGTGAAAACAGTGGTCAAAGCGCGCGTGAAGGCTGGAGGGCTTCGCCCTGGACTGCCGGAGAACGATAGCCCTCGGCGTTCCCCAGGTCCGCGGCAAGCCGTCGGGCGGCGGAGTTCCATCCCGCCAGACTGACGAAGCGATCCAGCTGTGAACGGGCGCGCATAAGGTTGCCCTGTGCGTATTCCAGGTCGGCCAGAATCAGGTGGCTCGCAGCCAGCTGGTCATCGATCTGCTGTGACCGCTGTAGCGCTGCTCTTGCCTCCTCGATCTGGCCGAGATCCCACCGGCAGCGTCCCAGGTTGGCAAACAGCTGGGCCCGGTGAGCGTAGTGTATGTCGTGACTGGCTTGGTCGAGTTGATCGCAAGCCTCACGTGTTTGCCCCCGATCATACAGGAAGGCAGCGTAATTGTTGCGTGCCCGGGTAAAGTTGGGGTCCTTTTCAAGGGCATCTTGGAAAAACTGTGCGGCGAGGTGGGTCTCCCCCTGGCGTTGATGAGCCAGGGCAAGGGCCTGCAGGGTCACCGGATCCGCGGCGTCGAGCTGATAGGCCTTGTCCAGCGCCGCCAGGGCCCGAGGCAGGTTGTCCTGGCGCAGATAGGCCTCTCCCAGGTCGCGATAGGCGGTGGCGGGAGTGTGTTCGGTATCAGTGACTGGTACGGCACATCCTGACAGGGAGGCGGCGGGTAGCACGATGGCCAGGCTCATGACGACAATGCGCAGGCAGTGGGGCAGGCGGTCTGCATGGCTCATCATGGCGTTATCGTTCTCCCGCTGCATGGCCCCGCCAGAGGGGTGTCGTCGACACCCTCTTGAGGGCTGGAAAAGGCCCGAATATCAAAGCGCCGTGCCTCAACGAAGTCAAGATGACGGGATCAGTCGGCGTCGATCTGGATCGACTGGATATAACGTTCGTGACGGCGTGTACGGTCCTTGACTCGGCCCACCAGCTGACCACAGGCAGCGTCAATGTCATCGCCACGGGTCGAGCGAATCGGAGCGGTGTGGCCCAGTTCATATAACCAGCGCTGGAAACGAACGACCTGATTGCGCGAGGGCTTCTCGTACCCAGAGTGCGGGAACGGATTGAACGGGATCAGGTTGATCTTGCAGGGCAGCTCCTTCAACAGCTCGGCCAGTTCCCGAGCGTGCTCCTGCTGATCGTTGATATCCTTGATGACCGTGTATTCGATGGTCACCTGACGCGTATCGTCGCACTTGGCCAGATAGCGGTGACAGGCATCCAGCAGGGTGCGGATGTTGTACTTGCGGTTAAGCGGTACCAGCTCGTTGCGCAGCTCATCGTTGGCGGCGTGCAGCGAGATGGCCAGGCTGACGTCGAGCTCATCGCCGAGACGATCGAGCATGGGCACCACGCCAGAGGTGGACAGGGTGACCCTGCGCTTCGACAGACCATAGCCTTGATCGTCGAGCATCAGCTTCATCGCCGGCACGACGTTATCGTAATTCAGTAGCGGTTCGCCCATGCCCATCATCACCACATTGGTGACAGGGCGTTGGCTGCTGTCCTTGCGGGCGCCGTCGCTGTTGGCGGCTACCCAGACCTGACCGATGATCTCGGCGCTGGTCAGATTGCGCTGGAAGCCTTGCTTGCCGGTGGAGCAAAAGCTGCAGTCCAGTGAGCAGCCGACCTGGGAAGAGACGCACAGAGTGCGACGCTTGCCGTTGTCAGCAGGAATCAAGACGGTTTCGACATAGCTGCCGTCTTCGACCTCGACCACCCACTTACGCGTTCCGTCATTGGAGGTGCCTTCGTAGACGACCTTGGGTCCGCGTATTTCTGCGGTTTCCTCGAGGCGAGCGCGCAGCGACTTGGACAGGTTGGTCATGTCGGCAAAGTTGCTGACACCTTCGTGGTGGATCCACTTCATTACCTGGGCGGCACGAAACTTCTTCTCACCAATGGAGAGAAAGAAGGCTTCCATGTCCTCTCGGGCCATGCCAAGGAGATTGGTGCGTTCGGGGGAGGCGGTGGTGGTCATGATCGGATCAGCGAGTCGGTGGGCAGAATATGAGGGAGCGGATGCCCGGGGCATCCGCTCGCCGGTGGGGCGTCGATAGTGACAGCCCCCGACGCCCTTAGCGCGGGCAGATCTCGTCAGCGCTGAAGAAGTAGGTCACTTCGCGCTCGGCAGACTCGGCAGAGTCAGAGCCGTGGACGGCGTTGGCGTCGATGGAAGAAGCGAAGTCGGCACGGATGGTGCCAGCGTCTGCTTCCTTCGGGTTGGTGGCACCCATCAGTTCACGGTTCTTCAGGATGGCGTTATCACCTTCCAGTACTTGAACCACGACCGGGCCAGAGGTCATGAAGGACACCAGGTCGCCGAAGAAGGGGCGTTCCTTGTGCTCGGCGTAGAAGCCTTCCGCCTGTTCCTGGGACAGGTGGATCATCTTGGCGGCAACGACCTTCAGGTCAGCCTTTTCAAAACGCGTGATGATCTCGCCGATGACATTCTTGGCGACGGCGTCGGGCTTGATGATAGACAGAGTGCGCTCTGTAGCCATGAAACTCTCCAGTGGTTGAGCCCAGGACATGGGCATGGTGCCAGGTAGATGGCGTCGCGCCGCCCCGGAGACCGGGGCGCCGCGACGCGGAAAACGAAGCGATGTGGCGCCTTGCGCCGAAGAGCGCCGATTATAGCGTTCTCATGGCGTCTTGAACACAGTGTTCGTCAGCGGGTACGCGAGCCCTTGGAGGGATCGGCTCGGCGGCTAGACAGTAAAGCTTTCGCCGCAGCCACACTGGTCCTTGACGTTCGGATTGTTGAAGCGGAAGAACCGGTTCAAGCCTTCGTTGACGTAGTCGACTTCGCTGCCGTCCAGCATCTCGAGAGCGTCGGGGGCGACGTAGACCCGTGCGTCATGCTCCTCGAACAGGGCGTCCTCGGCCTGGGCTTCGTCGGCGAAGTCCAGCACGTAGCTGTAGCCGGAACAGCCACTTGGCTTGACCGCTACCCGCAGTCCGAGGCCTTGGCCTCGCTCCTCCAGAACGCGCCGGATCTGGTTGGCTGCAGCAGGGGTGATCGTCAGGTGTGCCATCTGTTTACTCCTGGGTCGGGCGCCGCCTGAAGAGGCAGCAGCCTGCGTGGTCTTGATGACCATGCCGCGAACTCGCGTGGCGGCGGTCAGGTCATGGCGCGCTGGCGCAGAGCAATCAGCGCAGTGCGCAGTGCCTGGCCAGCGCGGTCGATGTCGTCGTTACTGGTGAAGCGTCCAATGCTCAGGCGCAGGGAAGACAGCGCCAGACGTCTCGGCACGCCGATCCCTTTCAGCACATAGGAGGGCTCGACGCTGGCCGAGTTACAGGCGGAGCCCGTGGACAAGGCGATGTCACGCAGCGCCATCAACAGGGACTCGCCATCGACGCCGTCGAAACCGAGATTGAGAATATTGGGGACTGCGGTTTCCAGCTGGGTGTTCAGATGAACCCCATCCAGGTCGTCGATTCCTGCCAACAGTCGATCACGAAGCGTGGTGATACGCGCTTGGTCGCTGTCACCTTGTGCTGCTGCCAGGGCGAAGGCTTCACCCATGCCGGCAATCTGGTGGGTTGCCAGGGTGCCTGAGCGCATGCCTCTTTCGTGGCCGCCGCCGTGAATCAGCGCTTCCACCTTGAGATCTGGGCTGCGGCGCACGAAGAGGGCGCCAATCCCCTTGGGGCCGTAGGCCTTGTGGGCAGACAGAGACAACATGTCCACGGTACTGGCGGTCACGTCCAGATCGATGCGCCCGACGGCCTGGGCGGCATCGACGTGCAGCATGGCGCCGTGTGCGTGGGCCACCTCGGCGAGCGCCGCAACGTCATTGATGCTGCCCAGCTCGTTGTTGACCGCCATCAGTGACACCAGCACGGTATCGGGACGCATGGCATCGGCCAGTTGTTCCGGGGTGATGCGGCCATCGGGGGTTGGCGTCAGCCAGGTCACGTCGAAGCCTTCACGCTCCGCCGCCTTGGCGGTGTCGATGACCGCCTTGTGCTCGATGATTGAGGTCACCAGGTGGCGGCCCTTGTCGCGATTGGCCCGCAGATAGCCGGTAATGGCCAGGTTGTCGGCCTCGGTGGCGCCGCTGGTCCAGACGATCTCGCGAGGGTCGGCCTTGATCAGGTCAGCGACCTGGCGGCGGGCGTTCTCCACGGCCTGCTCGGCCAGCCAGCCGGGCATGTGGCTGCGCGACGCGGGGTTGGCGTAGGTGCCTTCGAGCGTCAGGTGCCGGCTCATGACCTCGGCGACACGGGGGTCGACGGGGGTGGTGGCGGCGTAATCAAGGTAGACGGGAGCAGTCATGGGCAATGTCATCGTTGGCGAGCGTCGAGGGCGACAGTCTAGTTTAGGGGGCTGACGTCACAATGCTGTCGCTGTGCTGGCGGCGGCGTTGGCGACCGGCGATTTCTGCCACTTCCTGGCGTTGGGCCAGTTCCCCGAGCGTCACGCCGTCGAGAAACGTCTGGATCTGCTCGGACAGTTCGAACCACAGGTGATGGGTCAGGCACGTATCGCCCTTCTGGCAATCCGACAGGCCGCCACAGCGAGTGGTGTCCACGGACTCCTTGACCGCGTCGATCACTCGGGCCACCGTAATCGCCTCAGCTGGCGCTGCCAGCAGGTAACCGCCCCCCGGGCCACGCACACTCTCCACCAGCCCGGCGCGCCGCAGTCGCGCGAAGAGCTGCTCAAGGTAGGACAGTGATATTTGTTGACGCTGGGCGATGTCGGCGAGGCAAATGGGGCCTCGTTCGGCATTGACGGCCATGTCGAGCATGGCGGTGACGGCGTAGCGTCCCTTGGTGGTCAGGCGCATGGGGTGGACCCTCGATGCCAAGTGGTGCCGGCAATCTTGACGTTATGGCGCCACCACTGAGGGGGACGCCACTGGCAATCCGTCATTATGAGAAAGACCGACCATCACGGTCAACTATTTGGCGCGTGCTGCGCTTGCGTGTCCGGGCCAGTGTGCCAACGCTCGAACGTTCGGCTGTTGCGGTACATCAACCTTCCTGCCGGTGGCGGGTGCTCTCACGGTGAGCGCTGGCGTCATCGGGGGCGGTCGTCGACAGCTGACTGTCAGCAGAGTGTTCATCGGAGTCTGGGCTGCCGGAATCGTCTGCTGCGGTGTCGCGCGGGGGAGTGGCAGTGTGGCGGCTGCCGACCACCGGCTCGCAGGCCTTGTCGACGTCCTCCAGAATCCCGGCGAAGTCCTCGTCCTTGATGCCAGGCATCTGCCCAGCACGATAGCTATGGTCGAGGCGACGTAGCGTCTGGCACATGTTGCCGATACGCTCATCCACCGCGTGCATGTGGTCGAGCATGGCTTGCATCGACTTGGCCACGGGGTCCGGCATGTCCTGGCTCATGCCGTAGGCATCAAAGCCAAACTTCTGGCACATCGCCTCGCGCCGAGCGGGGTCGACCTCCAGCGCAGGGTCACTGTCCGGGTCGGCACGCTGAACGATCTTGCCGGGGATCCCGACCACCGTGGCCCCTGCGGGGACGGCCTTGGTCACGACCGCGTTGGAGCCCACCTTGGCACCGGCCCCGACGGTGAAGGGTCCGAGAATCTTGGCCCCCGCCCCGACGATGACGCCATCCTCCAGCGTCGGGTGGCGCTTACCCTTGTTCCAGCTGGTGCCACCCAGGGTGACCCCCTGATACAACGTGACATCATCGCCCACCACCGTGGTTTCGCCGATCACCACGCCCATGCCATGGTCGATGAAAAAGCGACGACCGATGGTGGCACCGGGATGAATCTCGATGCCTGTGAACCAGCGTCCTAGCGTCGACAGCGTACGCGCGATCCACTTCAGGTTGCGCTTCCATAGTGCGTGGGAGATACGGTGGAGCAGCAGCGCGTGAAGTCCAGGGTAGTTGGTCAGGACCTCAAGAAAGTTGCGCGCCGCCGGATCCCTGGCAAATACGCTGTTGATATCTTCGCGTAGGCGTTGAAACATGCGGCGGTCCTTGGTCGGCTAAGAAGGTCATAGTGGGGACAGACGTGACGCCATTCAAGCCCAGGCGACGCAGCTGGGTGCCAGGCTGTGGCAGAGGCGTACCCGGGGTTAACGGGAGGGCGTCTGGTGATCCTCTGGTCCGGCCTCTTGGGTGTCCTGGTCAGTGCTGGCGTCCGTCATCATGTCAGCATGACGTGCAGCCGTTTCAGTCGTCGTTCTGTCAGCCTCACTCATCGTCATTCTACCGCCTAGCGCCGGCGCTCCTGCGGCTTTCTCGGTGGCACTAAGAATGCCCCGCAGTATATTGAGCTCCATACGCTCTGGCCGCGAACGCAGGGTGACGCGACGCAGTCGAGCCATCAGCTGTCTTGGCTTGGCTGGATCGTGGAAGCCGATGGCAATCAGGGTGCGCTCGAGGTGCGCGAAGTAGTGCTCCAGCTCGTCGTGGGTGGCGAGGGGCTGAAGATCCTCGTCGGGCTGTGCAGGGGTAGCGTCCTGGGCCAGCCAGCTGAGCCGGCACTCGTAGGCCAGTACCTGAACGGCCGCCGCAAGGTTGAGCGAGCTGAAATCGGGATTGGTCGGGATATGCACGTGGGCATGGCAACGCTGTAGCTCAGCATTGGACAGGCCGCTGTCCTCACGGCCGAACACCAGTGCCACGCGGGCGTCGCCGCTGGCGAGCTCTGTCGGCAGGCGCTCGCCAAGCTCCCGAGGCGTGATCATCGGCCAGGGCAAGGTGCGTGAACGAGCGCTGGCGCCAACCACCAGGCTGCAATCTGCCACCGCCTGTTCGATGGTATCGACCACCTGGGCCTGTTGGATCAGACGGTCAGCGCCGGATGCCCGAGACACACTGTCGGCGGTGATGACCTCGCAGCGAGGTGCTACCAAGGCCAGATCGGCCAGCCCCATGTTGTGCATGGCGCGGGCGGTAGCGCCAATATTGCCGGGATGGCTGGTGCCGATGAGAACGATGCGAATACGCTCGAGCATGAAAGATCCTGTTGCGACGCGGCGAGTGGGTTCGAGAGTGGGCGGGTGCGGTGTACTGGTCGAGCAAGCCATCGAGGGTGCACGTTGACGCTGCCGACGTGCCGCTGGAGACCAGCCGGTCGACCAGTTTAGCATGCTAGACACGGCAAAGTCCGTGGCATTCATGCGTGCCTTCTGCTAGGATTCGCGCCGAGTCCGTTCCCTTCGTCGACTCCGTTCTTTAACACCACCGACTCCCAAGGCCTGATCATGCATCCGATGGTCCAGTACGCCCTGCGCGCTGCCCGCAGCGCCGGCGAACAGTTTTTGCGCATTCGCGAACGTATCGAGAATGCCCACGAAGAGCACAACCTCGATCGCTTGCTCGAGGACACGGCACGCAACGCCGAATCCCTGATCACCCGTCAGCTGACCCGCGGCTACCCGCAGCACGGCGTGGTGGGTCGCTACACTCCGCATCGCGCGGGTGAGGGCGAAGGCGCTGATGTACTGTGGCGCATCGAGCCTTTCCACGGGTATTCCAACCTGAGCGTCGCTTCTCCCGAGTTTGCGCTGTCCGTGGTCTGCCTGATCAAGGGCCGAGCGGAGCATGCGGTGGTGATCTGTCCGTTCAGCGATGATGAGTACCTGGCAAGCCGTGGGCGTGGCGCCCAGCTGAATGGCAAGCGTCTGCGTGTCTCCAAGATCAAGGGAGCCGGTGGTGCACGTCTGTCCCTGAGTCTTCCGGACACCTACCTGCGGTCGCGTTTCCTGCCGACCTACCTGACTCTGGTACAGCAGCTTGGCCCGCAGGCTGAGCAGCTTCAGTCCAGCGCCTGTGGCCTTCTGGACATGGCCCGGCTGGCGGCCGGTCGCGCCGACGCAGCCTTTGTGCTTGGCGTTGAAGAGCAGGATCTCGATATCGGCTCGCTGTTGCTCAAGGAGTCTGGTGCGCTGATCGGAACCCCTGACGGTAAGCCGTCGGTAGCGGTGGAAGGCGCACTGATGGCCGCCAATCCTCGCCTGTTCAAGGCGCTGATCAAGCAGCTGGCCCCCCATGTGCAGACGGCGCCGAGCTTGGAAGATCAAGACTGAGTCGTGTGGACGGCAGTAAGAGTCAGCGCCAACGGCGTTTGACGTCTCTGCCTCAGGGCCTGTAACGCAATGCCCCCGCAGCCATGCTGCGGGGGCATTGTCGTTATAGGGCGGGTTGCCGATATGTCAGTGACGTGAAGCCAATAAGGCGAAGATCACCGGGGGTGACGAACCCGCCGCGGAGGATCAGCGCGCCAAGGCGGTCATCACTTCCTCAACCTGCAGACGAGTACTGGCCAGGCCTTGGCCGGCGAGGTACCACAGTCGCGGTGAGCCCACTGCCAGACGCGTGTCAGCGCCGATGTCCTGCTGCAGCGTGGCGAGGTCGAGACCCGCTTCCCCAATGGCGGCGCTGCGATCCACGATCCATACCAGGTCGGCGCCAGTGGCCTGTATCTGGGCCGGTGTCATGGGCAGAAAGGTGCGCTCACCGCGAGTGACCGGGATGACATCGTCTGGCAGGCTGGGGGCAGCAAGTCCCATGAGGTCGTGCACGATGGCATTGTTCTGCGCTGAGAAGTGGCCGTCGTTATGGGTCACTACCAGCACGCTGGGGGAGCCGTCGATAGTGGCCAGGCGCTGATCCAGGAAGTGGCGCAGATCCTCCAGCGCCTGGTCGCCCTCATCACTGATATGAAAACGTTCCGCCAGCTGGTCGACGCGAGTTTCCAGCTGGTCCCAGGTGGTGTCGCCGGCATTGGCCGAGCTGTAGACCGGAGCGATTTGCTCAAGGGCATCGCGCTGTGCTTCCAGGCGGCCGCTGATCAGAATCTCGTCCGGCTCAATGGCGCCAAGGGCTGCCATGTCGGCCTCCTTGAGGGTCCCGATGTCGGCATATTCCTCACTGGCAAAGGCAGACAGGTGTTCAGGCAGGGTCGACTGTGCGACGCCGGCGATGTGCTCGTCCTGGTCGAGGTTGTCGAGAATATCGAGAGTAGCGTAGTCCAGCGCGGCGACCCGTTTCGGGGCGTCGTGCGCCCAGGCTTGGGCGGTCACGCTGAGCAGGGCGGCGATGGCGAGGGGCTTGTACATGAAATCTCCATTGATAATCATTTTCAATGGAGATGTTATCGCAAATAGTGACCGAAGTGGGGTGGCATCGATGGCACGGCATGTTGCGCAACGATGAACACCCCTGGTGGCATCAGGAGGGGTTGGGGTCGACCTGCCGGTGTCTCTCAGAGTCCGCCTGACGTCGTTGGGTCCAGCGCTGCTTGGCGTACTTGCGCATATTGGTGACATCATCGGTTTCATCGACGATGTCCTGTCCAAGCACTGTCTCGAGCACGTCTTCCATGGTGATCAGTCCCACCCAGGTACCATGGTCATCGTAGACCACCGCCAGGTGCTGACGGTCTTTCAGCATCATCGTGAAGACGGTTTCGACACTGTCATCTGCCTGTACCGAAGGGGCATCCTGCATGATGTCCTTCATGCTGTGGTCTTCGTCTGCGCGGTAGGCGTCAGCCTTGTGCACATAGCCGATGGCCTGTTCGCCGCCATCCATCACCGGGAAGCGAGTGAACGGAGAGCGCACCAGCTCTTCCTCGAACTCCGCCACAGTAAGCCCTGGACGAACCGTCACGCACACGGTGCGTGGCGTCATGACCTTGCTGACCGCAATTTCGTGCAGGTTAAGGATGTTGGTGATGGTGCGGGCTTCATCCGGATCGAGGGCCTTTTCATCCAGGCCGATGCGGGCCAGCGCCTTGATTTCACCGCGCATATCGGTATCGGCAGCGTTGCCGCCAATGCGTTGGGTAATCTGCTCGGATAGCCAGATGAAGGGCTTCAGCACCAGGATCATGGTGTTGAGGATAGGAGGCAGCCAGGGGGACAGCTGGCGCCAGTAGTTGGCGCCAATCGTCTTTGGAATAATTTCCGAGAGGATCAGGATGGCCAGCGTCATGAGGGCCGAAGCGATACCCAGCCAGGCTTCACCGAAGACCACGGTCACCTGAGCGCCGACGCCGGTAGCGCCGACGGTGTGAGCGATGGTGTTGAGGGTCAGGATGGCAGCCAAGGGGCGGTCAATGTCGCGCTTCAGGGCATTCAGCTTCAGGTGCAGCCGTTCATTGGTTTCCTGCACCCGTGCAATGTAGCTCGGTGTCAGTGACAGCAGTGCTGCCTCCAGCACGGAGCACAGGAAAGACGCACCAATGGAGAGTACGGCAAAGGCGATCAGCAGGAACATGCGGCCTCATCAAGGCGAAAGGGTAGGGGCTAAGCATGAAAGGTGGTCGTCTGCAGGGCAAGCGATACCGCATATTTTCATGTTTCCTGACGTATCGCAGCCCTGTAGGGGAGCTGTTGCGGAAACACCGCAGACATGAAAAAGCCCCGCCGTGAAACACGGCGGGGCCAGCCAGAACTGCGTGAAAGAACTGCGTGAAAGAGCTATCTGGCAGGGTTGCCTGATAGAGGCTGCCAGGAAGCCACAGTCAGGGCAGCTGCTCTTCCTCGGCGTCTTCTTTCTTCTCGGGGATCAGATCGCGACGCTGGAGCTTCAGCTTGAGCAACAGTGCTGCTGCCACGTAGATCGATGAGAAGGTACCGACACCGATGCCGATCAGCAGGGCAACGGAGAAGTTGTGGATCATGTCGCCGCCCAGCCAGGCCAGGGCGATCAGCACCAGCAGGGTCGTGCCGGACGTGGCCAGGGTGCGCGCCAGGGTCTGGTTGATGGCTTCGTTGAAGATCGCCGGCATGTCGTCGATCCGCGATTTGCGAATGTTTTCGCGAATGCGGTCGTAGACCACGATGGTGTCGTTCAGCGAGTAGCCGATGACGGCCAGCACGGCGGCCAGCACGGTCAGGTCAAATTCCAGCTGGAACAGCGAGAAGGCGCCAATCACGATGATGACATCGTGGACCAGGGCCAGCAGCGCGCCGATCGCAAACTTGTACTGGAAGCGAAAGGCCACGTAGAGCATGACCACGCCAAGAGCGACGAGCATGCCAAGGCCGCTCTGGTCACGCAGCTGGTCGCCCACCTGGGCGCCGACAAATTCCGCGCGCACCAGATCCACCTGGGTACCGCCCTGGGCGAGCAGGCCAACGACCTGCTCACCCACATTGGCTTCAAAGGTCTGCTGCAGACGGATCAGCACTTCATTGGCGGCGCCGAAGGTCTGCACCGAGACGTCGTTGAAACCAGCGCCTTCCAGCGCTGCGCGCACGCTGTCCAGGGCCGGGGCGCTGACATAGCGGACTTCGACCAGGGTGCCGCCGGTAAAGTCGAGGCCCAGGGCAAGGCCCTGAACCACCAGTGATACCAGTGACACCAGGATCAGGATCGCCGACAGGCTGAAGGCGATCTTGCGCTGACCCATGAAGTCGAGTTGGAGGTTGGTGAGGCGATTCATACCCTCTCCCCGTTGTGTGCGAGTGGACATGGGCTTAGATCCATAGCTTCTTCACCGCCTTGCCGCCGTAGATCAGGTTGACCATGGCGCGGGTGACCAGCAGTGCGGTGAACATCGAGGTCAGGATGCCGAGTGACAGGGTCACGGCAAAGCCCTTGACCGGCCCGGTGCCAATGGAGAACAGGATCAGTGCCACCAGCAGCGTCGTGATGTTGGCGTCGACGATGGAGCTGAACGCGCGCTCGTAGCCGGCGTGGATGGCTTGCTGGACCGACAGTCCGTTACGCAATTCCTCGCGAATACGTTCGAAGATCAGCACGTTGGCATCGACGGCCATACCCAGGGTCAACACGATACCGGCGATACCCGGGAGCGTCAGAGTGGCGCCGAGCATCGACATGGCGGCCACCAGCATGGTCAGGTTGAGCGCCAGGGCGATGTTGGCAATGATGCCGAACACCTTGTAGCGAATCAGCATGAACAGCACGACCAGCAACAGGCCGATCTGGACCGACAGCATGCCGCGTTCGATGTTGTCGGCGCCGAGGCTCGGCCCGATGGTGCGTTCCTGGGCGAAGTAGATCGGCGCGGCCAGCGAGCCGGAGCGCAGCAGCAGGGCCAGTTCCCCGGCTTCCGTGGGGCTGTCCAGCCCGGTGATGCGGAAGCTGTTGCCCAGGGCGCTCTGGATGGTGGCCAGGCTGATGATGCCGCGCTCGGTGTACGGGTCGCGGACGGTGACCCGCTCGCCGTCTTCCATCACCGTGCGGTCGCGGGTCTTGTGCTCGATGAACACCACCGCCATGTTGCGCCCGATATTGGTGCGAGTGGCGCGGTTCATCAGTGTGCCGCCGGTGCCGTCCAGGTTGATATTGACCTGGGGGCGACCGTTTTCATCAAAACCACGGCTGGCGCTGGAGACGCTGTCGCCGGTGATGATGACGTCACGCATCAGGTCTGCACTGCGGGCCGGTTCGTTGCGGAAGGGCAGTGCCTCGGTTTCGTTGGAGGGGGTGTCGGTACGTGCCTCCAGACGGAACTCGAGGTTGGCGGTGGCGCCGACGATGCGCTTGGCCGCGGCGGTATCCTGGACGCCGGGCAGCTCAACCACGATGCGATCCGGGCCCTGGCGCTGGACCAGGGGCTCCGCCACGCCCAGCTCATTGACGCGGTTGCGTAGCGTGGTCAGGTTCTGATTGATCGCATAGTCCTGGATTTCATCGACGGCGGCATCGGTCAGGGTCATGGCCAGGGCGGCGCCGCGCTCGCGATCGACATCCTGATACTGCAGGTTGGGGAATTCCTGACGAATCAGCGTCTCGGCAGCATCGCGGTCTTCGGCGTTCATGAAGTCCAGCGAAATGGTGCGACCGTCGATCTCGGTATTGCGATAGCGAATGCGCTCGTCACGCAGGGTTTCGCGCATCGCGCTGGCATTCACTTCCAGCCGCTGGCTGACCGCGGCATCCATGTCGACTTCGAGCAGGAAGTGCACGCCGCCTCGCAGGTCGAGGCCCAGGGTCATCGGGGAGGCTGCCAGCGAGGCGAGCCAATCCGGGGTGGACTCTGCCAGGTTCAGGGCGACCACAAAATCTTCGCCGAGCTCTTGGCTGATCAGGTCGCGGGCGGGAATCTGGTCTTCGGCATCACGCAGGCGAATCAGCAGGCTGTTGGGCTCCTGCTCGACCTGCTTGATCTCGATATCGGCGTCGGCAAGCGCCTGCTCCAGGCTTCGCTGCTGAGACTCGGAAAGACTCAGGTCACCGCGATCACTGCTGATCTGTACCGCGGGATCTTCAGGAAACAGATTGGGAAGGGAGTAGACCAGGCCGACGAGAAGCACCACTAGAATCAGCAGGTACTTCCACAAAGGGTAACGATTGAGCATCGGGGCTCTGCCCTCAGGTTGCTGACAAATGAGGGAACATCGCAGGATCAAACAAGATGGGACTGCAAGGTTCCGAGGCGACGGGTGCGGCTGCCTCGCCAACGCGCGACAGCCGACCGATCGGCTCGCCCCGCGTCAGCATGGGGCATCCCCACCGACCGGATGGGATCCGGGGTGGGGACGAGCACCAATCAGATGGACTTGAGCGTGCCCTTGGGCAGCACGGCGGCCACGGCATTCTTCTGAACGCTGACCTCGGTGCCTTCGCTGATTTCCATGGCCAGGAATTCGCTGTCTTCGCTGACCCGGGTGATGCGGCCCATCAGGCCGCCGCCGATGACGATCTCGTCACCCTTGGAGAGGCCGCCGATCAGCTGCTTGTGCTGCTTTGCCCGCTTGGCCTGGGGACGCCACAGCAGGAAGTAGAAGATCAGCACGAAGCCGACCAGCATCACAATCTGGGCGATGCCGCCACCGGCAGCGGCGCCGGCATCCTGGGCCTGGGCCGGGGAGATGAAGAAGTCCAACATGTACGACGGTCTCCGTAAGTCGTGGGAAAAGCAGGAGCAAGCGGCCGGCAACTGCCGACCGATGTATCAATTCGGGGCGGGGGGAACCGGCAGGCCACGCCTGGCGTAGAACCCTTCCACGAAGTCAGCCAATGTACCCGCTTCGATAGCACCGCGCAAACCAGCCATGAGGCGCTGATAGTGACGCAGATTATGGATGGTGTTGAGCATCGAACCGAGCATCTCTCCACAACGGTCCAGGTGATGCAGGTAGGCCCGTGAGAAGTTCTGGCAGGTGTAGCAGTCGCAGTCGTCTTCCAGCGGACGAGTGTCATGGCGATGCTTGGCGTTGCGGATCTTCACTGTGCCTTCGCTGGTGAACAGGTGACCATTGCGCGCATTGCGGGTTGGCATCACGCAGTCGAACATGTCGACCCCGCGGCGAACGCCTTCGACAAGGTCTTCGGGCTTGCCGACGCCCATCAGATAGCGCGGCTTGTCTGCCGGCATCCAGTCGGGCAGATAATCGAGGACCTCGATCATCTCTTCCTTGGGCTCACCCACTGACAGGCCGCCGATGGCATAGCCGTCGAAACCAATGTCGTTGAGGCCTTTCAGTGACGCCTCGCGCAGGTCCGGGTACATGCCGCCCTGGATGATGCCGAACAGCGCCGACGGTGACTCGCCGTGAGCATCCTTGGAGCGCTGGGCCCAGCGCAGCGACATCTCCATGGAGGCCTTGGCTTCGGCATGGGTGGCCGGGTAGGGCGTGCACTCATCGAAGATCATCACGATGTCAGAGCCTAGCGAGCGCTGCACTGCCATCGACTCCTCAGGTCCCATGAAGACCTTGGCACCGTCTACCGGCGAGCGAAAGTGCACGCCTTGCTCGGTGATCTTGCGCATTTCTCCCAGGGAGAAGACCTGAAAGCCGCCGGAGTCCGTCAGGATCGGCTTGTCCCACTGGGCAAAGTCATGCAGGTCGCCGTGGGCTTCGATGACCTCGGTACCCGGGCGCAGCCACAGGTGAAAGGTATTGCCAAGGATGATCTCGGCGCCGATCTCTTCCACCGAAGAGGGGGTCATGCCTTTGACCGTGCCATACGTGCCTACCGGCATGAAGGCCGGTGTCTCGATGGTGCCACGGGGAAAGGTGATGCGGCCTCGGCGTGCCCGGCCATCGCTGGCCAGGTGGTCGAAGTGCATGAAACATTGCTCTCGCATGGGTCTCTCCGTGCCCCTGTGGGGCGTAACGCGGTTCTGCCGTATCCGTTGTGCTGTATCAGTCTTGCGCTTTCAGTGCCGCGGGTGTCGGCGTCAGCAGCATGGCGTCGCCGTAGCTGAAAAAGGCGTAGCCTTGCTTGACCGCCTCTCGATAGGCCGCCATGACGGTATCGTAGCCAGCGAAGGAAGACACCAGCATCAGCAGGGTCGATTCAGGCAGGTGGAAGTTGGTGATCAGGGCATCGACGCAACGCCATTGATAACCCGGGTAGATGAAGATATCCGTGTCGCCTGACAGCGGCGCGATCTCGCCCGAGGCGCTGGCGGTTTCCAGGCAACGAACGCTGGTGGTGCCCACCGCCACCACCTTGTTGCCTCTTGCCTTGGCTGCGCGCACCTTGGCACAGGTCTCGTCACCGACGTCGATCCATTCGCTGTGCATGTGGTGTTCGTGAATGTTGTCGACGCGCACCGGCTGGAAGGTGCCGGCACCGACGTGCAAGGTCACGTAGGCCGACTCGATGCCACGGCTTGCGAGACGCTCGAGCAGTGGCTCGTCGAAGTGCAGGCCTGCGGTCGGCGCCGCGACAGCGCCGTCGCGACGTGCGTAGACGGTCTGATAGCGCTCCCGGTCGGACAGCTCATCCTCGCGAGTGATGTAGGGTGGCAGCGGCATGTGTCCATGCTGCTCCAGCAGCGCGATCATCGGCGTATCACCGAGGAAGCGCAGCTCAAACAGAGCGTCGTGGCGTCCCTCTACCACGGCCTTGATGTCACCTTCGAAGATCAATTCCGTGCCCGGCTTCGGCGACTTGCTGGAGCGCAGGTGCACCAGCCCGCGATGGGCATCCAGCGGGCGTTCGAGCAGCATCTCGACCTTGCCGCCGCTGGCCTTGTGGCCGTGCAGCCGCGCGGGGATGACGCGGGTATCGTTGAACACCAGCAGGTCCCCTGGCTCGAGCAACTGCTCAAGGTCGGGGAAGCGACGATGGTCAAGCTGGCCACTGGCGCCATCGACGCAAAGCAGCCGACAGTCGCTGCGGATGTCGGAGGGGTAACGGGCGATCAGCTCCTCGGGGAGCTCGAAGTGAAAGTCAGCGCGCTGCATGGGGATTCACAAGATGGAGGTTCGCAAGTCGTCAGGCAGGAAGATCGAATGCCAAAGGCGCACAAGGATACCGTTTCCTGACCGCCACGTCAGGAAACGGTGATCATCTCTGTGTTACCAGAGCAGCAGGATCAAGCCGTAGGCCATCAGCGTCACCAGTACGGTGCTGATCAGGTTCAGTGCAAAACCGGCGCGAATCATTGACTGAATCTGCATGTGGCCGGTACCGAACACGATGGCATTGGGAGGCGTCGCCACAGGCATCATGAAGGCACAGCTGGCGGCGATGGCGGCCGGCACGGTGATCAGCATGACGGGAATGTCCAGCGACATGGCCAATGCGCCTAGAAGCGGCAGGAACGCCGCTGCGGTGGCGGTATTGGAGGTGACCTCGGTCAGGAAGATGATGACCAGTACGACGCCACCGATGATCGCCAGCGTGGGCAGGGCGCCGAGGATGGCCAGCTGGTTGGCGATCCACTCCGCAAGTCCTGACTTGCTGATGGCACCGGCCAGCGCCAGGCCGCCGCCGAACAGCAGCAGAATGCCCCAGGGGAGCTTCACCGCATCTTCCCATACCATCAGCGTTTCGCCGGGCTGGCGCTTGGACGGGATCAGGAATAGGGCCATGCCGGCGACTATGGCGATGGTGGTGTCCGACAGCCAGTCCGCACCCATGTCATTGAGCAGCGGGCGAACGATCCACAGCGCAGCAGCGGCCAGAAACAGCAGGCCCACCCGGCGCTCGGCCGAGCTCATGGGGCCCATGTCGGCGAGCTGATCACGAATCAGACTGTCGCTGTCTCCCTGGCCGATATTCAGCGCGAAGCCCTTGCGGGACAGCCACCACCAGGCCAGAGCCATCATCACCACACTGATCGGCACGCCGACCAGCATCCACTGTGCAAAGCCCAGGTCGATGCCGCGGTCTTCTGCCAGATAGCCGGCCAGCAGGGCGTTGGGCGGCGTTCCGATGAGCGTTGCAACGCCACCGATGCTGGCGGAGTAGGCGATGCCCAGCAGCAGCGCAGTAGCAAAGCGCCGCAGTTCCCTGGGGTCGGAATCTTCCATCAGGCTGAGCACCGAGATGCCGATCGGCAGCATCATGATGGCCGTAGCGGTATTGGAGACCCACATGCTGAGAAAGCCGGTGGCGATCATGAAGCCGGCAATCTGGCGGCGTGGCTCGCTGCCGACCACCTTGAGCACATGCAGGGCGATGCGCTTGTGCAGGTTCCAGGTCTGCATTGCGATGCCCAGCAGGAAGCCGCCCAAGAAGAGGTAGATGATCGGATTGGCATAGCTAGCCGCGATATCCTTGATGCCACCAATGCCCAGCGCCGGTGCCAGTACCAGCGGAATCAGTGATGTCACCGGAATGGGGATCGCCTCGGTCGACCACCAGCTGGCCATGAGCAATGCCATGCCGACACAGCCCCAGGCAGCGTGGGACATATCGCCCGGAGGCGGCAGAATCAACGTGAGCAGCAGAAGCAGCGGGCCCAGCACCAGGCCTATACGGCTGGCGACGGACGGATGGGGAACAGCATCGTTGCGGGTATCGGCCATGGCAGATTCCTTTCTCCTCAAATACGCTCGGCAGGACGCGACAGATGCTTCGCGAAGCGCTGCCTAGGGGGCTGATCAGGGGTACGGATCAGCAGCGCGGTCAAGCGGCGCCGGTTCTGTTGTTGATGGAGACTTACGCATTGTTAACCTGACGCAGGGCGGCGGCAGTCTACCAAGGTCGAAGCCGCCGGGGCGAGCCATCTTTGGCCAAGACGTCGCTGTTGGACAAGCTCAGGGCTGGTCCACTTAGGGCTTGTCCACTCAGGGCTTGTCCAATAGCAAGGCGGCTTCGTTGCAGCCGTTCACGTGGATGGTCACCCTGGGTGAAGCCGTTGGGCCTGTATGCGTGCGCCCACCCACCGCCCAGACGCGCGGCCCGGTGCACTCGCTGTCCAGCAGGCGGCACGGGCGAAAAAAAACAGGCCAGGACGCGCTGCAAGGGACCAGGACCACCCGCAGAGGGCAACAAATGCGCGCTTGAATCGCGCATAGGTAGCTGAAGCAATTGACGTTCGCTGTCACCCACGTATAATCAGCGCCCGTTGCCGGTGTGGCGGAATTGGTAGACGCAGCGGATTCAAAATCCGCCGCTGGAAACAGTGTGTCGGTTCGAGTCCGACCACCGGCACCATTTAGAAAACAGTCGCTTACGAGCGGCTGTTTGCGTTTTTACCCTCCTTTTTTCTAGTGTGTGCTCGCAGAAGGCCCCGCTTAAGCTCGGCAGGCGCGCGCCAATATCGTTTAGACCTACATCGAACATGTGCAAGTAGCGGCTGGTAATGATCAGGCTGGGATGCCCCAGCAGATCCCTCACCGTGGTCATGCTCTCTCCGGGCTGGGCCAGTCTGCCGGCAAAGCTGTGGCGTAGGTCGTGAAGGCTTAGATCCTGGCACCTTACCGCCACCCTTGCTTTTCCCCACACTATCTGTAGCAGATGATAGGTCGTCACAAACGACAGGTCCTCTAGTCCGGCACGAACATCCGCCGCTATCCTGCCCATACGGTCATTTTCGCTCCTTCTGTCTGGCATCAACGGGCGCGATCAAGCTGAATGTTGTTTAGGGCTAGCTGCCAGTAGTTCGGTTAGCCCTGCCCAGACCCGTCCAGCCCAGTATAGGTAGTCTGCCGACGTTCAGTGGTTACTTAGCGGAAAATATGGCGCATCTAGGCAGGCTGAGCTCGATCGAACTTACATCTCGAAGTCGCCTTGTCATGTGTAGTTCGAGCCGTTTTTTCCATGGTAAGAAACGGCTATCAGATACTGGGGTGGCGATAACTGCCGCCCAATTTTGAGCCTTGCTGTTGCTAAACCCTGCTCCTGATTATCGAAGTATGACTTTCAGTCGAGGTCGGAAGGTGTTTGCGAAGTGGTTGAGCTGCTGTGCTAGCCAGGTACGGCATTCGTCATCATTGGTGAAATCTTCAAGCTGAGCATAGCTGGCAAAACCAAGCCGTTCGGGATCCCCCTGTAGGCGATCCATGGTGCCACCGGGTAGTTCAGCTAAGATCTGCTCGCGTTCTTCGTTTAGTTGGTCGAGTACCCGCGGAAGCTCCGTTTTCTTGCCGGACAAAAACACACCGCAGATGCCGTCTCCCATAGAGCGATAGGCGGTGAGCCAGATGCCTTGTACGGGGAGTGACGCCTTGACGTGATTTGGGTATCGGTAGGTAGGGGGCGTCTGCTCGGGATCATCGAAGAGAGTGTGTGTTAGCGGGTCCCACCAAGCGCGCTCTTCAGTTACCGTAACTGAATTACCGCTTGCAGCGGTTTCGCTGTCGTCGATGGCATCACGGAGCTCGCCGCTGTCATTTTTCTGGACATAAATGAATGTTCGCTCGATGGTCTCTGTCTTTGCAACGACACGAGGCTGCACCGCCAGGCCCTGGTCGCCGAACTCGTAAAGAGCAACTTCCACCAGGCCGAAGCTGAAGCCGAGTGTAGCATTGCGAGTGATCAGCTCGGCCATGCTGGTGACTCCCTCACGGATTCCATCGCCGGCGATCAGCAGCAGGAAGCGTCCCTCACGCAGAGCGCGGGCGGCGGCGTCGACGAAGGCGGCCTCGTCCAGGTCCGGCTTGAGCCGCCGGGCGGCCTCGAAAGGTACATTGCCTTTAAGGCCTGTGGCGGCTGCAACTTGGCGTTGCAGGTCCGCGTAGCTCCACTGGGACACGGCCCTGGCGTAGTCGAGGATCTGAGCGATCACCTTGCGCCGTGCTTCTGGATTGCGCCATAGCTTGCACTCGACTAGTGTCAGCCGGCCAGAAGGGCTAATAAATGCGGCATCCACGGGGCCCGCTTCAGTGGAGAGCTCGGTGCACAGCGACACCAGTGGGCCGAAGGAAGGATCCACTTCCTCAATCGGTAACAGGTCCGGGTGAGCAGCCAGTAGGTCGCGCAGCCATGCTTCATTACGGCTATTGGTAAAACCTAGCGGGGCCCGTGTCGCCGTCGTAAATGCCTCGCCACTATGTTGTCTAAGAAGAATGTTTCCATATGTCGGCACAGGTCAGTCCCTTAGTATTGTCGGCGTATAAGCAGCTAGGCGGTGTCCGCAATTTGCTGAAGTATGGCTAAGTGTATCGAATTCTACTCTGCTATATGAGCTTGATAGAGCTAGCGATGTACGTAGATGCGAGAAAGGCCACCTCTCGTCGAGATCGGAGAATGAGCTTTCATCCTGTAGCAATTGCTGGATTCAACGGTGAGCTAAGTCGCGCTCATTAGCTGATGTTAAAGGGACAAGGCACGTTTCTCTGTCCTTATACCGGGCTCACTACTCGTTTAGACCAGCATCGCCCCTCTCGGTTATCGATAGCGCTGCCTGTGATGGCGCCGCTATCAACGTCGGAGAGGGGCGATGCTGGGCCTATCTGCCGGTGCCGGGACTAGCGGGGCAGGTAGCCGTCGGCCTTGAGGGACTCGGTGGCGGCTTCGATGCTGTCGCGCAGGGTGGTGGCGACAAAGTCGACGTGCTCTCGGGTCAGGATCAACGTCGGTGACAGGATGTTCATATGCGCCAAGGGCCGAACAATCAGGCCTCGCTGCTGACATTCATCGGCGATGCGATTACCGATCTTGGCCTCGGGGTCGATCAGTGCCTTGGTCTGTTTGTCCGCGACGTTTTCCAGACACATCATGAACTTGCGGCCTCTGATATCGCCAACAATCTGGAGGTCTGACAATTCGCGGATACGCCGTTCAAAGTAGGCCCCCACGTCCTGTACGTGCTCGCACAGCCCTTCGCGCTCCATGATCTCCAGGTTCTTGAGGCCTGCCGCACAGCTCACCGGGTGGCCTGAATAGGTGAAACCGTGGGTGAACAGGGCGCCGTCCGCCTGGGGCTTGCTGATCACCTCATAGATGCGGTCGGAGAAGATCGTGGCCCCTAGCGGCAGGTAGCCCGAGGTCAGTCCTTTGGCGCAGGTAATGATGTCCGGGACGATACCGAATTCGTCCTCCGAGGCGAACATGTGGCCAAGACGGCCGAAGGCGGTGACCACTTCGTCCGAGACGTACAGGACGTCATACTTGCGGCACACCTCCAGGGTTCTGCGGTGATAGCCCTCAGGGGGGACAATGACACCGCCCGCGCCCATGATGGGCTCAGCGAAGAAGGCGGCGACATTGTCCGGCCCTAATTCGAGAATCTTGCGTTCCAGTTCCGCGACCTTGTCGTCGCAAAAGTCCTCCAGGCTTTGGCCCGCCGGGCGCCGGTAAGGATTCGGACAGCTGATGTGATGTACCAGAGTGTCGTCGATATCAAAGCCGATATGGTCGAACTTGACGCCGGTAATCGACATCGCCATGTAGGTGCTGCCATGGTAGCCATCGATTCGAGAGATGATCTGCTTCTTGCTGGTCTTGCCAAGCTGATTGAAATAGAAGTGGATCATCCTTACCGCGGTATCGTTGGCCACCGATCCGCCGCAGCCATAGAAGACGTGGTTGAGGTCCCCGGGGGCGAGCTCGGCAAGCTTGGCCGCCAGCTGAGCGGCGGGTGCCGTGGTGTGGTGGCCAAAGGTCGAGAAGTAAGGAATGGCGCGGATCTGATCCGCCACCGCGTCGGCGATCTCATCCCGGCCGTAGCCAATGTTGACGCACCAGAGTCCTCCAATGCCATCCAGATAGCGCCGCCCATCGGCATCTTCGATGCTGACGCCATCGGCCTTGGTAAAGACCATGGAGCCGTTTTCCTTGAAGGTGGAAAAGTCGGTCCATGGGTGGGTGAAATGATCGCGATCCTTCTCCCAGATGTCCTGCTTGTCGAGGGAGGGTGAGCCTTGAAAACTGTTCATTGTCGTTCTCCTTTATGATGCTATCCGGGCAGGGTGTTGGCCCCATTCCTGGCCTGTTCTGGTGTTATTTCTAGCGGCTGATGACTCGGTCAAGCGGTTCCGGCGTGAAGAGGGTTTTTTTCATCACGACCTTGATCCAGACCAAAGCCACAAGGCTGACCAGTCCGAGTACCACCCCTGCGCTGGTGAAGATCTGCTGGGTCATGTCGGGGGAAGGGGATGCATAGACGATCGCGTAGACCATGCCCGCAATGCCGACGAGCTGAGGCAAGGGGTAGAAGGGCGTGCGGTAGGGGCGCTGTGCATCGGGGTGGCGGCGGCGCAGGGCGATGACATTGACGTGGGCGATGATGTAGGCGATCAGCCAGGCAATCGCCGCCGCCGTCAGCAGTAGCCCGACGGTGCCAGGGTCATTTCCCCAGACCAGCAGCGGTAGCCCCGTGACGGCTGCAATGAACAGGACCGCGACCCAGGGAACCCTGGTGGAGTTCGTCAGCCAGCCAAGGGCGGGAAAGGCCTGGCCCTGTTCCGCCATGCCTTGCAGCATACGGGGTATGGACGCCAAGGACGTGTTGACGGTGCTGCAGGTGGCGGTGACAGCAGCGACGGCAAGCACAAGATGCCCGGCGTCACCGAAGACAGCGCGTGCATATTCCAAGTGGGGAAGTTCGGCCGCCAGCAGGGCTTCCTGCGGCAAGTAGAACAGGACGCCGAGACAGTAGAGGGAGAAGACCGCAAAGATAACCGTCAACCCCAGGTACATGGAGCGGGGAATATGACGAACCGGATCACGCGTTTCAGACACGAGCGGACAGACAAATTCGACCCCCACGTAGCCCCAGATTGCCAGTGCCATGAGGCTGAAGGCGCCGCTGCCCAGGTCAAGATCGGCGAAGATGTGGCTGGCATTGAAGGCATGGGGTGCGACGCCGCCGGACAGCGCACTGAGGCCCAGCAGCGTGAGCGCCACCACCATGGCGAAGGCCAGCACGTTCTGCAGCTTGGCAAAGACATCGATACCCATCAGGTTGAGCAGGGTAAAGGCGCCAAGAATGCCGAAGGCAATGAAGTGAGTGCTGTCCAGGGCGGGGTAGAGCACACCGAGCAGGTAGTCGACCAGTAATAGCTCTGCAGATAGGGCGAACATGGCGACGACCACGTAGCCCGAGAACACCGAGAGAATGGCGGGAAAGTGACCGAGCGCGACCTCGGTATAGGTACTGAGGCTACCGGCTCGGGGAATCATCAGCGACAGTTCCGAGAACGAGGCGGCGTAGCACATGGCCAGTATCCAGGCGATGGCCAGGGGCAGCAGGAACGCTGCCCCGGCGATGCCGACGCCCTGGAGCATGATCACCATGACGCCCTGGGAGACGACCAGGCCCACCGCGATGGCCATCAACGACTTCAGGCCCAGCGCCTTGCGGCAGGAGCCCGAGGCAGACGGCGCTGCCTGGTGGGAGGTGGGGGAGTGTGTTTGCATCACTACATCCTCTTGTTGTTGTTCGACATTGTGATTCGGAGCTGTTTTTCAGAAGGGTTCTTCAAGCCTTTGTTTGGAATAGATATTCGAGTGCTGGCGAGCGCAGCGTGGATGGTTCGGCAGGCGCTCGCCCGAGACGAGCACCCAGCAAGCCGCAGGGCCCTCCCGCGGTGGATGGGAAGGAGCGAAGACCCTGGCTCAAGGCCTTTGCTTAAGACCTTTGCTCAAGACACTCGCTACAGGCGAATCCAGGTCGTTTTCAGCTGGGTGAACTTGTCCAGGGCATGCAGCGACAGGTCTCGCCCGAACCCTGATTGCTTGTAGCCGCCGAAGGGGGTGGTGAAGTCGATGGCATCCACGGTGTTGACCGAGACGGTGCCTGCTCGCAGGCGGCGCGAGACGCGGTGGGCGCGGGATAGATCGGTCGTCCAGACGGAGGCGGCCAGACCGTAGATGGAATCGTTGGCGATGGCCACGGCCTCGTCTTCGTCAGTGAAGTCGATCAGCGCAGCCACGGGCCCGAAGATCTCCTCATGGGCGATGGTCATCTTGGGCGCCACATCGACGAACAGCGTAGGGGCGACGAAGGCGCCTTGTTCGTCTCCGCTGGGCGCGGTGCCCATGGCGAGGTATGCACCTTCTTCGATACCGCGAGCAATGTAGCCACGGACCTTGGCGGCGTGCTCGCTGTCGATCAGCGCTCCTACATCTGTCGCAGGGTCCAGGGGATCCCCCACCACCAACCGCGAGGCGGCGGCCACGAAGGCGTCGACGAAGGCTGGCCTGATATCACGTTGGACGAGAATCCTCGAGTTGGCAGAGCAGACTTCCCCTTGATTGAAGTAGATGCCTTGCACGGCGGCTCTCGCCGCAGCGCCGATATCGCTGTCGGCAAAGATCAGGTTGGGGCTCTTGCCGCCACACTCCAGCCAGACCTGCTTCATGTTGGAGCGGGAGGCGTAGTCGAGAAAGCGTTTGCCGGTAGCGGTGGATCCGGTAAAGGTCAGGCAGTCCACGTCAGGGTGAAGTCCAAGGGCCTGTCCGGTGACATGACCATGACCGGGCAGCACGTTGATGACGCCGTCAGGAAAGCCTGCCTCCTTGGCCAGTTGCGCCAGGCGCAGTGCGGTCAACGGAGACTGCTCCGCTGGCTTGAGAATCACGCTATTCCCCGCCGCCAGCGCTGGGGCCAGCTTCCAGGCGGTGATATCGAGGGGAAAATTCCAGGGAATTACCGCCGCCACCACACCGATGGGCTCTCGAGTAATGGTCGCCAGGTTGTCGCCGTCGGTCGGGGCGACTTCACCGTAGAGCTTGTCGGTCGCTTCGGCGTACCACTCGAAACACCCGGCCGCACCTGGAATATCCAGTTCATAGGCGTCACGGATGGGCTTGCCGGTATCCAGCGTTTCGAGCAGCGCCAACTCCTCTCGGTGTTGCCGAATCAGCGCCGCCAGGCGTTGCAGCGTGGCCTTGCGCTGTGCCGGGGCGAGGCGTGACCAGATCCCTGACTCGAAACTTGTGCGAGCGGCTGCGACCGCCCGATCCACATCGTCGACGCTGCAGGCCGCAACCGCCGTCAGGGGTTGGCCGGTGGCAGGGTTGGAGGTGACCAGCGTCGCGCCATCACTGGCAGCAGTGGCCGCGCCGTCGATGAACGCATCGTGGGGCAGGACAAGCTTTGCGCTCAGGTCACGCCAATAGGAAAGATCATGTTCCGTCATGGGGAAGGTACCTCGGTCGGAGTGTTGTTATCTTGGCCGTGCAACTCCGCTACCCGGCTGTACAAGCACCATATCCCCAGGCTGTTGATCAATTAAAATACTATTAAATTAACGACAGCTTCAGTTTTTCCTATCCAAAAGAGCGTCAGAGAAAGGGGCCTGGAAGCGGACGCAGGCAGCGGACGTAGGCGCTAGCCCTTAATGCCCTCAGGTGCGCGACGTGACAGCGCTGCTTGCTCCGAACACATCAGTGATAGTGTCGATCTCCTGCGCCAGTTGCCGCATGGCGTCTGCCGCAGGAGAGAGTCTCAGGCCACGCAGACAGGCCAGGCCCATGGTCAGAGGTTGGGCATCGTCCTCCAGCGCCAACGCCTTGAGGCGAGCGTTGTCGGCGGCGCTGAAGGCACTCATGGGGGTGTTGAACAGGGAAAAGCCGAAGCCATTGGCGAGCAGGCCACGAAGCATGTCCATGGATTTGGCACGGTGAGCGACATGGGGCAGCAGCTGGTGGTGGGAAAATATCGACAGGAAGTACTCGCGACTCAGCGGCCAGTCCAGCAGCACCATCGGGTAGGTGGCCAGTTCGGCCAGCCCGATACGATCCTTCTCGCTCAAGGGGTGATCCTCAGCCACTACCGCGTAGGCAGGGAAGCGGTAGAGGGGAATGAAGGCGATGTCGTCGGGAATCTCCAGGTCGTAGGTGAACGCCAACTCATAGTCGCCTTGCTGCAGACCATTGACGATGTCGACCTGAGTCATCTCATCACAATAGAGACTGACGGCAGGGTGCCTGTCCGCAAACTGGCGCAGCAGCTGTGGCAAGAACAGCGGGGCAAAGGTGGGGAATGCGACCAGACGAAGCTCGCCACCGACCTCTTCCCCTAGCGATGCGGCGAATTTTTCCAGTCCCTCGGCGTCACGCAGGAGTTGGCGCGCCCGAGTCAGCAGTTGTCTGCCGGTGGGGGTCAACGACAGCCCCTGGGCGTGGTGCCGAACAAACAGCTGCAGTCCGGTGGCTTCTTCGATCTGATGGATGGCAGCGGAGATGGACGGCTGGGATACATGCAGTTTCCTGGCCGCCTGGGTGACGCTCGATAGCTCGCCGGCCACCACGAAGTAGCGCAATTGCTTGAGGGTGAAGGGGCGCATGGTCTGTTGTCATGGCTGAGAAAACCCCATCTTCCCACAGCGCCGGCCTCGGGATCGACGCCTGCGTTCGCGCGGGTGCTGGGGCTGTGTGAAGAGAAGAGCCGGCTCAGCCGGAGGTGGCCAGCCGGGCGTGGACCTGGGGGTCTTGCATCGCGCGGATCAGTCGCGCCAGGAAGGCTTCACAGTGAGCCAGCTGCTCACGGGTGACAAACTCATCGGGTTGGTGGCCCTGGGCCATGCTGCCTGGGCCGCAGACGATGGTCGGGATGCCCAGCTCCTGCTGAAACAGGCCACCCTCAGTGCCGTAGCCAATGGGCTCCAGGCGGCGGTCTTCCAGTACATCGAGAATGAAGCCGACCAGGGCGTCGTCATCGGTCATGGACAGGCCCGGATAGTCACTCAGTGGCTCCACGCGGATGCTGGCCTGGGGGTGGCCCTGCTGCATTCTGGCTTCCAGCGAGCTGACCACCTCCATGAGTTCCCCGAGCAAGGTTTCCGTGGAGTCCGCCGGTACGTTGCGAAATTCGAGATCCAGCTGGCAGTCCTGGGGCACGATGTTCAGGGCCGTTCCCCCTTGTATGGTGCCTACCTGGAGGGTGGTATAGGGAATTGCAAAGCGTGCGTCGAAAGGTCCCTCCGAGGCCTTGGTGGCGGCCTTCGCCTCCAGCCAGGTGACCAGGTGGGCGGCGGCGTGGATGGCGTTGACCCCTTGTGGAGCGAGCCCCGAGTGGCATGCCTTGCCGTGCAGGTGCACGCGCAGCGCCAGCTTGCCCTTGTGCGCGGTGGCCAGGCGCATGGAGGTGGGTTCGCCCACCAGGCATGCGGCAGGCCGTATCGGCTGCTGGGCGAGGTCGGCGAGCAGGGTTCGCACCCCCAGGCAGCCGACCTCTTCGTCGTGGGAAAACGCCAGGTGAAAGGGCATCGCCAGGTCGGCATTGACCATGGCAGGGACCGCCGCCAATACGGCGGCGAGAAAGCCCTTCATATCGGTGGTCCCGCGGCCGTACAGGCGCCCGTCCTGCTCGGTCAGCACGAAGGGGTCAAGGGTCCATGCCTGACCGGCGACGGGGACCGTATCGGTATGCCCGGACAGCATCAATCCCGGCAGGCCAGGCGGTCCGATGGTGGCGTACAGGTTGGCCTTGTGACCGCTGTGATCGGTGATCCGCCTTGAGTCCACCCCGTGGTGAGAGAGGTAGTCCTCGACAAAGGCGATCAAGGGCAGGTTGGAGAGGTGGCTGGTGGTATCGATGGCCACCAGCTCGGCGAGCAACTCGACAACAGCATCTTGAGCCATGCTAGACCTCGCAGGTTCGCCAACAGCAGGATGGGATCATTGCCAGAAAGGCGGTTGATGGATCGAAAAGGCGGCTCATAAAAAGACAGGTGAGTGGAAGAAAGGGGGGCGCCAGATGTGCCCCCCCTGATCTGTCATGGTTTGCTGTCTTGGTTTGCTGTCATGGTCCGCTTTATCAGCGTTGGTCACCGGGCACGCCGTAGGAGGGTGACTCCTGTGGTGCCGCCGCTCTCTGCAGATAGGCATCGCGCTGTGGTCGGTAGTTCTCCCAGATCATGCGTAGTTCGGTGAGCGGGGCAATGTGCCAATCCACGCGAAGGTCCACGCTAGGCCAGTTAGCCTTGTCGGTCACGGTCAGTCCTGCAGAGTGTACTGGCCCCATCTCTCCCCCAGAGGCCTGCCCCGCCTCCATCGCCGCCAGCAAACGCTCGGCCAGCTCTCCGCGGTGCGCTTCAAAGGCCTCCACCATGGCGCTCACGACCTCAGTAGTTGCCAGCATATTGCCACCGGCAACGCAGTGGTGTCCTTGCCGCGAGGCATGGATGCCCAGGGTTTCGGCCCCGCTGTGCACGGCGCTATGGCCGTTGGCATCAAGGACCAGCAGCTGGCGCCACTCGGGAAACGCTTCCTGTTCAAGCAGTCGCTGCAGCACAGTCTGAGCGTCCAGGCGCTCTTCCAGCAATGCCACGCCGAGCTGGCCCAGGGCAGGATTGGTGACATTCTGCGACAGCACCGCGCCCTTGCCAGGCGCGACAAAGGGGCAGCGGCTGGCGACACAGATACTGGATGAGCTGATCGCGGTGCCGAACTGGCCGGTGTCGCTGCAGTAGCCGGCAATGGAAAACGTCATGGCTGAGACTCCTGCGTGTCAGGGATGACCGCAATCACGTCGATTTCCATCAACCATTCCGGTTGGGCGAGACCGGCCACGACCAGCCCCGTGGAAATGGGAAACACCCCCTTCAACCAGCGGCCCACCTCGCGATACACCGGCTCGCGATAGCGAGGGTCGGTAATATAGGTGGTGGTCTTGACGATATGGTCAAGACTGGAGCCGGCTTCTTCCAGCAGCTGCTTGACGTTGCGCATGGCCTGCTGTGCCTGGGCGCCGGGGTCCCCGAGCCCCACCAGCTGGCCCTCGAAATCGGTGCCTACCTGTCCGCGCACATAGACCGTGTTTCCCGCCTTCACTGCCTGACACAGATCGTTGTCCAGCGTCTGGTTGGGATAGGTGTCCTTGGTATTGAACATGCGAATACGCGTGTGTGTCGGCATCAGCTGATCCTCAGGTCACGGGAGGCGCAGGGAGATGCCGGGAGCGCTGACGACGCCTGTTCATGCTGACGGCGGTCTTCGTCGTAGGCCAGGTACTTGCGTTGCGTGGCGATATGCTCGGCGATGTGTCTGGCGTCGTGCCATACGCCCCAGATAAAGCTTGAGCCGCGCCGAGATTGCCACGGCAGTCCCACAAAATAGACGCCGGGCTCGCGGGAGACGCCGCGCTGATGCAGGGGGCGCCCCTGGGCATCGAAGGTGTCCACCTCAAGCCAGCGATAGTCGACGCTAAAGCCTGTCGCCCAGATGATCGAGGTGACCCCTTCAGCGCCCAGATCGAGCGATGCCAGCGGAGTGCTGACGCATGCTGGCGTGGCCGGTATCTGTCTGGCGTCCGGGTCTTCCGGCAGGTCCATGCCGTTGCGTGTCAGATAGGCATCCGCAGCATCCAGCATGGCCAGGTAATTGGCATCGCCGCGGGCCAGGTTATCGGCCAGGTCCTGTTCGAAGCTGACAACCCCATGGGTGATGTCTCGCGTTCGCCCCACCAGGGTGATGCCCTGGTGGGCCAGCGAGCGAAAGTCGATGGTCTTGCCGCCGCCGGCGCCACTCACGGCGATGGTGACGTGTTCGGTGCCTGGCTTCATGGCCTCGGCATCCCACTCCCCCAGTACCCCCAGCCACCAACAGAAATCGCGTCCGCGATAGCGCCGAGGAGGGCGATCATGGGGGCCCACCGAGAGATACACCTTCCTTCCTTGCTGGTGAAGCTCTTCTGCGATCTGGACGCCGGAGGATCCGGCGCCCACGACCAGCACAGCGCCGGCAGGCAACTGCTCTGGACGTCGATAGTCGGCAGAGTGAATCTGATAAAGGTCCTCGTCATTCGGCGCAATGGACGGAATGACCGGGCACTGGAAGGGGCCCGTGGCGGCGACAACGCGCTTGGCGTCGATGGTGCCCTGGGAGGTTTCGACGCTGAAGCCGGGGCGTCCCTGGTGGCGAGTGACCCGCTGAACCTCGACGCCAGTCCGCAGAGGTGCGTTGATCATGCGCGCGTAGGCTTCAAAATAGGCGGCCACGTCGTCCTTGCTGGCGAAGTCATCTGGCTCGATGCCATCAAAGGCTTTGCCAGGAAAACGGTCATGCCAGGCAGGGCCATTGGCGACCAGGGAGTCCCAGCGTCGGGTGCGCCAGGCTTCGGCGATCCGCGAGCGCTCGAGCACCAGGTGCGGTACACCAAGTTGGCTGAGGTGCTCGCTCATCGCGATACCGGCTTGTCCACCACCCACTACCAGGGTGTCGGTATTGTCACTCGTTCTTGTTGTCATCGTTCGAGCCCTTGTCAGTCATTGCGGTCAGGTATCGAGGGAGCCACGTGAGCTGCCGCGGTTTGCCATCCGATGGCATTTACCCTAAGAGCTGCGAGTGAATAGCGAAAATATAGTTATTTTGTCTTTTGGATCATTAAAAGCTATTTAGTGGCGCCAGCAGGGTGCTGTGAGAGTACTGTGCGAGTGCCGTGGGAGTGCTGTGCGAGTGTTGTGACAGTGGGGTGCTCTCACGTGAGCTAAAAAACAGCACACAAATCTCCTTTTATTAGATCGTGACCTGCTTCAATACTCGGACTGACTGGGGTTGGCGGCTGCCGGCCCGGTTCAGTGCTCTCGTGATCGTTGTGCGTGGCGATAGCGCTGACATCAGCAATGACAACGGTAATTACAACAACAGGACATCTCCATGAAGCTTTCGCTCCTTGTCGATTGGCGTCTGCATGCCATCGTGGCAGTTGCCGCGCTGATTTCAGAAGCGGTCGGTATCATCAAGATCCCGCTTGGGCCCGGTACCCTGCTGCTGCTGCCTCTGTTCTACGCGTTCATCATCGGTCTGCTGCTGAACCCTCATCTGTTTTCTGCCACGTCCCGCCTGGTGCCGGTCACGCTGAGCGAGGCCGCCGCGCCGATCATTCTGCTCTCGATCATGCCGTTCATTGCGCGCTTTGGTTCCACCATCGGGCCGGCTATCGAGCAGATTCTCAGCGCAGGGCCAGCCTTGGTCCTTCAAGAGCTTGGCAACCTCGGGACCATGCTGATCGCCATGCCGTTTGCGGTGCTGGTGCTGAAGATGGGCCGCGAGGCCATTGGCGCGACCTATTCCATCGCGCGCGAGCCCAACATCGCCATCATCTCGGACAAGTACGGTCTGAAAGGCCCTGAGGGCATCGGTGTCATGGGGGTCTACGTCGTTGGCACCATGTTCGGCACCCTGTGGTTTGCGTTGATGGCCGGCTATCTGACCACTCTCGACATTTTCGACCCCCGTGCACTGGCCATGGCCTGCGGCGTCGGCAGTGGCAGTATGGTCGCCGCCTGTTCCGGGGCGATTGCCGGTGCCTTGCCTGAGCTCAAGGATGAACTGCTGGCCTTCGCTGGCGCCAGCAATCTGCTGACCTATGCCACCGGCCTGTATATCTCACTGTTCATCGCCCTGCCCATGGCCGAGCGCATCTTCAAGTGGTGCTCGGGCTCTCGGGCGGCGACCTCGGTTGGCGCAAGGGCCACCGTGGAAGCCGAGCCGGCACCCAGCGTCAGCGACGATGAACGTCCCGAACGCCGCCTGGGCCAGACAGCGATCGTCATGGCGGTGGTCTGCGCGGTGGGCTGGATCAGCAACACCATCAATGGTGCGCCACTGCTCGAGGCGCTGCCGGGCATGCTGATCTTGTACGCCATGACCATGCTGGGACTGCTCATCACGCGGTTTGCGCCGTTCTACCTGCCCGGTGTGGCCTGGGTTTCGCTAGTCAGTATTGCCATGACGCTGCCCTGGTTCCCCGGCAGCGGCTGGATCGTCGAGCAGCTTTCCGCGGTCAGCTTCCTGGCGATCGTGACGCCGGTGCTGGCATATGCCGGTCTGGCCCTGTCCCCCCGTGAATTCACCATGTTCCGTCAGGTGGGGTGGAAGCTGATCATCGTGTCGCTGCTGGTCTTTACCGGCACCTTTGTCGGCTCTGCGCTGGTGGCCCAGGCGCTTCTGTAACGCAAACGAGGAGACCCAGCATGACCACAGTGACCCCAGACCTGTTGCGTGAATGGCGTCATGCCTTCCATCGCCAACCGGAAACCGCCTTCGAGGAGCATCGCACCAGCGCTCGCATCATCCAGATCCTGTCAGAAGCAGGTATCGAGATGGTGACGGGGCTGGGGGGCGGGACCGGGGTAGTGGCCTGGGTAGACGGCCGTCATGACGGTGATGGCGCGATTGGCCTGCGGGCTGACATCGATGCTCTGGATGTCACCGAGGCCAGTGATGCCCCCCATGCCTCACGTATTCCCGGCAAGATGCATGCCTGCGGTCATGATGGCCACACCACCATGCTGCTGGGGGCGGCCTGTTGCCTGGCGCAGTCTCCCGACTTTGCAGGCCGGGTCTACTTTATCTTCCAGCCCGCGGAAGAGAATGAGGGCGGTGGGCGCGTCATGGTAGAGGAAGGGCTGTTCGAGCGTTTCCCGATGCAGGCCGTCTACGGCGTGCACAACTGGCCAGGATTGCCGGTCGGCGAAGCCGCGGTGCACGACACGGCGGTCATGGCCGCCTTCGATGTGTTTCGTCTTACCCTGACAGGGCATGGCTGTCACGCCGCCATGCCGCACCTGGGCAAGGATGTCGTGCTGGCTGCCTGTCAGCTGGTCAACCAGCTGCAGGGTATTGTCAGTCGCGAGACGCCGGCGCATCAGACGGCGGTGATGAGCGTGACCCAGTTCCACGCGGGAGATGCCTACAACGTCATGCCTGAGGCGGTGGAACTGTGCGGTACCGTGCGCTGCTTTGATCCTGAACTGCGCCAGCGGCTCGAGGCCCGCTTCAAGCAGGCCATCGAGGCCACCGCGACCTTTCATGGTCTCAGCGCAGACATCGACTACCAGTCGCGCTATCCCGCCACCTTCAACAGCCCCGACCATGCGCAGCGCTGTGCCGACGTGCTGACTGCCTTGCCGGACATTCGCCAGGTGCATCGGGACCTGCCGCCCTCGATGGCGTCGGAAGACTTCGCCTTCATGCTGCAGCAGCGCCCCGGGGCATACATCTGGCTCGGCAATGGCGAGAACAGCGCGGCACTGCATAACCCTCACTACGATTTCAACGACGAGCTGTCCCCCTTGGGGGTGGCCTACTGGTGTGCGCTGGTACGCACCCTGCTGGGCCAGTCTTAAGGCAATACTGGATACATAACTGCGCTCGTCTCCCTGCAATAGCGTGATGTTGCCATGCCGTATACGGCATGGCCCACCCCCGGCGTGCCCGAGATCTGGCGCAAGGGGCTTTGTTCGACAACATAACAAGGAGAACGCATGAACATTATCGTGATCGGCCTCGGCCAGATGGGTGGCAATATGGCCATGACCCTGCATGCCGCGGGCTTTCATGTGACGGGTACTGATGTCAGCGACGACGCACGGGCACGTCTGGCATCCCGCGGGCTGGCGGTGGCCGCTCCAGACAGCCTGCCGGCGGCAGACGTCTATTTGCTGTCGCTGCCCACGTCAGACCACGTGCGTCAGGTGCTCATGGCGTCGCCGGGACTGCTGTCGCTGGCGCCCAAGGGCAGCGTCATCGTCGACACCTCTACCAGCGACCCGGCGGTGACGCGGGAGCTGGCACCACGGGTGGTAGAGGCGGGACTGGAGTGGCTTGATGCTCCGGTCAGCGGTGGGCCAGCGGGAGCGGCATCGGGCAGTCTGGGCATGCTGCTGGGGGGAGAGTCATCGACCATCGAGCGGCTAACGCCAATGCTGGATGCCATGTCGGCCCGCTATACCCACGTTGGCCCTGCAGCTAGCGGCCATGTGGTCAAACTGGCCAACAACTATCTGTGTGCCGCGCACCTGCTGACCACCGCCGAGGCGGTTGCCCTGGCGGCCAAGGCGGGTGTCGACCCGGCTGCCTGCCTGGCAGGGCTCAATAGCGGGTCAGGACGCAGTGCCGTCAGCGAGGTCAATTTTCCTAAGTGGATCCAGTCCGATTCCTTCGATTCAGGCTTCACCACTGGGCTGATGCGCAAGGACCTGCGCTTGGCCCGCGATGCGGCCGCTGATCTCGGGCTGCCGCTTACCCTGCTGGAGCAGGTTGTCGCGCGCTGGCATGCCGACCCGGACGGGCTACCCGACCACGCTGATTTCAACCGCATTACCGAGAGCGTGCTGGGGCTTGCCTCGGCTCAGGACGCTGACGGCTCCCAGGAGGACGCGCAATGAATCGTTTGACCATGGAGGCGATCGAGCGCCTGAACTCCCTGCTCAAGGCCTTCGACATGCAAGCCGACACGCCGCTGAGCAACTGGGTGGGCGGCGAGCTGCTGGCGGGGCAGGGCGAGGCCATCGAATTGATCGACCCGGTAACGGGGCAAGCGCTGCTGTCTTACCGGGATGCCGGCAGTGAGCTGGTGTCACAGGCCGTGACAGCGGCAGCACGTGGCCAACAGCAGTGGATGTCGCTGAGTGCCAGTGAGCGAGGCCGCAGAATGACCGAGGCTGCCTGGGCGCTGCGTGGCTACGACGAGACGCTGGCACAGCTCGAAAGCGTGGTGGCGGGCAAACCCATCCGGGACTGTCGCGGAGAGGTGGTCAAGGTCCGCGAGATGTTCGAGTACTACGCAGGCTGGTGTGACAAGCAGCATGGAGAAGTGATTCCCGTGCCGACCTCCCATCTCAACTATGTTCGGCACGTGCCGTACGGGGTGGTGGGCCAGATTACGCCCTGGAATGCGCCCATGTTCACCTGCGCCTGGCAGGTGGCGCCGGCCATCGCGGCGGGTAATGGCGTTGTCTTGAAACCGTCCGAGATGACGCCGTTCACCTCAGTGGTGATCGCCAAACTGCTGGAGAGCAGCGGACTGCCCAAGGGACTGATCAATATCGTCAATGGCATCGGCCCGACGACCGGAGCAGCACTGACCGGGCATCGTGGCATCAGCAAGCTGGTGTTCGTGGGCTCTCCTGACAGCGGGCGTCGGATCGCCCAGGCCGGTGCCGAGCGCCTGGTGCCCAGCGTGCTGGAGCTGGGCGGCAAGTCCGCCAATATCGTCTTCGCCGATGCCAGGCTCGATGATGCGGTGGCTGGCGCTCAGGCGGCCATCTTTGCCGCGGCGGGGCAGAGCTGCGTGGCGGGATCGCGGCTGCTGGTGCAGCGCGAGGTGTTCGATGCCGTCTGCACCCGGCTGGCGCGAGCCGCAGCGCAGATAACGGTCGGGTTGCCGGTTGAGCCGTCGACTCAGATGGGCCCGGTCCAGAATGCCAGGCAATACCGTCACGTCACCAGCATGATTGACGATGCCTGTCGTCAGGGGGCCAGAGTCCTGTGTGGTGGCACGCGACCGGCGGGACTTCCGGAGGAGGCTCAGGGCTATTTCCTGGCACCTACCGTATTGGCCGATGTCAGCGATGACATGACGATTGCCCAGGAGGAGGTGTTCGGCCCCGTGGTGGTGGTCATGCCCTTCGATGACGAGGAGCAGGCGGTGCGTCTGGCCAATGCCACTCGCTTCGGCCTGGCTGGAGCTGTGTGGACCCAGGACCCCGCCCGCGCTCATCGGGTGGCGGGCCGCCTGCGTGCGGGTACGGTCTGGATCAATAGCTACAAGGCGATCAATGTCATGTCGCCGTTTGGCGGTTTCGATGACAGCGGCTTCGGGCGTTCCAGCGGCGTCGAAGGTCTCAAGGAATACACGGTCGCTCAAAGCGTCTGGGTGGAAACGGCCGATGCCGCGAGTGTTGCCATGGGGTATGGCAATGGGGTTGGCTGATGCCGAGGCCCTGCTGTTACTAGCTCTACGGGACGCGTGAGGAAAAGGCTCGCATCCAGCGCTCCAGATGGCGAAGTAGCTGAAGTCCGGCCCGAGGCATCCGTCGTCCTACTCGTGTGACGATATGGGCTCGGGCCTGGCGAAAGCGTTCACTATCCACCTCCAGCGCCACCAGCCTGCTGTCCTCCAGCTCTCGCGCAGCGGCAAAGGCGGGGAGCAGTGTCAGCGTCAGGTCTGAGCGTGCGGCGTGCAGCAGCACCGAAAGCGAGTTGGTCTGCATGTTGACCTGAGGCCGCAGCCCGGCTTCTCTGAAGCCTTCATCCACCAGTTGGCGTACCCCGTGGCCGGTACGCCACAGGGCCATGGGGTGATCACTGAGGGTGGCAATGGTCAGCGCCTCACGAGCGCCAGCGAGCGGGTGGGACGGCGACACCAGCGCCACCAGGGGCTGCTGGCTGGAGTGCCAGAAGCGCAGCTGTGGATGAACGCGCTCGTGATACATCAGCCCAAGGTGAGCCTCGTCCTGAATCACAGCCTCGATGATCTCGCTGGTGCTACCCGTATTCACGTCCAGGCGCACGCCACGGTAGCGCTCGGTAAAAGTTCGCAGGGGCGTGTCGAGCAGGTCGCCGACAAACCCCTCGCCCACGGTCAACGACAGGTGGCCGGTCTCGAGACGCTGATAGGCGTCGAGCTGTTCGCTGAAGGTGTCGTCCAGAGCTGAGCGCCGGCGACAGTAATCCAGCAGCATTTCCCCGACCGCTGTCGGCACCACTCCTTGTCGCGAGCGCTCCAGCAGCGGAGCGCCCAATGCATCCTCGATCAGTGACAGCTGGCGGCTGACCGCCGACGGGGCAATATCCAGGCGCGCAGCGGCCTGTCGCACCGACCCTGCTTCGATCGTGACCTGAAAGTAGACCAGCCGCTGATGTGGGATATCCATGGCGCCGCCTTGTGATGATGGCCAAGTATATCAATCCTCACATGTGCTGACTCGGCGCTCTGGTGCGCAGTGAATCAGGGACCGCTGCTGGGCCGCAATAACGGCAGCAGCGCGGCCTAATGGCAGAACGCAGGCTTTACTAAGAACGCAATCAGGGCAGGATGATCACGCCTGTTGGAAACTCGTAGCAGCAGCGCGGTAGCCATCCGTGCAGTGGATACATGCACCAGAGCCTTGCAGCAGAACCTTGCAGCAGAGCTATGAAGCAGAGACCTGCTTGCAGATGAGCCAGGGGCAGGAGGAGGAAGCGTCAAGAGATGGGTGGATGGCATCCCTGCCATCGCTAAGCACAATGCCGCACGTCCCTGGCCGGCTTCGCCAGCGTATCGCACCCTGCTGATGGCGGAGTTGATCCTGGTCAGCTCAGCCCTGTCCGCAGCGCGGTCAGCGCAGGAGGGGCAGCACAGGAAGCTCAGTACAGGAAGGGCGGCACAAGAAGCTCAGCACAGGAAGGGCGGCAACGCGAAGTAGGAAGCCTCGCAGGACCCGCTCGATCACCGTCGGCGTCCCACTACCGGCACGTCCAGCGGGCTAGATGGCCAGCACAATGACCCAGGCGGTGGATAGGGTAAAGGCGTAGCCTGCCAGCGCCATCAGCCCATCCCGGGCGAGCAGCGCCAGGCCGAACATGCTTTGGGCAGCGCCAGCCAAGGTCGCGCTGAAGGGAATCAGCTCCATCGGCGGCGTCACCAGGGCGATGGCCAGACAGGCTAGACCGATGGGATAGCGCGCCACGCGGCCTGTCAGCAGCCTCAGTCTGGGCTTGATCAGCCGGTCAACCCAGCGAGCAGGTTTGCGCAGCAGGGTGATGGTGCGCTCGACCTTGGTAGTGGCGACCTTGCGCCTGGCGAGCCACGCTGGGAGCCACACGCTCTGCTTGCCTGCCAACAGCTGTACCGCCGCCAGCACCACGAGCAGCGACATCAGCGTCGGCACCCCGGGAACATCGCCGATCAACGGGGTGAGGGTGACCAGGCCTGCGACCAGCAGGAAGGGAGCAAAGCTGCGGCGACCGACGGCGTCCATCACTTCGGCGAGGGACAGCTGATCGCGTTCGGCACTGGCTTGGCTGAGTTGGTCGAGCAGTTGGTTCAAGTTTTCTGGAGGCGTGTCGAAGGCGTCAGGCGTGGAGGGCATCGTGGCTCTGATGTAGGAATGAAGAAAAGGCGTCGAGGCCAGCAGTATGCGGACCCTGCAAGGGGGATGTCCAACCGGCCTGTCTTTTTCATATAAGCAGTTTCTTGTTTACTGCCAGTGTCGTATGCTTCAGGTGATCGAGTCCTTCCCACTATCGGGGAGGGCTTTTTTGTTGCGTGGCGGTCACCCCGACGGGGTGACGCCCCTAAAGGCCTGTAAGAGACCAGTGAGGTGACAAGGATGTCGTTGAGGCTAGCCAATCGTCTTGACGCAGAGCGACTTCAGCGTCTGATCGATGATGCAGATGACAAGGATCGTGCGGTAGCCGATCTGCTTGAGGCGCTGCTGGAGCGCGCCGAGATTCTCGACCCTGACGAGATGCCCGATGATGTCGTCAGCATGAATAGCCAAGTGGTACTGCGCGATCTCGATGAAGACCGTCAGCTGGTGCGGACCCTGGTATATCCCCATGCCTTGTCGGCAACCACCGACGGACTGTCCGTGATGGCGCCGCTGGGAGCTGAACTGCTGACCCGCCGAGTGGGAGAGCAATGGCAGGTTACCCCACTAACGGGGCGTACCAAGCGCTGGCAACTGGAGCAGATTCTGTGGCAGCCAGAGCGTGAGCGTCAGTTTCATCGATGATGCCGATGCCGCGGCTTCCCCGTGGGGGAGTGCTGCACCTTTGCCCGCTATCTGTCACCGATTGCCCTTTTCCCGGCGCCCTTTTTCCGCTAGCCCAGGCGTGACAGGAAAGGGCTAGGGAATGGCATCAAGGCTGGGCCTGGCGATCGCGTTGGCTGCCCTTGCTCATCGGCGGTGGAATACCGAGGTGCTTGCGTGCCCACTGGGCGGCCTCGGTTCTGTGGTGCACCTTGATCTTCTTGAAGATATTGTAAAGATGTGACTTGACGGTATGTTCGCTGAGAAACAGCTGGCTGGCGATATCCTGGTTGGACGCGCCATTGCCAATGAAGCCAAGGATTTCCAGCTCCCGTTGTGTCAGGCCAGCGACCGGGCGGTAGGTGTTGAACTGTTGGCGACGGAAGTATTCGAACATCTGCTGGAGCAGCGGGCGAGACATCCACAGCGCGCCATCCAGTAGTTGGATGATGCCTTTGCAGATGTTGTCGAGTTCGTCACGGCGATAGAAGATACCTTGCAAATGCAGTGACGCCAGCAGTTCAGCGGCCTGTTCCTGGTCGGCCAGGTTGAACGCAGCCAGCAGGATCTCTGGGTACTGTGCCTTTAGTTCGTGACAGTGGTGCATATCGCTGAGCGATAGCTGGTCAGCATCCAGCAGCCAGAGTTGTGCTTGATCAGGTGTGCGGGCGAGCTCGGCCTGCAGAGAGGGCACCGCTTCGGGTGCCAATGTGCTGACCTCGCAATCCAGCACCTGACTCAGGTGGTGGGTAAATAGCTGGGACTGCACGTTGGGGTGCGTGATCAATCTGACGATTGAGGCTTGTTGCGAGGCAGACATCGTCCCCTCCCTGTTCCCTTGCAATGATGGATGATGATCATTTTTTTTGTAGGACGTGCATGAGTATCGTTATCGAAGCTCATACGTTTGTAAATAACGATATATCCTGAACTTCACCATCCCTAGAGTGAGGTTTTTCGTGATTGTATGCTTGGTTTTGTAAGAAAAAGCATTTGAATGCGTAATTCTGCATAGATTGTGTGAGCCATGCGTCGAAGTAATTGAGGAGAAAGTATGCCGTTATCGCTTTGGCTCTCTTTGGCAGCCATCTGTGCCATGGGAGCCATGTCCCCCGGCCCCAGCCTGGCACTTGTACTCCGCCATACCCTGGGCAGTGGCAGGGCCGCCGGTGTCGTGGCGGCGATCACACACGCTCTGGGTGTAGGCCTCTACGCACTGCTGACCGTCTGGGGCCTGGGCGAAGTCATCGAACGACATCCACAGGGGTTCCGCGTGGTGATGCTGGCGGGGGCCGTATATCTGGCCTGGCTTGGCATCAAGGCGCTGCGCGCGGGCCAGGCGGGGGCACTGCGACCACAGCCCAGCACGGCCAGCCACCTGACCGCCGCCCGGGAAGGTTTGCTGGTGGCCCTGGGCAATCCCAAGCTGATCCTGTTCTTTGTTGCCTTGCTCAGTCAGTTCGTCAGTCCTGACATGTCCGTGCTTGAGCGGAGCATCGTGGTCGTGACGGCCATGGTGATCGACGGCGGCTGGTACGTGCTGGTAGCGCTTGGCCTGTCTCACTCCAGTGTGCTGCCTTGGCTGCAGGCTCGCTCTCACTGGATCAATCGGGTGACGGGCGTGCTCTTGCTGGGACTGGCGGTTCGCGTGCTGCTGGGCTAAGGCCCTGCCAGGTATCAAGCGCACAGCCAGATATCAAACGCCTTGGCAGGTATCGAAGACTGGGCGAAGGGTGACGTCGCGGGCGCGGATCGTTAGGCTTGACGCTTTAATGGCGGAGTCCTGTGATGAGTGAGGTTGCCTCACCTGAGCTGTCGCTGCCGGTGGCGTCATCGCTGAAGGCTCCGGCGGGCGACGTTCCGGCGCCGGTCATCGCGCGCGAGAGAGTGCAGATCGTGGATGCCCGCGATCGCCCCTGTGGAAGCGCCTGGCGATCCGACATGCGCCGCTATCGCTTCTGGCATCGCGCGACCTACATTGTGGTGCGCAACGGCGCGGGAGAGCTGTGCGTTCAGCGACGGACACTGACCAAGGAAGCCTTTCCCGGTGGTCTTGACCTCGCTGCTGGTGGCGTGGTGGCGGCCGGTGAGGCGGTCCACGTGTCTGCCCGTCGTGAACTGGCAGAGGAGCTTGGTATCTGTCATGCCCCGCTGACGCCCTGCCTGAGCTTTCGCTACGATGACCAGGGGTATCGCATCTTTGGCAGTGTCTTTTGCGTGACCTGGGACGGTCCTCTGGCGCTGCAGCCGGAAGAGGTCGCCAGCGTCACCTGGATGCCGCCTGGAGAGGCCATCGAACTGGCTGAGGCCACACCGGACACGCACCTCGCGCTGGCCCTGCTGTTGAAGCAGGAAGCGCAATGATGAAGGCGACTTCGCCGGTGGGCCTGCGTCTCTGGCGAGAGCCGTGAAGGCGTGTCATCGTGAAGACAAGGAGCGCGAGTTCAGCCCATGAGCCTGCATGACGTCGAGTGTCATACCCATCAAGGTGAGCCTTTCAATCTGCGTGCATTGAGGGGGCAGGTGCTGCTTGTCGTCAATGTGGCAAGCCAGTGCGGTTTTACCTCTCAGTTGGGCGAACTGGAGGCGCTGTATCGCGAGCATCGCGAACGGGGCTTCACGGTGCTGGGGTTTCCTTGCAACCAGTTTGCCAAGCAGTCGCCAGAGTCTGCCGAGCAATTCTGTGCCTTTGGTGAGCGTCAGTTTGGTGTCACCTTTCCCCTGATGGAAAAGGTGGAGGTGAATGGACGCGGTGCCCATCCTCTGTTTCAGCGCCTGAAAGCCGAAGCTCCGGGCTGGCTGGGAACGCGCGCCATCAAATGGAATTTCACCAAGTTTCTGGTGGCGCGAGACGGGCGCGTGTTGAAGAGGTTCGGGCCTCGGGATGGTGCCGCGGCGATGCTGACGGATCTGGAACGAGCCCTCGACGAGACGTGAGGGTTGGGCTTTGTCGCCTGCTATCGGCCGCTGGCCCTAGCGCGCTTCTCCTCGGCTGACCACCAGATGCTCCACCAGGGCGTTGTAGCGGTGACGCACCATCATGGTGGTCAAGCCTGAGAACAGGGCCCAGAACTTTCGGCGCCAGCCGGTCAGTCGGAGGTTGTGGGCGACCAGGCGGCGCATCAACTGGTAGTCGTCGAACTTGCGCCACTCACCAGCGACCGACATTTGCTGTCGAGAAAGTACGGGGGCGAGTTCAAGGCGAAAGACCCACTCCAGGTCCTTGAGCGCGATGCCGTCACGTTCTATCACCTCTACCATTCTCGCGTAGTCGGATTCTCGCGGTTCCCGTTCCAGCCACATCGGGGCCAATGCGAGCCATAGCTCGCCGCGTTCATCGACCAGAGTCTGGGCATCCATCGGTGGTCTCCTCAAGCGATGGACTGCATCCTGCCCGAGCCGCCGCCGTCGAGCAAGTATCGCTCAGTAGCCCCGCTCAGTAGCCCCGCCCGTGAGGCCCTTTGTCTGCAAAGGCGGACAGGATCGCCGTGTGCCGCTAGAATATCGCCACCACGCATTATACATTGGATGGCTCTCCTACGGGAGCCACGAGCAATAAAGAGGTCTGTCGTGATCATCAAGCCCAAGGTACGCGGATTCATCTGCACCACCACCCATCCTGTCGGTTGCGAGAAAAACGTACTCGAGCAGATCGAGGCAACCCGCGCACGTGGCCTGGCGTCATCCAAGGGGCCCAAGAAAGTGCTGGTGATCGGTGCCTCCAGCGGTTACGGCCTGGCGGCACGCGTCACTGCTGCCTTTGGTTATGGCGCCGATACCCTCGGTGTGTTCTTCGAGAAGCCCGGCACCGAGAAGAAGCCCGGTACGGCGGGTTGGTACAATGCCGCGGCCTTCGACAAGTTCGCCAAGCAGGAAGGCCTCTACAGCAAGTCGATCAATGGTGATGCCTTCTCCCACGAAGCCCGCGCCAAGGCGATCGAATTGATCAAGCAGGACATGGGGCAGGTGGACCTGGTGGTCTACTCGCTGGCGTCTCCCGTGCGCAAGATGCCGGACTCCGGTGAGCTGAAGCGTTCCAGCCTCAAGCCCATTGGCGAGACCTACCGCGCCACCGCTATCGACACCAATAAGGACACCATCATCGAAGCCGAGGTCGAGCCTGCCAGCGAGCAGGAAATCGCCGATACCATCGATGTCATGGGCGGTCAGGACTGGGAACTGTGGATGCAGGCATTGAGTGAGGCCGATGTACTGGCTCCTGGTGCCCGCAGTGTTGCCTTCAGTTATATCGGTACCGAGATCACCTGGCCGATCTACTGGCATGGTGCGTTGGGCAAGGCCAAGGAAGACCTGGATCGTGCAGCCACCGCCATCGATGGCGAGTTGAAACAGTCTGGAGGTGGTGCCAACGTCGCTGTGCTCAAGTCGGTAGTGACCCAGGCGAGTGCCGCCATCCCGGTCATGCCGTTGTACATTGCGATGGTCTATCGGGTGATGAAGGAGCAGGGCCTCCACGAAGGCACCATCGACCAGCTCAACCGCCTGTTCGGGGAGCGCCTCTACGGGGGTGAAGCCACCACGGATGACGTCGGCCGCCTGCGTCTGGATGACTGGGAACTGCGTGATGACGTCCAGCAGGCATGCAAGGATCTGTGGCCGAAGGTGACCAGTGACAATCTGTTCGATATCACGGACTACGCTGGCTACAAGCACGAGTTCCTCAAGCTGTTCGGCTTCGAGCGTAGCGATGTGGACTACGACGCCGACGTCAATCCGGACGTCAGCTTCGACGTCGTTCAGCTCTAATCCGCCCAAAAGGCCCTGAATGTCGGCCCCGTCGCTCCAGCACTGAGCGAGCCGGCGGCTGACAGACTCGCCTTTGCCAACGGGCCGTGACCGAGAGGTCGCGGCCCGTTGTCGTCGTGTCACTGATGCGTCTTCGCTGCAGGCGTGGCCCATGCACAACGGACATGGGCGCTGAATCCATGGCGTGAGTGGCGTAGACTATGGCTCGCATATTCTCGTCGAGAAGGTTCATGCCGCCGTCTTCCCACCCACCACGCTCATCCGAATTGCTGCGCCAAGTAGGGATCGTGGTGATGCCTGGATTTTCTCTGCTGGCGCATGCCTGTGCCACCGAGCCGCTGCATGTGGCGAACCTGCTTCACGGCCGAACCCTCTATCGACTGACCAGTTACTCCAGTGGCGGCGATGCGGTGACGAGTGCGTCGCAGCAGACCGTGCTGCCCCGGGAAGCGCTAGCAGAGGTGGAGACTCACCCCGACATGGTGTTGGTGTGCGGGCCTGCCAAGCTGCCTGGGGGGATCCCCGACGATCTGGCGGCCTGGCTCAAACGCCTGGCGGCTTCTGGCGTGTTACTCGGCGGCATCGGCGGGGGCACCGAAGCGCTGGCGCGGCTGGGGCTTCTGGATGGCTACCAGGCCACGCTGCCGTGGCAACGGTTCGAGGCCTTCGCGGCGGCTCACCCCCGGGTGCGGCTGTCACAACAGCTGTTCGAGATTGATCGTGACCGGATGACCTGTGGTGGCGGCACGGCGGCCATGGACATGATGATCACTCTGGTCGAAAGTCATCATGGTGCCGCTCTAGCATCACGAATTTCGGAATATTTCGTGATGGAGCGGATCCGCATGGGTGATGAACCCCAGCAGATTCCCCTGCGCTCGCGTCTCGCCCATGCGCCGGCCAGCCTGGTCGAGGCCGTGCAGCTGATGGAAGCTAACATCGAAGAGCCGCTGTCGACTCACGAACTTGCCGAACATCTGGGCATCTCCAGGCGTCAGCTGGAGCGACTCTTCAAGAAGTACCTGAAGTCGGTACCGAGTCGCTATTACCTCGACCTGCGTCTGCAGAAGGCTCGCCGCATGCTGCGCGAGAGTGATCAGCCTGCCGGTGAAATCGCGCTTCAGACCGGCTTCTCATCGGCGGCGCATTTCTCGACGGCGTATCGCAACCACTTCGGTATGACCCCCAGGGAAGAGCGACTGGGCTAGTCACTGGCCCGATACGGTTTATCGGGTAACCGCACCTTCCCTGTATCTGCATAGCTCCCTGAACGTTCCCTGACCGTTCCCCTGAACGTCCCCCCTTTTGACCTGCATCGCTCACCGTTGCTGGGGTCGACCTGCATGGGTTCGACCCGTATGGGTTCGGCCTGAATGCGTTGCCGACATCGAGCGGAATCGATGTGTGGTGGCATGTTTCGGTAGCACGGATTACCCCGGCTGCTCACGTGAGCCGGGCGCGACAGTCTACGTCCCGTAGGCGCACCTGCGCTTCCTCTCTTCGTTTTTCCCTGGCTCTGTGCCTCCCTGCCTCGCTTCCTCCCTCCTTCCCTGTCGTGTCATTGCCTTTCTCCCCACCATCAGCTTCCACAGCATGTCAGCTCAACGTTGAGGTTGAGGTCGCCACGTCCTCGTTGTTTGTGTTGGCTGCTCGAGGTTCAGCATCGATGGGAAAGGACGGTGAAGACATGTTGCATGCTCGTTTTGGCAAAGTTCTTTGGGTGAAGTGACGTAAGGAAACGGTGATGTAGTCGACAGAAGCGACCTCACCATGAGGCGTGATGATATGGCTATAGAGAGTGCGGAGAGTACGTAGAAGCTGTGTCAGGTGATGGATGCCGGTAGCGACAAGCCACGTCTTCATGCAGATCAGAAAAATCGAATGAGCGTAGTTATCAACAGTAGTGTAAGTAAATCGAATGTATCGTACACAGAGAGGAAAGACAGCAAGGTGCCGGAGCCATAGCTGAGTAGAAGCTGAGCAAAAGGATGACGTTCAATCAGAGAGTGTCTCCGGACATCATGCGGTGTATGGAAAGCGATGGTGGCTGTTTCGGAAGAAGGTGGTAGCAGTAGATCGGAAGATGAATAGAGGAAAGATGAGGATGCGTCTGCCATCTATTCATAAAAAATGACGGAAAAAGTAAAGATGGAGAGTGAGACATGAATCACAATACCCTTTCTCGTGCTGGCTTCTATATTGCGTTGTACGGTGTGGTCGCGATCCTTCTATGGATCGGTTTCTTCAAGTATCACCCAGATGAAGCGGCCGCTATCCAGGGCATCGTTGCCAGCTCTCCGTTGATGTCCTGGTTGTACAGCATTGCGAGTGTCAATCAGGTGTCGGCGGCTATTGGTACGGCAGAAATTGTCGTTGGCTTGCTTGTTGCGGCATATCCCATCTCCAAGAAAGCGGGACTGGTGGGGGGAGCGCTTGCAAGCGTCATCTTCCTGACAACCAGCACCTTCTTGCTGACCACCCCTGGTGTCTTGCATGTCAGCAGTCTGTCGGGTGATACCTTGGCCTTCCCATCGCTGTTCGGTGGATTCCTGGCGAAGGACCTGGTTCTTCTCGGGGCTTCCCTTGCCATCACCGGGGCTGCCTGGAAAGCGGTAAGTGAAGAGGCGATCGCCAAACACGATCACCTGATTGCCGAATCAGCATAAAGGCCAATGATGCGCCAGCAGCAACGAGCAGTGCTGCTGGCGTGTGACTTTCATGCGGGTCCACCATGCGTGAAAGGAAAGCCCATAGCTGTCGACGTAATGTGAGATGTTTTTACGCCGCTATGTTCAATATCTTACAGAAAAATTGTGCCGAAATGATTTTATGAACATATCTGCAATTGCCAATATGTGAGATGCGAATTAGATTTTCTGTTACCAGTTAACAAAATGTTACGTTTAGATGCGGTCAGTTTTTCTGGTCTTCCTGCTCATAACGTGATGTTTTTGTTTGTTTTCTTGAGTCGTAGATTCGCGCTTTGTTCGCTGGAAAATCATAAGAACGTATATCGAGCATCCGCCGACTGGGGTGAAAGTGGACCTGGATGAAAGCGGACCGGGGCGAAAGCGGATCGGGATGAAAGGATATGAGCGACAAGTGAACTGAGGTGGGCGCGGATGGATGTAGACACCCAGTTTTCAAATGCGCTGAAGCAGCATATTGCACCAGTAACTTGTCTCTTCTTTGCTGAATTTGCAGGGGAAGACAAGTCAACGATAGGCAAGCATAGGATCCCCCACAGAGGTGGATCCCTCAAAAGGCCAGACTTCTGCGGTCGGCCACAATAGGAAAGTCGAGGAGAGTGACATGAAAACCAAGATGATCTTTGCTGTCATGATGGTATCTGTGCTGGCCGCGGGTAGCGCCTTTGCCATGGACTCAGCGACCCTGCAGAAGCGCATGCAGGAAATTGAACAGCGCAGTGAGGCGGCCTCCGACGAGCAGAAAGTCGAAGCCCTCGAACAAGAAGTGGCAGAGCTGAAGGACCTTCTTCAGATGACCGTAGACAGTCTCAATGAGTCCCAGTAATCCAGCATGATGGTTAGCGCCGCAGTTTTTCAGAACGAGATAAGCTGCGGCCTACGGCGCTGGTAAGCCATGGGTTTACCGGCGCCGGCCCGCACCAGGCGTCAGATAGGTATTAGGTCTTTTCATACGTAGGACGGGATGGTGTCGACGTGGAAATGTCCTATAAAGTTTAAAAATTGTGCTTGTTTAGTCTTTCGAATAAACACAGGTTGCTAACGGTAATACCCCCCTATTAGATTGATTCAACGAGTTTTTGAACACTGTTTTTCATTGGGCTTCGTGGAGGGTGCGTGTCTTGGACGTGACGGGGTGGTTGGCATTCCCTTCCTGTCTTGCTCTAGTGAAACGCCCTGCAGGTCACGTTGCTCCGCTAATCATCAAGACGATGTCCTACCATTGCCTTGCAGCAGTGCCTACCGGCCTTCATGGGTAATGGACAGGGAACCAGGTCGAAGGACGTTCGACAAAGACGAGGAGAAAGACATGAAGATCAAAATGATGGCAGCTGCACTCCTGGCCTCCATGATGGCAGTGGGTACAGCGCAAGCGATGGATTCCGATACGCTGCAGCAGCGCATGCAGGCGATTCAGCAGCAATCGGAAGCCACGCAGCAGGAGCAAAAAATTGCCGCATTGGAGCAGGAAGTTGCCGATCTGAAGGCACTGCTGCAAGAGACCGTCGAGGCTTTCCAGGAAGCCAATATGTAACATCGTCACAGTGCCAGCGGTTGGTGGCATGACGTGATGACAAAGGCTCACCTTTTTGGGTGGGCCTTTTTTTGTTGGTGAGTGCCGCATAGGTTAGCGCTTTATAGGTTGGTGCGTAGGGGCGGGTGGCCGTAGTGGTGGTGGGCGTTGAAGATCATGTCCGAATTTGCCACCGGTGTGACCGCTTTGGCACTTCGGTCCGTCGATGGGGCCACTTATCGTAGCTGTACACCCATTGCTTTCTCCCATTCTGCGGACCGGGAGTCTTTCCATGTCATCTGCACTACTGCTTATTGATGTTCAAGCGTCTTTTCCCCAGCGTCCTTACTGGAATCCGCAAGAACTGGGGCGCTGGCCTGACGCCCAGCGCGAATTGATCGACCTGGCCAAGGCATCAGGCATACCCCTCGTAAGAATCTTCCATCTCGCACCCGGGAGCGGTGGAGCCTTCGATCCAGATCAGGGGTTCGTCAAACCTTTGCCGGGCTTTGAGGATCCTGCGGACGCCACGTTTTACAAGACCGCGCACAACGCGTTCACCGATACCGGACTGGACCGCTGGCTTCGTGGGAAGGGAATCACGACGCTCTGGATCAGTGGCATCCGTACCGAGCAGTGCTGCGAGACGACGGCTCGAGTGGGGTCTGATCTTGGGTATGATGTGGTGTTCATCGCCGAGGCGACGCTGACGTTCTCGATGTCTCGAGCAGGACGAGTGTTCTCCGCAGCAGAGATCCGTGAGCGCACGGAACTGGTACTGGATGGGCGCTTTGCCCGTGTGGTGCCGGTAAGTGCCTTGCGCAATGCGCGCTGTGAGCTGGCCTGACCAGCGGCCATCTGTGACCGAGCCATATGACAAGAGGGGGGGGCCAGGGAGAATGATGGAAACTCGTGCTGCAGGTGATGGCCCCCTTCGAGTGAGTATCGTGTTGGTACCTGGGATGGTGCCCCTCGACCTCGTGGGGCCATGGCAGGTGTTACGCAGTGCATCGATCAGGCAACCCTTTGAGATCGACTTCATCGGGCCCCGTTCTCAGTTTGACTGGATGGGGCCGCTATCGTTGTCGGGTATAGCGCCGCTGCCCGACTCCCTGGGGGATTGCCACCTGCTTTTGGTGCCTGGCCAGTATCGCGCCGCCATGGAAGCCGATGCTCAGGATGAGGTGGTGGGGTGGCTGCGGTCAGTGGCGCCCCAGGCTCGTGCCGTGATGAGCGTGTGTTCGGGTACGCTACTGTTGGCCCAGGCAGGCTTGCTGGAGGGGCGCCGTTGTACCACCCATCATCAACTTCTCGACAGACTGCGGTGTCTGGCACCCAGGGCACTCGTTCAGCAGGACTGCATATTCACCGAGGACCGTGGGCTGTTTACCAGCGCTGGCATCTCCACCGGGATCGATACGATGTTGCATTGGCTGACGCGAGTCGTCGGACACGACATCGTGGTAACGGTGGCGAGGGATATGGTGCTGTATCTTCGTCGTAGCGGCCAGGAACCCCAGCTGGGGGTGTGGCTGACGGGGAGAAATCATGTCGATCAGCGTATCCACCGGCTTCAGGATCGCATCGCTGCTGCCCCGGCTGATACATGGTCCATGTCGCTTATGGCCAGGGAGTCCGCCATGGGAGAGCGCCACCTGCGGCGCCGCTTCGTCGAGCTGACCGGCATGAGCGCACTGGACTATCTGGCCAGAATTCGCCTTCAGCTGGCCCGCCAGCTGATGCAGGAATCATCGCTTAGCCTCGCAGCCATTGCCGAAAAGGTGGGCGTGTCGGACGAACACCAGCTCAGGCGCCTATGGCAGCGCTTCGAAGCGGGTACGCCGGCGCAGTGGCGCCGTCAATGGCAGCGTGACAGCTCATCGCAGGACGCCTGCCGGGTCTGTTGATGATGTGGGTGGCGCCTTGCAGGCCAGCAGGGCGCGAAATACCTTGCCCATCAGGACCGCAGTGTCCTGTTCAATGACGAAGCCTGCCTTTGTCAGCAGAGGTGCGGCCTGGCGGGTAATATCGGTGGCGATGGTCGTGGTCGCCAGGTTGAGGCTGCGTCGCAGCATCCCGGAAGGCCGCTCGTCGTCCTGGAACTTGTCCATGATGCACAGCTGTCCATCGCCGCCCAGCACGCGATAGGCCTCGGCCAGCCCCCTGTCCGGTTGCGGCATGACCGCCAGAATCAGGTGCATCACCACCACATCGAAATAGCCATCCGGGTAATCCAGCTGCTCGGCGTCCATTGCTCGTGCTTCCACATCCACCCCAAGGTGATTGGCCCTGACCTTGAGTCGCTTGACCATGGCGGGGCACAGGTCACTGGCGTGCACCTCGATATCTCGTGGTAGCCACGGCAGGTCGAGCCCGGTGCCCGCACCCACCAGCAATACCCGCATGCCGGATTGCCAGCGCACCTGGGCCAGTGCCTGACGGCGCGGCCGGCGAAAGGCTCTTTCGGCGACCACGTCATACACAGGCGCATACAGCGAGTAGCGCCAACGATTCCAGCGAGTGGTGTTGATCATGAGGATTCACTGAGTAGTGGAAGACTGGCTGTCTACAGACTAGACGAGGCGCTGGGCCGAAGCATGCAGAAGAAACGCGGCTGTGGGTTGTCGAGGGTGACGGTGCTGCGCGGACGTGGCTGTGCTTTGTGAAAAAGCCGGTCCCATTGCTGAAAGCCTTCCTGCGATGGCGTCCCTATACTCGAGTGATCGATTGATTGCATGTTTTGCGATTTCGCGCATTACATGCTCAGCCGTCTCGCGACGGCAACCACCCATGACAGCGGAGATCACCGATGAGCCACACCCCGAGCCGTGCCGACTTTGATCAGTACATGGTGCCCAACTACGCGCCCCAGAAGGTCATCCCGGTGCGCGGCGAGGGCAGCCGCCTGTGGGACCAGGAGGGGCGTGAGTACATCGACTTTGCCGGCGGTATCGCGGTCAACTCTCTCGGTCACTGCCACCCGGTGCTGGTGGATGCGCTCAAGGCTCAGGCTGACAAGCTGTGGCATCTGTCCAACGTCTATACCAACGAACCGGCGCTCGAGCTGTCCCGGGAGCTGGTCGAGCGCACCTTTGCCGACAAGGTATACCTGTGTTCGTCCGGTGGCGAGGCCAACGAAGCGGCCTTCAAGCTGGCGCGTCGCTGGGCCCATGACACCCACGGCGAGCACAAGGACAAGATCATTTCCTTCCGCCAGTCCTTTCATGGACGCACCCTGTTCACCGTCAGCGTAGGTGGCCAGCCCAAGTACTCGCAGGGGTTTGGTCCGGTCCCGGGCGGCATCCTGCATGCGGAGTTCAACAACCTGGACAGCGTCCGCGAGCTGGTAGGGGATGACACCTGTGCCATCGTGGTCGAGCCGATGCAGGGTGAAGGCGGTGTCGTTCCGGCCACTCAGGAATTCCTGCAGGGACTCCGCGATCTGTGTGACCAGCATGATGCGCTGCTGGTATTTGATGAAGTGCAGACTGGCGTGGGTCGCTCGGGCTCTCTCTATGCCTACATGGATTACGGTATCACCCCCGATATCCTGACCAGCGCCAAGAGCCTGGGCGGTGGTTTTCCCGTGGGCGCCATGCTGACGACCGATCGCGTGGCCCCGGTGCTGGTGCTGGGCACCCACGGCTCGACCTATGGCGGTAACGCGTTGGCGTCTGCCGTGGCCCTGGCCGCGATCCGCCACATCGATACGCCGGAGGTGCTCGGTGGCGTCGCCAAGCGTCATGAGCTGTTCCGCGAGCACCTCGAAGCCATCAACCGCAAGCACGGCGTGTTCAAGGAAGTGCGCGGCATGGGGCTGCTGATCGGTGCCGAGATGGCGCCGGACTACGAAGGCCGTGCCAAGGACATCCTGCCGCTGGCCATTGAAGAGGGCCTGATGGCCTTGATCGCCGGACCTAATGTGCTGCGCATGGCGCCGTCACTGGTGATCCCCGAGGCAGACATCGTCGAGGGCCTCGAGCGCCTGGAGCGTGCCATCGCTCGTCTGGTGAGCGCATCGTGAGCAGGCCCCTGCCACAGACTATGTCATCGGATCTTGAGCAAGCTGCGACAGGAGGGCATCCCATGTTGGCTGTTCGCCCTGTGCGGCCTGGTGACCTGCCGGCGCTGGAGCGCCTGGCAGGCAGCGCCCAGCCGCGCCTGACCAATCTGCCGGCCCACCGCGATCGTCTTGAGGAGCGCATTGCGCGCTCCCAGCGGGCCTTCGCGTCGGAGGTCGAAGTGCCGGGAGACGAGCACTACACCTTCGTACTCGAAGACCAGGAACGTGGCGACGTCGTGGGCACGGCCACCATTCGTGCCCTGGCCGGCGCTAATGAGGCCTATTACACCTATCGCCAGGAGACGCTGATTCATGCCTCGCAGCAGCTCAATGTGAGGCGTGAGGTGCAGACCTTGGCGCTGTCCCACGAAGTGTCCGATGCCAGCCTGCTGTGTGCCCTGTCGCTGGACCCGCGCTACAAGGGCACCAGCGCGGAGAGCCTGCTCCGGCGTGCCAGGCTGATGTTCATTGCCCAGTACCCGGAGCGGTTCGCCGACGTGCTGGCGATGGCCTTCCCCGGCTATCTCGACGAGGACGGTGCGTCGCCGTTCTGGAACAGCGTGGGCCGGCATTTTTTCGTGCGCGACTATCACGAGATTAACTATATCGCCGGCGTGCGCTCCAAGAGCTTCATCGCTGAGGTGATGCCACAGTTCCCGCTTTACCTGGCCATGCTGACGCCCAAGGCTCGCGCGGCCATCGGTCGCGAGCATCCCGCCCATGAAGACGCGCTCGAGGAAATGCTGGCCGAAGGCTTCCTGCGCTCCCGCCATGTGGACCTGTTCGATGCAGGTCCCGTGATCAAGGGGGATCGTGCTCGGCTGGAGAGTTTTCGGCGCGCGGCCTGGCACCCGGTGCGCATTCGTCCCGAGCACACCCTTCCCGACGCCGAGCCGGCCATGGTGGCCAATCAGCGCCTGGATGGCTTCTGCTGCACGGTGGCCCGTTACGCGCTGTCTCCCACAGGTCAGCTGATGCTGTCACCGGCCCATGCCGAGCTGCTGGGGGTGGAAGAAGGTCGTGCGGTACTGGCCGCGCCCCTGGCGTTGTCGGCTGATGGCCTCGATCCGGGATATGACGAGGGAGAGCTGTAATGCGCATGCGTCCGATCAAGGAAGGGGACCTGGACGAGCTCCAGGCGCTGGCCCGGGAGACCGGCGTCGGCTTCACCTCCCTGCCCGATAATCGCGAGTTCCTGGCCGCCAAGATCGCCTCTGCCAGCAGCGCCTTCAATGAGCAGACCCCGGTGGATCAGCGGCTCTATTTCTTTGTCCTGGAGGACGAAGAGAGCGGTCGCCTGGCCGGTTGCTGTGCCATCGAGGGCCAGGTGGGACGCGAGGTACCGTTCTATCACTATCGCGTCGGCACCCTGGCGCACTCCTCCAAGCAGCTCGACCTGCATCGCACCGTCGATACGCTGTTTCTGAGCTCTGATCACACCGGCGACGCCGAGGTGGCGTCACTGTTTCTGCGCCCCGAGTTCAGGGGCGCGGACCGCCGCCATCAGCGCAACGGTGCGCTGCTGTCGATGATGCGCTGGCTGTTCATGGCGGAGTTTCGCGATCGCTTTCCGGAAAAGGTCCTGGCCGAGATGCGCGGACGCTTCGACGACAACGGTCGCAGTGCTTTCTGGGAGTGCCTGGGCGCCAACTTTTTCCCGATGGACTTCGATGAAGCGGATCGCTTGACCGGTCTGGGTCAGAAGAGCTTTATCGGCGAACTGATGCCCAAGTTTCCGATCTACACCCCCTTCCTGTCCGAACAGGCGCGTGCCTGCATCGGTCAGGTCCACGAACATACGCGACCAGCGCTGGCGATGCTCAAGAAGCAGGGACTGCGCTGGGAAGGCTATATCGACATCTTCGACGGGGGGCCCACCGTCGAGGCCTATATCGACGACGTCAAGGGCGTTCGGCTGTCCCGCCATGTGCGGGTGGAAGTCGATCCTGATGCTGTCAGCAGCGAACGTCCCCAGTGGCTGGCGGCCACCACGTCCATGGCCGACTTCCGCGCCGCCTGGGTCGGACGAGGGCCCGACGACGCCGGCATCCTGGTACTCAATGACAACGAAGCACGCAGGCTGGAGGTCAGCTCCGGCGATACCTTGCGTGTGCTGAATTCCGACGAGGAGGCGTGATGCAACCCACCCAACAATTGCTCATCGACGGTCAGTGGGTGTCTGGTGATGCAGAGACCTTCAGCAAGCGTGATCCCATCAGCGGAGCGACGCTGTGGCAGGGTGCCGCGGCCAGCGCCGAACAGGTGGAGCAAGCGGTGGCCAGCGCCAGGCGCGCCTTCGCTGCCTGGGCCAGAACGCCATTGGCCGAGCGTGAGGCGCTGGTCGAGCGTTTCCGTGGCGTGCTGGAAAACCATCGTGAAGATCTGGCCGCCAGCATTGCCCACGAGACCGGCAAGCCGATCTGGGAGGCACGCACCGAAGTTGGCGCCATGATCGGCAAGGTGGCGCTGTCCATCCGCGCCCGTGAGGAGCGCACCGGTGAGCGCGAGCGTGACCTGGGAGATGCACGCGCCGTGCTGCGCCATCGTCCCCATGGTGTGATGGCGGTGTTTGGTCCCTACAACTTTCCCGGCCACCTGCCCAATGGCCATATCGTGCCCGCCTTGCTGGCAGGCAACACGGTGGTCTTCAAGCCCAGCGAGCAGACGCCGCTGACCGCCGATCTGACCTTGAAATGCTGGCTTGAAGCGGGCCTTCCCGCTGGGGTCATCAATCTCGTGCAGGGCGCTGCCCCGGTGGGACAGGCGTTGTCGGCGGCCGCCGGCATCGACGGCCTGCTGTTTACGGGGAGTGCCAAGGTCGGCGGGCTGCTGCATCAGCAGTTTGCCGGCCAGATGGGCAAGGTGCTGGCGCTGGAGCTGGGCGGCAACAACCCGCTGGTGGTGAAGGATGTGCCGGATGAGGACGCCGCCGTGCTGACCATCTTGCAGTCCGCGTTTCTGTCCGGCGGTCAGCGGTGTACCTGTGCCCGTCGTCTGATCGTGCCTGAAGGAAGCGCTGGGGACAGCTTGCTGGCGGCATTGACGGAGGCCATGGGACGGTTGCGGGTGGCACAGCCCTTCGCTGAAGACGCGCCTTTCTACGGCGGTCTGGTCAGCGTAGCGGCCGCCGAGGGACTGCTGGCGGCCCAGGCGGATCTGGAAGCACGAGGTGGCACGGTGCTGGCACGGATGCGTCAGCTCGAGGAGGGCACCAGTTTGCTGTCTCCGGGGCTGGTGGACGTGACCGGCGTCGAGGTGCCCGATGAAGAGCACTTCGGGCCGCTGCTCAAGGTCTATCGCTACCGCGACTGGGATGAGGCCATCGTCCTGGCCAATGACACGCGCTACGGGCTTTCTGCCGGCCTGATCGGCGGCGAGCGCAGCGACTGGGACGACTTCCTGCTGCGCATCCGCGCTGGCATCGTCAACTGGAACCGCCAGACGACGGGAGCGTCCGGGGATGCACCGTTTGGCGGGGTCGGCGACAGCGGTAACCATCGTCCCAGTGCGTTCTACGCTGCCGACTACTGCGCCTACCCGGTCGCTTCAGTGGAGAGTGAAGCGCTGAACCTGCCCGATAAGCTGCCGCCGGGGGTGAGCCTGTGATGACGCTATCAGCAGTGACGCTGGTCGACGCGACAACGCGCCCAGCGCGCTCTTTATCTGACGCCGCCGACTACTGCGCCTACCCGGTCGCTTCAGTCGAGAGTGAAGCGCTGAACCTGCCCGATAAGCTGCCGCCGGGGGTGAGCCTGTGAAGGATATGAGTCAACAAGACGTGGTCGAGGTCAACTTTGACGGCCTCGTCGGCCCGACCCATAACTATTCCGGCCTGGCCCACGGCAATGTGGCGTCCATGTCCCACGGGGGTCTGGTGTCCAATCCCCGTGAGGCTGCGTTGCAGGGTCTGGCCAAGATGAAGGCCCTGAAAGACGCTGGCTACGCCCAGGGCGTATTGCCGCCGCAGCAGCGCCCGGACCTGGGCGCGCTGCGCTCGCTGGGGTTCACCGGTGACAACGCCGAGGTGCTGGCCCAGGCGGCGGAGCAGGCCCCGCAATTGCTGCGCGCGGTCTGCTCTGCCTCCAGCATGTGGACGGCCAACGCCGGTACGGTGACGCCCAGCGGTGACGCTGCGGATGGGCGCGTGCACTTTACCCCGGCCAACCTGCAGTCCAGCTTCCATCGCTTTCTGGAGCCGGAAACCACCGCACGGGTGCTGGCCGCAATCTTCGCCGACCCGACCCGCTTTGCCCATCACCCGGTACTGCCGGCGACCCCGGCGTTTTCCGATGAAGGGGCGGCCAATCACACCAGGCTGTGTGGCGAACACGGCGAGCCGGGTGTGCATCTGTTCGTGTATGGGCGCCAGGCTTTCGGCGGTGATGGGGTCGAACCCAGCCGCTTCCCTGCCCGCCAGACCCTGGAGGCCAGCCAGGCCATCGCCCGCCAGCACGGTCTGGGCGACCATCAGGTGGTCTATGCCCAGCAGCACCCTGATGCCATCGATGCAGGGGTCTTTCACAACGATGTGATTGCCGTGGGCAATGGCCCGGTGCTGCTGTACCACGAGCTGGCGTTCCGCGATGAACAGGGCACCCTGGACGCGCTACGTGACAAGATGTCGACGCCCTTGATTCCCGTGCGTGTACCGCTGGAGGCGGTTAGCCTGGAAGATGCCGTCGCGTCGTACCTGTTCAATTCCCAGCTGCTGTCCAACGACGATGGCAGCATGACTCTGGTCGTGCCAGGCGAATGCCAGGAGCGGGAAGCGGTATGGCGCTGCATCCAGGATCATCTGCTGGCGGGCAACAACCCCATCAGTGAAGTGGTGGTCAAGGACGTCAAGCAGAGCATGCGCAATGGCGGAGGTCCTGCGTGTCTGAGGCTGCGCGTTGTGCTGAGCCAAGCCGAGCGCTCAGCGCTGACCGGTCGCGTGCTGCTCGACGATGCGTTGTACGAAGACCTGGTGGCCTGGGTCAAGCGCCACTACCGCGAGCGGCTGGCCCCGGAGGATCTGGCCGATCCACGGCTTGCCGAAGAGACGCTGGCAGCTCTGGACGAACTGACCTCCCTCCTTGAGCTGGGGCCGGTGTATCCCTTCCAGGGAGCAGCCGGCTAAGGCGCGATCGGCTTAAATGAGCGTGCGTGTCTTGTTGGCTGCTCTAGATCGATCGGATGTTTCGACCCTACCTTCCGGTAGGGTCTTCTTTAATATCGCTACTGGCTGAGCCGCTACCGTGTGTCAGGGGCCCGCCCACGAGCGACCACACGAAGCATCGAAGGCTTTCTTCAAGGCCTTAAAGAAGATCCTGGGCCCAGGGCATATAGCGCAGCGAAAACACGGCGTCAGGGTGGCAGTCCCGTGCCGGACGACGGGGCGGCGTGGGAATCGCGTGGAAGGGTTCGGTAGCACCACTGGTGCGTGAAAAGGCTTCACGCACGATACCGACACGACAGCTCAAGGCATGGCGGTAGTCGCTGCGCACAAGGGGGTCGAGATTGCGCGTGCCTTCATCATCCTGCCACCAGACCTGCCATCCACTGTCACTGATCGCTTCGGCCCAGGCGGTATAGACCTGTGGGGTGACAAAGCCGCCGCTGAACATGCTCAAGTGAAGCGGGCCGGCCAAGGCCGTGCTGGCGCTGGCCAGCTGTGACACCAGCTCATCGCGCACGCCAGGGTCACGAAACAGCCAGTCGTCGAGCTCTTGCGGCAGATACCAGCCCACCGGGGTCAACGGCCACTGCTGCAGAATCGCTTGCTGCTGTGCGGCGGACCTTGCCAGCAGCTGATACCAGTAGTGGGCAAAGCGAGCGTTGTCCGGCAGCGTATCGTAGTAGGCCGGGTCCTGGTGCAAACCGAGGATCAGCTCGAGCCCCTGGCGCTCTGCTTCCACCAGGGCGTCGGCCAGCCAACCTTCGGCACCGCCGAAGGTATCGTCGCCATAGCGGGTCCACTGCACGATCAGCGTATCGACGCCATGATCGGCGGCCTGTTGCCATAACGTTTGCCAGCGCTCGCGGGTCAGCAGCTCATCGTGATTCTGGGGCTGATAGAACAGGATAGGAGTGGAGTAGGCGCTGGCATGGGCTGCGGCATGGTTTGTGGCATAGCCGACCAAATCGTCTGCGGGAGCGCTGGCGACACCGCTTAGCGGGCTTGTCAGCAGCACGGCGGCGATCACCACAGAGTGCCCGGCTCGTGCCTTGGCGCGTGGGCGTGCAGGGTGGGCGATCGACGCTAGCGGCTCAGCGACTGTGGCAACAAAGGACATGGCAGGTACTCCCATGATCAAGGGCGAGGCCTCGTGTTACAGGCTCCATTCCAGGTGAATCATCCAGCCGTCCCGGCCATCGTAGAGGTTGCCGCCCAGGGACTGCTGATACTCCGTCGAGACGCTGAGTTTCCGGCGAAAGGCGTTGTAGTGATCCTCGTCGTACCACAGCTCCCAGCGCAGGCCCGCTGCGACCCGCACATCCTCGTCCCAGCCATCGGTGTCATGGCTGGTGGCCTGGAGGCTGGCGTAGGGCATCAGGGTCTGAGCGCTGTCGGTCGGCAGCTTGAGGGTGTAGCCCTGGCGGTAACGACTGAACAGTTGCACGTCGCCGCGCTGGGTCCACCAGGCACCGTCCAGATAGAGCGAGCGTTCGTGCCAATGGTCCTCGGTAGGCCGCCATTCATTGCTGTAGCCACCCTGGTCGAGCAAGGAGCCGCTGGCGCGCAGCAGCAGGTCGATGTCCGTATGCTGGTCATCGTTTTTCTGGGACTCGGCAAACACCTCGGCGTAGAGATTGATGTTGTGACGGGCTAGCGGCTTGGCCCGCAGGCCCATGCCCAGAGAGCGGCCTCGCCCATAGTCATCCCGGTCATCGCCGCCGAAGATAGTGCGCACGTAGCCCGCCAGCTGGCGCCCCTGACTGAGCGGATCGTGGCCAAGGGCATGATCCCACTGCAGGATCTGGGTGTTGATATCGTGGCCGCTGGCGCTGTCATCCTCGCTATCGCTGCGGATACCGGGTGTCGGGCTCGCCGGAGACCAGCTTGAGGACAGGGTGATGCGGTCGCGCCGGGTCAGGCTTTCGTGCTGGCGGCGCTGGCGATAGCGGCGTTCAGCCATGCGCTCGGCGCTATCGTCTCCCACCCTAAGGTCCAGGGGCTGCAGATCGATGGCCTGCTCAAGGCGGGTTAGCGCGCGGGCGTTGTCGCCGACGGCAGCGTACAGATCCCCCAGGGTGCTCGCGCTGACGATATCCTCGGGATAGGCGTGGCGTGCACGTTCCAGCAGAGGTATCGCCTGTTGGCGCGATATCTGGGTGTCGCTGGATGCCAATGTCAGCCCCAGTTCCCGTGCGAGTCTTGGTGAATCCGGCGCTGCGGCCTGGGCCTGCTCAAGCCAGCGGCGGGCGAGGACATCGTCGCCGGCCTGTTGGGCGAGCTGGCTGGCACCTTCGAAAGTGGCCGAATCCGCAGGCGCTGCCTGGCTGATGGCATCTGTGGCGAGGGCCAGTGATGTCGGTGGCTCGCCGTTGGCCAGGGCAATGCGCGCCCCGAGCAGGCTATGCTCGGCGCTGGCGCTGCTGGCATTCCACCAGCGCCAGGCCTCCTCGGTGTCACCGCTGGCCAGCGCGCTGCGAGCGCCGGCAAGGCGATCTTGCTGTTCCAGCAGGTTGACCTCGACCGCCTGCCATTCGCGCCAGGCGGCGGAGGGGTCGCCAGCGGCAAACAGGGCATAGGCAAGCCGCTTGCGCGCCTGGCTGACGTCGCCGATGGGGGCCTGCTGCTCCAGGCGCTGCGCCAGCGCGCGTTGAAAATAGCGGGCGGCCTGGCCCGGTCTATCTCGCGAGCAGATGCCCAGTGGCCCCCAGGGAGGGGGCTGTGAGTCGGCGAACTCTCTGACCAGAGCGCAGCGATCCTGGCGCGCAAGCTGTTCGAGCAGCCCCTCCCGCACCATGCTGCCAAGACGTGGCTGCTGGATCAGGATGGCCAGGGTGCCGTCGGGTATCTTGGCGGTGTCTTCGCGGTACAGGAAGGCCAGGCGATCGAGGGCTTGGGGTGAAAGCCGGTCAGGGGCGGCGAGCAGGGCCTGCTGCAGGATCTGCCTGGCCGCCAGGGGGTGATCCGAGGACAGGTACAGGTAGCTTGCCTGGTCCAGCGAGCGGGTTTCGCCGCTCAGCAGATAGTGGCGTTCCCACAGCTCGGCGGCGGCGAGTGGGCGCGACAAGCGCTGGGTCAGTTCGGCGCGCTCGCGAAGGGTGGCAGCGGTCTGGGGTTGTCGCTGCAGTAGCGCCAGTGCCTTGGTCAGATGGCCGTCGGCACGATAGCGATCCAGTAACACTGCGTCCTGGCGCGCCTGCCACTGCCGGGGGAGTGTTATGGTCTCCAGCAGGGCGATGGCGTCTAGCCGATCGGCCAGTACCAGCCAGCTTTCTGGATTGTCGGCGGGGTCGCACTCGGCGAAGGTCGCCAGGGCGTCGGGGTCGCCTTGATGGGAAAGCCAGTCGACCAGCGTCAGACAATCCATGTCGTGACGAAGTGCCAGCTCCCTGACCTTGGCGGTGTCGCCCAGTGCCAAGGACGTCTGCAGCAGCTTGTCCTCGTCGCTGGGCAGTAGCTGGCCGCTGTCTTCGAGGGTCTTGAGCCAGCGTTGGGCGGGCTCCGGATAGCCCAGGGCAATGGCACGATCCGCTCCCGCCTTGAGCACGAACCGCCGAATATCACCATCGGGCAGGGCCGCCACCATGGCGTTGACGCCCTTCTCGTTGTCGGACTGGACCATGGCAATCGCCAGGCGTCGCCAGTCGTCTTCTTCCAGCACGTTTTCCAGCGCGTGGGGCACCAGGGCATCGATCACCTGATCCCAGTCCTGGACCCGCTCTGCCAGGGTGGCGCGATAGCGGTCCAGCGCCAGGCCGTCGTCCTTGGCCTGGACGGAGCGCAGCCAGGCAAGCGCCTCCGGGGCCCCGCGGGTGGCGCGCAGGTAGTCCCCCCGGGTACGCCATAGCTCGCTGCGTGCCGCGCCGGAAGTCTCGGCCAGCCACTGGTCGACCTGGTCGGCGCTGGCATGGCCGTCGGCGATCCAGTCGCGGCGCAGCGCATTGATCTGCACCGCGGCCAGGTTGGCATCCAGCGCCCCTAGCGCCGCCACGGCGCCGTCCAGGTTGCCTTGTTTTTCCAGCGCCTGTGACAGCAGGCGATATGCCTCGATATTGCCAGGCACCTGTCCGATCAGATGCTCCATCAGTCGCTGTACTTCGGCCCAGTCCCTGGCTTCTGCGGCGCGGTAGGCCCGGTCGAGGTAGGGGTAGCTGCGAAACTCGTCAAACTCGCTGAGTGCCTGGGCCTGGTGGCAGACGATCAACACTATGCCAAGCCACCAAGGGCGCCTCAGACATCGGCTCAGTCGGTTGCTTGACCGCTTTATCTGGGGGTTCACGCGGGGGCCTCCACGACGGCCGCCATGGCAGCGCGACGATGCTGCTGCTGCAGGGCCAGCGCGCGTGCCAGGGTGGTGTCATCGATCATCTTGCGAGCGATCAGGAAGTCGCCGAGGCGGCTCTGCTCAGGGTCGAAGTCGATCATGGCCTGGCCGAACAGAGTCGGCGCAATCAGCTCGTGTTCCAGCAGCAGCTCGCCGAGCATGGGCTGGTGACAACAGAAGGCATCCAGCCGCGCGTTACCGTCGGGAGTCGCCTCGTCCCATTGCTGGAGACTGGCTTGGGTGTCCTCATCGAGACCTCCCAGGTACCAGTGGCGCAGGCCCAGCGAGACTCTTCCCACCGCGGCCAGACGCTGGACCACCGGGCGCTGCAGTCGTCGGCTGATGGCGCCAAGGGCGACCGGGCTCAACACCGTTTCGGTGGCCAGGATCAGCTGCTGGTCCTGCTCGCCGATGGCCAGCACGGCGTAGCGGATGGCGACATGGGAAGGCAGTACCTCGACCAGTGCAGCGGGTACCTTGAGCGGATGCAACGCGGTCGTTTCCAGGCCGCGATAGCGGGCCTGGACTTCGGCCAGGGCCATTCCCGGCAGCTGTCCGCGGATGACCAGTTCACGCGCCAGTCGACGTGGTCCGACCTCCTTCAGGGTAGCCGCCAGCGTAGCGTCAGCGATCAGCTCCGCTTCCAGCAGAAGCGTCTGCAGCGACACCTGCTGGGCGCCATCGATATGGGGAAAGTCGTGGGTGGTCTTGTCCCAGGCAAAGGTGCGGTGACGTGCGCGGGTGAAGAACAGCTTCCAGGCCCGAACGTTGGCCAGGAAGTTGACCACGTTGCTCCACAGCATGCGGGGAAAGGACAGCAGGCCTTGGCGCCAGCCGTAGTAGATCTTGACGAAGTAGAACCGCTGGAAGGCACGGTTGGCCAGCAACACGCCGTTGATGGACAGCAGTACCTCCAGCAGGGAGCCGCCGACGATGGACTGAAAGCGCCAGGCGTCCTCCACCAGGGCGGCGTAGAGCCATAGACCGAACATGATCAGCAGCAACAGCGTCGCCACCAACGCCAGCGGGTAGGCGATCAGGCCGCGACGGTCGCGCCAGAGGAAGTAGTTGAGGCGCCAGTTGGTACGGCTCCAGCCCAGATGCTGATAGCCCTGGAAGACGATGCCGGTGATCCAGCGGGACTTCTGGCGAACCACCGCCGACAGGGCGGTGGGAAAGTGCTCGCGCACACAGATCACCTTGCTTTCTCGCAGCGACTGCCCCGGCGCATGCTCGCGCCGGGGTGACAGGTCGTCGCGCTCGATGCTGTAGCGAACGAAGATGCAGGAAAGGCCGCTCTCGTGCAGGCGAAAGCCGATGTCGTAGTCTTCGGTCAGGCTCCAGATGTCGAAGGTGATGCCATCGTTGAGCTCTCTCAAGCGTGCCAAGGCGCGGCGACTGAAGCAGGTGCCGACGCCAGCGCTGGGGACCTGACCGCACATGGCCTCCCTGATCAGTACATCCTTGCCGTGATACTCGGAGAATTCGTCGATGTAGTGGCCCCCGGACAGCTGATACCAGCGGGGCCTGAACGGATAGACCGGCACCTGGATCAAGTCCTTGGCCGGCAGCAGATAGTTGAACAGCCTGAGTTCCATCGGCGAGATCACATCCTCGGCATCGTGCAGGATGCAGCCGGCAAACTCGATACCGGCCGCCTGCTCGAAGCGCGCGATGGCTTCGATCACGTTGTTGAGACAATCTGCCTTGCTGGTGGGGCCCGGGCGCACCGTGACCACCTTGTGGACGTTCGAGAAAGTCTGGCAGACCACGTCGACTTCGGCCTGGGTGTCCGGATCGTTGGGATAGGTGCCGACGAAGATCTGGTAGTTTTCGTAGTCCATCGTGCTGGCCATCAGCTGAGCCATCTGGCCGACCACGCCGACTTCCTGCCAGGCGGGGACCATCACCGCCAGCGGCTTCTCGCGGGCCTGATACAGCCGCTCCTCATCGGCGTAGGGCACCTTGCGATAGATGGACCAGTAGCGCCAGCTGCGCCGCGTCCAGTAGACGATGTCGAGAAACAGGTCATCGATCCCCAGCGCCAGCATCATCAGGCACAGGGTGATGGCAACGTACTTCAGCGCGAACAGGGCGTGCAGCGAGGCATCGAGCAACCACAGCGTCAGATCGGGCGGTAGTTCAGCCATGCCTGGCCTCGACATCTGCCCGACGCGACAGCAGCCAGGACTCCATGTCGCGGACGATCTTGTCGGCGGCGTCGCCTTGTCCATAGGGATTGGGGATCTGGGCGATCCGCTGGCGCTCCTCAGGAGTGTCGAGCAGGCGCGAGGCAACGGCCACAATGGCGTCGCTGGCACTGCCGGTCAGCATGACGGTCCCGGCATCGAGGGCGTCGATGCGCTCGGTATGTTCGCGCATGACCAGTACCGGTACTCCCAGGGCGGGAGCTTCCTCCTGAAGTCCGCCAGAGTCGGTCAGGATCAGGGTGGCGCCCCCCATCAACCAGACGAAGTCGCGATAGTCCTGGGGGGGAGTCAGGTGCACGTTGGGCAGATTGGCCAATTCACGCTCGGCCACGTCCTTGATGGCGGGGTTCAGGTGCACTGGATAGACGAAGTCGGTATCGGGATAGCGCCCGGCCAGCTCAGCGATGGCCTGGCAGATGGTGCGAATGCCTTCACCATGATTTTCTCGGCGATGCCCGGTAATCAGCACCCGCCGGGCGCCGGGGCGTAGTCGTGCCAAGGGACTGTCCGGCCACGGCCGATAGCCGTGGGCATCGAGACTGTCCTTCATCCACATCAGGGCATCGATCACGGTATTGCCGGTGACCAGAATGCTGCCTGGCGCCACCTGTTCGCGCAGCAGGTTGTCCCTGGCGGACGGGGTTGGCGCGTAATGGCGGCGGGCGATACGCGCCACCATGCTGCGATAGGCCTCTTCTGGCCAGGGTGAGTCGATGTTGCCGGTGCGCAGCCCGGCCTCGACGTGAGCCACCGGCACTTTGCGCTGAAAGGCAGCCAGACTGGCCGCGAAGCAGGTGGCGGTGTCGCCATGCACCATCACCAGATCGGGCATCACCTCGGCCATGACGCTGTCCAGCCGTCCCAGCAAGGCCTGCATCAGGCCATTGAGCGTCTGAGAGGGGGTCATGACCGCCAGGTTGCTGTCTGGCACAAGGTCAAACAGCGACAGTGCCTGGTCGAGCATTTCGTCGTGCTGACCGCTGGCGCAAAGATGCAGGGAGAGGATGGCGGAAGAGTGGATCGCCAGGGCGACCGGGGCCATCTTGATGGCCTCGGGGCGAGTACCGACAACGAGCATGACTACGGGCATGGGGCTGTCCAGCCGGAGATACCCACCATGAGGGGGTACCCACAATGAAGGGTCCGGGCGTGAGAGCTGGCTCACGTCAACGAACGTTCATTTTTTCTCGTGCAAGGCGGCGGGTCCCTACCTCAAGTGGGTAGTAGTGGTGAGGTCTTTCGAGGTGGTCGCTATGCAGGAGCAGGGCTTGGTGATGGCTGGCTCCCGCAGCCTAGGTAATGCGGCGACTCAAGGCTCGATGCGAGGGAGCGGCTGTGCTTCAGCAAGAAAGTTGAGCACCTTGCGCTCGCTCATCTCGCAGGGTTTCAGGCGCCACTCTGACCCGGTCAGGTAGGCATTCAAGCTGACCATGTCAGTACCGCCGAGTTGCTGGGCCAGCAGCTTGAGCGAGCGCCCCGCGTTGTAGATCTTGAGCGTCACGCCATAGCGCTGGCCGCGAAACAGTGCGTCGCTGTAGCCCACGGGCAGGCGCCCTAGCAGCGTGGCGAGATCGGCAGTGGTTGCTGACATGGCACAGGGCTCCCGGGCGATTGCTGCAGCGCAAGAGAAGATCAACGGTTATGCTGAGGCTATTCACCATACCCCACGCCAAGGAGGGAGCCCCAGTGGCAGGAAGCAGTCTGTTAACCCTGATCGATGATATCGCCACCCTGCTCGACGACGTTTCGGTGATGACCAAGGTGGCGGCCAAGAAGACCGCCGGAGTGCTGGGGGATGATCTTGCCCTTAATGCTCAGCAGGTGACCGGTGTCGCCGCCAAGCGCGAGTTGCCGGTGGTCTGGGCGGTCGCCAAGGGCTCGTTGCTCAACAAGTGTTTTCTGATACCGGGGGCGCTGTTGATCAGCGCCTTTGTCCCTTGGCTGGTGACGGTGTTGCTGATGCTGGGTGGCGCCTTTCTGTGCTTTGAAGGCGCAGAGAAGCTGGCGCACAAGTTTCTGCACAAGAAGGATGACCAGCATGAGCACGACGCTCGCCTTGCCGCCCTGGCCGACAATGATGTGGACATGCAGGCGTTCGAGCGAGACAAGATAAAAGGCGCGATTCGCACGGACTTCATCTTGTCGGCGGAGATCATCGTGATCGCCCTGGGGACGGTGACGGCGGCTCCTCTCACTCAGCAGATAGCCGTGCTGATCGCCATTGGGCTGCTGATTACCGTAGGGGTCTATGGCCTGGTGGCAGGTCTGGTCAAGCTCGATGACCTGGGCCTGCACCTCACCAAGAGTGACAGTGGTCTGGCTCAGACGCTCGGCAAGGGACTATTGCGCGGTGCTCCTCTGCTGATGAAGGGGCTATCGATCTTTGGCACCCTGGCCATGTTCCTGGTCGGTGGCGGTATTCTGGCTCACGGTGTACCGATGGTGGGCCACTGGATCGAGGGCCTGGCCGAGACCGACGTTGCCCTGCCGGGAGTCGATGCGATTCTCCACGGGCTGGTGCCCATGCTGGGCAATGGGCTGTTCGGGCTGGCGGTGGGCGCCGTGCTGGTCGCCGTGTGGACGGGGTTGCAGCGATTGCGCGGCAAGCAGCAGACCCACTGAGGAAACACTGCATCAATGCCTGCGCCTCATGACGCTGGGCTGGCGTATCCAGCGCTTGCCTGAGTGGTGGCATGGTAAACCATGAAAAAGGGCGACCCGCGGGTCGCCCTTGTGCTTGCTTCAGGCGTTGGCGCGTTGTCGGGCGAAGCGCAGTGAGCGCACGGCGTCTACGGCGAGAAACAGCACCAGACTCGCTCCCATGACGGGCAGCGCCAGACCGAGCAGCACGCCGGTGACGATCACCAGGGCCATGGCGGGCAGGGGCAGCGCCAGCAGCGCCGGCCACAAGGTCTGGCCGTTGCTGGCCGAGGGACGCCGCCACCACATGGCGTATCCCCAGGCCACCATGGTCATGATGCCGATGCCCAGGGCCGCCAGCAGCAGCTGGTTCGGCAGCCCGAAAAGGATGCCCATATGGCCGTCAATGCCCCAGCGGGTCAGCTTGGCGGCGAGCGGGTAGTCACTGAAGCTGACCTGATCCAGCACCGTGAAGCGTGACGGATGCACCGCCACCTCATCGACCTGTGAAGGCCAGCTGCGATCAATCTCCCGCACCTTCCAGGCCTGATTCGGGCCCGGCACCAGCAGTTCGATCTTGCCGGCGTCCAGCCCTGCCTCTCTGGCGGTGGCTTCGACAATGTCGAAGTCTGCCAAGCGCTCGGCAGCGCCGGCCTGTGCCATGCCATGATCCGCGTGGGCGTCGGCTTGGTGTAACGCGTGCCCGTCCAAGGACTGTGACACCCTTGGGGTGCCCCAACCGGCCGCCTTGAGGACCGTGAAGAAGTTGTCACCGGCGTGCTTCGACCAGGTCATGCCGGTCGCCGACAGTGCCAGCAGGCCGATCAGCAGAAACAGGCCCAGCAGGCTATGGCGACGACGGGTGCGCAAGCGGCGGGCGGTCGCGGACTGTTTGCCTGGATCCACCTTGGGCGATGGGGTCAGCGCCCAGATGGCGAGGCCAGCGAGGGCAGCCAGCCACATCCAGGAGGCGGCCAGTTCGCTGTACAGGCGGCCGGGATCTCCCTGCATCAGGCTACGGTGGATCTGATCGATGATCCGGCGCAGGGGCAGGACACCGCTGGTGCCGTAGACCGTCATGTCGCCACGCACCTCGAGACTATGCGGGTCGATAAAGATAGCGCGGTGTTCACTGGCACCGAGCAGCGGGTCGGCAAACATCACCCGCGTCGTGGTACCCGGCTCCGGTGCGGGGCGAACCGCACTGGGAGTCGTATCGACCCCCAGATAGTCCTGAGCCGCGGCAACCTGGCGGGACAGCAGGGTAGGTGTGCCAGAGGACGACGAGGTGGACAGTGCTTCCTTGTAGAGCACCTGCTCCAGGGCCGGAGTGAGCGCATAGAGCGTGCCCGTCAGCGCCGCAAAGAAGATGAAGGGGCCGACCAGCAGGCCGATATAGAAGTGCAGCCGAATGACCAGCGTCTTGAGCGCCGGTCCAGCATGGGTGGTTCGCGTTGTCATGGTCGTTCTCGTGAAATCCGGTGGAGGCCGTGACAGGCAGCCATGGCCAGGAGAGGGCGATGCCTCGTTCAGCGGACGGAACGACCGGGAGGGGCGCGTGGTGTCGGCAGCGTGAATCGCTGCAGCAGCGGCAGGAATACCCTGAGCGTCGACGGGCCAGGTGGGGCGCGGGGGGCGGCGCCGGCGAGTGCCGTCACCGCTATTATCGACAGCGCTGGCACCTGAGCGAACAGCACGCAATAACCGCAAGCGGCGAGATGATGATGGCCCGCATCCAGTGATGTGCTCTCGGTCTGGACCGAGGTTTCGTCCGACGTCAGTGCGCCACCATGGGCATGATGGTGATGGTGCAAAGAGACCGCGGGAGGCTCCAGCAGTCGCTGCAGCTGACTGGCCAAGGGGCCGACGAACAGCATCAGCATGGCGGCCACGGCCAACAGGCAGATCCGACGCTGGAAGCGTGGCGATAATCGGAGCCTGTGAGGTGTGGATGACATGGTCGCTAGCCTGAAGATCGACGCGGGAACAGTGACGCGCCACTATAGTCCAGCTGGGCTTGCATTCCCATCGGGAACCCTCGCCCTTTGGGAGTAGCGGAACGCGGCCGGAATCGAGATAGCCAATACCTGGCTGAAGGCACCACGTGGCGCCAGGTCCACGGCAAGGGAGGACAGGACATGGAGAGGGTCGCACCCTCCTGCCAGAAGGCGCTGGCGGGGGCCTCGTCTGCTGCAGAAGGCGTATCGCCACTGGCTGAAGACTACGCGAGATGGGTCGATACCGGTCAGATCGTTGCCGATGCCGCTCAGACTCGGGCGATCGCCTCCCTCGATCAACTGCTCAAGGCGTTGCGGGACGAACAGCCTGCACGGGGCTGCTATCTGTGGGGGCCGGTGGGCCGCGGCAAGACCTGGCTGATGGATCAGTTTGTCGAGCGCTGTCCGGTGCCAGCCAGACGCTGGCATTTTCATCACTTCATGCGCTGGGTGCACCAGCGCCAGTTTCAACTGAGGGGCCAGCCAGACCCGTTGACACTGCTGGCCGATGAACTGGCGGCACAGGTGCGGGTGCTGTGCCTCGATGAGGTATACGTCGACGACATTGCGGATGCGATTCTATTGGGAGGGGTGATCGAGCGCCTGTTGGCGCGGCGTCTGGTGATGGTGGCAACGTCCAATCAGCCGCCGTCGGGACTCTACCCCGGCGGTTTCAATCGAGAGCGACTGCTGCCAGCCATCGCGACCATGGAGGCGCATCTCGAGGTGATGGAGCTCGATGGTGGTCAGGACCATCGCCACCACCCAGGGGCGCCCCATCAACGCTATTTTGTGCGTCAGCCGGGAGAAAGCAGCGTGTTGCCGCAGCATTTTTTGGCACTTGCCGGCGAGCACGCACGTTCCTGCTCGCTGGAGCTGCGCGGACGAGCGCTGTGCCTTCGTGGGGCCGCCCAGCGGGTGCTGTACGGGGATTTCGCGCAGCTGTGTGAGGCGCCATTATCGGCACTGGACTTTATCGAACTATGCGACCGCTTCGGTGTGCTGCTGCTGGGCGCCGTGCCCTGTCTGGCTACCGAGCAAGAGCCTGAACCTGAGCAAGCGCCATTCGCGGGTTCCCCGTCTACCCGGCCGCGCGCCCTGGCTCGCGGTACCGAAGATGCCTGCGAGCAGGTATCGGCAGGGGAGCGTGAGCTGCCACCCTTGAGCATCAAGGACGACAGCGTGCGGCGCTTCATTGCGCTGGTGGACGAGTGCTATGACCGACGTGTGCCGCTGGTCATCGAGGCAGCCGTGCCGATGCCATCACTGTACTCCCACGGTTACCTGTCCTTTGCGTTTCAGCGTACGCTAAGCCGGCTTGGGGAAATGCAGCTTGAGCGCTTTGCGCATCGATAGTGGGCGAGGCGCCGGGGCCGAGTGAATCCCCAGGGCGGCACGCATCATGTTTTTCGTCACGGGCCCCGGCCCCCAGGGCGGGCCAGGGACATGACACACAGGGAGTGAGCAGGTGAGCCATTACGTCATCGAGCGGCTGCGGGCCGACTCGCCACATCTCGATCAGGTCGCTGGCTGGACCTTCGGCGCTTGGGGCCACCAGCACCAGGACGCCACTCTGCAGAGCTGGCGCGAAGCTACCGCCGAGCTGTGCGGCCCCGACGGGGTCCCCTCGGTATTCGTGGCGATGGCGGGCGGCCAGCCACTGGGCACCGCCAGCCTGTCGCCGGATGACATGAGCATTCGGCGGGAACTGGGCCCCTGGCTCGCATCGGTGTTCGTGCCGCCGGAGCAGCGTGGGCAGGGTATCGCCTCGGCCCTGGTCCGACGCGTCGAACAGGAAGCCCGTGAGCACGGCATCGCACGGCTGCACCTCTACACACCCGACCAGCAGTCGCTGTATCGGCGGGGCGGATGGGAAGCCGTCGAGGATGTCGACTACCTGGGGGAGCGTGTGACCATCATGCGCCGCGACCTGGGCTAGACGGTCTGTCGGGTCCGGCTTCGCCGAAGCGGGAGCGCAACGCCTTCTCGGCAATCTGGACCAGGCCTTCGGCGCGCCAGGCACTGCGACCAATGAACAGCCCGCCGATCTCCTCCCGTGCGGCCAGCGCCTCGCAGTTAACTGGATTGACACTGCCACCGTAGAGCACGGTCAGAGGTTCTCCGCGGGAGTTGGCGGGCAGGGCAGCGCGGATCTGGCGGTGCATCCAGGCGGCGTCATCGGCGCTGGCCGGAATGCCGCCCTCACCGATGGCCCAGACCGGTTCGTAGGCGATCAGCACGCGATCAAGGTCTGGGCCGGTGACGCCGGCCAGGGCCATCTTGCATTGGCGGATGACGGTCTCGGCGGCGCTGCCCAGCGCTTTTTCCCGAGCCGTTTCTCCGACGCACAGAAGCGGGGTCAGGCCATGGTTCAGGGCGGCGTGGACCTTGCGGTTGAGGTCGCTGTCGTTCTCGCCGAAATGTTCCCTGCGCTCGCTGTGTCCCAGCTCTACCAGGTCGGCACCGGTATCGGCCACCATCAGCGGTGAAATCTCACCGGTATAGGCGCCGGACTCGGCCCAGTGCATGTTCTGGGCACCGACCCTCAGTGGGCTACTCGTCAAGTCTCTGCAGACCTGGGCCAAGGCAGTGAAGGGTGGTACGACGAAACCCTGCAAGCGCGGGTCATGGAATACCTCGGTGCCTGCCACCTCCTGGGCGTAGCGGGCCGCTTCGCCCAGGGTCTTGTTCATCTTCCAGCTGGTCCCGATCCAGAAAGGGGTCGTCATGGGGCTGTCCTCGTTGGCGTTCGTTGGCGTTGTCTTTGTCTCTATCACTGTGCTGGAAGAGGCTCAGGCATCCAGGCTCAAACCGTAGTCCTTGAGCCAGCCAAGCGACTGCTGAGTCGTCGTGCTGGGGGTGTATTCCAGCGAGATGACCTTGTCGAATGCCATCTTCTCGAGCTCGCGAAACAGGAACGGGTAGTGGATCTCACCGGTGCCCGGTTCACCTCGCCCCGGGTTGTCGGCCAGTTGCACGAAACCAATATGTTCGCGGTGTCGACGTAGCGTCTCGATCAGCTCTCCTTCGGAGCGCTGCATCTGATAGATGTCGTACTGCAGCTTGAGGTTGGGGTGATTCACTGCTCCGAGCAGCGCCACACCGTCCCGCGTGGTGACCAGGGGATAGCCAGGGTGGGTGATCGGGTTGAGCGGTTCTACCAGAAGTCGCACGCCCTGGGCCGCGCAGGTGTCGGCCGCATAGCGCAGGTTGTCGATCAGCGTACGTTGGGCTTCGTCGGCGGCCTGATCGTCTCGTGGATAGCCAAGCGGGCAGTTCAACTGGTGTATGCCCAGTACTCTGGCGATCTCCAGAGTGGTTGTTACGCCGTCAGCAAACTCATTCCTGCGTTCTGGCCACACGGCGATGCCTCGCTCTCCCGAGTCCCAGTCGCCCCCCGGAAGGTTGCAGTGAAGTATCTCGACGCCGGCCTCCCTGGCGGCGTAGCGAATATCGTCGAGGCGTTCGCAGAACGGGTAGGGATGATGAAATTCCACCCGTCGGAATCCCGCCGCACGGGCCAGCGAGAAGCGCTCGAGAAAGGGCTTTTCGGTGAACATGAAGGTGAGGTTGGTCGCGAACTTCAGCATGGCAGGCTCTTGGCGTTGTGGTGTGGCGAAGCATGGTGGAGGGAGGCCTTCTACGACCTTGGTCGGGCGTTGACGGTCGGCTGTGGATTCACTAACGTTTCGCTAACGTGATATTTAACAGTCACCGAAAAAAATTTCAAAGACGACGTTTTGCTATCTCGAGACGTCACTTGCCGCGTCCGGCGTGGCGGTGGCAGTGCCCACGCTCATCCCCCCACTGATGACCCGATGAAGAGAGCCGATACCGTGAAGACGCCACCTGCCAGTCACACCGAAGCCGATCTCGCTCTGCGTGCCGCCTGGCTGTCCTACGTGGGGGGTTACACCCAGGCGCAGATTGCCGAGCGCCTGCAGGTGTCGCGCATGAAGGTCCATCGCCTGGTGGCGTTGGCCCACGACATGGGCGCCGTCCAGGTGTTTATCGAAGGGTCACCGGCGGCGCTATTGCAGCTGGAAGATGAGCTCAAGCGGCTCGCCGGACTTGAGGACTGCATCGTGGTGCCGTCGCCGGAGCATGATGCCATTCGTCCCGAGGTCAATTTGGGCCGGGCCGCCGCCCACTACCTCAAGGCTCGCCTGGAGGCGAAGCAGGTCAGCACGCTGGGACTCGGTTGGGGGCGCAGTCTGTCGGAAATGGTGAATTGCCTGCCGACGCTGGACTGTCGTGGTGTGCGCATGGTGCCGGTGCTCGGCAGCGTGGTGCACAAGATGGCGCTGAATCCCTATGACGTCATCCATCGACTGGTGGACAAGACTGGGGGGGAGGGTTACCTGCTGCCGGTGCCGCTGTTCGCCGACACCGTGGACCATCGCGATGTGCTGATGAGCCAGCGCAGTGTCCAGGATGTGATGGCCATCGCCGCACAGGCCGACCTGACCATGGTGGGGATCGGCGCGGTGCCGGACCAGGGCCATTCGCTGCTGATGGAGCTGGGCGAGATCAATGCCGAAGACGCCGCCAGTCTGCGCCAGGACGGTGCCAGCGCGGAAATTCTCGGGCGATTCTTGAGCCGCGATGGACGAGAGCTCGATAGTGAGATCAATCGGCGCACCCTCGGCCTGTCATTGGCGCAACTGCGTGGGCATCGCATCGTGGCGGTGGCAGGGGGAGCGCAGAAGATCGCGGCGACCCGGGCCGTGCTGGCCAGCGGTCTACTCAAGGGGCTGATCACTGATGAAGAGGTCGCCCGGCAACTGGTGGCAGGCCTGCGCCAGGACGGCGGGGAGACCTAGCCGTCGCCATCAAGACCGCGCTATGCGACCGTCCCTTTGTCGCGACATCCATCAAGAGTTATGCCGCATCCATCAAGAGTGGCGCTACATCCATGAAGAGTGGTGGTACATCCATGAACAGTGGTGCTACAGCCATGAGAGCGGCGGTACACCCATAAGAATGGCGGCACGCCTACAAGAGGTGGTCCATGCACAATAACAATGCTCCCTCTCACCATGCTTCCCCCGGCGACACTCCCTCCCACAACGCCCTTCGCAGCGAGCGCCGCGATGTCATCGTGGGGCTGGATGCGGGTACGTCGGTGATCAAGGCGGTTGCCTTCGCTGGCGATGGACGTGAGCTGGCCAAGACTCAGTGCGCGAACCAGGTGCACCACCGTCCGGGAGGGGCGGTCGAGCAGGGTCTTGACGACACCTGGCGGGCGGCGCGCACCACCCTGGATGAGCTGTTCAGGCAACACCCTGAACTGGCAGATCGCCTGGGCGCCATCGCCGTGACGGGCCAGGGGGACGGCACCTGGTTGATCGATGACGCCGGTCGTCCGGTGGGGGATGCCATGCTGTGGCTGGACAACCGCTCCAGCGACATCGTCTCCCACTGGCGGGCTTCCCGCGCGGGCCCCGATAGCTATCGACTCACCGGTACCGGACTCAATCAATCGATCCAGAGCGGCCAGCTGCGCTGGCTCAAGGACCACCACCCGGAACAGCTCGAGCGCGCGGCGACGGTCTTTCACTGCAAGGACTGGCTCTACTATTGTCTGACTGGCCAGAGGGCGACAGACCCCGCCGAGGCGCTGTGGACCTACGGTGACGTCAAGGGCGGCCACTACAGTGAGGCGGTGCTGGCGGCCTATGGCTTATCCGAGATGCGTGACAAGCTGCCGCCGATCGTTGACGGCAGTCGACACCATGCGCCGCTCGACGGGCAGCTCGCGCAAGCGCTGGGTCTGTGTCCCGGGGTGCCGGTGGTGCTGGCGCCGGTGGACATGCTGGCAACCGCGCTGGGCGCTGGCGTCTACGAGCCGGGCAGGCGGGTGGCTTGCTCGATCATCGGTACCACCGGTGCCCACCTGTGCGTGCGTGAAGACGCTCGCGATATCGTATTGAGCAACCAGTCCTGCTACACCATGCCCTGCGTTGCCCCCGACACCTGGGTCCAGCTGTGTTCGAACATGGCGGCCACCCTCAACCTGGAATGGTTCATCAAGGGCATGAACGAGATGCTCACGGCCCTGGGCGAGGCGCCCATGTCCACCGATGGACTGTTGCCACGCCTTGACAAGGCGCTTGCGGCCACCGAACCAGGACGACTGATCTACCATCCGTTTATCTGCACCAATGGCGAGCGAGGCCCTTTCTTCAACCCGCGGGCCCGGGCCCAGTTTCTCGGCCTCAGCGCTGAATGCACGCACTTGCACATGGCTCGAGCCATCTATGAGGGCGTCGCCTTTGCCGCCCGGGATTGCTACCAGGCCCTTGAGGCCCACCCCGAAGAACTGCGCTTGACCGGTGGCGCCGCCCAGAGTCGCACCCTGTGCACCATCCTGGCATCGGTGATGGGGGTGCCGGTGCGCACCCTGAGTCGCGGTGAAACCGGTGCCGCCGGCGCGGCCATGGTCGCCAGCCTGTGTCTGGGCCGTCACCGTGACCTGGCCGATGCCTGCGCCACCTGGGTGACCCCTTTCCTCGCCGAAGACCGGGTGATGCCCGACCCGGATCTGCACAACCTCTATGAGCGGCTCTATGGCGTCTATCGCCGCTCCTACGCCAGTGCCGATGGCTTCTGGCGCCATTTCGAGCGCGTTCGCGCCGACACCTGATTCAGCATCACTGCATGCACACGGGGCCCGTACCCGAGGAGACGTTCATGACAACCGCAACAGACAGCTTGCCATTCTTCGACCTGCTGGTGATCGGCGGGGGCATCAATGGCGCGGGCTTTGCCCAGGACGCCGCTGGACGTGGGCTTTCCGTGGCGCTGTGTGAAAAGGATGACCTGGCCCAGGGCACCTCGTCGCGCAGCGGCAAGCTGGTGCACGGGGGGCTGCGCTATCTCGAGTATTATGAGTTTCGACTGGTCCGCGAGGCGCTGCGCGAGCGAAGCGTACTGCTGAAGAAGGCGCCGCACATCATCTGGCCGATGCGCTTCGTGCTGCCCCATAGTCCTGAGCAGCGACCTGCGTGGTTGGTGCGCTGCGGACTTTTTCTTTACGACCATCTTGGTGGCAAGGACGATCTGTTGCCCGGCAGTCGCAGTATCCGTATGAATCGCGACCCAGAGGGGGCGGCCATCAAGGACGACTTCGCCAAGGGCTTCGAGTACGCCGATTGCTGGGTCGACGACGCACGTCTGGTGGTGCTCAATGCCCAGGATGCTGAGGCTCGGGGCGCCAGGATCTACACCCGGATGGGCTGTACCCGGGCGGTACGGCTTGAGGATCACTGGGAGGTGGAATTGACCGACAGTGACACCGGCGAGCTGATGCGACTGCAGGCGAAGGCGGTGATCAACGCCGCCGGCCCCTGGGTTGACAAGGTGCTCAAGGGCTCCTTCACTCAAGGGGGAGAGGACAGGGTCAAGTTGGTAAAAGGTAGCCATATCGTGCTGCCCAAGCGCTACGCCACCGCCAATTCCTACCTGCTGCAGAATGACGACAAGCGAGTCATCTTCGTCAACCCTTACGAGGGAGACAAGCTGTTGGTCGGAACCACCGACATCGTCTACGAAGGTGACCCTGACCAGGTCGCCATCGACCAGGGTGAGATCGACTACCTGCTGGGCGTGGTCAATCGCTACTTCAAGACGCCTTATACCCAGGACGATATCCTGACGAGTTTTTCCGGTATTCGCCCGCTGTTCGATGATGCCCGGGAGAATCCCTCGGCGGTGACCCGGGACTACGTCTTTGACATCGACGACATGGATGGCAAGGTGCCCTTGCTGTCGGTCTTTGGTGGCAAGATCACCACCTACCGCAAGCTGGCCGAACACGGCCTCGACAAGCTGGCGCCGTACTTCCCTGAGATGGGCAAGTGCTGGAACAAACACGTCCCCCTGCCAGGGGGCGATATCCCCGGCGCCGACGTCGTGGCCTTTATCGATACCATTGCACAGGACTATCCCTGGCTCGAGGCCGCCACCCTCAACCGCTACGCTCGGCTTTACGGCTCCTTGGCCTATCGTGTGCTTGGCGACGCTGCCAGCTACGCGGACCTTGGCGAACATCTGGGCGCGGATCTCTATGAGCGCGAGGCGCGTTATCTGGTCCAGCATGAGTGGGCGCGCCGTGGGTCCGATATTCTCGAGCGCCGCACCAAGCTCTACCTGGTGATGAATCAGGAAGAGATCAACGCGGTCGAGCGCTGGATCGCGGGGGAGCTGATTCGCCTTGGTACCTCTTCGGAATCTCCGAGCGTGGTTCAGGCCTGAGCCGCGATGGGATACGGATCGGGTTTTTTATGGGCTGCGTTGGGGGCGAACGTTGGGTGGCCAGGCACCTGAGGCTCGATGAGAGAAGTAGGGCTCGGCTAGACAAATAAAGGGGAGCCAGCAGGCTCCCCTTCAGGTGATCGTGTCCCTATCACCTGGTCAAGTGAACAGTGAGCGTAGCTGCCGCTGGTTGTCCAGGGTCATGGCGCAGGCGTGGGCGGCCTCGCGACCCTTGGTGATGAAGTGCTCGTGGTAGAAGGCGGTGTGCACCGCGTGCTCGTGGAAGTGGTGGGGGGTCAGCACCACCGACAATACCGGCACCTCAGTATCAAGCTGTACCTTCATCATGCCGTCGATGACCGCCTGGGCGACAAAATCATGGCGATAGATGCCGCCGTCGACGACAAATCCTGCGCCGATGATGGCGCTATAGCGACCGCTTTTCGCCAGCATCTTGGCTTGAAGCGGGATCTCGTAAGCGCCGGCCACGCTGAAAACATCGACCTGGGACGCCGCAATACCGTGTTCGTCAGCCAGGGTGGACACAAACGCCTCGCGGGCCTGGGCGACGATATCGCTGTGCCAGCTCGCTTGGATAAAGGCGATGCGGGGGACTTCCTGGCTCGCCACGTGGCTAGCGCTGGAGGGGGAGTGGGACTGATTCATGGTTATCTCCTGAAACACCAGAATCAGGGCAAGTAGGCGCCCGCGCCGAGTGACGCCATGGGGCGTTACGGTCACTGGCTGCCGTTCTCTTTCATCCGGACTATCACCGTCGGCTACGGAATCTCACCGTATCTGCTGACCCCTTTCGTGGACCATGATGGGTGTCCATCGGTCATCGAAAGGGCGCTCGCGGGCTTGTGCCTGGGGTCTCCCATCCTTCCTGAAAGACCATGGCCATCACCGCCGGTGGGGACTTTCACCCCGCCCTGAGAACCTTGGAAAACGCTGGATAAGCCAGCCGTACACAATGCAGCGTAGGGCGCTCACCACGCACCACCCAGAGCCTATGCAGTACAGGTGAGGCAGTGGAGCCACGCAACGCAGCGATGTGTCCGTGCAGGCCGTGTTTTCCTTTGTTGGGTTATCGCCCTGAAGGGAACGATGACCCCCGTTTAATGACGGTGCGAGCACCGTCCCCACCGCATGTGCTGCGGGGCAGCATATTCTACTCATCCGCCCTCGCGACGGCCAGTGTCCACAGTGATGAGGCATGCGCCTCCAAGGAAACACTACATAAATGACTGCGCTCGACATCTCGGCTGCTGGCGGTGCTCAAGATCCTCATTTAACCGCATGTAAACTCCGGTCTTTCCGCTCCGGCAGCTACCGACCTGTCATCGCTCGAAACATGTATTCAGCGTTTCCCTAACGTTCCACGCCTTGCTTTTTGGCCAGCGTGGAGCCTCGGCCCCGCGGCGGAGCGTCATAGCGAGCGCGTAGAGAATGCTTGAACACATGATGAACTAATGTTCGGTCTGATATCACAGGCTATGCGCAATGGCGCCTGATCTGGATATGCGACCAAAGGGGCATTTGCCGGCCTTTTATGCCTTTTGTCGGACAGAGTCTTAAGTATTCAGGGAGTTGCTGAGATCTTGAATCACAGATGTGAAACGATAAAAGGTAAGATAAGGATGATCTTTTGATCGATAGCTTTACAAATGCTCGGTCGGTGATAGGGTGAAAACACGGCTCGGCGTCGGGTGTCGGGCGCGCTATCGACTATCGGAGAACGCTCATGGTGAATTCAGGCTCATCTCTCAGGGTGGCGGTCGGCGGTGATGAGGCGGCGTACGAGCTCAAGGAGACGCTGATTGCTCATATCAGGGAGTTGGGGCATCAGGTTGAGGATTTCGGCACCTTCAATGCCGAACCGATCCTCTACCCGGACGTGGCGATCGAGGTGGCGGAGGCCATCAAGGCTGAGCGATTTGATCGTGGGGTGCTGGTGTGCGGTACCGGTATCGGCGTGGCGATTTCGGCCAACAAGGTGCCGGGTATTCGCGCCGCCCAGGCCCACGACACCTATTCGGCAGGCAAGGCGAGAACCAGCAATGATGCCCATATCGTGACCATCGGGGCGCGGGTGGTGGGGCCGGAGCTGGCCAAGGATATCGTGTCGACGTTTCTGTCCAAGAGCTTTCCTGGCGGTGCATCGGCGCAGAAGGTGGAACGTATTGCCGCCTATGAAGCGACCCACGGCGGTGCAGTGGAGAGATGAGCTGGCATTGGTCTCTGTGGCGGCGCGGATCGTCAGAAGGTGTCGCCCGGCAATGTCCCAACATGGCGTCAGGACACACGTATGACACGACTCTACAACGATCCCAGTGACTTTTCCGAGCAGGCCCGCCTGGGTCTGGTGGCGGCACACGCAGAGATCCTCATGGCGGTGCCCGGTGGTGTGGTGCGTTCGACCCGCAGTGCACCCGGCAGTGTGGCGGTGGTGATCGGTGGTGGCAGCGGCCACTACCCGGCCTTCGCCGGCTTGGTCGGCCAGGGATTGGCCCACGGCGCGGCCATGGGCAACCTGTTTGCCTCACCCTCCGCTCAGCAGGTATACAGCGTGGCCAAGGCTGCCGATAACGGTGGCGGCGTCCTGCTCACCTTCGGCAACTACGCCGGTGATGTGCTGCACTTTGGTCAGGCCCGGGAGCGGCTTATCGAGGAGGGTATTCCCTGCGAGATCGTGCTGGTCACCGATGATATCTCCAGTGCTTCGTTTGAGCAGATCGACAAGCGCCGCGGTATCGCCGGCGACCTCACGGTATTCAAGGCGGCCTCGGCGGCGGCGGAGGCAGGAGCCGATCTCGAAGAGGTGGTCAGGGTGGCGCAAGAGGCCAATCGGCGTACCCGGTCGTTTGGGGTGGCCTTCGATGGTTGCACCTTGCCAGGCGGCGAAGGCGCCCTCTTTCATGTGCCTCAGGGGCGCATGGCGCTGGGGCTTGGCATCCATGGTGAGCCGGGCATCAGCGAGAGGGATGTGCCCAGTGCCGACGGCCTGGCCGAGACCCTGGTCGAGCGGGTGTTGTCCGAGCTGCCCGAGGGCGTCAGCGCCGACGGAGGGCGAGCGGCGGTGATTCTCAATGGCCTGGGCACGATCAAGTATGAAGAGCTGTTCGTGGTCTACCGACGCGTCGATGAGCTGTTGCGTCAGGCCGGTGTGGTCATCGTCGAGCCGGATGTCGGCGAGCTGGTGACCAGTCTCGATATGGCGGGGGTGTCGTTGACGCTGTTCTGGCTGGATGACGAGATGGAGCGTCTGTGGCGGGCGCCTGCCAACTGTGCGGCCTATCGCAAGGGCAGTTTGGTGCCTGCCAAGGCGCGTGATGCCGCTGAGGTGGTGCCGACCCAGGTGCGTGAGGTTCCTCCGGCCAGCGACGCCTCGCGCCAGCTGGCGAAGCGGGTGGTCGAGGCCCTGGCGGTGCTGGCTAAGACGGTGGACTATCATTGCGATGAGCTCGGTCGTATCGACGCCGTGGCCGGTGACGGTGATCACGGTATCGGTATGCAGCGTGGCAGTCTTGCCGGGCTTGAGGCGGCGCGCGGCGCGCTTGAGCAGGGTGCCGGTGCGCAGACCGTGTTGAGGATAGCTGCTGACGCCTGGGCTGATCGCGGTGGCGGTACGTCGGGTGCGATCTGGGGGGTGATCTTGACCTCGTTGGGCGATGCCCTCGGTGATCATGCTCCGTTGAGTGCTGAGCGTCTCGCCACGGGTGTCTCGGCGGCGAGCGAAAATGTCATGCAGTTCGGCAAGGCCAGGCCTGGGGACAAGACACTGGTGGATGTATTGGTGCCCTTCGCCAGCGCGCTGTACGAGGCATCGACGCTGGGCGTCAGTGAGGCCTGGGATCAGGCGGCGGCAGTGGCGCGGCAGTCCGCCGATGCCACCGCCGAGTTGCTGCCAAAGGTGGGGCGGGCGCGTCCGTTGGCAGAGAAGAGCCTGGGGACGCCAGACCCTGGCGCGGTATCGCTGTCACTGATCATTACCGCGATCGCGCCGCTGCTGCGTCGCTGTCCATAGTGTGGTCCTCGCCCCATGCCGCGTCGGGATGACCGGGGGCTGCGGCGATATGCTAAAGTGTGCTCCTGCCCTCGCCCCGGGGGCGGGGCACCATGGACAACCAGGGATACGCGCGATGATCGATCGCCAGGACGCCGCCGATATCGAGCTGATGACCGAGATATCGACCCTCTACTATGTGCAAGGAGAGACCCAGGAGGTCATCGCCAACCGGCTTGGTCTATCTCGCGTGCGGGTGGGGCGTCTGTTGAAGCGTGCGCAGTCTGAAGGCATCGTCGATGTGCGTGTGCGTCAACATCCTGCGGTGAGTGTAGAGATCGAACAGGAGCTCAAGCGACGTTTCGGCATCAAGCGAGCGCTGGTGGCGCTGGATCACGCTGACCCCGACGTGCAGCGCTCATCGGTGGCCAGTCTGGTCGCCGATCATCTTTCACGGACCCTGGCCGATGGTCATATCGTCGCGGTCGGCATGGGACGCAACGTGGGCGCCGTGGCCGACAACGTGTTCGGTGAGGGGGAGCTCAATGTCTCGTTTGTGTGTGCCATTGGTGGCTCGCTGAGGGCTGGCGAGTACATGAATCCGGATCATATCTGCCGTCGTCTGGCCAGCAAGTTTGGCGGTGAAAGCGAGACGCTGTATGCGCCCGCTCTGGTGCAGAATACGACCCTGCGTGATGCTCTCTACGACAACCCTACAGTGCGCCAGACCCTGGACCGCGCTCGCCGCGCTGACACCGCCCTGATCGGTGTCGGCGACGTCAGCGAGAACAGCAACATGGTGCGCATGGGCTGGTTCACACCGCAGGAAATCGCCGAGGCGCGCCTATCGGGCACCGTCGGCGATATGATGGGGTATGACTTTATCGACATTCATGGACGCCCGTCGGTAACGCCGATGCAAGGTCGTGTGGTCGGTCTCAACATCCAGGATCTGACCCGGATCCCTGACGTCATCGCGATTGCCAGCGAGCATACCAAGGCGGTGGGTATCCTTGGTGCCCTGCGAACCGGCGTCATTGATACCCTGGCGACCAGCGTCACCAACGCCCACACCATCATTCGCCTTGATGAAGCCACGCGCACCGGAGATCTCTCGGCCAGCGAGGTGCTGGCGGGGGAGTAGGTGCCGGCTTTTTTAGCGCGAGTTGCCACCTTGCTATTGTAGGTCTTGCCACAGGTGGCCTTGTCATAAGAGGTCTTTCCAGAAGATGTCTTGCCATAAGATGTCGTCTAAAAAGTGGCCTGCACAAGTGCGACTGCGGACTCTGGCAAGCTGGTAGTGGCGTGTTGGCCTCTACTGCACCGTATAGCCACCGTCGATCACCAGGTTTTCGCCGCTGATCATGACGATGCCGGCCTGCAGGGCGTCATGGGGTGAGCGGAAGAAGGTCTCTCGGCCGTCGATTCGCAAAGTTCCTGCGTCCCCCGTCAGGACGCCCATCAGCACGTTGAGTAGCGTCGACTTGCCGGCACCATTGCCGCCGCACAGGGTATGTACGCTACCCGCGCGCAAGCTCAGGCGGCCATCGTGCAGGGCGGGCACGCCGGAAAAGGACTTGGCAATGCCAATAGCGTCAAGAAGCAGAGAGGTGGTCATGCCGACGCCGTTCAAATGTTCTTTTTTTGATCTTATGTTTGGTCGGCATGATGGAATTAGTCAAAGCACTTGCTTGTTTCGGTGCTTAGACATAGGTCTATGTTTCTTATAGTCGCTTTATTTTAAAAGAGATGTGATATGGCTTTGCGGAGAGATCGTTATAGAGGGTGGCGGGATTTGTTAACAGGTGAGCCGTCTTGGTTGTTCATGTGAGCTTATATCACTCATTTGTTCATGTGCTTTCGCCTTGTTGCAGCGTAAAGCCGACGTCGATGCAGGCCTCTGGCTGGCGACCCTCCAGGCGATCGATGATCTGATGGGCGGCCAGGCGTCCGATGGCTTCGCGGGGGGAGACAATGGTCGTCAGGCGGGGAATCAGGGCGCGTGCGAAGGGCAGTCCGGTAAAACCTGCGATAGCGATGTCGTCGGGCACGCGCAGGCCCTGGCGCTGTGCTTCGAGCAAGGCACCGGATGCCATTACGTCATCGATGAAGTGGATGGCCTCGACCTGCGGGTATTGGCGGCGTATTTCGTCCAGCGCTGCACCGCCGAGGTCGTAGTGGCTGTCCTGCTGCCATTCCATCAAGGGGGCATCCAGGCCTTCGCTGACCAGGCGTGAGCGATGGCCTTCGTAGCGCTGGGCGGCGCGATAGTTATGCGCGAGTCGAGTGCCGGCAAACACGATGTGGCGGTAGCCCTGGGCCAGCAAGTGGTCGGCCATGGTGGCGCCGGCCCGTTGATGGTCCATGCCCACGTTCATGTCCACTGCCTGGCCCAGTTCCATGATCTCCACCAGCGGGCGGGGGAAGCGCTTGAGCAGCTCACTCAGGCCCTCCCGGTGACGCAGGCCCGTGGTCACCAGGGCGGTGGGAGACCAGCCTAGGAAGGTGCGGATCAGCTCCTCTTCGCGTTCCATGCTGTAGTCGGTATTGCCCAGCAGCATCTGATATCCGTGCTGGTCGAAGACGGCCTGAAGTCCCTGTATGACTTCGACGAACACCACGTTGGACAGCGAAGGCACGATGACAGGAATAAATCGTGAGCTGGCCGAGGCCAGGGTGCCGGCGACCATATTGGGGACGTAGCCGACCTTGGCGATAGCCGCTTCCACTTTCTCGCGGGTGACCTCGCGCACGCTGTCGGGACGGTGGATGGCGCGGGAGACGGTGATGGCCGATACCCCCGCTTCCCGCGCGACGTCGTCCAGGGTGGGGTTATCAAGTCCCTTGCGCCGTCGCCGGTCGCCGCCTTGTGGCTCACTCATGATGCTCTCCCTGTTGGGCGCTGCTTATGGCTATGCCAGTCTTATGGCCACCTATGCCTATTTTATGCCGAACCGGTCGTCTTGAGGACCTGAGTGCTGTTCCTCGCGCCGAGAGGGCCGGGCATGGCTGTGCGGTTCGGGAAGGTCGGCCTGCCCCTGAAGGCTGTTGAGGATGGCGGTTAAGACGCCGGCACTGGGATTAGACCATGGTCGATGTGATGCGTCTGACACTTGTGCTTGAGAGGGCTCTCGACTAAAAATGTTAGCGCTAACATTTAAACTTCAACGTCATTCGCCACGACAACTTCTCGGGAGTGCAACATGAGCGACGCGTCTTCAGGATTGCCTGTGTGCGGTGTGGTCGGACTCGGTGCCATGGGGATGGGCATTGCCAGAAGCCTCAAGCGCGCAGGTCTCGAGGTCGTCGGCTGTGATGTGTCTGCCGCGTCGCGCAAGACCTTCGAGGACGAAGGGGGCCAATGTGTGGCGGAAGCCTCCGCGCTGGCCGCGCGTTGCGACGTGATACTGCTGGTCGTGGTCAATGCAGACCAGGTGATGTCGGTGCTGTTTGGCGATGGCAAAGACAAAGACGACGGGCTGGCGACCCAGCTAGCCGCGGGGAGTCTGGTGATTCAGTGCGCGACGGTAGCGCCCAGCGTGGCCGAGACACTGGGTCAGCGGCTGGATCAGGCGGGGCTTTTGATGCTGGATGCGCCGATCAGCGGTGGTGCGGCCAAGGCGGCCACGGGGGAGCTGTCGGTGATGGCATCCGGGACGCCCCAGGCCTTCGCCAAGGCCGCAAGGGTACTCGATGCGATGGCCGCTACCGTGCATCACCTGGGCGATGTTCCCGGCCCGGGCTCAAGTGTGAAACTGGTCAACCAGCACCTGGCCGGCGTGCATATCGCCGCCGCCGCCGAGGCCATGGCGTTAGGGCTCAGGATGGGCATCGATGGTCGCGCGCTTTACCGGGTGATCACGCAGTCGGCGGGCAATTCCTGGATGTTCGAAAATCGCGTACCCCACATCCTCGACGGGGATTACCGGCCGCTGTCGGCGGTCGACATCTTCGTCAAGGACCTGAACATCGTGCACGACACCGGCCGTGAGCTGCGTCTGGCGATGCCTGTGGCCTCCAGCGCGCTGCAGCAGTTTACCGCTGCCAGCGGCATGGGACTGGGGCGCGAGGACGATTCAGCGGTGGTCAAGGTCTATGCTGCAACGGGGGGCGTGGCGCTGCCTGCCGCCAATGACGAGTCGGCGCAGTGACGGTCGGTTCCGTCGCTGTGAGCAGCGCGCTTGTTCCCGCTGTCTCTGCCCCTCGCGTTTGTCACTTTGATGGTTTTAAAGAGGATCTCGCATGAGCCTGGTACTCGGCGCTATTGCCGACGATTTCACGGGAGCCACCGATCTGGCCAATAACCTGGTGCGCTCGGGCATGCGCACCGTCCAGATACTGGGGGACCCCACCGGCAAGCCCCTGCCCGAGGGCGTCGACGCCGTTGTCGTGGCGCTCAAGTCACGCAGCTGTGCACTCGATGAGGCCCTCAAGGACAGCCTGGCGGCACTGGACTGGCTGCGCGGGCAGGGCGTGCGGCAAGTCTTCTTCAAGTACTGCTCGACCTTCGACTCCACCGCCGAGGGCAATATCGGGCCTGTCGCCGATGCCCTGCTGGAGCGTCTTGGCGGGCGGCAGACGGTGATGGTGCCGGCCTTTCCCACCACGGGGCGCACCGTCTACCAAGGACATCTGTTCGTCGGAGATCGCCTGCTCAACGACAGTGGGATGCAGGATCATCCGCTTAATCCCATGACCGATGCCGACCTGGTCAGGGTCTTGGGGGCCCAGACCTCGCATCCGGTAGGGCTCGTTTCCCACGCGGTCATTCGCGCTGGCGCCGAGGCATGCCGCTGTCGCCTGGGTGAGCTCGATGCCAGCGGGGTGCGCCACGTCATCTGCGATACGCTGGATGACGGTGATCTGGACGTGCTGGCCGCAGCGACCGTCGAGCTGCCCCTGGTGACCGGTGGGTCCGGCCTTGGTCAGGCGTTGCCGGCAGAGTATCGGCGCAAGGGCTGGTTGGCACCGGTTGAGGATGCGGCGCGACTGGCGCCGGCCCAGGGGCGGTCACTGGTGCTGTCGGGTAGCTGTTCGCGGGCAACCCTCGCTCAGGTCGAGCACTTTCTCGAGCATCGCCCAGGATTTGCCCTGGACCCACTGTCCCTGGCGCAGGGTGACCAGCCCATCGCCGAGGCGCTCGACTTTGTGCGCCGACAGCATGCGGAGTCCCCCGACGAGCCCGTGCTGGTGTATGCCTCCGCGGCGCCTGATCGCGTCAAGGCGGCTCAGCAGCAGCTAGGGGTGGCCCGGGCCGGTGAACTGGTCGAGCGGGCCCTGGCCTCACTGGCGACCACCCTGGTGGCGGAAGGCGTTGGCCGTCTGCTGGTCGCGGGGGGCGAGACCTCCGGCGCGGTGGTGTCGGCGCTGTCGCTGGATCGGCTGCGAATTGGCCCACAGATCGATGCTGGGGTGCCCTGGACCCAGGCCAGTGTGGCAGCAGGAACGCTGTCGCTGGCGCTGAAGTCGGGCAACTTTGGGGGTATCGATATCTTTACCCGCGGCTTTGCCGTGCTCGAGGAGGCGACCCGATGAGCACTCGCGACGTCAACCGCCTGCGTGAACAGATCGCCACCTACGGCAAGTCACTGTTCGACCGCGGGCTGACCATGGGCTACAGTGGCAACATCAGCGTGCGCCTGGATGATGGGGGCTGGCTGATGACGCCAACCAACGCCTGTCTTGGTCGCCTGGACCCAGCGACCATTTCGACGCTGTCAGCAAGCGGCGAGTGGCTCGGCGGCGACAAGCCGACCAAGGAAAGCTTTTTGCACATGGCGATGTACGCCGAGCGGCCCCAGTCCGAGGCCATCGTGCACCTGCACTCGACCCATTCGGTGGCGGTATCCTGCCTGCCGGACGTCGATCACTGCGACTGCATTCCACCGCTGACCGCCTACTATGTGATGCGTGTCGGTCGCTTGCCGCTGGTGCCCTACCATGTACCGGGAGATCCGGCGCTGGGAGATGCTGTCAGGGGGCTGGCGGGCAAGCATAGCGCGGTACTGCTGGCCAACCACGGGCCGGTGGTGGCCGGCAAGTCCTTGGAGGCGGCGGTGTACGCCACCGAAGAGCTCGAGGAGACCGCCAAGCTATTCTTGCTGTTGCGCGGGCAGAATCCCCGAGGCCTGACCCCGGAGCAGGTCGCCGAGCTGGAGGCGCGCTTCCCGCGGGACTGAGTCTGCCGCCCCGGTACCCGTTATGGGACGCCAGATCAGATGTGAGGTGCCAGTTGCAGGGTGCCGGGGCGATGACAGCGATAACGACAACGACAACGACAGCAGCAGGAGCGCCCGATGATTCGCTTGGCCGCCAATCTCAGCATGATGTTTACGGAGCACGACTTTCTCGACCGTTTTGCCGCCGCCGCCAAGGCCGGCTTTCGCGGTGTCGAGTATCTGTTTCCTTATGACTTCCCAGCAAGCGAGCTGCGCGCTCGACTGGATGACCAGGGACTCACCCAGGTGCTGTTCAATCTGCCCCCAGGCGACTGGGAGGCCGGCGAGCGCGGCTTGGCTGGCCTACCGGGTCGGGAGCAGGCGTTTCGCGACGGACTGGAACGTGCTCTCGAATATGCGCAAGCGCTGGACTGCCCGCGGGTGCACGCCATGGCCGGGCTGTTGCCCGACAAAGCCGACCCCGCCACCCGCGACGCCTACCTGAAGACCTACGTCGATAACCTGAGCTACGCCGCTGAGCGCTGTGGCCAGGACGGGCGCACGCTGCTGATCGAACCCATCAATGGGCGCGACATGCCGGGCTATCTGTTGCAGCACCAGGCGTTGGCGCGGGAGGTGATTCGACGCGTAGGATCGCCGCACCTGCGCCTGCAGTTCGACCTCTATCACTGCCAGATCATGCAGGGTGATCTGATGCGCACCCTCGAGCAGCAGTTCGCTCAGGTGGGGCATGTGCAAATTGCCGGGGTGCCGGAACGTCACGAACCTGACCAGGGTGAGTTGAATATCGGCGCGCTGCTCGAGCATCTCGACGCCCAAGGGTACGACGGCTGGGTCGGCTGCGAATACCGCCCCAGGGCGGGCACTGTCGCAGGACTAGGCTGGGCGCGCCCCTATGGGATCATCGCTGGACACGCTGAGGAGACGCCCTGATGCATATTCTGATTACTGGTGCGGCAGGCTTTCTTGGCCAGCGCCTGACCCAGGCGCTGCTGGCGGCCGGGCAGTGTTGTGGCGAGCCACTGACCCGCTTGACCCTGGTCGACCAGAGCACGCCGCCCCACCCGACCGCGCAAGGGGCAGTGGCGATCACCACGACCGCCAGAGACCTGACCGAGGACGGTGCCTGGGATGCCTTGCTGGAAGGCCGCCCACAGGTGATCTATCACCTGGCGGCGGTTGTCAGCTCCGCTGCCGAGGCGGACCTTGCCCTCGGTCAAGCGGTCAACTTTGATGCCACCCGTCGCCTGCTCGAAGGCTGCCATCAGCGCGGGATGAGCGAGACCCGGGTAATCATGGCAAGCTCCGTGGCGGTATATGGCGGCGAGCTGCCCGACGTGCTCGATGACATGACCGCGCTACGGCCGCAAAGCTCCTATGGTTCCCAGAAGGCGATGTGCGAGCTGTTGATCCAGGATTACAGCCGCCGAGGCCTGGTCGATGGCTTGGTCCTGCGTCTGCCGACGATCGTGATTCGCCCGGGGCGGCCCAACGCGGCGGCGTCGAGCTTCGCGTCGAGTATCCTACGTGAGCCTCTCAATGGTGAAGACGCCGTGTGTCCCGTGTCCCCAGAGCTCGAGCTCTTTGTTATGTCGCCGGGCAAGGTAGTGGAGGCGTTGGTGCATGGGGCAGCGGTGGCTGCTGACTCCCTGGGCGATTTCCGCGCCTTTATGCTGCCGGGTATCACCGTCAGCGTGGCCGAGATGCTGGACGCCCTCGAACGCAAGGGTGGCGCTGAAGCGCGGGCTCGGGTGAGCTTTCGCCCGGACGAGCGGGTGAATGCCATCGTTTCCAGCTGGCCGGGTCGCTTCCGCACGGCCAAGGCAGATGCCCTTGGCTTTGTAGGCGATAGCGACTTTGACGCCATTGTCGATGCCTTTATGGCGGAACACACCAGGGCGCGCTAGCGCGGATCAGGTCGACGGCGCTAGCGAGGGTCCTGCGGACGGTCCAGGTCACGCACCACGCCCGGGTCGTCCACCGCAATGTCCACCCGCGCCTGTGGGTGGCGTGCGAGTACGGCTCTGGCCCCCTCCTGGCCATGCAGGCCTCCCATCTCGCCCCAGAAGTCGCGGCCAATGATGACTGGATGTCCCGGCTGGCCCTGATACGTCGGCCTGACCAGGCGATCCCGCCGGGATTGCGATGCCAGACGATGGCAGCTGGCCGGTGTCACCCAGGCCATATCGGCGAGCCACACCGCCGCTGCCTCGGCCGTTGATGCATGGTGTTCCAGCCAGTTGAACGCCTGGGCCAGGCTATCCCCCAGGCTGCGGCTGGTCTGTGCCAGGGTCAGCACCTCGAGTCCGGGGGACGCGGGGACGGACAAGCCAGCCAGGGTGTCACGGGGACCGATCACCAGCAGTCGTCTGGCCGACAGGGCGGCGCTGGCGGACAGGCTTGCGGCCAGCAGTGTGCGGCTGTCGCTCAGGCGGGCAAGGCGCTTGTCGGCGCTGCCAAATCGGCGCGAACTGCCGGCAGCTGCCATCACGCACCACAGCGTAGTCATCGGCTGAGGCTCCTCCGGTTTATCGGTTGTGACAGCGGTTTAAAGCCCATCACGTGGTTTGCCACGACGTACCCTGATCACGTCTGCCATCACCGCCAGCGCAATTTCTGCAGGGGTCTTGCTGCCCAGGTGCAGACCGATCGGCATATGGATCCGCGCGATGTCGGCCTCGCTGAGACCACCGCTGCGGGCGAGTCTGGCTGCGCGTGCGCTGGAGGTCTGCCTCGATCCCATCACGCCGATATAGAACGCCTGGGAGTGCACGGCTTCCATCATCGCCAGGTCATCGATGCGCGGGTCGTGGGTCAGCGCTACGACGGCGGTCGCCGCGTGGCATCCGCCTTCGGCGATGAAGCGCGAGGGAAGCCGGGCGATGGTGTCGATTCGTGCTGCGGATTCGCCCAGAGCCTCGACAAGCTCTTCCAGCTTGCCCTCCCGCGGGTCGCAGACGATGACCTCGAAGCCCAGACCCAGGGCGAACTGGGCGCAGAACACTGCAACCGGGGAGACGCCAGCCAGCACCAGGCGGGCGCTGGGGCCTACTCGCAGCAAGGCTTGCTGCTCGGTCTCCTGCAGCTGCACGCGGTCGCCGATGCCATCGTCATCGAGCAGTTGCCGCTCTGCCGTCGACCACGAGACCCGCCGACGCAGCGGACCCTTGCCCTCCAGTGCAGCTGCCAGTGCAGTGAAGTGGGTCACGGCTGCCTCGTCAGGCGCAAAGCGCTCGATCAACACCTCCAGCACGCCTCCACAGGGTAATGTCGGTGCGGGATAGTCGACGTCGTCTCCTGCGCCGTAGCGCACGCGGGTCACCGGCCGGTGGAACTCACCCCGACTCAGGCGTTCAAGAAAGTCGTCTTCGACACAGCCGCCAGATAGCGAGCCGGCATGCTCGCCGTCCTGGGTGGCTATCAGCCAGGCACCGGGCTCACGAGGGGAAGAGCCATAGGTGGACAGCACTGTGGCCAGCCACAGTTCGCGTCCGTCGTGCAGCCACTCAAGGGCACGACGCACCACCGTCAGATCCAGATGTTGCATGGGTTGCGTGTCCTGTTCGGGGGGAGCCCTCCGTTGTTGGCCGGAGGGCTCCCGTGCGGCTGTCAGCTCGTTATCTGGTCATCGGCGCGGTTGCCGAGCCGTGTCTTGAGGGTTTGTGCCCGCATCGGAAGATCGCGTAAACGCACACCGCAGGCATGCGCGACAGCATTGCCGATGGCGGGCGCCACCACGCAGGTGCCGGGTTCACCGAGCCCGACCGGCGTGTGGTCGTTGATCATGAACTCAAGATCCAGCTCTGGCACCTGATGCATACGCAGCGGGGTGTAGCTGTTGAGATTGAGATCGCTGGGCTGCCCCTCTGCATACTCGGTGCCTTCGTGCAGTGCCATGGACAGGCCCCACAGCAGTGACCCTTCCAGCTGGGCCATGGCGCCATCCGGGTGGGCCAGGGTGCCGGCGTCCACGACCGAGGTCAGCTTTTCAACCGAGACGTCGCCGCTGCTTTGATCTACCTTGACGCGGGCGACACAGGCCACCCAGGTTGGCATATGGCGTTCCTGGCCGAAGCTGAGTGCCACGCCGAGCCCTGTGTCCTCCGGTAAGGTATCGCGTTCGCTCCAGCCCGACTTCTCCAGCGCGCGCTGCAACACCGCTTTCAGGCGTTCGGCGCCACCCACGCTGTTCGGCGCTTCTCCGGCGTTGCGCCCTTCCGCCTGGAGCAGTGCCAGGCGGAAGCGGGCCGGGTCGAGCCCTGCCGCCTGGGCCAGTTCATCCATATGGCTCTCGACTGCCCAGGTGGTCCAGCCCGGCCCCACCGAACGCAGGTAGCCAGGGACGAAGGCCTCGTGGGCCTTGTGATTCTGCTGAGCCCACACCCGCTGGGCAGCGACCTGGTACCAGTGGTCCGCTCCGCTGATGGCGAAGGAGTCTAGCTTGCCGCCACCATCGACGAACTCGCCCAGAAAGCCGGGCGCGATCGCCGCGGTGGGCCATCCCGCCGCAGCTGCATGCTCACTGGCCAGGATCTCACCGCTTGCCGTGACGGCTGAGCGCAGGCGCTGCACCGACGGCGAGCGAACGCAATCGAGACGGCTATCATCGGGGCGGGTAAACACCATCTTGACCGGTCTGCCCAGCGCCTTGGCGGCAAGCGCCGCCGGAACAGCATAGTCGCCATAGAGGCGTCGCCCGAAACCACCGCCGAGGTAATACTGATGGAAGGTCACCTGGTTGTCGTCGACCTCCAGCGCCTTGGCCACCAACGGCACCGCGGCGGACTGTTGCTGGTTGCCGCAATGGATATGCCAATGCCCGTCGCGCTCAACCACCGTGGCGTTCACTGGCTCCAGCTGGAAATGCAGCACGCTCGCGGTGGTGTAGGTGGCATCGACCAGGGTCGCGCTGTCGGCGTCGGCACGCTCAAAGGCGGATGCCAGGTCGCCGCTGTCCACAAACAGAGCACCATTGTCACGGGTCGGCGCCTCGGTCAGACGACGTCCTTCCTGCTGTATGTCCGCTTCACTGATGGCGGCAGCGGGACCGACGTCCCACTCGACCTTGAGCGCATCGGTCGCACGCATGGCCGCCGAAAAGCTGTCGGCAACCACCGCAAGCCAGCCCTGGCATAGGCCTGAGGGATCCTCCAGGCGCAGCGTCTGCTGATAGCCCGGGATCGTTGCTGCAGCACTGTCATCGATCGAGACGGCCTGGCAACCAAAACGGGCAGGTGGCAGCACCGGGCGCGCGTAGACCATGCCATCGATCTTGGCATCGATCCCGAAGAGGGCGGCTCCGGTGGTCTTGTCCGGGATGTCCTGGGCGTTACCGGGGCTGCCCAGTACGCGTCGCTCACTGGCGGGTTTCAGGGCTATCGCTTCCAGCTCTTCGGCGCTGTAGCTACGCGACAGGGTGCCGCTGGCAACGATCTCGCCATAGCTGATCCGCTGATCGTCGCAGATGACCTGACCATTGCGGGCGTGGCAGCGTGCGGGGTCCACATCCAGCAGACGAGCGCCGGCGTCGATCAGCGCTTCGCGGCCAGCGGCACCTGCGCGGGAGAGCGGCAGAAAACTGTGATTCACCGACCAGCTGCCACCGGTGATCATGTATCCCCACTTGGGATCGCTGTCGACGTACTCGATACGCATGGTCGCCGGGTCGACCTCAAGCTCCTCGGCGATCAGACGTGCCAGGCTGGTTCCCACGTGCTGGCCCATCTCGGCCTTGGTGCAGTGCAGTGTGACCTGGCCGTTGCTATCGATGGCGTACCACAAGGTCGGCTCGTACTGGCCTTCCTTGAGGGCGGTATCGGTTGCGTCCTGGGCCAGGGCAATGCCGGGAAGGCCAAACGCCAGCACCGCTGTCGAGCCAAGGGTGCCGATCAAAAAGCCCCGACGGCTGATGCCTGAGGCACTGATGGATGAACGCTGCTGCGGGTCACGGCCGTGGACATCGCCAACCTGTGGATCGTTAGGCCTTGGCATGCTGGTTGCCCTCCACGCTATCGCTGGCTTCACCCGTGGGGGGCTCCCAGCGCTGTACACCGGCCTGCGCCATGTTCGCTGCACGCTTGACCGCTCGGTGAATACGCACATAGGCCATGCAACGACACAGGTTGCCACTCATGCCCTGAGTGATCTCGTCGTCGCTGGGGGAGGGCTTGCGTGCGAGCAGGTCGGCTGCCTGCATGATCTGGCCTGACTGGCAGTAGCCGCATTGGGGCACCTGCTCTTCCCGCCAGGCCTGCTGTAGCGGATGGTTGCCGTCGGCATCCAGGCCTTCAATGGTAGTGATCTCGGCTCCTTCCGCGGCGGCCAGCGGCAGCACGCAGCTGCGCGTGGCAGAGCCATTGAAGTGGATCGTACAGGCGCCACACTGGGCAATGCCGCAGCCGAACTTGGTGCCGGTCAGGCCAAGGGTATCGCGCAGCACCCACAGCAGTGGGGTCTGTGGATCCACCTCGACACTTACCGCCTCGCCGTTAAGGGTGAAGCTGGTCATGGGTAGGGGTTCCTCGCAGTCTCGTTGCTGGTCTGTCGAGCGGTCTTGGATACGTTGTTGTTATAGGCGCCGTCGTGTACCGCGTTTTACCTTGGTCAGGGCGTGACCGCCTGTCCTGGCGCGTTCAGCAGCACATGAAAGACATTTTAAAAGCGTTGCGGCGATACTATAGACCAGTCGACTAGAGGGCAACGTTGAAAATGCGAGAGTGTGCTTTAGCAGAATGAGGCGTGCTGGACAGGCCGTTGAAATGGTTGGCCGACTGGTAACGTGACATGGAGGGCGCTCGAGCGTCCGGCGAGTCTGAAATGTCGCGTCAGCCTTGGCTGGTGGTACAGCTGACAGCGTTATCCGCGCCTTCGGTATCTACCTTCAACCTCACCCCCAGTCCCGCTTCGCCGCTGACGCGGATCATGCCGTTTTCGATGGGGGGGAGCCCGTCGATGCAGTCGCCGTACCAGCCATAGTAGAAGGCGCGGGTGAACTCCTGTTCGGCCACGTTGGGCAGGGCCATGGCCAGGTGGGTGGAAACGGCCAGGGTGATTGGGCCTGAACAGTCATGGAAGGCGATCGGTCGCGCCTCTGCCTCCGCCAGGGCGGCGGCCTTGCGGGCAAAGGTGATGCCTCAGCCCCAGGTGACATCGATGATCGGCGTGTGGATACGGCCGCGCTGCAGCAGGTCACGTATCTGGCCGAGCCCGCCCAGCGTTTCTCCTCCTGCCAGCGGTATTCCGATGTCGGCCAGTTCGCTTAACGGATCGAAGCGATCCATCCACAGCGGGTCTTCAACCCAGTCGGGATCGATAGGCGCCAGCGCACGGCAAATCCGGCCAGCGGCGTTCACGCTCCAGAGTCCATGCAGCTCGGCCTTGAGACGCATGCGATCGCCATGGACTCGGCGGATCTCCTCGAACGGCCATAGGGCGCGGTTGAGATCCTGGGGCGAGATGGTCATGCCATCGTGGGCGCCTTCGGCGAAATCGAAGGGCCAGATCTTCATCGCCGAAATGCCCATGTCGAGCAGCTCCGAGGCGAGCTCTGCCGGACTTTCGAGAAATCCCTGTAGATCCTCGTAACGTGGTCGGGCCTGGACGGATGCCGCTGCGGCCCCGCTCCCCAGACCGAAATTTCCCGGCCGCACGTCGGCTGACTGGGACACGTAGTCGGGACCCGCACAGGTGTTGTAGAGCGGCACCCGGTCACGGCTCTTGCCCCCCAGAAGGTCGTGCAGTGGCAAGCCTGCCCGCTGTCCCGCCAGGTCCCACAGTGCCACGTCGACCGCAGACAGCGCGCGGGTTTCGGCGCTGGTGCCGGTGAAGCCCACGTAGGGCTGCATCTTGCGGTGCAGGGCTTCGATACGACGGGCGTCCTCGCCCAGCAGCAGGGGCGCCAGGCGGCCATGAATGTCGGCTTCGATGGCGTCGCAGCCAAATCAGCTTTCTCCCAGGCCGATCAGCCCGTCCTCGGTGTGCAGACGCACCCAGATCAGCGAGGGCCGAGCCTTCGGACGCAAGGTATCAATGCGCTGGATCTTCATGGAGACTCCTGGCGATTGTCAGTGGTGTGGAAAGCGGGCGTCAAATGCGCTGGCCGTGATGGCGGGAGGCGACTCCTCAGTCCATTCGCTGAGTCGAGGCGTCGGCCAGCAGGCTGATCAGCTCAGGCAGCAGTCGTTCGCCGTTGCCCTCGGCCACGATATCGGCATACAGCTGATGGACGGCCTGGCCCATCTGGCGTGAGGCTCCCAGGTCCTTGCTCATGCTGTGGTAGTAGCCCACATCCTTGAGCGAGTTCGACAGGCTGAAACGAAAGCCCGAGGGATCGGCGTCCACCAGATACGGTCGCAGCCGCTCCAGCACCACACCGCCGCCGCCACCGTTGCCCAGTACCTCCAGCAGCACGCTGTTGTCGATGCCCGCCCGCTGCGAGGCGGCGCTGGCCTCGGCCAGCACGGCAGTGAATCCCAAGGAGACAAAATTGTGCAGCAGCTTCAAGGTATGGCCTGCCCCGACGGGGCCGCCGTGGGTGATGTGCTCGGCAAACGCCGAAAACAGCGGCGTCAATTCGTCGAACAGCGCCTTGTCCGCGCCCACGATGAGGTTGAGTCGCCCCTCTGCGGCCTCTTTGGGCGTTCGTGTCATGGCGGCGTCAACGAAGCGGCCCCCTGCCTCCCGCACGCGAGCTTCAATCGCCTGCGTGGAGCTGGGAATGGCGGTGGAGCAGTCGACGACGATCTGCTCGGGCTTGAGCCCTTGCAGAACCCCCTGGGGGTCGAACAGTACGCTTTCCACCTGGGGGGTGCCGGTGACACAGAGGATGACCAGCTCTGCAGCAGAGGCCACGTCTCGCGGTGTTTCCAGTGGCGTGGCGCCGGCCGTCTGAAGGTCATCGCAGGGCTGGTTGCCTGGGTGATCCAGATAGCTCAGCCGATGTCCTTGACGCAGCAGGCTTTGAGCGATGCCATGGCCCATCAGGCCCACGCCGATCAGGCCTACATGAACAGAAGAGGTCATTCCCGGTTCCTTATGGTAGATGAAGCTGTCATGAGGCGGCACAGAGGCGACGCCTCCGTGGCTCATCCGTGGCGAATGGCCACGGTCTTTAGTCGAGTGTAGCTCTTGAGGCCTTCGAAGCCCTTTTCCCTGCCGTGCCCGGACTTGCCGACGCCGCCGAACGGCAGTTCGATGCCCCCTGCAGCGCCGTAGTTGTTGACGAACACCTGGCCGGAGCGAATGGCCTTGGCCAGGCGCAGCTGGCGGCCGCCGTCACGGGTCCATACGCCAGCGCACAGGCCGAAGTCGGTAGAATTGGCAAGACGTACCGCCTCGGCTTCATCCGCGAACGGCTGCACTACCAGTACCGGCCCGAACAGCTCTTCGCGGCTGACGCTGTGGCCTTCGGGGACCTGTGTCAGCAGGTGAGGCACGACAAAGTGGCCGGCAGCAGGGGCATCGTCGGCAAGGCGGCCACGGGCAGCGATCTGGATGCCGTCCTCTGTCGCTGCCTCGATCAAGGTCATCACCTTGTCTCGCTGACGGGCATTGATCAGCGCGCCGCAGTCCGGGTCCTGCTCGCCGGTATCGCATACCAGCGCCTCGAAGCGGCGGGCCAGGGCGTCGACCACCTCGTCATGAATGCTGGCTTCGACCAGCAGGCGACTGCCGGCTGAACAGGTCTGTCCGGCATTCTGAATGATGCCTCGCACCACGGCGTCCAGGGCGCTCTGGCGATCCGCGTCGGCGAACAGCAGCTGGGGCGACTTGCCACCGAGCTCCAGGGTGACCGGGACGTGGTGGACCGCCGCCGCCTGGGTGACCAGCGTGCCGGTGTCGGGGGAGCCGGTGAAGGACAGGTGATCGATATCGGGATGCTCCGCCAGGGCAGCGCCGGCGACGCGACCGAGACCCGGGACCACGTTGAGGGCGCCGTCGGGCAGGCCCGTGTCGACGGCCAGCTCGGCGAGTCGCAGCACGCTGAGGCAGGCATCCTCGGCGGGTTTCAACACGCAGGTATTGCCCGCCGCCAGCGCTGCCGCCACGCAGCGTCCGAAGATCTGGGCGGGATAGTTCCAAGGGATGATCTGGGCGCAGACGCCGTAGGGTTCCCGCAGCGTCATCACCGCGTAGTCAGGGTCGAAGGGAATCGTCTCGCCGTGAAGCTTGTCCGCCGCGCCTGCATAGAAGCGGAAGTAGCGCGCGCAGGCGGCGATGTCGCCCCGTGCCTGACTGATGGGCTTGCCGGTATCGGCGCATTCAAGTGCCGCGAGATGGTCGGCATCGGCGTCGATGGCCTGGCTGAAGCGGTACAGCCATTCACTGCGTGCCCGGGCAGACCAGCTTGCCCAGCTACCCAGCTCCCCGGCGAATGCCGCTCGGGCGGCCGCCACCGCGGCATCGACATCGTCGGCAGTGCTGGCGGCGATACGGGCAATCGGGTCGCCGCTGGCGGGACGCAAGACCTCGAGTGTCTCGCTGGTGGCATGCCATTGACCGCCAATCAGAGCGCCGGACGGTGGCTGGACGGGAAGTGTGTTCATGAAGGTCTCCGCAGGGATGAGAGGACCCGCGCCGGGCGACGCGGGCTAAGGCGAGGTAAAGGGTGTCAGTACAGCAGGTCTACCAGGCCCAACGAGATCCAGGGCAGGTAGGTGATGGCCATCAGGCAGGCCAGCACGACCAGAACAAAGCGCGCGAGCCACGGAATCAGCTGGTCGATGGACAGTTTGGCGACGGCGCAGGCGGCGAACAGATTGACGCCTAGCGGCGGGGTGAACATGCCGAGCGCCAGGTTGACCACCACGATCAGCCCGAAGTGCACCGGGTCGATGCCGTACTGCACGGCGATAGGCGTGAAGATAGGAGCCAGCACCAGAATGGCTGCCGAGGTTTCGACAAACATGCCGATCACCAGCAGCATCACGTTGACCGCCAGCAGGAAGCTTACCGGGCTCTCGAACACCTGGGTGACCCAGGCGGCGACCTCCCCAGGCAGTCCCGAGCGGCTGATCAGGAAGCTGAACAGAGCGGCGGCAGAGATGATCAGCATCACGGTGGCGGTAGAGATGACGCTCTGGCGCAGAATCGGCAACAGTTCGCGCAGGGGAAGTTCACGGTAGACCAGCCCGCCGACGATCAGTGCATAGAACACCGCCACTGCAGAGGCCTCGGTGGGGGTGAAGACCCCACCGTAGATACCGCCGATCACGACTACCGGCATCAGCAAGGCCGCCCAGGCGCGCCGCAGCGAGGAACCAAAGGAGGCACGATCTTCGCGGTCACGCAGGCCATAGCCTCTGAGCTTGCAGAAGACGTAGAGAAACAGCAGCAGCGCCGACCCGATCAGCAGCCCCGGCCCGATCCCCGCGATAAACAGGCGCCCAATCGAGGTGTCGGTGCTGACGCCGTAGAGAATCAGCGGAATGGACGGAGGGATCAGTACCCCCAGTTCCGCCGAGGACGCCTGAATGGAGGCGGCCAGGGGGCGCGGATAGTCATGGGCGACCATCGCCGGGATCAGGATCGAACCAATGGCAAAGGTGGTGGCCACGCTCGAGCCCGATACCGCAGCGAACAGCATGCAGGTCAGCACGCAGGTCATGGCCAGGCCGCCTTGCAGGCCCCCCACGATGGACTTGGCAAGGTCGACCAGGCGCTGGGAAATGCCACCGGCGGCCATCAGGTTGCCAGCCAGGATAAAGAAGGGAATCGCCATCAGCGGGAAGTTGTCGATGCCGACAAACATCTGCTGGGGCACCATCAGCAGTGGGAAGCGGGTAAAGAATTCGATGCCGATGACCGACGCCAGCAGAATCGAGACGGCAATCGGTACGCCAAGGGCAAACAGGATGATCAGCGACAGGCCAATGGCAGCATTCATGGTGTCTTCCTCCCCTCGTCGGCAGCGCTGGCGGTCGAGGTAGTGGATGCAGTACTGGTGGATGCAGAGGGAGGCGTCGCCGGCGGTGCCAGGGGGGCTTCGGCGTCGGCTACGCCGATCGTCTCGCGCCCGGTCAACTGGGCGACCAGGCGAGTGATCACCGACAGCAGCGAGAAGGCCGCGCCGATCGGGATGGCGGCATAGATCCAGGCGATCGAAATGCCAACCCCAGAGAGCATCTGGTTCTGTACCCGCAGGGTCATTTGATAGCCATAGATCACCAGGATCGCCAGCACGATCATGCAGCACAGGGCAATCACGCTTTCCAGCACCTTCAGCGCAGGGGCCGGCACCAGCTTGTAGATCACCTCGACGGCCATCATGTAGCCGCCGCGGAAGGTGGCAGCAGCACCCAGAAAGACGCACCAGATCATGGTGGAGCGGGCCATCACCTCGGACCAGGTAGACGGCGCATCGAAAACAAAGCGCGTCAGCACCTGGTAGAAGCCAAGACTGACCGAGGCCACCAGCATCAGCACCGCTGCGTACAGGGCGATCTGGGAAACGGCGCGCTCGAAGCGGAAGAACAGATCCAGCATGAGACGTTCCTCATCTCGAGTGACAGGGAGTCGGCCACGGGGAGCGCCTGGCCAGCCCGCGACAGGCGCGAGCTGGCCAGGCGCGTCCGAGTCACCCCGGACGACCCCGCGAGATCAGTTGCCGCAGTCGCTGGCGCGAATGCGGTCGAGCATCTCGGAGCCGTACTCATCGGTATAGACCGAGTAAGACGGCTCGACGGCTGCCTGGAACTGTGCCTTGTCGATGTCCTCGACCACGGTCATGCCCTTGGCCTTGAGCTCTTCCACGCCCTCGGTCTCGAGTCGGGAGACCATGGCGCGGGTCGCTTCGGCACCGGCGTGGGCGGCTTCCATGAACCAGCCCTTCTGTTCGTCGGTGAGGCCGTCCCACAGGATTGGCGAGGCCAGCATGATGGCCGGCGAATAGACATGGCCGGTCAGCGACAGACGGTCCTGCACTTCCCACAGGTTACCGGTGAGAATCACCGAAATGGGGTTTTCCTGGCCGTCGACGGTGCCCTGTTGCAGTGCGGTAAACAGCTCCGGGAAGGCCATCGGCGTGGGGTGCACGCCCATCTCGTTAAACGCGGCCATGTGCATCTCGTTTTCCATGGTGCGAATCTTCAGCCCCTGGGCGTCTTCCGGAGTGTTGATATCACGCTGACTGTTGGTCATGTGGCGGAAGCCGTTTTCGGTCCAGGCGAGTCCCACGAGGTCATGTTCGCCGATCTTGTCCAGCAGGTCCTGGCCCACCTCACCATCCAGCACGCAGCGGGCATGGGCGTAGTCCTTGAACAGGAACGGCAGGTCGAGCACATAGGTCTCCGGCACAAAGTTGCCGAGGGGGCCGGTGGAGGTGACGACGGCATCGATGGTGCCGATCTGCAGCCCCTCGATCATGGCGCGTTCGCCGCCAAGCGCGCCGGAGGATTGCTCATTGACGGTGAACTCTCCCCCGGACAGCTCCTCCAGGGTGGCCTTGAAGGCATCGATGCCCTCTGAGTAGTGCGAGCTGTCCGACGTGGTGTGGCCCACGGTGATGGTCTGGGCGGCCAGTGCCGGTAGCGAGAACAGAGCGGTGGCCACCGCCAGCAGACATGGCCTGAGCGCCGTGGTGCCCAGAAGTGCCGGGCGATAGGGCTTGCGAGAGCGCGTATGTGGGCGCTTGCGAGAGCGCTGTTGAGCAGGATGAAGCGAGAGAGCGTGGCGTTGGGACATCGTCATTGTTGTTTCCTCTTTGCGGGATGACGCTTGGTGGCCGTGCGCTGGCACGACCGGACTAATGCTCGTGGTCGGCGATGTGGCTGCCCCGCCGCAGGCGTTCGAAGTAGTCGTCGCCCCCGATCTGGCCGCCTTTGAAGGCCACCTCCAGGGCGTGGTAGCGAGGATCGTCGCTGTGAGCCTGGCATAGCGGCGAGCCAGGGGTGTCCGGCAGCGGCAGCCGAACGGTCAGGGCGTGGATGTCCAGCGCGGCGATGGCGTGGCTCGATGTATCGCCACCCGCCACACAGACGCGGCTCAGTCCCTGGTCATCGACCAGTCGCCTGAGCATCTCGCCCAATGACTTGCCAAGGCGGTGGCGGCTGGATTCCGCCGTCAGGCTGTCGTCGTGGCTGTCGGGGCCCATGGCGGTATGCACAATGATGCTGCGCCCCTTGTTCAATGCCTCAAGGGCCTCGCTCACCGCGCTGGCCATGACCTGCTGGCAGGAGACTGGATCGGCCAGGCGCCTGGCATCCACTTCAATGGTGTGAAAGTTGGCGTGCCGTCGGGCCCAGTCAATCTGCCGAGCCGTGGTACTCGAGACACTGCCAGAGACCACCGCAATACGATCCACCGAGGGTAGCGGCGCAAATGCTGCTGGCCCCGCTAGCGTGCCCTGGCGCTGCCATTCGCGCAGCAGGGCGTATTCCACCCCTGAAGAGCCCACCACGAGGCCGCCACCAGAGGTCCCTGTGACACCAGGGCGCGTCCGCCACAGCTGGTAGCCCACCGCCTGCTGGTGGTGTGGCTCGAGCACGTCGAAGAGCACCGCGGATGACGCCGCCATCGCTTCATCCACATGGTCGTCGATATCTGGGTGAGTCAGGCTTGGCGCGGCGATCAGTCCAATCGACAGCGCTGTCTGCTCCCCCAGGTGGCGGCGCAGGTCGGCTTCTCGCATGGGGGTCACCGGATGACGCGCCATGACGGGGTGCCGGTCAATCCGATAGACCTGGTCCTGGTAGGCGGCAAAGAGTTCGCCGAAGACGGTGTAGCGGCGCATCTGTGGCACGCCGACCACCAGCGGAATCGGGGTGTTGCCGAAGACGCTGCGGCCCACTTCCATGGCGCAGCCGATGCTGCCCACCTCGGGACTGCTGTCGAAGGTCGAGCAGGTCTTGTAGTGGGTCAGCTCGGCGCCTTGCTGGGCCAGCCAGTGGAAGGCCTGCTTGAGCTCGCGGCGCATCCACTCATTGGATTCGCTGCGGCTGGTGCCGGCGAGCCCCAGGGCTTGGCAGTGGGCGAAGCGCGCTCGCTGCTCGTCACTGGGGCGGCGGGTGAACAGCACGCTGGGCACGCCGTGGCTGGCGAGGGCTTCCAGTGCATCGGTGGAGCCGGTCAGATCGTCACCGTAGTAGCTCAGCAGCAGCTCGCTCATGGGCAGAAGGTCTCCAAGGCCTGGGCCAGTTCGCGGTGCTCGCGCGCATGCTCGGCAAGGGAAACCCCCTGGGCGGCTGCATCATAGGCCTGACGCAGGCTCCTGACGCCGGCGGCAATACCGCCGGGATGTGCCATGATGCCGCCCCCAGCGGTGACGATCATGTCGCTGGAGCCGCCCATGGCACGCCAGGTATCGATCGCCTGGCAGGCCGTCTGGTTGGAGGAGAACACCGGCATCACCGTATGGGCAGGGCCAGCAGCGGGAAACAGTGGGGTCAGGCAGGCCCTGGCACTGGCGGCAACGCTTGCGTCAGACTCCGAGAACTTGTTGGCCAGGCCATTGACATGAAGGTGGTCGGCCCCCGCCAGGCGCCAGAACGTTTGCCAGGCGGCGAAGTCCATCCCCAGCAGTGGGTCGCGACTGAACATGCCCCAGCCGGCACGATGGCCATGAATCGGCAGCTGACAGTGACGGCGCAGGTGGCTGACGCCGGCCAGACCCACCGCGTTGAGCGCCACCATGACACAGCTGCCGCCAGCGGCCAGCACGTGGTCGTGGTGGCGACGCATGTCGTCGATCTCGCCGGTGATATTGAACGCCACCATGACCTTGCGACCGGTCTTCTGCTGATGGGCATGGACCAGCGGCATGATGGCATCGACGCGAGCCTCCAATGGGTTGTGGGGACCATTGGCCTGAAGCTCGTCGTCCTTGATGAAGTCGATCCCGCCATCCAGCAGCTGCTGGACGACGCCGGCAGTGGCCTGTGGGTCCAGCCCCACGCTGGGCTTGATGATGGTGCCGATCAGCGGGCCCTGGCCAATCCCGGTCAGCTGTCGAGTGCCGGCGATGCCGAATTGAGGGCCAGGATACGCTCCGGCAAAGGCATCCGGCAGCTGGACGCTCTCGAGCCTGAGACCCGAGAATTCCTTCAACTCATACAGGTTGCCGGCCAGGGTGGCCATCAGCGTGGTCAGCGAAGGCCCCAGATTCTCCAGCGGCCAGGACAGCGTCACTCGAGCCCGTTGATAGCGCGTGCCGTCGGGTTGGGGGCGTGTCGGCATGGGCAAGGACGGCGTCGTGACGCTGTCGAGCAGCTCGATGGATTCCACCCTGGCGGCATGGCGCTCGCGCAACTCGTCGGTCTCCGCGGCCAGCCGGGTAAAGGTGCCGCAGGATTGCTCCCCGGCCATGACGTCGCAGGCATGGGCCACGTCGAACGGAGTCTCGATCAGATAGCGGGCTTCGATACGGCTCATGCCAGGGGCTCCTTGATCAGCGGGACGCGGGAGTGGACGTCAGGTGATGCGCTGAATGCTGTCAGCGATGGCGTCAGGCTCGAAGACACGCTTCCAATCGTCCCGCATCAGCATCGGCTTGCCGTTCTCGATGGCTTTGTTGCAAGCATCGGAGAAGGCACCTGGCTGCTCGTCGAAGATCACCGCGCCCAGGATATTGAGGTGGCCGAGCAGGAAGTCTCGCGCGCACTCGTGGCTGACCCCTCGGGCGACCACTTCATCCATGGCTTCCCGCATCACCGATAGCAGTGTGGCACAGACGGTCTCGGACAGACCGGGCTCAAGCAGGGCCATCTGTTCAACGCTGACCCGATGGCTGCGTCCGACTGGAGCGTAGATGGTGCGGGCCACGGACTCGCCGAGGGCAAAATGCTGTTCGTCACCCTGCATCAAGGCACTGACAATGTGCTGGGTGGCATGGCTGCCGCCAAAATAGTCGCGCTTGGCCTCCAGCGTGGTCTCGTCGTTGAAGATCGGCGGATGGCAGGGATGGGTCACGAAGTAGACCAGGTCGTCACGATCCGGCAGGTGACCGGCAAACGGTGCAGCGGCGTCCAGGCAGATCACCATGGTGCCAGGAGCGATGGACGGCGAAAGGTCGGCGGCAATCTTCTGAATCAATGTATCGGGCACGGCCAGGATGACCACATCTGCCCCCTTCACCGCCTGCTCGCCGCTGTCGACGCACTCGATCCCCAATTCATCGCGAAGGCGCTGGCGCCCCTGCTCGCTGACTTCCACATGACGCACTTCAAAGTCCGAGGACGAGAGGTTGCGGGAGAGGCGGGCGCCCATCTTGCCGCCGGCGCCGATCAAGGCAATGCTGGTCATGGTCAGGTAACCTGTTCGAATGAGGAAGGAGGCAAGTCGTCGTGCAACTGGTATGATGACAATATAAGTGACCGATAGTGTCAAACACGACCTTGGTCGAGTGTCACGCTCGCGCCCCGTCATGGAGGCGATCCACGAGCCCAGACAGTGCAGGAAATGAGCCATGAGCGACTCGTTGAAGATTTCTCGCCGCAAGTTGTCCGACGAGGTGTTTGACCGGCTGTATCAACAGCTGCTGGAGGGGGCGTATGCGCCAGGCGACAGCCTGCCCTCCGAGCGCGAGCTGATGGAGTCCTTTGGGGTAGGGCGACCGGCTATTCGGGAGGCCGTGCAGGCTCTGGAACGCCTCGGCCTGGTAGCGATTCATCATGGGCAGCGGCCCAAGGTACTGACGCCCAGCGCCGACGGCATGCTGGCGCAGATCGAACTGACCGCCATGCACCTGCTGGCGACTGAGCCGGCAACGCTGGATCACCTGAAAGAGGCCAGGAAGTTCTTTGAGGTCGGCATGGTGGCGAGGGCGGCGCGCAAGCTGGCTCCGAAGGACCTGGCGCGACTCGAAGCGCTGGTTGCCCAGCAGAGGCGTGCGCTCAACCGAGACATCAAGGCCTTCATCGCGGCGGATATGGACTTTCACGTCGCCATCGCCGAGTCTACCGGGAACCCCATCTTCGTCGCCGTCAGTCGCGCCATGTTCGAATGGTTGGCCCGGTTTCACACCTCGCTGATTCACTGGAAGGGCAGCGAGCACGTGACGCTGGAAGAGCACGAGCGCATCCTGGCGGCACTCAAGAAGGCCGATGAAGGGGCCGCCATTCGCGAGATGCAGGCGCATCTGGAGCGGGCGCGCTCGGTGTACGCTCCGAGTTGATGGTTAGGCAATCGTGTCAGGGGATCTAAGGAGTGGATACACAGCTGGTCTATGCGCTTGATCTGGCGGGCACTGTCGTGTTCGCGCTTTCGGGTATCTTGCTGGCATGCCGTTCGCGCATGGATCCCATCGGCATGCTGGTGCTGGCCGCAGTCACCGCCGTGGGCGGAGGCACGCTGCGCGATCTGGTGCTCGGTGTGGCTCCGGTTTTCTGGGTGCGTGATCCTGTCTATCTCTGGGTCATTCTGGCCACCGTCATGGGCGCCCTGGTGGGCTTTCACTACATCCACCGTCTCCACCGGGTGGTCCTGCCGGTAGCCGACGCCTTCGGCCTCGCGCTGTTTGTCATCATCGGCGCCAACAAGGCGTTGCTGCTGGACACCTCGGGGCTGGTCGCTGTTCTGATGGGGCTGTTTACCGGTGTGGCGGGCGGCATGGTCAGAGACGTGCTGGCGCGTCGCGTGCCCATGGTGCTGTGTCGCGAGGTGTACGCCACCGCCGCCATTGCCGGTGGGGTCGTATATGTGGTGTTAACTCGACTCGAGCTGCCAATGCTGGGGATCGTGCTGTCCCTGGCCACCACCCTAGGCTTGAGGCTTGCCGCCATCCGCTGGCAGCTGGCGCTGCCCTTGGTGGCGTGGGTCGTGATCGAGCCGTCTGCGTCAGCCTCCCCCCCAGATGACACGTCCTCAGCGGCTGAAGCTTCGTTAACGCACGAGCAACGGCGCGATGCCTCTGCGGCTCCCCCTCAAGCGCCTTTGAGTCCTGCACCGACACGCCCCAAGATGCGCGTTCGCCTGGTGTCCCGTCGCAAGGCGGCACGGCTGTGGCCTGATGAGGACGACGGCCACTAGGGCTTGTCTGAAAAGTGCCTGCGCTCGGTAATACGGCGTTAAAAATCAGCTGGTACGCCAGCCCGGTCAAAATGCTCATTTACCCCCTGTAAACTGCGCTTTCTCACCGATTTTTGCCTTGTCTAACCTTCGCTCGTCGACTTTTCGTACAAACCCTAGGCAAGTGTCGTTGACGGCGTGATCAACTATCTTGCCAGAAACGCACCGCCTGTCTGAAAAGCACTGTATGGCGTGCACAGGGGGTGTGCCGACGTTACCGGGGCAAGGGGGCGCGAATGGGACAGTGGCAGAGGTGTCGGCGACTGCAGCGAAGGTTGCTGTATGTGGTGCTGGTGGGGTTATCCTGGGCGTCCCCTGCGTCGGCATATGACGCTGGCGATGTATCCACACGCGTAGCTGACGATTCACCTGCTAGCCACGCACCTGCCGACGCCTTGGTCCCTGTCCATGAGGCAGGTGTGCTGGAGGCACGCTCGCGCCAGGCGGCGATCGAGATTCGTGCCAGCTACGATGGAGCCTTGGAATCCCTGCCCAATGACAAGCAGCGCCACTATGCGCAGCGACTGTGGCGATTGACCGGCGATCCGGCCTATCTTTGCTGGAATCGTCAGTATGCCCAGCGCCTGCTGCAACAGCTGGCGCGTGACGCCGCCACGGTGGAGGATCCTGCGGCGCTGCGCTCACGTAATCGCCAGTTGCTCGAGGGCTATCCCGAGACTCGGGCCAAGCAGCGGCGGCGTAAGGCGATGCTGGCGGACTATCCACAGATGATGTTGCCGATGGGAATCCTGTTTCGGCTGACCCAGGCTCAGTATCACGGTCTGCTGGAGGGTCTGCCTCCCGGCCAGTACGCGCCACTCAAGCGGGCGCTTGACGAGGTCGACTGGCACGCCTTCCTGACCGACCCCGAGGTTATCTCTGTCTATGCGGCCCAGGTCGCCAATCAGGCGACGTTTCTCGCTGAGCTGGGTATCGTCGATCTACGTGACGACGTGGCGTCGGCCTTTCGCTCGCAGTACCCGGCGGAGCGGATCGCCGAGCTGTCTTCCGCCGACTATCACAATTGGCTCTACGGCCTGACGCATTTTGTGATCGCCGCCAGTCGCTACTATCAGCGCACTGCCCAACATCGGTCGGTCGACTGGGCGGTGGAAGCCCTGGTGTCCCAGTCCTCTGCACTCGCTCAGGTCAAGACGGATATCGTGGCCGAGGTCGCGCTCTCGCTGCAGCTCGGGGGACGTGCGGATCACCCACTGGTGGAGACGCTGCATGCCATCCTGCTGGAGCGTCGTGATCCCTCCACGGGAATCCTGCCAGGCACCGACGGCAGCCTAGATCTGGCCAGTGGAGAGCATCGCAATGTGCTGGCCATCATGACCCTGGGCTGGACCGGTAGTCTTTACCCGGGACCTTCACTGACGCTGGAAGAAGGAGACACCGCAGTGGCCTGTGGCGCTGGTGAGCCAGGTGTACGCGAGACAGGCTCACGAGAGGCAGTCGAACGATCGGTACCATAACCCTCCGGGGCCGTGGGATGGCTCCGCAGCGGCGGGCAGCTGGCGGCTCAGTGAATCACGCAGGCGGTAGTAGAGAGGGTCGAGTAGGGGGTTGCGTTCGCGCTCGGCGAGATCATTGTCGATATAGTAGGCGCGCCTGACCCCGCAGTATTGAATGGTGTCGCTGGCGGATTGGAAGCGAAACCCGGATAAGGTCAAAAGCCTTGCCAGCGGCGGTTCCATCAAGGCATACAGATGGCGACGAGAGGTCAGTCCCGCCAGCGCGTGGGCACTGAGAAACAGACCGGTGACGATCAGCGGAAAGGCGCGACGCTCCTCTGGCGGGAACTGGGCGAGCTGGATGTCTTCGTCCGCTGCCTGGGCTCGGAAGAGCCGTGATATGGCCAGGCGCGAGATCTCTGCGACGTCGCGGCCTTGATGTTGCTGGGGGTGAAGCTCTCGGTTGCTGAATACATGTCGAGTGGCATCGATGACGGGCAGGTGGTCAGGGCGATCCGGCGGCGGAAACACCAGTCTCACGCACCCGGCAGCGAGTCCACTGGCCCGGTGCTCGACCAGGCAGTGCAAGGCCTGGTCGTCGAAGTCATCGTGCTCCTGATTGGCGTCATGGCTGCCAGGCAACGCGTAGTTCAGCTCGCGTAGAAACACATCGTGGCGCAGAGAATAGACCCGCTCACGGTCCTCGGCGGTACGTACAAGAATGACGCGAAATTGATCGGCAAATTGCTCTAGCAAGCGTTGCCGCTGCGTCGAACTGTGCGCCTCATCTGCTGGCATGGACGGTGACCTCCCTGTTGTCGGTTCCTGCCTGTCGCGGGGAGGTGGCATACCCGCTCAAGATGCGCTCCTCCCCTTGTTATTAAGGTCCCTTTAATATGCACTATTTCCCGTGGTGCGTATTGTTCACCGGATTGAAGTCGAAGACCTCTTCGAACGGCACCGGGCGGCCCAGGTGATAGCCCTGGCCGTAGGCAATGTTGTAAGACGACAGCAGAGGGATCAGGGCCTCCTGATCCACAAACTCGGCGACGGCCTGCTTGCCGAAGCCGGTGGCAATGTCGGAAACCGCCTTGACGATGACACGACTATCGGGGCTGGTGGCCAGGCTACGGATGAAGGAGCCATCGATCTTGATGTAGTCGACGGGCAGCTGACCCAGGTAGTGGAAGCTCGAGAAGCCCACCCCGAAGTCATCCAGCGCCGTACGGCAGCCCAGGTCGCGAACGCTCTGCAGTACGCCTCGTGCCGTCGAAAAGTCGGTCACGGCAGCGGTTTCGGTGACTTCCAGCACCAGGTGGTGGGGATCCGCCTGGCTGGTCTCAAGCAAGTCCGCCAGGAATTGCTTGAGACCCTCGTCATGCAGTGACTGGCCGGACAGGTTCACCGCCAGGCTGATGCCGTCAAGGCGTGCCAGGGCGTGCACGCAGTGGTGCAGCACCCAGCGATCGATGGCAACGATCTGACCGGAGTGCTCTGCCACCGGGATAAAGCGAGCGGGAGAGATCAGGCTGCCATCGTCATCACGCAACCTCAGCAGCACCTCATAGTGACGGATGGAGCGGTCTTCAAGCTTGACGATGGGTTGCACCATCAACACAAAGTCGCCGTCGACCAGCGCACGGCGGATACGGTCGACCCAGTAGACGCGCTCATTCAACTCGTCACGAGCATTCTCCAGCGTGGCCAGCAGGTGCCAGCGTTGGAGGTTGCTGGCCTTGGCCTTGTACATGGCCACGTCGGCGCTGGCCATCAGGTCTGCAGGTGTGGCCCCTTCACTGGGGAAGGGGACGATGCCGATGCTGGCAGTGATCCTGTGGCGGCGGCCTTCGGCAACAAAGCCGAGGCTTTCGAACAGCTGGTTCAGGTGCTGGGCAATGCGTATGGCATGATCCTCGTCCACGCCATTCAGCAGCAACGCAAACTCATCTCCCCCGAGACGTGCGATCACCCCACGGTGGGCATACTCCTGCTGCAGCAACCGGGCCACGGTGTGCAGCATGCGGTCGCCTGCGTGATGACCGCTGAGTTCATTGACCTCCTTGAACTGGTCCAGATCCAGCAGCATCACTGCACCGTGTTCGCCGCGGCTCAATGCGCGCCGAAGGGATTCGAGGAAGAAGCGTCGATTGTAAAGCTCAGTGAGCGGATCGCGCTCGGCGAGCCAGGTCAGGCGAGACTCGGCCGCCTTGCGTTCAGTGATATCAAGGCCGACCGAAATCCGTGCCAGAGACGTGCTGTCGCGGCCCAGTAGGGGGCTGTGGTACCAGATGATGGTGCGTAGCTCACCATCGGGCAGGGTCAGGGTCCGCTCCTCCTGCAGTCGGGACGAGCCTGGCGTGGTGGCCTCCAGCGCAGCATCGAAGATGTCGTCGAAACGGCGTCCCAGCAGTTCGCGAGACGGACAGCTCAGCTGCTGTTCGAGGTAGGCGTTGATCATGTCGATACGTCCTTCCTCGTCCTGGGTCAGGATATAGACCTGGGCGGTATCGATCAGGCTGCTGATGAAGTCTCGCTCCCGGGCCAGCTCCTCGATCCGGCGAGCCAGCTCTTCGCCACGCTGGCTGACCTGCTGTTGCAGGCGCTCGAGATGGTCGGCGAGGGTCAGTGTGCTGGCTTCCAGCACATCGATCTCGTCCGGTAGGCGGCGTGGCGCCAGCGGCAGTGCATCACGCGCCTGGGAGAAGCCGCCTCGAGCCAGTAACGGCAGCACCGAGGCCACGCGGCGCAGGCGGGCCATGGGCCGCAGCAGAATCGCCAGCAGCAGCAGTTCAGCCGATAGCCAGCCAAACAGGCTCGCGATCATCTGGGTGCGGGTGTCCAGCTGGATGGCATGAATCTGCGTGGTGATGTCGGACATCAGCACAAAGTAGGCGGGCGCACGTGTTCCGGAGGATGAGGTCAGCGGCACAGCCGACAGCTCGAGATGGCGACCGTCCTGCTGTATGCGCAGTGGCGTTCGCGCCAGGTCCTCGAGCGAGCCCTTGCGACTTGCCTGCCTGAGCAGCGCCAGGCTGTGGGGCGCATTGGTCACGGCCTGCACGCGCCCTTGCCAGTCAGGCAGCTGTCGCTCGGCCTGGGTGCCTGGCCCTTGGTCGTCGCTGGCCACAAGGCTGATCAGCGCCACCTCGCTGGTCGAGATATCGCGGGTCTGGCGGGTCACGTCGGCCAGGGAACGCGATAGCAGCAAAGCTCCGGAACTGCCGCCATCGGCCAGAATGGGGACCACGGCATACTGGCGGCACTGGGGGGCACACTCAAGAGGGGATAAGGGGCGCTCCTCACGCATGACGGTGGTCATCCAGCGCGTGTAGCGAGAGGGCGCCTGCTGGTCCGGTTCGCCTCCCAGCGCCATGACCTGGCCAGCCTGGTCGTCGTACACCAGCATGCGTTCAACGCCGGCTTCCAGCTGCAGTGAGGGCCACAGCGATGCCAGATCCGGTGACAGCTCGGCAGCCGACGAGGGCAGAGTGGGGCGGCGTAGTGCGGGACCCAGGTCAGGAGACGCGGCAATGAGTCCCGCCAGCTGCTGCAAGCCGTTCTCCGAGCGGCGGATGGCAAATTCGAGCTCTCGTTGCTGGCGCTCGATCTGTTCCTGGCGAGAGGCCGTGAACTGCCGCGTGAGGTTGGTGTAGGAGAGGTACGTGAAGAGCACCGCCAGGGCGACCAGCAATAGGCTGGTCAGCGTCACCACACGCCAGGTCAAGCCCAGGCGCAAGCGCTGGGATCGGCTATCGGAAGCACGTGACATCAGAACCTCAACGACAGCTGAAAGAGCCACATGTCCCAGCTGCGCTCTGTATCACGCGGGTCCGGATTGTCCTGCACCGGCAGCCAGGCAGTGCCGTCCACGTGGTGGTACTCCCCCGCCAGCATGACGCGGCTATGGGGCTGCCACTGCAACCCGAAGGTCCAGTCGTTGGCGTACTGGGAATAGCTCGGCCCACGGCCCTCGCGTTCGTAGTCGTTGCCGTTACGGTCATCGCGGTCGTTGACCAGGCTGTCGTAGCGAATCAGCCAGCGCCAGTCGTCGAGAAAACGGCGACGGTACTGCACGTACCAGCTTTCGCCCTGGTTCTTGTTGTCCTCGAACGCATTGAACCCGGCCAGCTCGACATCGCGCAGGGCATACTCCGCCGTCAGACTCCATTGCTCGGCATTGTATTGCGCAGAAAATATCCAGGGTTGGAAGTCCAGCGTGCCGTCTCCGGGAAAGGCTCCGGGAGAGTCATAGTCGGCCTTGACGGACGCGGCACTCAAGGCGAACACCATGCGTCCACCATCATGTTCATAGCGGACCTGACCCACCAGCGAGGTATCGGCGTCGAAGGAGCCTGGCAGGACATCCAGGCCGAGGACCTCTTCGACGTCATCGTCGACCTGAGCCTGGCCGACTCCGAGCTGGGTATGAATCACGCCATCATTGATGCGCTCTTCGTGATAGAGCTTCAGGCCGTCGGCGGAAAGTCCCAGCGAACGTGTGCGATCGAAGTAGATCGACTGGGGAAGCAGGATACTGGGGCGAGTGAAGGCAACGTCACGGGTCTGGTTATAGAAGCCGAAAGGGTTCTTGAAGCGCCCAAGTTGCACGCCGAAGGTGCGCTCTGTGTTGGACAGCAGCTGCCAGTCGGCGATCCCGTAGTCGAGCTCGATGGAGCCATTGTCGATCCCGCCGGCGCGACGACTCAATGCCTGTGCTGCGAGCAGCAGGTTCTCCGTGGGCCGAATCGATGCGTTGATGCCCAGCTCTGTATAGTCCCAGCTGCCGCCGCTGTCGCTGCTGTCACCAAACATGTTGTTGTCGTCGGTGATGACCAGCGCCTGGCTGAGGAAACCATGAACCTGAACAGTGTCCAACGGGCTGGCATGTGCCTTGGCCTGGCAGGACAGCACCAGCGTCGCCAACAGGCCTAGCCGGGCCGGCGATACGCGGAGTAGGCCATGGCGTTGAGGCACTCGCCCCGTGGCATGATAGTGGCCGCCGTGGATGCCAGGCGAAAATGGCTCGCGGCAAGCTGATAGCGCTTCGCTAATCCCTGCTGATGGCTTGGACGCGCTCATCCAGGTACTCCCTTTCGATGTAGCCGATGGCACCTGGGGTGGACGCCACCGTGTCAATCATGTCCCGCTGGCTGCGCACGCGGTGGGGTGCCTGGCCAGTGCCGGAAAAAACAATGCGGTCCCATGCCAACTGCAGTTGGTGGGGATAGACGGAGAGCCATTGTTTGACGAAGGCCCCGTGAACCGGGTCGTCGTTGGCCAGTACGTAAACTTCCGCCGCATGGCCGTCGGGCCAGGTGCGAAGACGCATGGCAAAGATCGCCCTGAGAGTGTCTCGGTCCAGCTCCTGCAGGGCGACGCCAGGGTGTGCGATGACGGCGACGTCAGTCGGGGGCTTTCCCCACGCGGTCGTGCCGACGAGCCCTCCTGTCAGCAGAGCCGTACATACGCAGAACAGGAGGCGAAGAGCAGCCTTGCGCATCAATGCAGCCTCTCGATCGCCCCGCTAGCGGGCAGATGTCGCCTGGAGAGTGGCATCCACGGTGTCATAAAGGTCTGAGTTCCCTGCTTGGCTTCCTTGCGTCATGGCGCCTGCGCGGTAAAGGCGACGGCAGCGCCATGCAAGAGCGGATAGCCTTATGTCTTTACGCATGTCATGCGTCTGTATTGTGCTTTAACAAGCTTATCCTAAGGAGAGCCAATGTGCGGCAAAAGAGAGGTAGCAAAGAGTTTATGCCACCAACGCAAGCGCTCCCAGCACCTGCGTTGGTCCTCGCCTCGGATAGCGGGTTCAGCCTGAAACGGCGAAGCTAGCCTGGTTGAGCCACAGGTGCACGGCAACGCTGGCGGCGTAGCCCAGGGCAATCACCGGCGCCCAGCGCAGGTGGCCCATGAAGGTGTAGTAGCCGCGAGCCTGGCCCATCAATGCGACCCCTGCAGCAGACCCGATCGACAGCAAGCTACCGCCGACGCCTGCGGTCAGCGTGATCAGCAGCCAGTGGCCGTGGGACATGTCCGGCTCCATCGTCAGCACCGCGAACATCACGGGAATGTTGTCGACCACCGCCGAGATGATGCCCAGCGCGATATTGGCCCAGGTCGCATCCCACTGCTGGTACATCACGTCGGAGAGCAGACCGAGATAGCCCATGAAGCCCAGGCCACCGACGCACATGACGACGCCGTAGAAGAACAGCAGCGTATCCCACTCGGCCCTCGCCACGCGGTTGAAGACGTCAAAGGGCACCACACTGCCGAGCTGTTCGAGCTTCTTCCAGTCACCTTTCTGGGTATAGGCAGTGCGCTTGCGGTCCAACGACTTCGGCAGACTCTTGCGCAGGTAGAAGCCGAAGAACTGGAGGTAGCCGAGCCCGGTCATCATGCCCAGCACCGGCGGCAGGTGCAGTAGGGTATGGCAGGCCACGGCAGTCGCTACCGTCAGCAGGAACAGCACGATGATACGTCTGGCGCCACGCTTGAGTTCGACCGTCTCTTCCAGGCTGTCCGGGGTACGGTTGTGGATGAAAAAGCTCATGACCACCGCCGGCACCAGGAAGTTGACCAGCGAGGGAAGCAGCAGGTCGAAGAACTCCTGAAACTCGATCAGTCCGGCCTGCCAGACCATCAGCGTGGTGATGTCGCCGAACGGGCTGAAGGCCCCTCCCGCGTTGGCCGCCACCACGATATTGATGCAGCACAGATTGATGAACTTCTTGTCGCCTTCCGCCACCTTCGTCACCACTGCACACATCAGCAGCGCGGTGGTCAGGTTGTCGGCGATGGGGGAAATCACGAACGCCAGGCCGCCGGTCAGCCAGAACAGGGTGCGATAGCTGAACCCCTTCTGCACCATCCACGAGCGCAGCCCGTCGAATACCCTGCGTTCATCCATGGCGTTGATGTAGGTCATCGCCACCAGCAGGAACAGCATCAGCTCGGAAAATTCCAGCAGGGTGACGTGGAAGGCATGCTCTGCCGCGTCAGGCATGCCGGACTGAACGTAGGTCCAGCCAATCAGCGCCCAGATCAAGCCCGCAGCGACCAATACTGGCTTGGACTTGCGCATGTGCAGCTTTTCTTCGGCCATGACCAGTGCATAGGCCAGTACGAAGATGGCTACCGCAATGAAGCCAGTGGTGGAGCTGGTGAGATCAAGCTCTCCGGTAACAGCGAGGCTGTTGCCTGCCAGTGTGAGGCCCGCCAGGAGCATGGCGATCAGCAGCGGCCAGCGACGTGGTCGTCGTAAGCCAATATCAGTCGTGTACATGACGATGGCATCCTGAAAATGAATGAAAGATGGAGAAATCGCCATCGAGCCTATCACAGCGTTTTGCACCGCAATATGCTGCCAAAGGCGCGCTGTGCTGCACCTTTGGTAGGGGGCGTTGGTGCCGTGACCTGGAGGTAGCCGATGCAGCCATAAGGGTTCACATGTCGGCAAAGGAGTGTCATGAAGTGGCGGGCAGGACAAGAAACGCGACGCTGGCGCAACTGACGTGGATCGGTTGAAGCATTCGCGGACCTGCTCATTTGATGGGGATCTATGGCATCATGCGGGCCAGAAGGGCTGAGCCGGCCTTTCCCACTCCAGTTTTAGCCAGGCGTCCGTCCCATGTTTCTTGATGAGTATCATTCCTGTATCGACGATGGCATCTCGGTATCCGCCGAACAGGCCAGCCGTTTTGCCAAGTGTATCGCCGGTGACTTCAATCCAATTCACACGCCGGGCGCCCGTCGGTTCTGTGTCCCCGGAGATCTGCTGTTCGCCCTGGTATTGAAGCGATTTGGTCTGTCGCAGCACATGAATTTCCGGTTCCTGGCCATGGTGGGCGCCGACCGCCCGCTCAGTTTCATCGAGCATGGTGATCGCGTCATCCGGGTGCAGGACGGTGATGGCAAGTGTTACCTCGAGGTAGAGCGGCGTGGTGAGGTGACCTTCGACGAGCAGGTGGTCGAAGCCTTCACGCGTTGCTATGTCGCCTTTTCGGGCAAGAATTTCCCGCACTACCTGAAGCCGCTGATGGAAGACTGCGGCGTCATGTTCAATCCCAAGCGTCCGCTGGTGATCTACGACAGCATGGGCTTCTCGCTGGATCGACTGGATGCCCAGATGCCTGCATTGCGGCTGCTTGACTCGCGGCTGGAAGTGATTGGCAAGCGTGGCGATGTGCATCTCGATTTTGCCATTGAAGCGTCGGGTGAGGTGATCGGGCGTGGTGGCAAGAAGCTGGTGGTGAGCGGGCTCTGCCCCTACGACGCTGGCGCCATGGAGGAGATCGTCGAGGACTTCTATCGACTCAAGCAGGAGCACGCGGGCGTGACCTGCTGAGGGCGGTTGCCCTCAGCGCTGGGAGAGGATGCGCTGGGATAGGGGGCATGTTCCGAGTGACGCCAGAGTCGGAGCCAGAGCTAGAGCCAGCGTACTGCTGGACTACCCCTGCAGCAGCAAGCTCCATGATCCCCGAACCAGACCAAGGGCCAGAAACAGAAGCACCAGCGCCCACACCGGGATGCGCTTCAGCACAATAAAACCTGCCACCACGGTGGTAATGTCGACCAGCGAATCGATCGCACTTCGCCAGATAGGGTCGATGAAGGCCGCACCGAGCAGTCCGACGACGGCGGCATTGGCTCCCTTCATCGCCGCTCTCAAACGAGCGTGCTGGCCCAAGCGCTGCCACAGTGGCAGCAGGCCCACCACCAGCAGGGCGCCAGGAAGGAAGATGGCGACCAGCGCAAGAGCACCGGCCCATAGGCTCATGCCTCCCGCCACGGTGCCCAGATAGGCCGCGAAGGTGAACAGAGGCCCCGGGACTGCCTGGGCAGCGCCGTACCCCGCCACAAAGTCCGCTTCTGACACGAGTCCATTGCCCACCATTTCGGCGTCGAGTAGCGGCAACACGACGTGGCCGCCGCCAAAGACCAAAGCCCCCGCCCGGTAGAAGCTGTCGGCAAGGTCGGCCCATAGGGCGTCGGTGCCTGCCGCCAGGATCGGCAAGGCCACCAGCATCACGGCGCCAAGCAAAAGTGCCAGCGCACTGACCCAGCCAGCAAGGGGCGCCGCCAGGGAAGTGGTAGAGCCCGGCGGAGCGTCGGCGCTTAGCCACCAGATGCCACACAGGCCCCCGAACAGGATGACGGCCACCTGTGCACTGATGCCACCCATGGCGAGCATGACCGCCAGGGCTGCCAGCGCAATGCCTGCACGGGGCAGGTCGGGACACAGTTGACGCGCCATGCCGTGGATCGCGTGAGCGACAATGACGACGGCCACCAGCTTGAGCGAATGAATCAGCGCCTCGCCGATGGCGCCGTCCATGCTGCCAGCACCCAGTGCAAATGCCATCATCGCCAGCGCAGAAGGCAGTGTGAAGGCGAGCCAGGCCAGCAGCGCCCCGGTCAGTCCTCCGCGCATCAGCCCGATGGCCAGCCCCACCTGGCTACTGGCAGGGCCCGGCAAGAACTGACACAGCGCGACCAGCTCCGCGTAAGCGGTATCAGAAAGCCATCCACGCTGTTTGACAAAGACCTGCCGAAAGTAGCCCAGGTGAGCGACAGGCCCGCCAAAGGATGTCAGCCCCAGGCCAAGAAACGTCAGGAAAATCTCCCGATATCCTGGAGCAGGATGATCTTGCCACGGGGTGTCCGGACAGGAGTGATCCGGACCGCGACCGTGTGAAGAACGGCGGCGTGAAGAGGGGCGATCGTGGTGCATGGGTTCACCGAAGGAAAAAAGTCGGTTCAGCGTATCGTCTTCCCATGACCATGCGATGAAGGCCCATGTGGTAAACACACGCAGAGTCTCGTTGGCCGCGATGGATCACCATGGCACCACCGCAGGACCCGCCGCGAAATGAGGTGCATGTGAAGGCATGTAGCTCTTCGCATGCACCCCGCGGGCAAAGGGCCTTACGCGGTGAGTCCTGAACGCGAAGGGCGGCAGGCGTCATCCGCGCGTCTGAACTCTCTTAGCGCAAGTAGAGCTGGCCCTGTTCGTACAGGCTGCGGCAGTCGCTGGCGTCGTGGAAGCGGTCGGCGTCGATGTTGCCGGCGGCAGCGCCCGGGCCCAGGAAGCGCGGATCATCGCACTCACCGTCATTGCTCCACTGGCTTCCATCATCCCCCCACTCGATATCGCCACCAATGTAATCGTTGGAGGCACTGGCAGAAGGGCTGGCAGCCGCGGTGTTCGAACTCACAGACTCGGAAATTTGCAGTTCCGCCGGCACCAGTCGGCCGCCCGACTCATAGGTGCCGATCCACACGTTGTAGTTACCGCTTGCCGGATTGGGCAACACAATGGCGGGATTGGTGCCGCTGGCGTCATCGTTGCAGTGCCAGATACCGGCAGGATCATAGACCACCAGCGTCGTATCGCTGGAGGCACTGGCGGTGATCTTCAGCGGATAGCTGCCGGCGGTGTAATTGATGTCCACGTCCGGAGCAGCGGGATTGACGAAGCCCGCACAGTCGGCACTGACAACGCTTGCACGTGTATCGCCGCCAGCCATGACGCTGACCGTCTGGGGATCCGGCTGGAAGCCGGCAGACAGCGTCAGGGTGGTGTAGACGGGGGTCGCGGTCCAGTCGAGGGATTGAGCGACAGCGGGTTTGCTGGTGGACATGCTGGCGCAGGCGGCGGTCAGCAGAGGCAGGGCCAGGGCAAGCGATGTGCGGGCGAACGGGGGCATGGAAGTTTCCTTGGGCGGCGCACCGGTGGGTCTGACCGGCTGAAATGCGCCAGATGTTATCGTCATGAAAGCGCCTGAGCGCGTCAGGTAGTGCCAGATTCGTGGCCCGAAAATGGCGCCACGAGGGCCTAGGATAGAAAACCCTGACATTGGATTCCACTAAATGAGTCTTCGTTGATTTTTGGTCAATAGGGAAACGTCATGGGAACCACGACCGAGGCAGCATAACGCGGACCGAGTTGAATTCTCACAGCATGATAATCTGCCGAAAAGAGCGGGATAGTGTGAAGCGATAGGGTGATGCAATTGTGTGATGCGATGGTGTGATGAAAAGGGCGTCTGACACTAGCGGCCCCCTCTCATTCTGGGGTGAGGGAAGCTCAAGAAAAAGACGTCAACAGGGCCGCTCGCAGTAGGATAGCTGCGTGAGAACGTAAGTTTTTTCCTTGAGAAAGCACCCAATAGCAGCGAGATAGTCCCTACAGAGCCCGCGACCATGGCAGTCATCGTGGACACGGTCTCATGACGGGCAGAACTAGGCTCTAATCACCGTCAGCACTAAGCTCTAATGATCCTCAGTACTAGGCTCTAGTGATAGTCAGAACGAAAGGCGTGGCACCGCCGAGATAACACACGTATACGGGTATCGGCACGGTCGATGAAGGGCACCCGGTGAGTTACCAGTGGAAGACGGCGAGGCGTCACTTGGCCAGCGGGATTGCGGGTTAATCAATCACAGGAGAATGCCGATGGATGCACCACGACAGCGTATTGCGATCTATCCCCTGACTACTCGCGTGCGAGTGGATATTGATGGCGAGGTGGTCGCCGACACCCTGCACGCGCTCGAGTTGAACGAACCTGGCTATCCAACGAGGCTTTATCTTCCTCGGGCTGATGTGGACATGACACGATTGACGCCCAGCGAGACGCGCACGCACTGTCCCTTCAAGGGGGATGCCAGCTACTTCCATGTCGATGTCGATGGGCAACGCTATGAGGATGCTGTGTGGAGCTACGAGCACCCGCTGGATGACGTCCAGGCCATTCGTGCGCACCTGGTCTTCGATCCGCGAATCGCGTCTGCCAATGTCGAGTCCTGAGACCTTTCTCCGTCCGGCAAGGTGATATCTGTCCGCTGAGCGGCGGGCTGGCGGAGCCTATGCTAGCTGCCCTCAGCACAGCGTCAGCGGCACTTCCTGCGCTTCGAAGGCGAGCAGCCACTGCTTGCGCCCCATCCCACCAGCATAGCCGGTCAGGCTGCCGTCGCTGCCAATGACCCGATGGCAGGGAATCACGATCGAAATCGGATTTCGCCCGTTGGCCGCCCCCACCGCTCGCTGGGCACCCTTGCGTCCCAGGCCTTCGGCAAGTTGTCCGTAGCTTCGCGTTTCGCCGAAGGGAATGGCGGCCAGTGCCTGCCACACCTGGCGCTGAAACTCGGTGCCCTGCGGCTCGAGCGGTAGATCAAACTGCTGACGCTGTCCGGCAAAGAACTCTGTCAGCTGTTCACGGCAGACCTCCGTCAAGGGCGTGGCGCGGGGCGTGATCGTCGCTGCCGCGGCGCTCTCCATAAAGTCAATTCTGGCGATGCCCCGGGCGCTTGCCGCGATGACGACAGCGCCCAGAGCGCTGCTGGCGGGAGGATGATAGACGTCGATGCCAGCAAAGCCGGCGTAACGGGTTTGCGGGTCAGCCTGGATGGGCGTTGCGCGCCTTGGCATGATCGAGTCTCCACAGTGGCCGTAAAAGATGACGGTGTCAGGGGCGGGTGTCATCCCTATTGAGGAAATGCCCAGGTCGCCCGGTATGACCGTTACTGGCCCGCCATACCTCGGGATCGCGCTTTCTACGAAGACCGCCTGCCCCTCGACGTCCGCCGTCTGCCCATCATTACCACGTAACGCCAGCTATGGGCGAGCGCGGTGCGTTGTGCCTCTGTCCTCTGAGGGCAGGGGGCGCCCACCACTGACGACGGGGTTGTCGAGCGTGTCGCCCCGGCGCCTGGTCGGCGTTGGCTGGTGAGACGGCATGTCCGGCTTCCGAAAGGTATGCTTGATGACGCGTCTATTCGCGCCTTGAGGCCAGGACTGGCCAAAAGCGGCACTCTCTGAAAACTCTCTGGACGGCATCGTCTGCCGATGACGTCTGTCAGCTGCCGAGGAGACTGGCATGTCACTTCCCCTGACTCGCCACCATCGACCGCGCCAGGTCATGGAGGCCATCCACACGGCCAACGCGCACCTTGATGCGGATGACCAGCGCACCAAGTACGCCAAGATCGCGGCGTCTCCCTACGCCTTCTTTCGGGGCACCAATCATCTTTACTGGGCGGATGTATGGCACGACTGGCGCTTCTCTCTCTTCGGTGGCCAGGTGGACACGCAGACATGGTTGCAGGGCGATGCCCACGCCTACAACTTCGGCGCCTATGGCCACCATGACGATCGCGTGCGATATGGCATGGACGACTTCGACGATGCGCTGATCGGGGACTATCAGTATGACCTGTGGCGCCTGTCCATCAGCCTGGTGCTGGATGCTGAGGAGAATGGCGTCTCGCGCAAGACATTGAGGCGTGGTCTCAAGCATCTGGTGCTCAGCTACCACAAGACCCTGGCGACGTATCGCGCGGGAGAGTCGCCGGGGCATGTCAGTGTCGATACCGCCAAGGGGCCGCTCAAGCCCTTCATGCAGAAGGTGGAACGCAAGAAAAGTCGGGCCAAGATGCTCGACAAGTGGACCGTGCAGGAGGAAACCGGGCGCAGGCTGCAGCGTGAAGGCAAGCTGATCAACTTGCCTGCCCATCTGGATAGTCAGCTGCGCAAGGCCATCAATGAAGAGTACCGCAGTACCCTGAAAGGTGAGCTGAGTGACGCGGGGGATGCGCACTTTTCCGTCAAGGATACCGCCAGGCGGATTGATGCCGGTACCGGGTCGCTGGGCCTCGAGCGCTACTACGTCTTGATCGAGGGAGGCAAGGATCACGAGCACGACGATGTCATTCTCGACGTCAAGGAGCAGCCGGGGCCAGCAGGACTGGTACTCATGAGCAGCGCCGGCAAGCGAGCCTGGAAAGCCACTTTTCCCCACGAAGGCGCCCGTCACGCCGCCGCCTTTCGAGCCATTGCCGAACACCCCGACATCTATCTGGGGTGGCTGCACCTGGGTGACAAGGTGTTCTCGGTGCGTGAGCGGTCTCCCTACAAAGAGGACTTTCCGACCCACAAGCTCGACAGCGGCAAGGCGTATCGGCAGCTGGTGAAACAGTGGGGAGCGATTCTGGCGCGGGAGCATCTGCGCGGAGCAGCGGCGCTGGCGCCTGACGACCCTGGGCGCTTTGCCCGTGCGGTCGGTCGCCAGGTTGACGGCCAGCTGCACAGCGTCGTGGAAATGGTGAGTACCCTGTCCCTGAGCTATGCCCGCTGCGTGGCTCAGGACCATCAGACCTTTGTGGAAGCACAGGCCGCAGCCACCTGACCCTGGCCAGCGTTGAGGCGCACGACCTAACCGATCTGTCGCTGCAGGCTGTCGTCGGGGCCCTGATAGACCCGTTCGACGGTTCGCCTCATCAGCCTGCGCGATAGGCTCGGCAGCAGTCGCATGCCCAGGGTCGCCAGGCGCGCCTTGCGGGTCGGCACGATCAGGAAGTCGCCCTGGGCCAGCCCAGCCATGATGTCGTCGGCGATGGCGTCGACGCTGGCCTTGGGAATGGACAGCGTCTGGGCGCGGTTTTCCGGGGTGCGGCCCTGTTCGAGCTGATCCACCATCGGGGAGTCGAATTCGCCAGGGCAGGCCAGTTGGACGCGAATGCCACGCGGCGCGAGTTCGTAGTAGAGCGATTCGGTCAAACCTACCAGGGCATGTTTGCTGGCGCAGTAGGGGGTATAGCCAAAGACGCCCGTGAGGCCAGCCACCGAGGCGATATTGATCAGCCAGGCCGTGGGCGCGCCGGTGCTGGTGTCGTTGTTGCTGCCGGCGACCAGATGGGGCAATGCCGCCCGGGTGGCGTTGAGCGGTCCGAAGTAGTTGACCTCCATGACCTCGCGAAAGTCGTTGTCGGTCAACGTCTCGAAGTAGCCCTCGCGCAGGATGCCGGCGCAGTTGATCAGGCCATCGATGCCCTCTGTTCTGGCGGCAATGGCGTCCATGCCGCTGCGTGTAGCGGCCGCATCGGTCACGTCCAGAGCCTCAATCTCGACCATGGCGGAGGGCCGTGCGGCGATGAGTGAACGCTGGGCGCTTTCCAGACGCGCCCGTTGGCGCGCCACCAGAGTGACGCGGGCGCCTTTATCCAGCAGTCTGCCGGCCAGTGCCAGCCCAAGCCCGGAGGAGCCTCCGGTGATGACGATATGACGTTGCTTGAACATGCTCTCTCTCCTGCTTGCCAAGTGAGGGCCCGGGTGACGGCCCGGGCGTTCGCACCTCGTGACTGTTATTGCGCTGTCATTACGCTGCTAGTCGCTGGCAGAAGTAGCCTCCGAGGCGTTGGCGGGGATGGCGGAAGTGGCAATCGGGAAGGTGGGGCTGAAGGTGTCCATCAGGGCAAAGAGGGTCTGCAATGTTTGCAGGTCACCCTGTGGGGTCACACGCCCTGCGGCGATTTCATCGCCCAGGGACGTCTGCTGCAGCAGCACACGGTTCAGCACATCTCGGGACAGGGTGAGGCTCAGATCGGCGTCATCGCCGGTGGCGTCGCGACGGTGGCGCAGGACGCCGTTGGCCAGGCTCAACCGGTAGTGGCTATCGCTGTCACTGAAGTGCCAGTCGATAGTGAGGCGCGTGGCGGCTGCGCGGGGACCATTGAGGCGAACCGCCAGCAGATCGAAGACTTGCTCGATCGGCAGCGCAGCGATCATGTCCGGGGAGGCGGTGGTGACCGCTTTGGCGGTATCGATACCGTTGCGCAGTTCCCGGGCTCCGGTCAGGTAGATGTTGCGCCAGGGCCCCGACTCGGTCTGGTAGCCGAGCTGTTCGAAGACGTCCGCCTGTAGCTCACGGGCCTCGGCAAGCTGCGGCTCGGCCTGCACCAGATGGTCCAGCAGCATTGCTGCCCAGCGGTAGTCGCCTTGCTCAACGGCGGACTGGCCAAGGGCCAGCACGGCGTTGGCGCCACCCAATGCCTCGACATAGCGCTGTCCCGCTGGCACCGGAGGCAGCGGGTTCAGTGTGGCGGGATTGCCGCTCCAGAAGCCCAGGTAACGTTGGTAGATGCCCTTCACGTTATGGGTGACGGTGCCGTAGTAGCCGCGATTGAACCACTCCTGCGCCAGGCTATCCGGCAGCTGGATGGCCTCGGCAATTTCATCGCGTTTGTAGCCCAGGTTGGCCAGCCGAAGGGTCTGGTCGTGCAGGTACTTGATCGCATCGCGCTGCTTCTCGATGTAGTTGCGAACATTGTCCTGGCCCCAGCGCGGCCAGTAGTGAGAGGTGAACACCACATCCGAGCGATTCCCGAACAGGCTGAGGGTGTCATCCAGGGCGCCGGCCCAGGCCAGGGCATCGCGCACCTTGGCGCCTCGTGGTGTCAGCATGTTGTGCATCGAGGCGTTGAGGTTCTCTGCCGCCATCAGCGCGCGGTGCTGGGGAAAGTAGAACATCATCTCGGCATCGGCTTCGGTGGAGGGCGTCAGCTGGAACTCGATCTCGACACCATCGACGGTCAGCGTCTGGCCGCTGGCGGTAATCTCCTCGGTGGGCTCGATCAGGGTGAAGGTGCCCCTGGCGACGCCCTTGCCAAGGCCGTTGTCGACCTGCTGACGAGGCCCTCTCGGCAGGCCCATGGCGTGCATGTACTGAGAACGTCGGCTCATGGTGTTGCCCAGCAGCACCATCTCACTGGCGACGTGTTCGGTGAAATGTTCGGGGGCGATGACCCGTACTTCCCCCGCATCCACCTGCTGCTGGCTGATCACCCCCTTGACCCCGCCGAAGTGGTCGGGATGAGAGTGGGTGTAGATCACGGCAGTGACAGGTCGTTGGCCAAGCTCCTGATTGACCAGTGCCATGGCGGCCTCTGCGGGCTCTGTCATGGTCATCGGATCGATCACGATCCAGCCGGTGTCGCCACGAATCACGCTCATGGTGGTGAGATCGAAGCCGCGCACCTGGTAGATGCCATCGACCACTTCGTAGAGACCGGGGGTATTGTTGAGCTGCGCCTGGCGCCACAGGCTCGGGTTGACGCTGTGGGGCGCCTCGCCGTTGAGGAATTCCTGATAGACCGCGACGTCCCAGACCACGTGACCGTCGTCAGCCTGGATCTTGAGATCCGGGGTGGCCTTGATCAGTCCGCGTCCGGCATCGTCGAAGTCGGCCCGGTCAGAGAAATCGAGAGAGTCCAGCACGGCCTGATGGGCGGCGATGGTGGCGTCACTGGCGGGCTTGGGGGCAATGGCGTCCGCCGCGTAAACGCAGGGCATGTAGCTGGCGAAGGCAACGGCTGAGGCCAGCAGGGTGCGGCGCAGGGAGCGAGACATCATGACGATATCCTCTTTTGGTCTTGTGTAGGGTGATGGTTGTCGTGGTCCTGAGTGCTGGCGCCAACGGTCAGAAGTCGACCCTGAGGCTCGCCGTCAGATAGTCAAAGTCGGTATCTGCATAGGGGGTGTTGCCGCTGCCGCTCCAGCTCACCTCGGCGTGGTAGCGCTCCTGGAAGTCCGCTTGCAGGCCAAGGCTGCCGAACAGCCGGTCTTCGACGAAGTTGAGGTCATAGGACCAGCCGGAAACGTCATGGCCAAACAGGGCGTAGGGCGTCAGCGTCAGCCCCGGCAGCACATTGGGGTAAATCAGCTGACCGCGCAGGCGATAGCCCCACGAAAAATCGCTGGCGTAACCGTCCCCGGAGCAGCCGCGCCCCTTGTAGGCAGGGTTGGCGGTAGCGATGGTGCAACCCGCTTCGCTGCCCTGGGCCAGGTCGGTGCCGAACAAATCGCCCTTGGCATAGCGACGCTCGTCCAGGCTGGGCAGGTCGTGGACATACTTCATGCCGGCTTCGCCCACCAGCACCAGCGCCTTGGAACCCAATACGTCCGGTACCGGCTGGATAGCGCCAAGGGTCAGTTGGGACACGTCGTAGCGGTCAAAACCTCGAAAGACATCGCCTGCTGCGGTGTCGCGGGCGGCCTGAGCCAGGGTGATGTCCTGGCCAATGGCGCCGGACAGGAATTCAGGATCGGCGATGAAGGCCGCGATCAGGTCTGCGGTGGCCAGCTGCAACGGCTGGTCATGACGAAAGCTGTACTCGCCAAACACTCGCGTGGCTTGACCGAACTTGGTGTGAAAGCCCAACCCGAAGACCTGGATATCCTCTGGGTAGTCAGCGAAGTACTGCATGTTGCGTGAGCGGTCATAGCTTGAGTCGGTTGGCGGCCGCCAGCCCGGCGACAGGCCGTTGTCATCGGGGCCGGTGTAGCTGTCGGAGATGACGCTGGCGTAGGGGCGGCGGGAGTGGATATTCATGGCGTAGCCGGAGAAGGTGGTATCCGCGCTGGGCGAATAGCTCAGGCGCAAGCCGAACTGGCCTTCATCCTCCGGCGTATCGTCCGGTCCTCGGTCGACATACAAATCTCCCTGGTAGCCTGCCCGGTCATTGGGCCCCCGGGGTACCGCACCACCACAGCCATCGGCGATGTAGTCGTAAGAACTGAAGGCGGTGCCGCAGCCATCGAGCACCGACTTGTCCCAGTCGAGCTGGTAGAAGGCCCCCAGCTCCCAGCGTGGTGTCAGGGCCAGCTCTGCCGACAGCAGGGTGGTCGCCAGACGCAGGTTGTCGCCCGGCATGCGCAGCGCCGCCGGGCGGTAGGGATTGATGGTATTGACCCCGTTGATGAAGAACTTGCTCTCTCCCCAGGGCAGGTACTGGTCGCCGAGGGTCAGATGGAGGTCGTGGCCCGCAGGGGCGAAGTCCCCGTAGACGTAGGCTTCGGTGAACGTCGTGCCCTTGAAGCGTGACAGGCGATGAAAGCGGTGGTCATCGAGGGGTTCGTTGCGCTCGTAGCCATTGGCCAGACTGCCGAACGGGACGCTGTGGTGCTGCTGGTGGATGTCATACCAGGCCTTGCCGGCAATCCGAGCACCGACGTTGCGATAGTCGAGATCCAACTGGGTCGCCAGGATCACCGGCGTGGAGGCCAGCTCGCGATCGGCATAGTTGGCACGACCATCATCGATGTTGCGTGCCCCCGTGGGGTTGTAGCCACTGGCGCCAGAGTCGGCTGCCTCGGCGTTACCCTGGAACAGAAAGTCCTGGTCGGAAGATTCGGCACGCCAGATGGCGCCGACACTGAGCGAGCCGGAAAGCTTGGCGTGAATCTCGCCGATGTCGCCCTCCAGGGCGTCAGCGTCAGGGACGCACAGGAGGCCCGCCAGGGTGGCCAAGGACAGGCACAGGGCCGTCCGGCGCATGCCGCTGGCATGCGCTGTAGAAGTGAGTGGCATGGTTCGCCTCTTGGTCTTGTCGTTATCGTTATGGGAGCTGCGATACCGTCATGTCGTGGCTATTCCCGGGCAGGATAGCGACGCCACAGGCAGGGAATCGGGTAGGCTGCCAGTCGCTGTTCAAGCTCGCTGGCGTCAACGTTGTCGGGCAGCTGGACATCGGCGACCAGCCCAAGGGCGGCGTCCTGGCGAGCGCTGATCCTGGCCACCCCCGCGCCGAGCAGGGCATCGGCGACCGACCGGTAGACCCGTGCGACCGCATCCTGGCGCAGCGCTGGCTTGAACACCTTGCCCACGGCGGTCAGCGGGATCGTGTCCATGAACCAGATGTTCTTGGGGATCGCGGCCTTCTCTGCCAGGTGCGCCTGGCAGTGACTGAGCAAGGCCTCTTCGCCGACCTCTCGACCTGGCTGCAGGCTGACATAGGCCACCGGGAGTTCACCGACCCGGTCGCAGGGCTTGCCCACCGCGGCGGCCATCTGTACCGAGGGGTGACGGTACAGGACATCTTCGATCAGCTGTGGGTCGATGTTGTGGCCGCCTCGGATGATCAAGTCCTTGGCGCGGCCGGTGATCCAGATGTAGCCATCCCGATCCTGGCGGGCCAGGTCACCGGTGTTGAACCAGCCCTCCTCGGCCCAGATGTCACGGTTCTGTTCGGGCTGGCTATAGCCAGCGAAGACGTTGGGTCCGCGGATCACCAGGGTGCCGATTTCATCGACCTCACAGTCACGCAGGTAGCGGCCGTGGTCGTCCAGCGCGACCACTCGGGCGCCGGTGTAGGGCAGGGCCAGGCCGACGGACCCGGTGCGGCGCTCGCCTGCCAGAGGGTTGGCCATGCTGCCGCAGGTGCCCTCGGTCATGCCGAAGCCCTCGATCAGGACGATCCCCGTCAACTCCTCGAAGTGGCCGTGAACCGCTCGAGGCAAGGGCGCACCACCGCTGAGTGCGCTGGTGAGACTGGACACATCGGCGTCACCAAAAGGCACCTCAAGCAGCCGTGAGTAGATCGCCGGGACCGCGCTGAAGAAGGTGACCTGGTAACGCTCCACCAGTGACCAGAAGCCTTCGACCAGCCCTGGCGTGCGGAAGCCTGCCGGCGTTGCCAACAGCACCTCAGCGCCGATCATCAGCGGGCCTAGCCCGGTGATCAGCACCGCGTTGACATGAAACAGCGGCAGCCCGCACAGGATCACCGCATCATCGGCATGGCGGAACAGCATCTGCATCATGGCGGCGTTGGCCACCTCGTTGGCGTGGCTGTGAGGCGCCAGCTTGGGCAGCCCGGTGGTGCCCCCGGTATGGAACAACGAGGCACGGTCGCTGGCACGAATCCGGCGTCCGCTGACCAGGTGGTCATCAGGGGCACGCTCGAGGCAGGCGTCGAAGTCGGCACACCAGTCCTCATCGGGGAGTGGCAGCGTCTGACGCAAGGCGACGGCCTCTGCCTCGGGCAGAAACTGCGCCGCGTCCACATACAGGACCTTGGTGAGGGTAGGGACCTGGTCTCTGATGGCCTCGACCTTGGCCCAGATGTCGCTGCCGGGAAAGGGGGCCAGGGCAACCAGAACGCGGGTGCCCGCGGCCTTCATGATGCCGGCAATGTGCTCGGGCTCGAGCATCGGGTTGATCGGATTGACCACTCCTGCGGCTTCCGCCCCCCACAGGGTGAAGTGGGTCTGCGGCAGGCTTGGCAGCAGGAACGAGACGACCGCGTCCCGGTCGATGCCAAGGGCATGAAAGGCATTGGCCGCCTGCAGGGTGCGGGCGAGAAAGTCGCGGTAGCGATAGCAGTGGCTGCTGTCGTCATCGGGCTGCATGACGAAGCGAAGGGCGACAGCGTCGGGCATTCGGCGAGCGCTGTCGGCAATCACATCCAGCGTGCTCTCGGGCAGGCCCAGGGATTCCCAGGGCGTCTGCTCGATGGTCTCGATGTCGCCTCGGTCCCGGATCAACGGGAAGCCCTGGATGTGAGCGAGGTAGGAGGGCAGCTCAGGGATGCCAGCGGTGGTCATGTCGGGGCTCCAGATCGTTTTGACGGGGCAGGTAATACCGTCATCACAAGCCTGCGCTGCATGGGGTCATCCCTAGCGCGCCAGCCATTGCATCAGCTTGAGGACCTTGTGGGTGGTCCTGGTGTAGGGCGGTATCAGCGGTTTCATGCTGTCGAAGGGGCCCTGTCGATACACCGGGCGCAGTTTCGAAAAGGTGATGAAACCATCGCGCCCGTGATAGTGGCCCATGCCGCTGTCGCCGATGCCGCCAAAGGGAAGGTCATGCTGACCCACGTGCAGCAAGGCATGATTGACCGAGACCCCTCCCGACTGGATACGCTCGATATAGCGATCCACCAGCGCCGTGTCCCGGGAGAAGGGATAGAGCGCAAGAGGGCGAGGCCGAGCATTGATGTAGTCGATGACCTCCTGTGGCTCGCGGTAGGTCATCACGGGCAGCAGCGGGCCGAAGATCTCGCGCTGCATGATCTGCATGTCATCGGCCACGTCCAGCACCAGGTGGGGGGCGAACTTGCGCGTGGCCGGATCACTGCCCTGTTGTGACAGTCGAATGACTCGCGCGCCCTTGGCCTCGGCATCGTCCAGGGTGGCCTGAAGACGCTGATAGGAGGTCTCGTCGATGATCGAGGTGTAGTCCGGGCTTGCCAGGTCGGGGTAACGCTGGTGAACGATGGCCTTGGCAGCATCCACCAGGGCATCCAGCGTCCCTTCAGGCACAAACAGGTAGTCCACCGTGGTGCAGATTTGACCTGCGTTGAGCAGTTTGACGAACAGCAGCCGTCTGGCGGCCTCTTCCAATGGAAAATCCGGGGCGAGTATCGCCGGAGCCTTGCCCCCCAGCTCCAGGGTGACAGGTGTCAGGTTCTCGGCGGCGTTGGCCATCACCTTGCGTCCGGTGGCGGTGGAGCCGGTGAAGACCAGGTGATCGAAGGGCAGCCGGCTAAAATGTGGCCCAAGCATGCCATCATCGGCGAAGAATCTGAGCTTGTCCGCGGCAAAGTAGCTTGGGCAGATATCGATCAGCAGCTGGGTCAGGCGAGGCGAGCGATCCGACATCTTGACCAGCGCGCGATTGCCGGCGGCAAAGATGCCGATCAGCGGGGCCAGGCTCAGGTTGAGCGGGAAGTTCCAGGGTACCAGCACGCCGACCACCCCCAGCGGCTGAGGGATGACCCTGTTGCGGGCGCCAAAGTAGAGACTGTGATCGACCCGTCGACGCTGGGGCCGCATCCATGACTTGAGATGCTTGATGGCATCCTTGATGTCGCTGAGTACCACCACAAATTCGCAGAACAGGGTTTCTTCCCGAGCGCGATTGCCGAAATCGTCGCTGATCGCCTGGACAATGGCCTCCTGGTGGTCCTGGATCATCCTGGCCAGGGCGCGCAGGTGCTGCACGCGTGCCTGATAGTCGGGCACAGGGTCTGCCAAATAGGCCTGCCGCTGCAGGGTGAAGGCCGCGTTCAGGTCATCCTGGGTCGCATCGTCGTGGGAGGCGAGTGGCGCGTTCATAGGTCGGCTCCGGCGTGTTCGCTCGTCGTAGGGGAAGGGCTGGCGCCGTCGCTGGCGATGAGGTCGTGCAGGTCCCCGCTACCGTCCAGGGATGAGCTGGAACCCGGCAGGGGAGCTGAAAAATGGACGCGCCGAACGCTGGCGGCCCGCGCCTGATCAAACACAGGGGCGTTGGCCCAGGCGTACTCGGCCAGGGCGAGGATGGTCAGCGACGGGTTGACCCCCAGGTTGCCGGGAATCAGCGAGCCGTCGATGACGCGCAGGTTGTGATAGCCAAAGACGTGGCCACGGTCATCGACCACCCCGTTGTCGGCATCGGTACCGATGGCGACGCCGCCCATCAGGTGAGCCGTGCTGGGAGCACCGGAAAGGACCTCGGTAGCCACATTGCCGGCATCGCCGCCGCCAGCGGCGGCGACATAGTGTCGAGCGGCCTCGTGGGCGATGGGAAAGTAGTTGGTCAGGGCCCGGTCGCCCTTGTCCTGGTAGACCGACCAGCCTGGGGCAAAGGCGCTATACCAGGGACGATGGCTTTTCAGATGGACGTAGGTATCCCGCGTCTGCATCACCAGAAAGATGATCGAGTGGCGGGACTTGCCCACCGGGTTGAGCATGCGCAGCGTCTTGAGCGGCTGGCGCAGGATGTTGATCAACATGCTGACAGAGCGTGGCACCTGGCCTTGGGCGTCGGTCAGCGGCACGGCGCTCTGCAGGGCAAAGGTCGCGTCACCGTAGCGAGGAAAGCGGTTGATCTCGATGCGGGTCTCGTCGTCAGGGTCGAACATCGAGGTGATGGTCGGGCCATGGCAGATTTCCTGGGGCTGGCCCTGCCCATCGGCAAACCGGGCGGTGTTGACGATAAGGGTCTCGGAATTGGTGCGCACCTCCCGTCCCAGCCGCGACGATAGCCGGGGGAGTGTCTTGTCCTGATCCCTGGCCTTGAGCAGCAGGGGGATGGTGCCGAACACCCCGGCGGATAGCACCAGCCCTCGGCACCTCAGTCGATAGGGCTTCTTGGCGAAGCGGGCGGTCGAGGATTGCACGGTGATCTCGTAGCCGGCACTGCCATCACGCTCTCCGCGATCGTTGGCCAGCGGCTCGATACGGGTGACTTCGCTCTCGGCACGAATCTCGACGCCGTTACGCTCGGCAAACCACAGGTAGTTCTTGACCAGCGTGTTCTTGGCGTTGTGGCGACAGCCCATGGTGCAGCCACCGCAATAGCGACAGCTGTTACGTGTGGGGCCGTCCCCGGAGAAGTAGGGATCGCCACGTCCGGCACCGCTGCCATCGGCGGGGTCTTCAGGGAACAACACGCCCGTGTTGACGGTCTGGTAGGTGGCCTCACGGCCCATGCGCCTGGCGGTTTCCTTGAGGGCGTGATCCGCGGCATTCTCGTAGTGGCTCTTGGTGACCCCGAGCATGCGCTGGGCCAGCCCGTAGTAGGGCATCAGGCGATCTTTCCAGTCGTGATGCACCCGGGTCCAGGATTCGGCGGCAAAGACTTCATCCTTGGGAATCAGATGGACATTGGCGTAGACCAGTGAGCCGCCGCCCACCCCGACGCCATGCAGGGCGGTGATCTTGCGGGTCAGGCTGATCTGCAGATTGCCTGTCAGCCCAAGCTTGGGAGCCCATAGAAACTTCTTGAGATTCCAGGAGTTATCCGAGAACTCCTGGTCCTTCCAGCGCCGTCCTTTTTCCAGCATCAAGACCCGATGTCCCTGCTCCGACAGGCGCAGGGCGCTGACGGAACCACCGAAGCCGGTGCCGATGATGATCTGGTCGAAGTCGAAGTGCGCTTGCTCGCTGGCAGACATGGCCGGGTCCCCCTGCTCGTCTCGTTATTGTCATGCCCGAGCATAGTGAAGGCGGGAGGCCACAGATTGACCGAAGGCGCGTGTTACTTGACAAATGACGCAATATTGGCCGTTTCAGCCTTATGCTTTCGTCGCCATTGGGCAGGACTCTCGCCCATGACGCGCTTGAAACTGCGAGTCAATGCGCTGAGCTGGCTATAGCCCAGCAGGTCGGCGATCTCGGTGAGGCTAAGGTGGGTGTCCAGCATATACACCTGAGCGCTGCGCATGCGGACCCGGTCCAGCAAGTGCTGAAAGCTAAGGCCTCGCTTGAGCAGCCGGTCCTGCAGCGTGCGCGGTGGGACATCCAGCGCCGTGGCCACCGCCTCCAGGCTGACCTGATCCAGCGGCAGCAGGTTGGTGATGATCCACTCCACCTTGCTTTCGATATCGTCCCAGCGGTGACGATGCAGCAAGGAGTTGATCAGTCTGCGCAGCGCGGGGCTGCCCCCGGCAATCGCGTGGTCAAGGCAATGCCGGTCGAAGACCAGAGTGTTCTCCGGATGGTTGAAGCGCAGGGCGGCATGGAATTGCTGGGTGTAGGGTTCCAGGTCCTTGGGCTCTTCGCCACACAGGTATACGGCGCGCAGCTTGATGGGCTCGCCATACAGGAAGGTGAGGATGTTGTAGGCCCCCATCAGGGTGTTGTCGTTATGCTGGCGTGATGGCCTGATGTAGCCGGGAACCCGATAGGTGAAGTGATAGTGGGCCTGGTCGTCGCGCTCTTCCAGTCTGACCTCAAGGCCCTGTACATGCCGACCGATCTGATCGGCAATGGTGACCATGGCCTCACGCAGGGTGTCGCACTGCTGAATCAGCAGACCCACCATGCCCAGCATGGAAATGTTCTGGTGGCGTCCCAGCAGCAGGCCGAAATGGCGACAGCCGCTGAGCTGAGCGCCCAGCTCGAGCAAGTCGATCTTGGTCGCCACCGGAATAAGGCGGTCGGGGCGGTCAAGGTAGTCGCCAGGCAAGGACAGGCGAGCCAGCGCCTGATGGGCACTGCCTCCCAACTCGCTGAGCAGGGTCGGATAGCCGGTCAGAGCAGCAGCACGCACCATAGGCTGCATGGAGGGTCTCCACAACGTTGGTGGGTGTGAGTATATATGGGCGCCGAGACTCCCGCGAACGCTCAACGGCGCCCAATGGGGCGCCGTTGCGGGGTGTTATGAATGAACGAGCATAGGGGAACAGATGGCGCCTATGAGCTGGCCGCGTAGGTATCCTTGAAGCGCTCTCTGAGTTGGTTCTTCTGCACCTTGCCCATGGTGTTGCGTGGCAGGCTGTCGACAAAGAACACCCGCTTCGGCTGCTTGTAGCGCGCAAGCTTGTCGGCCAGCGCGGCAATGATCTCGGTTTCCTGCGGTGTGGCGCCTTCTGCCGGGACGACCACGGCGGTGACGCCCTCGCCCAGATCCGGGTGGGGTAGCCCGATGACCGCTGATTCGAGCACGCCGCCGAGCTCGTCGATATGGCCCTCGACCTCCTTGGGGTAGACGTTGTAGCCCCCGGAGATCACCAGGTCCTTGTCCCGTCCAACGATCTGCACATAGCCTCGCTCGTCGATCAACGCCAGGTCGCCGGTGATGAAGAAGCCATCGTCCAACAGCTCCTCCGCGGTCTTCTCCGGCATCCGCCAGTATCCCTGAAACACGTTGGGGCCACGCACCTCGAGCATGCCAATCTCGCCCTGGGGCAGCGCGTCATGATGCTTGCCTTCGCGATCGGTAATGCGTACCTCGACCCCCGGCAAGGGCATCCCGACGGTGCCGGCGATACGCTGGCCGTCATAAGGGTTCGAGGTATTCATGTTGGTTTCGGTCATGCCGTAGCGTTCGAGAATGGCATGGCCCGTGGCCGCCTCGAAGGCCTCATGGGTGTCGGCGGTCAGCGGCGCCGAGCCAGAGGTGAACAGGCGCATATTGGCGGTGGCTTCACGGGTGAGTCGAGGGTCCTTCAGCAGGCGCGTATAGAAGGTCGGCACACCCATCATGGTGGTGCCCTGTGCGATTTCTTCGAACACCACATCCGCATCGAATTTGGGCAGGAAGCGCATGCTGGCACCGGCCATCAGGATCACGTTGCAGGCCACGAACAGGCCGTGGGTGTGGAAGATCGGCAGGGCATGGATGAGGCGGTCGTCTGCGCTAAAGCGCCAGGCAGACACCAGCGCCTCGGCATTCGACCCAAGGTTGCCGTGGCTGAGCATGGCCCCCTTCGAACGACCCGTGGTGCCGGAGGTGTACAGGATGGCGGCCAGATCGTTGGCGTCGCGCTCAAGGCAGTCGGTGACGGGTGAGGCCGCGGCGACCACGTCCATCAGTCCGCCGTCGGCGGCAGTGCCCAGCGACACCACACGTACGTCGCCGCAGGATGAAGCGACCTGAGTGGCGGCGTCGAGTGAGGCCGGACGACACACGAACAGCGCGGGCTCGGCGTCGCCGAGAAAATAGCGTATTTCCTCGCTGGTATAGCCGGTGTTGAGCGGCAGGTAGACGGCGCCGACCTTGAGGCTGGCCAGGTAGAGCAAAATGGCCTCGGGGCTCTTGTCGACCTGCACGGCGACTCTGTCCCCCGGGCCGACGCCAAGCTCGACCAGCGCGCCAGCCAGCCGTGCCACCATGTCGAGGGCGTCCGAGTAACGGTAATCCCGACCTTCCCGGGTGGTGATGAAGGGGGCATCGCCACGCTCGTGCATGCGTTTTTCAAAGGTGGCAAAGAGGTTGTGGTTCATGTGACGGGATCTCCCTTGAGATGCTTGCGTGCTCGCCGACGCAGGTCCTTGACCTGGGAAGAGCAGGCGACCGTGCCTTCGCTGGAGTAGCGTTCGTGATTGCCCTCGATGTCATCGAGGACGTAAAGGTAATTGACCATCAGACCGCCGAACTGGGCCAGGCCGCGGCGCGAGGTGTCGCCTAGCCAGTTGATGCGGTGAAGCTCGGCGCCATTGCCGAGATGAAAGCGAGCGACCGAGTTGAGGGGCAGCCCCTTGGGGTTGCGCTCTTTCGTGAGGTAGTGGGCCGCCAGGGGGCGGATAGCCTCGCCCAGGGTCTTGGCGCGCTCCGGGTCTGCCTCCCACCCTTCGCTATCGAGCTCCTTGAGCAGCGTCTGGGTGTCATCGTCCAGCCGGCCATCTTCCCGCTGGCGCTCGGCGTCCAGCCAGGCGCGAAATCCAGGCACGGGAGAGAGGGTGACGAAATGCTTGAGCCTGGGCAGCTCGGCCTTCAGCTCCTGCACCACCTGCTTGATCAAGAAGTTGCCGAAGGAGATACCGCGCAGTCCCACCTGACAGTTGCTGATGCCAAAGAAGGCGGCACTGTCGGCATCTTCCGCCTCGATGGCCTCGTGGTTGGCATCGAGAATCGGCTGGATGCGGTCTGGCAGTCCCTTGGTCAAGGCGACCTCGACGAAGATCAGCGGCTCGTCGCCGATGGCCGGGTGAAAGAAGGCAAAACAGCGTCGGTCACGAGCATCCAGGCGGCGGCGCAGATCATTCCAGTCGCAGATCTCGTGTACCGCTTCGTAGCGAATGATCTTCTCCAGCACTGCCGCCGGGGTGTTCCAGTCGATGCGCTTGAGGACCAGAAAACCCCGGTTGAACCAGGAGGCAAACAGGTGGGCAAAGTCATCATCGAGCGCCCTGAGATCCGGGTTGTCCTTGAGCCTGGGCAGCAGATCCTCGCGCATGCGCACCAGATCATGGGTTCCGCCGGTGGTGAGGTTGAGGCGACGCAGCAGCTCCTGCCGTCTGGGCTCGCAGGCCTCGAACAAACGCTGAAGTGCCATGTTGCCGCGCTCGACACGGTAGTCTTGGTAGGCGCGATCCACGGCGTCGGGGTCTGCGGTGAACTCCTCTGTCAGGGTCAGGAAGAAGCGGGTCTTCTCGGCGTCGCCCAGGCGCCCATAGGCATCCAGGGCCTGGCAGGCGAGGGTAATGCTCGATGCTTCGCCGTCGCTTGCCAGCAGTCGATGACAGGCGTCGATCACCTGGGAGTGGTCCAGCGGTGGGCCATCGCTACGCCTGCGCAGCAGGGCGTCGCGCTGGGTGATGTTGGACAACAGTTCCTGCAGAAAGCTGAAGTTCATCAGAAACACCTCGTTGGGGCGGAGCCGATCAGCCGGCGGTTTCCATGATCAGGTCAGGCAGCCAGGTGGCAATGCCCGGAAAGATGCATAGAAGGATGATGCCCAGCACCATGCACAGAGCGTAGGGCAGGCTACCGAGCAGAATGTCCTTGAGCGCGATATCTGGGGCTATCCCCTTGATGATGAACAGGTTGAGGCCCACCGGCGGGGTGATCAGGCCAATCTCCAGGTTGATGGTCAGAATGACCGCGAACCAGTAGGGATCAAAGTTGGCCGCCAGAATGATGGGCAGCAGAATCGGCGCCGTCATGACGATGACTGCCACCGGAGGCAGAAAGAAGCCGGCCACCAGCAAAAAGACGTTGATGATGCCCATCAGCACCCAGCGATTGACCTCAAGACTGGCGATGGCCTCGGCCACGGTCTGGGTGATGAACAGCGACGACAGCGCATAGGCAAAGATCTCGGCGCATGCAATGATCAGCATGATCATCACGCTTTCCCGCAGCGCGTCACGCATGATGGTGGTGAGCGGCTTCACCTGCCACATGCGGTAGACCACGATGGCCAGTGCCAGGCACAGGAAGGCACCCGCTCCGGCGGCCTCTGAGGGCGTGGCGACACCGCCGTAGAGGGCGAACAGGATGCCGCTGACCACGACCAGGAAGGGTAGCACCCGTACCAGTGCCTTGAGGTTGTGCTCGACGTTGCTGGCGACCTTGTCCTTGAGCTCGCGAGCGGCTTCCGCTACTGGGTTGGGGGCGTGATAGCCACCGGCCAGCTTGCAGGCGATAAGGGTCCAGGCCATGAACAGCAGCGCCAGCATGACACCGGGCAAGGCGCCGGCGATGAACAGGCGGCCGATCGACGTCTCGGTGGAAATCCCGTAGACGATCATGGTGACCGAAGGCGGAATCAGAATGCCCAGGGTACCCCCTGCTGCGACACACCCCGCGGCGACACCATCCGGATAGCCGCGCTTGCGCATCTCGGGAATGCCCAGCTTGCCGATGGCTGCGCTGGTGGCCGGAGACGAACCTGATAGCGCTGCGAAGATCGAGCAGGCGCCGATATTGGAGATGGCCAGTCCACCGGGCACCTTGCCGAGCCACAGATCCAGTGAACGGTAGAGGTCTCGTCCGGTGGGGGACGATGCCACGGCCGCCCCCATCAGGATGAACATGGGTATCGCGACGAAGCCGAATGAGGCCAGGCTGCCGAAGAAGGTCTCGCCGAAGTAGGTCAGCTCGCCCATGCCTTGATCAAGCACCAGGGCGGCCAATGAGACCCCGCTCAGGGCGAAGGCGATGGGGGTGCCGATGGCCATCAGCACGAATAGTGCGGTGACAATAAGGATACCGCTGGTGACGGGGTCCATCAGCGCGCTCCTCCCAGAATGTCTGCCAGATACTGGATCGCCAGCAGGGTCGAGCCGAGGGCCAGCGGAACGAGTGCTGGCCACAGCGGAGGGTTCCATACCGTGCCGGTGGTCCAGCCGCCGTGGAACGCCTCAAGCAGATACAGCCACGAGCCGAAGGCCAGGGCGATACAGAACCCCAGGCCGCACAGCGCAGCGACCAGGTTCATGGCACTCTTCAGGCCTCCCTTGAGGGCGTCGGGCAGCACGGTGACTGCCACCTGGCCACCGGTGAGCAGCACATAGGGGGAACCCAGCAGCATGGCGCCGGTGATCGAAAAGATGGCGAATTCGGTCTGCCAGGTGGTGCTTTCGCCAAGCAGATAGCGCACGAAGATCATATGACAGACGGCCAGCACGCCCAGCAGCAGTGCAGCCGCCGCGACAACGGCGAAGGCGATGGAGAGCCTGTCCATGCCACGACAGAACGCGCCGATGGGGCCGGCGCTGTGGCGGCGTGACAAGGCAGCAGTCGCGGCCTCGACGTGGGGGGGAGAGTGAGTATGGGACATGGAGCCTCCGAGGTGACATGACGGCAACGAGCAGCAAGGCGCGGCATCACGCCGCGCCTTCCTCGGTTCATTCCACGGCCAGAGCGGCGTCGATCAGCGCCTGACCGTTGTCCACGTTCTCGGCAAAGCTCTTGTAGGCGCTCTCCTTGGCCACCTCGAGCCAGGCGTCATAGTCCGCCTGGGACATCTGCACGACGTCCACGCCATTTTCCTCGAACACGTCCACCATGGTCTGATCCAGCTTGGCGGCCTGTTCCGCAAAGTAGGCCTCGGCCTTTTCACCGGCCTCGAGCAACGCCTGCTGCTGGGCCTCATCGAGTCGACTCCAGCTTTGCTCCGAGATCAGGATCGGCTCGTACATGAACCACAGGGCGTTTTCCCCCGGTGCTGTCAGGCAGTTGACCTGCTCGTAGATGCGGTAGGACACGAAGGAGCCTGACGAGGTGTTGGCACCGTCCAGGACACCGGTCTGCATGGCGGTGTAAATCTCTGACGATGGCATCGAGGCGATGGAAGCACCCGCGGTTGCCAGCATTTCATCGAAAGCCGGGCCTGCCGCGCGCATGGTCTGCCCCGCCACCGTGTCAGGTGAGGTGATGCACTGCTTGTTGGAGGCGAATCCACCGGCCAGCCAGGCATCGGCCAGCACCCGCGCACCGGCGTCCTGGATGACCTGCTTGATCATGTCCATGAACGCCGAGTCATTGAGTCGCTGGGCGCGTTCATGATTGCGCACCAGGCCAGGCATCAGCGTGGCGGAGAATTCAGGATGGCGCCCGCTGGCATAGTCCAGCGGCAGTGAGGTCATGTCGAGGCGACCGCGCACCAGGGCGCCCCACTGTTCCTTGGCCTTGAACAGGGACTGGCCGGGGTAGACCTGCAGGGCCAGGTCAACGTCGGCAGCTTCCACTTCCTTGGCCATCAGTTGCACCATTTCATCGCGGACATCTCCCTGGCCGCCAGGAAACTGGTGAGAGACCCGCAGCGTGGTTTCCGCGCTGGCCGAGGCGCTGACGGCCAGTGACGACAGCGCAACGCAAGCGGCGACCGTCAGCGCCCTGGTGCCTGAGCGTGGTCGAGCCTGCTGGAGTGAGCGAGCGTCCTGAGTCGTGCAATCGCAATCAGCCGAGCGAGCGGGATGAGCGGGGGAGGCGTGGCGTGTCATGGTGTCTCCTTGAGGAGTTGTTATTGTGGCGATGGGTGCCGCGGACGGCGGGTGATAAAGGGTGTAAAAAATGTTTCATTTGCTATGATGTATACATCAATAGCCCTCAGGTATATTCCTGTCAATGCGGCAGGCTTAGACCAAGGTGGCGGTTGGGCCGATGAATCGATGAACTGGCAGAGTTAGGCTTGCCGGCGAGGATGCTGACATGAGCAACAAGACCTCCAACGCTCAGCGCTTGAGAGACTCTCTAGAGGACGACATCATCAACGGTCGACGCGCGCCGGGTGAGCGCCTGGACCCCGAGGCCCTGTGCGAGGCCTACAAGGTATCGCGCACGCCGGTGCGAGAAGCCATCCAGCAGCTGGTAGCCAGTGGTCTGGTGACCGTCTATCCCAAGAAGGGCACCTTTGTGGCACGGCTCGGGCTTGAGCGATTGATCGAGATGTTCGAGGTGATGGCGGAGCTGGAAGGCATGTGTGGCCGTCTTGCCGCCCGGCGCATGACCCCGGAGGAACTTGAGGCGCTGCAGGCCGCCTTCGAGGGCTGCCAGAGAGCCAGCGAGACCGGCGACAGCGACGCCTACTATTATGAGAACGAGTCCTTTCACAGCATTATCTATGCGGCCAGTCACAACGCCTTCCTGGCCGAGGAGGCTCAGTCGCTCAAGCAAAGGCTGAAACCCTATCGTCGGCTGCAGCTGCAGGTGCGCTCCAGAATGCAGAGTTCGCTGGAGGAGCATCGCGCTGTGCTGGACGCCCTTACGGCTGGCGATGCGGAGGCCGCTGAGCGCATCTTGCGCGATCACGTGCTGATTCAGGGCGAGCGTTTCAGCGACTTCGTATCCAGTGTGCGCAAGCTTGAAGCCACCGCGGATCGCTGATCCTGCTGGTGAGTCTGGCCAGTGATCAAGCACAATGCGGCCTGTCTTGCTGATCCTCTCCACCACGAAGCGTCTGTCCTAGGCTTGACGACGGCGCGTCTGGGGTCGAGGGTGGTCCCAGCGTCATTGCTAGCCTGAGGGTATGTCATGTTTCCCGCTTTTTCCGCGCGCTATGCGTCCTTGCCGGATCGCATGCGAGCCGAGATGTCACCGACGCCGGTATCGTCACCACGCTTGCTGGCGTTCAATCGCCCCCTGGCCGAGGCGTTGGGGCTGAACCTGGATGCCTTGGATGATCACCAGCTTGCCGAGGTGCTGGGAGGCAACCTGGTGCCGGAGGGGGCCCGCCCTGTGGCGACTGCCTATGCTGGCCATCAGTTCGGTAACTTCGTGCCTCAACTCGGAGACGGCCGTGCCCTGTTGCTGGGTGAGCTCACGCACCGGGATGGCACGCTGCGGGAGGTGCAACTCAAGGGAGCCGGGCGCACGCCGTTCTCCCGTGGAGGCGATGGCCGCGCCCCGTTGGGGCCGGTTCTACGGGAATACCTGGTATCCGAGGCCATGGCCGCCCTGGGGGTTCCTACCACACGCGCACTGGCAGCAGTGGCCAGCGGCGATTCCGTGGTGCGTCAGATGGTGGAGCCGGGAGCGGTGCTGACGCGGGTGGCAACCAGCCACATCCGCGTGGGCACTTTCCAGTACTTTGCCGCGCGGCGGGATACCGAGGCCCTGTCTCTGTTGGTGGACTTCTGCATTGAGCGTCACTATCCACACCTGGCCAAAAGTGCGCCACATCTGGCCGAGAGTGCGCCCCAACCGGCCGAGAGTACGGAAGGAGGCAGGGCGCTGGCGCTGCTGGACGCGGTGGTGGAGCGTCAAGCCAGTCTGATCGCCCAATGGAAGGGGCTTGGCTTCATCCATGGCGTGATGAACACCGACAACTGCGCGATCTCCGGTGAGACCATCGACTACGGGCCCTGCGCCTTCATGGACGCCTTTCATCCCCACCGGGTGTTCAGTTCCATCGACGAGCGAGGCCGTTATGCCTGGGACAATCAGCCCGCCATCGCCCAGTGGAACCTGGCGCGCCTGGCCGAGACGCTACTGCCGTTGATCGATGACGACCAGGAGCGCGCGGTTGAGCTGGCCACGGCGTCGATCGAGAACTTTGCCGAACAGCATGATGCTGCCTGGACCGCCGTGCTACGCGCCAAGCTGGGGCTCGATAGCCAAGACGACCAGTCAGATGACCATGATCTTGCCCTGGGCGAGGATCTGCTCAAGGCGATGGAGGAGGGCAATGCCGACTTTACCCTTGGCTTCGCCCGTCTGTCGGCCGCACTGGAAGATGGTGACGAGACCCTGGCCGAAGGATTCGAGCGACGTCATCGCCTTGACGACTGGCTGCCGCGTTGGCGCCAGCGGCTGCAGCAACAGGGTGTGGACGCGCCAACCCTGAGGCAGCGATTGAGCGCTGCCAATCCCCTGGTGATCCCGCGCAACCACCTGGTCGAGAAGGCCATCCGGGCCGCGGTGGACGACGATGACTTGAGCGTCTTTGAGTCATTGCTGGCCGCCGTGACGCGCCCCCATGAGGCGCCGAGCGAGGCCTGGCTGATGGCACCCCCGACGCGAGACGAGCGCGTGCTCAGAACCTTCTGTGGTACCTGAGACCAGCCCCCGCGGGGTTATCGCGCGGGGCTGGTGCACCATGTGTCTGCAGGCAAACGCCGTCAAGGATGTCGGCGGCAAGGCTGCCTGCACGTTGCTGCACCTCATGAAGGGGCCTGGCTGGCCTGCAGGGTCCGCGTCAACAGCGCACGCAGGGCCGCGGGCCGCACCGGCTTGAGCAGCAGCTGGAAGCCACCGCGACGGACCTCCTCTGCCACCTCTTCGGTACGGTCTGCAGTAATCACGATGCCGGGTACTTCTCCTTCGAGGCGCTCGCTCAGGGCATCCAGTGCCATCAGTCCAGTGACTTCATTGTCCAGATGGTAGTCGGCCAGGATGGCGTCAGGATCGCCATCCAGGTGTCGCAGTACCGACTTGGCGCCGCCGATGGAGGTGGCGGTGAAGACCTCGCAGCCCCAGCCCGACAGCATCGCCTTCATGCCCTCGAGAATCAGCGACTCGTTGTCGATACACAGAATGCGCTTGCCATCGAGCTTGCTGGCGACCTTGCGTGAGGGCTTGCTGTCCGACTCGGCGACCTCGGCCTTGGCCTCGACCCGCGGCACGCTGACCGAGAACACGGTGCCGATACCGACCCAGGAGCGCACGCGGATGGGATGATCGAGCACCCGGCTCATGCGATCGGCAATCGACAGCCCCAGTCCCAGTCCCTTTTCGCTTTCCTTGTGTCGGGAAGCCTGGTCCAGCCGGCGGAACTCCTGAAAGATCTCCGCTTGCTTGGCCTCTGGAATGCCAGGGCCGCTGTCCCACACCTCGATCAACAGACGTTCGCCCCGTCGCCGGATACCCAGCAGCACGCGGCCCTCCTGGGTGTAGCGAATCGCGTTCGACAGAAAATTCTGGATGATGCGCCTGAGCATCTGGCTGTCACTGTCGACCCACAGGCGTGAGCCCACCACCTTCAGGTCAAGACCTCGGTCCTCGGCCATTACCGCAAACTGGGCCTGCAGGGGCCGCAGGATATCGGTCAGGGCGAAGTGGCTGCGACGCGGCGTCAGCGCCCCGGCATCCAGCTTCGAGATGTCCAGCAGGGTGCCGAGGAGCTCCTCGGCAGACTGCAGCGAGCTGTCTATGTGGCCGATGGTGCGCTTCATGTCCTCGGCCCCCATGTCCTGGGACAGGGCCGACGTGAACAGTCGCGCCGCATTGAGCGGCTGCAGCAGGTCGTGGCTGGCCGCCGCCAGGAAGCGGGTCTTGGAGGCATTGGCATCTTCGGCCACCTGCTTGGCCTGGCGCAGCGCCTGCTCCGCCTCGGCCCTGACCCGGTTTTCCTGGCGCAGTGCCGAGTTGGCCTCGGACAGCGCCAGAGTACGGGAGCGCACGCGCTCTTCCAGCGTCTCGTTGGTTTCCTTAAGGGCAATCTCGGCTCGGCGGCGTTCAGTGATGTCCTGGTACAGGGCGAAGAAACCGAGGATGGCGCCACTGTCGCCGAAGTGGGGGGTGTAGGTCACCAGCATGTAGCGAAGCCCTTCACCGCTGATGTCCAGCGAGACCTCGAAACTGACCCGTTCTCCGGCCAGCGTGCGCTTGAACCAGGGCGTGCGCTCCTCTGCCATGTCGGTCGGGATCACGTCGGTGACCTTCTTGCCGATCACCTCGTTGCGGTTGATGCTGAAGGCTTGCTCGTAGGCCCGGTTGGTAAACAGGTAGCGGCACTCACGGTCGAAGTAGGCGATCAATGCCGGCACGTTGTCCGTGTAGATACGGATGTTGTTCTCGGAACGGATCAGCGCCTCTTCCGTGCGTTTCTGCTGGGTGATGTCCTGATAGGTGTAGACGAAGCCTCCGCCGGGCATGGGATTGCCCTGGACCTCCAGCACGCTGCCGTCCTGGCGGTAGCGCACGTAGCGATGTGGTTGTCCCTCGCGAATGTTGTCGAGCAATAGCTCGACATGCTCTTCGGGGTCACCTGGGCCATATTCGCCATTATGGGCGTTGTAGCGAAAGATGCGGTCGATGGGCGCGCCGACACGAATCAGATGGTCCGGGAAGCGAAACAGTTCCAGGTAACGCTGATTCCAGACCACCAGGCGCAGGTTCTGATCGACCACGCTGATGCCCTGGTTGATGTTCTCGATGGTGGCCTGAAGCAGGGCGCGGTTGAATTCCAGCACCTGGGACGCTTCATCGACGATGGATATCACGTCGGAAATACCGATGCCGCGACCCTGCAGGGCGGAATTGACCACGATACGGGCGGAGGACGCACCCAGTACGGATGCCAGAAAACGTTCGGTGAACTGGATCACGTCAATGGACGCTCGTGCGCTGTCTTCCAGTGCCTTGCCGTTGCGACGGGCGTAGTCGCTGAAGGCACGGTCGACCTGGCCGGCGCTGAGGAATCGCTGGCATAGCACCTTGAGGTCGCCCACCGTGGTGGCACCGGTCCAGGGACGATTGACCGAGGTCTGACGGGTTTCGACGCTGTCCACGAACAGCGAGGCCTGAATGCGCTCCACCACGCGCTGGGGCGTGACCTGGGACACGAAGATGTAGGCCACCAGGTTGATCCCCAGCGACAGCATGACGCCATGGGTGAAGTTATCGCCCACATGCAGCCCGAACAACGAGGTGGGCGACAGCCAGGCAATCCCCAGCGGCCCGCCACTGAGCCAGTCAGCCGGGAGCACGCCGGCGTTGATCATGGCGGGCAGCAGCAGCGTGTAAGCCCAGATGGCGAAGCCGGCATTCATGCCGACGATGACGCCAAGACGGTTGCCACGCTTCCAGTAGAGTCCCCCGATCAGTGCCGGCGCGAACTGCGCCGCAGCAGCAAAGGAGAGCATGCCGATCGAGGCTAGCGAGGTGAATTCACCGATCAGCTGATAGAAGCCGTAGGCCATCGCCAGGATCACCGCGATGGTGATCCGGCGAGCCCTGAGCACCAGACGTCCGTAGTCCCGCGGCTTGGTGTCAAACCAGCGCATGCGGAACAAGGCGGGAATCACGATTTCGTTGGATATCATGATGGAGACGGCGACCGCCGCGACGATCACCATGCCAGTGGCGGCCGAGAATCCACCGATGAAGGTCAGCAGTGTGAGCCAGCCCTGGTCCGCTGCCATCGGCAGCGACAGGACGTAGGTATCGGGCGCGACGTCAGTGCCGGCAAAGGTGGTCAGGCCAGCCGCCGCCAGCGGCAGTACAAAGAACGCGAACAGTACCAGGTACAGCGGGAACAGCCATCGAGCGCGGGCGGCGTCGTCGCGGTGGGTGTTCTCCACCACGGTGACATGGAATTGTCGAGGCAGGCACAGAATGGCCAGCATCGCCAGCAAGGTCTGGGCCCAGAAACTCTGGCCGAAGTCCTGCTGGGCCAGCTGGCGCTGGAGTTGCAAGTGTATATCGGCGCGGGTCAGCAGGTCTTGCAGGCCGTCGAACATCCCCCAGGTCACATAGGCGCCGAGTACCAGGAAGGCCACCAGCTTGACCAGTGACTCGAAGGCCACCGCATGAATCAGGCCCTCATGATGCTCGGTGGCATCGGTATGGCGAGTGCCGAAGAGGATGGCAAAGATCGCCATGACCACCGCTACATAAAACGCCGTGTCTCCGAACAGCGGGGCTCGTGTGATATCGGATGCGTCGGTCAGCACCGCGAAGGAGGTCGACACCGCCTTCAGCTGAAGGGCGATATAGGGCAACGTGCCGATCAATGCGACCAGACTCGCGAAAGCAGCCAGGGACTGGGTCTTGCCATAGCGTGAGGCGATAAAGTCGGCAATCGAGGTGATGTTCTGATGCTTGGCCACGCGCACCATCTTGGCCAGGACAGGCCAGAACAGCAGCAAGGTGAGCACCGGACCGACAAAGATGCTGGCAAACGACCAGCCAGAGGTGGCGGCCTGTCCGACGGCGCCGTGGAACGTCCATGACGTGCAGTAGATCGCCAGAGCCAGACTGTAGACCAGCGGGCGCCGCTGGCTTGCGCCCTGATGCCGGGCACGCCGGTCGCCGCGCCAGGCAATGGCGAACAGCACAGCAATGTAGAGAAGTGAAACGACGATCAACAGCCAACCGGCAAACATGGGCACCTCCTCGATGTCAGCTGCCATTCTAGGGTATCGGAAGGCCGCCAGGCAGGGGGCGCAGGGTGTCTCTTGAGGCGAATATCACAGACTCGATGGATTTCTGTGGTATCGACCAACGTCGATTACCGGAAAATAAGGCAGAGAATCGCGACTAAGGTGGAATGCACCTTTGTAGTGATAGACCAACGGCTAATATTTGTTGAATGTTTTTATTTTATTGAATTAAAAGAATTTTCTCATAACATGGTGCACTGCATTTATGATTTTCGACTAAAGTTATCGTTCCTCTAAAAGCCCTTTTGACTAGTCTTTTGTTCGAGCCTTTTAGCTCTGCCTGACAGGGCATTTGGCGAACAAACCACTTCTTGAGGGTAGCCTTATGCTAGACAAGAGCGCACAGGCCTACTGGAAACGAAATATTAGAACCATTCTTGGCTGTCTTGCCGTCTGGTTTGTCGTCTCCTATGGCTTCGGCATTCTCCTGGTGGATGTGCTCAATAACATCCGCTTCTTTGGCTTCAAGTTAGGCTTCTGGTTTGCACAGCAGGGATCCATCTACACCTTCATCGTGCTGATTATTTTCTACGCCTGGAAGATGAATCGACTCGATGAAGAGTACGACGTCCACGAACAGTGAAACCCGCAAAATAACGTCAATGAACGGGAATTGATTCCATGGATGTACAACTGCTTACCTATCTCTTTGTAGGGGCGTCATTCGCTCTCTACATCGGTATCGCGATCTGGTCGCGGGCCGGCTCCACCAAGGACTTCTATGTGGCGGGGGGAGGTGTTCATCCCGCAGCCAATGGCATGGCGACCGCAGCTGACTGGATGTCCGCGGCGTCGTTCATTTCGATGGCAGGGTTGATCGCCTACCTGGGCTATGACGCCTCCGTCTATCTGATGGGCTGGACCGGTGGCTACGTCATGCTGGCAATGCTGCTGGCTCCCTACCTGCGCAAGTTCGGAAAGTTCACGGTGCCAGATTTCATCGGCGACCGTTACTACTCGAATATCGCGAGGACCGTAGCGGTCATCTGCGTCATCTTCGTCTCGTTCACCTACGTGGCTGGACAGATGCGAGGTGTTGGCATCGTTTTCGCGCGCTTCCTCGAAGTGGATGTGAACCTCGGCGTTGTCATCGGCATGGTCATCGTCTTCTTCTATGCGGTACTGGGGGGAATGAAGGGCATTACCTATACCCAGGTGGCTCAGTATTGCGTGCTGATCACCGCCTTCATTGTACCGGCGGTGTTTCTGTCGATCATGATGACCGGTCACGTGCTGCCCCAGACCGGCCTCGGTGCGACCTTCGTTGATGCAGCAGGTAACGATAGCGGTCAATACATCCTTGATCGTCTCGATGGCCTGCTGACAGATCTCGGTATCACGCCCTATACCGACGGTAGTCAGCCGATGATCAACGTGTTCTTCATCACGGCTGCGCTGATGTGTGGTACGGCGGGTCTGCCTCACGTCATCGTGCGGTTCTTCACCGTGCCGCGGGTTCGTGATGCGCGGGTCAGCGCCGGTTGGGCCCTGGTGTTCATCGCCTTGCTGTATACCACTGCACCGGCGGTGGGGGTATTCGCTCGCACCAACATCATCGAGACCGTGAATGAAACAAGCTACGAGGAGGTTCCCGGCTGGTTCAAGAGCTGGGAGACGGTGGGCCTGATCGGCTGGCTCGACAAGAACGACGATGGCAGGGTGCAGATGGGGCCAGGCGCGCCGTTCGAGGGCAAGCCCACCTTCGAGAGCGGTCCCCTGGAAGAAGCCTCCACGGGTAGCTACGGTCAGCGGGTGGTCACCAATGCACCCACCGACAGCGCCAACGAGGTGTATATCGATCGCGATATCATCGTGCTGGCCAACCCCGAGATCGGTGGCTTGCCAGCCTGGGTGATCGCGCTGATGGCGGCCGGTGGTGTAGCGGCAGCACTGTCGACCGCGGCCGGGCTGTTGCTGGTCATTTCGGCGGCTGTGTCCCATGACCTGATCAAGAAGCAGATCAACCCGAACCTCAGCGAGAAGGGAGAGCTGCTGGCTGCTCGTGGCGCTGCCGCGGTGGCAGTCGTGGTGGCCGGCTACTTTGGCATCAATCCTCCGGGCTTTGTGGCCCAGGTGGTGGCGTTTGCCTTCGGCTTGGCGGCGTCCTCCTTCTTCCCGGCCATTCTGCTTGGCATCTTCGACAAGCGCATGAACCGCGAGGGGGCCATCGTCGGCATGGTGCTGGGTCTCAGCTTCACCTTTACCTATATCGTCTATACCAAGTTCATCAACACGGATCCGTCGATCTGGTGGTTTGGTATTTCGCCGGAAGGTATCGGTACGCTCGGCATGATCCTGCACTTTGTGGTGGCGTTCGTGGTATCGCGGGCAACTGCCGCTCCGCCGGAACACATCCAGGAACTGGTCGAGAACGTGCGGGTGCCAAGAGGCGCTGGTGTGGCCCACGCACACTAGAACTGGACGAGGGGCCCAGCGCCGTGGGCTCCTCTTCGCCAACCTGCTCAGCCCCGGGACAGCCGGGGTTGAGCACGGAGCGAACGATGATCGACATCAACGTCACAGAACCTCCCTTTGCGCTGCTGGATGATGCCGGACGCGAGCGTATTCGCGCAGGGCTTGATCTGGCGTACTACGCGCGGGATGAAGTGATTCTCGAGGCTGGACAGGCCGGCGAGTTCGTCTTTGTGATTCACAAGGGCGAAGTCGCCGAACTGGACATGAACGAGTCCTCCACCGGCGGACGCATCGGCCACTACACCAGTGGCGATCTGTTTGGCGCGATCAGCGTCATCAACGGCCAGAGCCGCTATCGTTTTGTCGCCGAACAGGAAACCCTGTGCTACCTGATGCCCAGGGCGTTGTTCCTCTCGCTCTGCGAACAGTCCGAGGACTTCTCCGATTACTTTCACCAGCGTCTGGTCAGCAAGACGCGGCTGCTGGCGGAGCGGCGTTCCGATGGCGGCGTGACGCTGGCCGGTTTCATGCTGGCCAAGGTGCATGAATGCATGCGGCCACCCCTGCTGGTGGACCCGTCCATCAGTATTCGTCAGGCGGTGCTCACGCTGAAGGAGAAGGGCGCCGACAGTCTGTTGGTGGATACCCCGGAAGGCCCCGGAATGCTGACCAAGACCGACCTGCTCGATGCACTGGTGATGCAGGAGCGGGGAGGGGGCGATGCCCTGGAAGGTATCGCTGGCCTGGCACTGGTGAGCGTCAACAGGGACCAGTACCTGTTCGAAGCGCTGATCGAGATGACCCGCCACAAGGTGGCCAGGGTGGTGGTCTATCACGAAGGCGCGCTGGAAGGCGTGGTCGAGTTGACCGATGTGCTGAGCTATTTCTCCAGTCGCAGCTATGTGGTCAGTCTTCAGGTGGAGCAGGCTGACAGCCTGGCGGAACTGAACGAGGCCAGCCAGCGCACGCCTGAGCTGATCGATGCACTGATGGCGCAGGGAATTCGCATGCGCTTTGCCATGGGCATGCTGTCAGCGCTTAACGGTCGCATTATTGGCAAGGCATGGCAGTTTTCGATGCCCGCCCCTCAGCGCGACCGTGTCTGTCTTGTCGTGCTGGGAAGTGAGGGCAGGGGCGAGCAGATCCTCAAGACGGATCAGGACAACGCGCTGATTCTCCCGGACGACCTCGAGTGGCCGGACCTGGCCGCGGACAGTCGTCGTTTTACCGAGGTGCTGATGGACCTGGGCTATCCGCGCTGCCCCGGCAATATCATGGTGTCCAATCCCCAATGGACAGGAACGCTGGAGCAGTGGCGCGGGCGTATTCGGCGATGGGTCGCGGAACCGGATGGCAATAGCTTGATGAGCCTGGCGATTCTGGTGGATGTCGCTGGCGTGGCAGGTGACATGGCGTTGGTGGACCGCCTGCGTGATGTGTTGATCGAGGAGACCAGGGGCAACGCGCTGTTGCTGACCCATCTGGCCCGCGCGGTACTGCGGTTCTCTACGCCATTGACGCTGTTCGGCTCGCTCAAGAAGCCCGCACACGGCATCGACATCAAGAAAGGGGGCATCTTCCCGATCGTTCATGGGGTTCGCACCATGGCGCTGGATGCTGGCCTGCGCGAGACCTCGACCCACGATCGCCTGTCCGCTCTGGCTAGGCTCGGTCGCCTCGATGCAGAGGTGGCGGAAGACCTCGGTGAGGCGCTGTCACTGTTCAGTGAGCTGAGGCTCAAGGCCCAGCTCAGGTGCCAGCGCGATGATCTCCTGGCCAGCGACAACGTGGTGGTGCAGTCCCTCAACTCCCTGGAGCGTGACCTGTTGCGGGAGGCACTTCATCTGGTGAAGGAGTTCAAGGGCAGTCTGTCCCATCGTTATCACCTGGAGTATGCATGAGCGTCGAGGCATCGCCTCAGGGAAAACTGACCTGGCGTCAGTGGTTTCGTTTAGGAGAGTACCCCATGCTGCGAGCGATCAGACGTGCGGCCGACCGCCGTCGTCAAGCCGATGGCGATTTTGCCTGGCTGTTCAATCCCTACACCGGTGATGAGTTGGTGTCCATCGACTGCGAGACCACCGGCCTGGATACGCGTCGCGCCGAACTGGTGTCGATTGCGGCAGTGCGGATCCACGATGGGCGCGTGTTGACCAGCGAGTCGCTTGATCTGCGCCTGGAGCCCCCGGCCAGCCTGGATGGTGATTCCATCAAGATTCACCGCCTGCGTGGGGTCGATCTTGAGGGGGGAATGCCGGTGCGTGATGCCCTCGAGACGCTGCTGGAATTCATCGGCAACCGTCCGCTGGTGGGGTGGTGCATCGACTTTGACCTGGCCATGCTCGATCGCTATCTCAAGGCGGAGTTTGGCTTCTCGTTGCCTAACGCCACCATCGATGTGGCGCAGCAGTACCGCAAGCGGATGCGGCGCAGCCACCCCGAACTTGAGCTGCAGCCGACTTTCGAACAATTGGCAGAGCGCCTGGGAGTGCCGATCATGGGACGGCATACCGCATTGGGTGATGCCGTCACTACGGCACTGATGCATTTGCGGCTGGACGCCGACGCGCTGGCCGAGTCGTCCCGATGATTCCATCCACGCCGCTGTCACGACGCGTGACCTGGGACGAGCGGCGTGTCAGGTGCCGTAGTCACCGTAATGGGGAGATCTTTGCATGAGCCTTCATGGTCTGATGATGTTGCTTGAGCCGACCTTGCTATCGCTTGGCCTGTTGGCTGTGATGGTGGCTTACTGCCAGTACTATCGCCGCACCCGTGACCTGTGGGGGATGGTCAAGTTCTGGGAGAAGCGTCTGACGCTGACGGTGAGTGAGCACGCCTGGCAACGCTTCGGCATCTTGCTGCTGTTGCTTGGTGTGGTGGCGCGCTATCTGCTGGCACTACAAGTCGTCTAGCCACAGGTCGTCTTGTCACAGGTCCTCTCTTCACAGGGCGGCTAGTCACAGGGCGGCTAGTCACAGGGCGGCTAGTCACAGGGCGGCTAGTCAAAAGCACCTTGGCCCAGGACACGCGGTTGTGAACCAGCGTAATCGCAGGGGTGAGTGGTTGCTGACTTCTTCGCCTGTGGCGGACGTGAGTGATAGACTAGCGGGTCTTCATTTTCAGCCGTGATGTGCCCTGCCCATGTCTGCTCAGCCCGCTTCCGCCTCCCTGTTTGATCCCCGTGTCCTCGACCGTCGTGATGCCGCGTCCCCGGCAGCTGACGACGAGCGCGCCCAGGCCAAGGCCAAGCGCGAGTTCAACAAGCTGCAGAAGCGTCTGCGGCGTCAGACCGGCAACGCCATCATCGATTACGGCATGATTCAGGAAGGCGACAAGGTCATGGTATGCCTGTCCGGCGGCAAGGACAGCTACACCATGCTCGAGATTCTTCGCAGCCTGCAGCGCAATGCGCCGGTGAACTTCTCCCTGGTGGCGGTCAACCTCGACCAGAAGCAGCCCGGCTTTCCCGAGCACGTGCTACCGGACTACCTGGACAGCATTGGCGTGGACTACCACATCCTCGAGCGTGACACCTACTCGGTGGTGAAGGAAAAGACCCCCGAGGGCAAGACCACCTGCGCGCTGTGCTCGCGACTGCGCCGAGGGTCGCTGTACGGTTTTGCGGAAGAGATCGGTGCGACCAAGATTGCCCTGGGACACCACCGCGAGGATATTCTCGAGACGCTGTTCCTCAACATGTTCTTCGGGGGAAGTCTCAAGGCCATGCCGCCCAAGCTGCTGTCCGATGATGGCAAGAACATTGTCATCCGGCCGCTGGCGTACTGCCGCGAGGCGGACATCCAGGCCTACAGCGATGCCATGGCCTTTCCGATCATTCCCTGCAACCTCTGCGGTTCGCAGCCCAACCTGCAGCGCCAGGTGGTGAAGGAAATGCTGGCAGAGTGGGAGGCCAAGCACCCAGGGCGCCTGGAGAGCATGTTCAAGGCCGTGACCAACGTGGCACCCTCGCAGCTGGCAGACCGCGAGCTGTTCGACTTTGAAGGTCTGGAGGCCGTGCAGGCGCATCGCCAGGCTCGGCGTATTGATATCGTTGACGCCGACTAAGCTCGCCTGAACAAGCCTTGCTGAAAAGGCACTGCTGAAGCGCGAAGCGAGCTAGGGCCACATCACGCAGTGGCCCTCTTCAATGCCTGAACGCTCGTCCCGATAAGATAGCAAGAGGCCGCATCCTGGGATGCGGCCTCTCTTGTTGATGGAGTCGGTATATCGTCGCCCTACCTAGGGGGGCTGGGCTCGTGGCGTGGCACGACGTCTATCGGTCGCTGTCGGCCCCAGGCCCTGTCAGCGCCGCGGATCAGCTGGCGTCGGTGTCAGCCAGGTTCGACAGTGAGGCGAGGTCCAGGATATTGACCTCCCGTCCAGAGACCGCCACTAGGTCCTGCTGTTGAAAGCGCCCCAGAATGCGGCTGACCGTTTCGACGGCTAGTCCCAGGTGGTTGCCGATATCTGCCCGGGACATGGACAGGCGGAAGCTGAACGGCGAGTAGCCGCGGCGGCGGAAACGGTCCGACAGTCCGAGGAAGAAGCAGGCCAGTCGTTGGTCAGCGGTCTTGCGCGACAGCAGCTGCATCATGCGTCGATCTTCGCGCAGCTCCTTGCTGAGGGTGCGGAACAGTTGCGCGCGTAGTTCCGGCAGCGTCTGGGTCAGGGCGTCAAGGCGATCGAAGGGAATCTCGCATACGGTCGTGGTCTCGAGTGCCACCACGCTGCCGGGATATCTGCCATCGTCGATGCCGTCCAGGCCGACCAGCTCACTGGGCAAGAAGAAGTTGGTCAACTGCGCTTCGCCACTACCTTCGGTGGTGATCTGCTTGAGGCTGCCGGAGCGAACCGCGAAGACGCTGGTGAAGCGATCTCCCTGCTCGACCAGGCGAGTGCCCTTCTTGATCGGAGGATGACGGCGGATAATGGAATCGAAGCGCTCGAGGTCAGCGGTCTCCAGCGACAACGGAAGGCACAGGGAGCTCAAGCTGCAGGACTCGCAACGAGTCTCATGTAGCATGGGGCGCCGTCGATCTTGGGCCGATGGACTCATTCGCAGCTCCTGTGGGTCTGGGGTTCATGATGAGCAAAGCATGTAGGAAACTGGCTTTCCCTTGCTGCATGCTATTGTCGCTATTCTACACACAGATATTAGGCCAAAGGTGCATATACCTCTTTTGCCTCAATAATCTGGCGGCGATATGATAATCGTCAATTTCCTACAATTTGTAGGATATTCCACACAGCTAAACCGACAATCATGCCCGCTGCCATAAATCGTGTGGCAGAGTGTGCCAGCAAACTCTGCAGCTGACGCGCAGCAATCCCTGTTGTCACCAGTGCCGGTAGCGTCCCCAGGCCAAAGCAGAGCATGAGTAGTGCTCCACGGGCAGGGTCTGCGATGGCCATGCTCCATGCCAGCATGGAATACACCAGGCCACAGGGCAGCCAGCCCCAGATGGCCCCGAGTGCAACCGCCTGAGGTAGCTTGACCACTGGCAACAGGCGACGTCCTGCTGGCTCCAGGTACCTCCACAGGCGCTGGCCCAATGCCTCCAGCCAGCGTAGCCCTTTCCACAGGTTGGCAATGTAAAGCGCCATCGTGATCAGCATCAGGCTGGCAACCACCTGCAGCAGGTCCCGCATGCCCGGTGCCAGCGCCACCACAGAGCCTAGGCTTGCGACCATAGCGCCTGCCAGGCAGTAGCTGAACAGACGTCCCGAGTTGTAGCCAAGTAGTAAAATTCCTACACGAACAGGGTGGCGCATGCTCGGGGGAATGGCAAAGGTCAGGGCGCTCATTATACCGCCGCACATGCCGATGCAATGTGCTCCGCCAAGCAGCCCGAAGACAAAAGCCGCCATCGCGGGCGGCAGGTCTAGACCTACTGGGTTCATGCGTTCTGCTCAGGATCCAGGGGGTGGCGTGGAATCATGTTCGTCGGCTGTTGTGTCATCGACCGGTGTCTCTTTTGCCGGCTTTCTGGATGGGTTCGATGTCGGCGGGTCTTCGTCCTCGAACAGGATGCGATAGGCAGGACCCTCCAGATCGTCGAATTGATCGTTGCGGACCGCCCAGAAAAACGCCCATACCGCCAGACTCAACAGGATCAGCGACAGCGGTATCAACAGATAGAGAATGTTCATTGAGCATGCGCCGCTACGGCAAGACGTGAGGGTGATGGCGGCGCCGCGCGTCTCAGGCGAAGGGCATTGCCTATGACCAGCAGCGAGCTGATCGACATGCCGATGGCGGCGAGCCACGGAGGCACGAAGCCCAACGCGGCGGCGGGCAGCGCGACGACGTTGTAGAGCACTGACCAGGCGAGGTTCTGGCGAATGATGCGGCGCGTCTGGCGTGCGCTATGGATAGCCTGGACGATACGCTCCAGCGGCTCGCCGAGCAAGATCAGGTCGGCGCGAGTGCGGGTCAGGTCACTGGCGCCAGCAACGGCAATGGCGAGATCCGCCCCGGCCAGAACGGGCACATCGTTGATGCCATCTCCCACCATGGCAACGACCTCTCCCGCTTGCTGACGCTTGCGGACCAATGTGAGCTTGTCCTCGGGACTGGCATTGCCGTGCCACTGCGCTACCCCCAGCTGATCGGCCAGTGGCTGAACGTTGCCGGGGCGATCGCCGGACAGGATCTCGATCTCGATACCCGCGTCGCGGATAGCCGCAAGGGTCATGGCGGCGTCTGTGCGGGGCTGGTCGTGTAGCTGGAACCAGGCGACAGCCTGCCCCTCGCATGCCAGCAGCAGCCACAGGCCGTCGCCTGGTACGTCGAGGGGGTGCTGGCTGGCCAGGGCAAAGTCCGGGCGCCCAAGGCGCCAACACTGCCCAGCCACGTAACCTTCCACGCCCTGACCGGGCACGTTGCGAATGTCGCTGGCCGTGACTCGGGCGTCGCGCCAGGGCCGGAAGGCATGGGCGACCGGGTGCTCCGAGCCGACTTCCAACGCAGCGGCCAGCTGACGAGGGTCGATGCCTGCAAGGCAGTCTGCCGTGAGGCGTCGGTGCTCGGCCAGGCGCAGCTGACCTCGAGTCAAGGTGCCGGTCTTGTCAAAGATGATGCGGTCGAGGCGGGCCAGGGTTTCCAGCGCATCGGCGCGAGCGACCAGCACGCCGGCGCGACGCAGACGCCCGTGGGCGACGGTCAAGGCGGTAGGCGTGGCCAGTGCCAAGGCGCAGGGACAGGTGACGACAAGTACCGACAGGGTGACCCACAGGCTGCGACTGGGGTCGATCCACCACCAGGCCATGGCGACCAGCGTGGTGATGATCAGCAGATTCAGGACAAAGCGGTGAGACACCTGCTCTGCCACCTTGGCGATACGCGGGCGATGGGCAAAGGCTCGGTCGGTAAGGTCGAGGATGCCCGCTGCGCGGGTCGCGTCCCCGACACGCAGGACGTCGAGCTCCACCGGGCTGTCGATGCATAGCGTGCCAGCGTGAACGATATCGCCCTGTCGTCGTAGTGAGGGCAGCGACTCACCGGTCAGCAGCGATTCGTCGATCTGTGCCACGCCTGATGTCAGGACACCGTCAGCCGGAATCAGTGAGCCAGGACTGACGCGCACGCGATCACCCGGTTCGAGCTTGCTGGCGGGAATGACTCGTTCGTCGCCATTGGCCTCGACGCGCACTGCAGCGCTGGGCAAGGCGCTGGCCAGAACGTTGCCCTGGCGCCCGTAGTGGGCGCGGGCGCGGGATTCCAGATAGCGACCGAACAGCAGGAAGAAGGTGAACATGCTGACCGAATCGAAGTAGCGATCTCCCGATTGGCTGACCACCGACCAGCAGCTCGCCAGGTAGGCGCCACCGATGGCCAGGGAGACGGGTACATCCATGCCGAGTATGCGCGAGCGTACGTCCCGCAAGGCGCCAAGGAAGAACGGTTGAGCGGCATACAGCACGACAGGCGTCGTCAGCGCCAGTGATAGCCAGGCAAACAGCTGGTCGAAATCGGCGCTGAGGTCCCCGCTGTCAACGTAGTGGGGGATCGAGAACATCAGCACCTGCATCATGCCTACCGCTGCCACTATCAAGCGGCGAACCATCTGGCGCGACTGGTGCTTGAGACGCAGTTGAGCCTGATCGGGTTCGTAGGGTTGCGAGGGGTAACCGATGGCCGCCATCTCGGCAAGAATGCGTGACAGCGTCAGCTGGCTCGGGTCCCAGCTCACCTGCAGGCGATGTTGTGACAGATTGACGGCGCTGCTGGCCAGACCATCGAGAGCGTTCAGGCGATGCTCGATCAACCAGGCGCAGGCGGCGCAGGTGATGCCGTCCACCGCCAGGGTGGCGACCTGATGCCCGTCGCGCTGGCGCACGAATCGGGCTTGCAGGCCGGGGTCATCGAAGACCTGGTAGCGTTCGGCGTCCGCGGGCGTGGCCGAGGGACGCTCAGGCATGGCGGTGCGAAAGCGGTAGTAGCTATCGAGGCCACCGTCGACAATGGCGTGAGCCACGGCTTCGCATCCGGGACAGCACAGGGGGTGCGCTTGCTGATCGATGGTGATCGACCAGGGGGCTCCTGCTTCCACCGTGGCGCCGCAGTGGTAGCAGGACCGCGGAGTATCGGTAGCCGGCATCACAGACCTGGCGTCAGGTGAATGGTGCCGTCTCGCGGGAATTCGGCCTCGCCGGTCAAGCGCCATGCAGCATCATCGCCGCTGCCGTCGTCGATCCATGGCTGGAGCTGCAGGTACCAGCGGTAGCGAAGGTTGCGCTCCAGGGTGCCAACATATTGCCCATTACGGGTATGGCTCAGGGTCAGCAGGCGGTCGCGATCGCCATCGGTGGGAAACTTCAGCTCCAGCTGCAGGCGCTCGGGGCGCTCGTCGCCGAGCAGCTGGACGACCACGTCGCCGGTGGTGGCATCGATCCGTAGATCGGCTGCCAGCCCAAGGGCTTCGGCGCGCTGCTGCTTTTCCAGCTGAACATTGATCGCCAGCCCCTCCTTGTAATAGTCGTCCGGTACCGAGCCATCGAAATAGCGGATCGACAGCGCCAGGTAGACCATGCTGAAGGTGACCGAGGACAGCAGCAAAGCAATCAGAAACCAGGGCCAGAACTGCTTGTACCAGGGCGGCACCTGGGGATCGGACGAAGACATCAGGGGGTGACTCCTATGAATCGACTTTCGCGTTCCACCGCGACCGAGGGATCGTCTTCAGCGTGCAGGCGGACGCTGATGTCGGCGCTACGCTGTTCCATCAAAGCAGGATTTACGCTCAGCGTCATCACCAGCTGCCGGGACGCGTTGGCGGGTACCTCGAGTGACTCGGTATCGCTCTGCAGGCCCTCGATGCCGGTGACCTCGATCAGATAGCGGTGTGCCTGATTGTCGAGATTGCGCACGGTGATGGCATACGAGTTGGCAATACGCCCATCGCTCAGCGTCTGAAACAGCCGCGCCCGATCGCGCTCGACGTCGACGTCCAGCGGGGTGCGGTCGGCCAGGGTCCAGATAAACAGCCCGATCATCACCAGCAACGCCACCAGGTAGCCGATCAGGCGTGGCCTGAGCAAATGGGTCTTGTTGCCGTCAAGGGCATGCTCGGTGGTGTAGCGAACCAGACCCCGAGGGTAGCCCATCTTGTCCATGACGCTGTCGCAGGCATCAATGCAGGCGGCGCAGGTGATGCACTGATACTGCAAGCCATCGCGAATGTCGATGCCGGTAGGGCAGACCTGGACGCAGAGTTCGCAGTCAATGCAGTGGCCGAGTCCCTGCTCGGTGGGGTCGGCACTGCGCTTGCGGGGGCCACGGGGCTCGCCTCGATGATAATCGTAGGAGACGATCAGCGTATCGCGATCGAACATCACCGACTGGAAGCGGGCATAAGGACACATGTACAGACACACTTGCTCCCGTAGCCAGCCAGCGTTGAGGTAGGTGAAGACAATGAAGAAGCCGACCCAGAAGTAGGACCAGCCGTTGGCTGACAGGGTGGCCAGGTCGACGACCAGGCCCTTGATGGGCGTAAAGTAGCCGACAAAGGTGATGCCGGTGGCGGCGGCGATGATCAGCCAGATCGCGTGCTTGGCGCTCTTGCGCAGGAGCTTATCGGCATCAAGGGCGCGCTTGTCCAGCTTGATGCGGCGGTTGCGTGGCCCCTCGACACGATGCTCGACCCAGATGAACAGAAACGTCCAGACGCTCTGGGGGCAGGTGTAGCCACACCATACCCGGCCGGCAAACACCGTGATGAAGAACAGGCCAAAGGCGCAGATGATCAAGAGCCAGGACAGCAGCACGAACTCCTGGGGGTAGAAGGTCGCCGCAAAGATGTGGAATTCGCGACCCGGCAGGTCAAACCAGACCGCAGGACGGTCTCCCCATGGCACCCAAGGCAACAGCAGAAATCCCAGCATCAGCGCCCAGTTGGCAGCACGCCGGGCCCGTTGAAAGACGCCCTTCATCTCGCGTACGTAAATATGACGGCGGCTCTCGTACATGCTGTGTGACGAGGGGGCTTCGGGTGTGTGGTGGGATACCGCGCTGTCGGTCACATCTTGGGTGGGTATCTTGTCGCTCATGGCAGGCTCGCATCGCTGACCGATCATTCGTCGTTGTGACGACGGTCAGTCTAGCGATCGTCAGGTAGGTGAGAGGCCAGTGCGGCGCTTGGCCGCACTGGATACGGGGGTGGCCCCCTCTTGTGGATTACTGCGCAGGCTGGCTCAGGCTGTAGACGTAGGCCGCCACCAGATGCACGCGCTCCTCGCCGATGTAAGCGGCCTGGGCAGGCATATGGCCATTGCGGCCGTTACGCAGCGTCTGGCGAATCGAGTCGGCCAGGCTCTGTCCCGGTGCCTGGTACAACCAGGTCTCGTCGGTCAGGTTGGGGGCTCCCAGCGCCTGGTTGCCAGTACCGTCAGGCGAGTGACACGCCGCACACACCGATCCGAACACCGCGCCCCCCTTGTCAGCGCGCTCAGCATCTTCGGCCTGGCCGGACAGCGACAGCACATGCTGAGTCAGGTTCTCGATGTTGTTGGCGCCGAGTTGCTGCCACGAGGGCATCAGTCCGTTCCGCCCGTTCTCGATGGTGGCGACAATGTGCTCGGGCTCGCCCCCGTACAGCCAGTCCGTGTCAGTCAGGTTGGGGAATCCGTAGCCGCCCTTGGCATTCGAGCCGTGGCAGATCGCGCAGTTGTTGAGGAAGATACGCTCGGCAATCTGCATGGCCTCGGCATCCTTGATCAACTCCGGCACCGGGATTTCCTGATACTTCTCGAAGATCGGTGTGAAGCGCTGTTCGGCCTGGGCCACTTCTTCCTCCCACTGGCCTTCCTGACTCCAGCCCAGCACGCCGGCGAAATTGCCCAGGCCCGGATACAGCACCAGGTAGCCAAGTGAAAAGATCACGGTGGCAACGTAGAGCTGGAACCACCAACGTGGCAGCGGGTTATCGTATTCCGCAATGCCGTCGGCGGTATGGCCGGTGGTCTCGACAGTACCGTCTGCATCAGGGCGCTTGTCGGTCTTGCGATTGGCCCATAGCAGCCAGAAGGCGAAGCCAATCGTGCCGAGCGTGATGACGATGATCCAGGCGCTCCAGAAGCCTGAGAGGGCATCACCCCAGAGTGTATTCATGTGTTCTTTTCTCCCCTGTCCTTTCGGGAATCGGCCTGTTGCTCGGCCATGCGGTCACGGTTCGGTTGCTCGTCGTCATCCGCGAACGGCAGGTTGGCTGCCTGTTCGAACTCGCGCTTGCGACGGCTGGAATACGCCCAGGCCACCAGGCCCAGAAAGGCGACCAGCAGAATGCCGGTGAGAATGCCGCGAAAGGTTCCGATATCCATGGTTACGGGCTCTTTGCCGAGTTGGGCAGTACGGTGCCAAGCTGCTGCAGGTAGGCCACCAGCGCGGTGATCTCCCGTTCGCCGCGAACATCGCTGGTCGCGCTGGCGATCTGTTCGTCGGTATAGGGCACGCCCAGGGTCTGGAGGGTGCGCATCTTGGCTGGGGTGTGTTCGCCATCCAGGGTGTTCTCGAACAGCCAGGGATACGCCGGCATGATCGACTCAGGCACCACGTCACGCGGGTTGTACAGGTGCGCGCGGTGCCAGTCGTCGCTGTAGCGACCGCCGACGCGGGCAAGATCCGGACCGGTTCGCTTGGAGCCCCACATGAAGTTGTGCTCGTAGACGGATTCGCCTGCCACGCTGTAGTGGCCGTAGCGTTCGGTTTCCGCCCGGAAGGGACGAATCATCTGCGAGTGGCAGCCGACGCAGCCTTCCCGGCGATAGATGTCACGGCCCTCGAGTTGCAGCGCGGTCAGTGGCTTGAGGCCATCCACCGGCTCGGTCGTCTGCTTCTGGAAGAACAGCGGCACGATCTCGGCCAGGCCGCCAAAGCTGATCACCACCAGCACCAGCACCGCCATCAGGCCGACGTTCTTTTCTATGATCTCGTGTCTCATGTCAGTCTCGGTCCTTCATTGACTCAGGCGGTCTGTGGCAGGGGAGCACCGCTCTTGGCGGAACCCTTGACGGTCATCGCGACATTGACGGCCATGATCAGCATGCCAGTCACCCAGAACAGACCGCCGATCAGGCGCACGATGTAGCCGGGGCCGCTGGCCTCCACGGTCTCGACGAAGGTGTACATCAGCGTGCCGTCGGCATTGATGGCGCGCCACATCAGGCCCTGCAGGATGCCGTTGACCCACATGGCGGCGATGTACAGCACGGTGCCGATGGTGGCCAGCCAGAAGTGCACTGCCACCAGCTTGACCGAGTACATCTCGTTCTGACCGAACAGGCGGGGGATCAGGTGATACATCGAGCCGATGGTGATCATTGCCACCCAGCCCAGCGCTCCCGCGTGGACGTGGCCAATGGTCCAGTCGGTGTAGTGAGACAGGGCATTGACGGTCTTCACCGCCATCATCGGCCCTTCGAAGGTCGACATGCCGTAGAAGGACAGGGCGACCACCAGAAAGCGCAGCGTCGGATCGGTACGCAACTTATGCCAGGCGCCCGACAGGGTCATCATGCCGTTGATCATGCCGCCCCAGGAGGGGGCCAGCAGGATGATGGACATGACCATGCCCAGGGATTGGGCCCAGTTAGGCAGCGCGGTGTAGTGCAGGTGGTGCGGGCCGGCCCACATGTACACCATGATCAATGCCCAGAAATGGACGATGGACAGACGGTAGGAATAGACCGGGCGCTCGGCTTGCTTGGGCACGAAGTAATACATCATTCCCAGGAAGCCGGCGGTCAGAAAGAAGCCCACCGCGTTGTGTCCATACCACCACTGCACCATGGCATCGATGGCCCCGGAGTAGAGGGAGATGGAGTAGGTGGCGGTGACGGGAATGGCCGCGCTGTTGACGATGTGCAGCACCGCCACCGTCAGGATGAAGGCGGCGAAGAACCAGTTGGCCACGTAGATGTGCGAGGTCTTGCGAATCTTGACCGTGCCGAGGAACACGATGGCATAGGATACCCAGACGACGGCGAGCAGAATGTCGATGGGCCATTCCAGCTCGGCGTATTCCTTGACCTCGGTGAGGCCCAGGGGCAGGGTGGCGACGGCGCAGAGGATGACGGCCTGGTAGCCCCAGAACGTAAAGGCAGCCAGCTTGTCGCTGATCAGCCTTACCTGACACGTGCGTTGGACCACATAATAGGAGGTCGCGAACAGCGCGGATCCGCCGAAGGCAAAGATGACTGCGTTGGTGTGCAGGGGGCGAAGCCGACCAAAGCTTGTCCAGGGCAAGCCAAGGTTGAGTTCCGGCCAGACCAGTTGGGCAGCAAGTATGACACCGAGGGCCATGCCCACGATGCCCCATACCACCGTCATGATCGAGAACTGCCGGACCACCTTGTAGTTGTAGGTCGGATGTTCAAATGCTGTGCTCATGATCAGGTTCCCATCGATCGCGTAAAGGGGACGATCCCCCGGCCATAGTGCCTACCCAGCGGCAGTCTCAGAATGATGCAGATCAACAACCATTCAGAATTCTAGACCAGCACGGCTAGGGCTGGCACTTAGCCACTGGTGGCAGTGAACTTTGGAAATTTGTCCATGTCTGAAAATCTTTTATCCGACATTTTTGGTCAGGAATTGCGCCGGCAAAGCCCGTTTCACGGAGAACATCACGGGCAATGGGAGGGCATTGGACCCTGCATCCTGGCGGGCCCTGCCAGTGACGACCTACTTCTTTTGACGCATGGTGCAGGCGCTGGGCACGATTCACCCTTTCTGGTCGCCTGGCGCAAGGCGCTGGCCGACGCCGGTGTGGCCACCTTGTCAGTGGAATTCGCCTACATGCGCCAGATGAAGGCGCTTGGGCGCCGGCGCCCGCCGCCCAAGGTCGATCTTCTGGTCGATGAGCTGCGCACCTGGCGTGACGTTTTGTCGCATAGCGTGCCTGGCCGCCTATGGCTGGGGGGCAAGTCCATGGGTGGGCGTGTGGCGACCCTGCTGGCGGCCGAGGAGACGGCACCTGGAGTGGTGGTAGCGGGTTATCCCTTTCACCCCCAGGGCAAGCCCGAACGACTTCGCCTGGCGCACTGGCCTCGCCTCAAGTGTCCAACGCTGGTGCTGCAGGGCACCCGAGATCCGTTTGGCACCCTCGAGCAAGTGCAAGGCTATGATTTGCCCGAGGTGGCCACCGTCGAATGGCTGGAGGACGGTGATCACGACTGGCTGACCCGGCGTGCCAGCGGCGTGACGCGAGACGAACTGATGCAGCGCGCGGCAAAATGCGCAGCAACGTTGATGCAGGTGAATTGAGGCCGCTACGGTCAGGGGGATGGGTCTCGCCATTTTTTTTACGGTTGTTTTGGCTCGTTGCGGAGGGCCGCTGAATCTCGTGAGCCCTTGTGCCGCCTGCGTTTCCGCCCAAGTCGATGAATGCACGGGCAAAATAGGCGACAAAAAAAACGAGAAAGATGGTTTGGCCGCGTTGACATCCCCCCGATGTTCTGTAGAATGCAGCGCCACGTGACCAGGGGTGGTTAGCTCAGTTGGGAGAGCACCAGCCTTACAAGCTGGGGGTCACAGGTTCGAACCCTGTACCACCCACCATCACCTTGGTGATGGCTGGACACGTAGAGTTGTAGACGTTGGACCGGTAGTTCAGTTGGTTAGAATGCCGGCCTGTCACGCCGGAGGTCGCGGGTTCGAGTCCCGTCCGGTCCGCCAACGTCACTTCTCGAATCGTCATCAATGTGGACCGGTAGTTCAGTTGGTTAGAATGCCGGCCTGTCACGCCGGAGGTCGCGGGTTCGAGTCCCGTCCGGTCCGCCACGATGACTCGCCAAAGTCGATGAGCTCCAGGAAACTTGAGGCATCGCACCGTGTGAAATGATGTGGGTGATTAGCTCAGTTGGTTAGAGCACCAGCCTCACATGCTGGGGGTCACTGGTTCGAATCCGGTATCACCCACCACGCGGACCGGTAGTTCAGTTGGTTAGAATGCCGGCCTGTCACGCCGGAGGTCGCGGGTTCGAGTCCCGTCCGGTCCGCCATTTCGCTCGACCCAGCACACGCTGGAAAAAAGTCCGGTCACGTTGCCGGCAGTTATTCCGAAAAGCCCCGCTGCTTCTGCAGCGGGGCTTTTCTCGTTTTGGGTCCCCTCAAGGCGTTTACACCACACTGACGCTATGGGCTAGCCCATGGCGCTGGCGGGGTTCGCATCGTGTCGCTGCTTTTTGCCTTTCTGGGGTGGCGAGGATTGACTCGCTATCATACAGTTGTTTGAAAATAGCCGTAGACTGGCTGCCCTGATGCAGTGCCAGTTCCGGACCTCACGACAACAAGATTGCAGCCAAGGCTGCCAAGGACCGCGCCGTGACCGCCTATCCCCACCTGCTGGCCCCACTGAGACTGGGGCACCTGGAATTGCCCAATCGCGTGTTGATGGGCTCCATGCATACCAATCTGGAAGAGGCGCCGCAGGGGTTTTCCCGTCTGGCCGCCTTTTACGCCGAACGTGCTCGCGAAGGCGTGGCGCTGATCGTGACCGGTGGCATTGCACCGAATGCGGAGGGCGCCGTTTTTCAGGGGGCGTCGCAGTTGACCTCGGTTGAGCAGCTCGATGATCACCGCGGTGTTGTCGAGGCGGTACATGCACAGGGGGGCCGCATCTGCATGCAGATTCTGCATGCGGGGCGCTACGCGTATTCACCGGAGTTGGTAGCCCCTTCAGCGCTGCAGGCCCCCATCAACCCCTTCCAGCCGCGAGCGCTCAGTGACGATGAGGTCGAGCAGCAGATCGAGGACTACGTGCGCTGCGCGCGTCTGGCGCAGCAGGCGGGCTATGACGGCGTCGAGATCATGGGCTCCGAGGGCTACCTGATCAATCAGTTCATTTGCCGCCGAACCAATGTGCGCGAGGATCGCTGGGGGGGCAGCTTCGACAATCGCTGTCGCTTCCCGCTGGAGATTCTTCGCCGCGTCCGTGCGGCGGTGGGAGAGCGTTTCCTGTTGATCTACCGGCTGTCGATGATCGACCTTGTGGAGGACGGAAGTACCTATGACGAGGTCATTGCGCTGGGCCAGGCGGTTGAGGCGGCCGGTGCCAACGTGATCAACACCGGCATCGGTTGGCATGAAGCGCGAGTCCCGACCATCGTGACCAGCGTCCCGCGAGCCGCTTTCACCGAGGTGTCGCGACGCATGAAAGACGCCGTCTCGATCCCGTTGATCACCACCAATCGCATCAACATGCCGGATGTGGCCGAGCGGGTGCTGCGCGAAGGACATGCTGACATGGTGTCCATGGCGCGTCCGCTGCTGGCGGATTCGGCATGGGTGAGCAAGGCGAGGGAGGGGCGTGCTGCCGAGATCAATACCTGTATCGCCTGTAACCAGGCCTGTCTCGACCATACGTTCCAGGGCAAGCTGACGTCCTGTCTGGTCAATCCCCGCGCCTGTCATGAAACGGAGCTGACGCTTGAGCCCGCTGACCAGACAGTGTCCGTGGCGGTGGTGGGTGGTGGTCCTGCAGGGCTCGCCACGGCAGTCAGTGCCGCGCAGCGTGGGCACAGGGTTACCCTGTTCGAACGTCAGCCGATCCTGGGTGGGCAGTTCAATTTTGCGCGCCGCATTCCCGGCAAGGAAGAGTTTGACGAAACGCTGCGTTACTTCCAGGTGATGCTGGACAAGCTGGAAGTCGACGTCAGGCTCTCCTGCGAGGCGGGTGTCAACGATCTCCTGGCCTTCGATCGTGTGGTGCTGGCCAGCGGCGTCAGACCCAGACCGTTGGCGTTGCCCGGCAGTGATCATCCTAGTGTGATGAGTTACGCCGAGGCCATCGATGCTCCTCAGCGTGTCGGGCGCCGGGTGGCCATCATCGGCGCTGGCGGTATCGGTTTCGATGTGGCGGAGTTGCTGACCCATACGCCGCCCGGTGATGACCCGTTGCAGGATTGGTGCGACGAGTGGGGGGTGGATCTTGAGGTCAGCACGCCAGGGGGGCTGAAGCCGGCCCGCCGGCCGCAGTCGCCACGACAGGTCTACTTGCTTCAGCGCAAGACGTCCAAGCCGGGCAAGGGGTTGGGCACCACCTCAGGTTGGGTGCACCGGGCATCCCTTCGCCATCGAGGTGTGACCGCAATGGCTGGCTGCGAGTATCGGCATATCGATGATCAAGGGCTGCACCTGAGCGTCGAGGGCGAGCCGCGTGTGTTGGAGGTGGATACGGTCGTGGTGTGTGCCGGTCAAGAATCGGTGCGCGAACTCGTGGCGCCCCTCGAGGCGGCGGGTGTCGCTGTCTCCATCATCGGCGGTGCCGATGAGGCGGCCGAACTCGATGCCAAGCGTGCCATTGACCAGGGGGTGAGGTTGGCGGCGTCCTTCTAGAGCCGTCATTCTGGTGGCGTCGGGCCAGCCCAGCAGGATCTGGCTCGCGCCCCAGGCAAGCGTGATGAAAATTACTTAAGAAGTGTGCCGTTGTGTGCAATTTTGGTGGCTGCGGCAAGATGGCGCGGTAGACGCTGACGAGCCCCGTGATCAAGCGGCGGGCGTCGCTTTCACGGCTAGTGAATACCTCGCTTATCATGTTCATGGTCCCTCTTACGCCGAATTTCGTCTGGACAACGAAACGCTTCTGCTGGCAAGAGTTCTTATAGGTAAGGACGCTCAGCGTTGAAGACCTGCACATCGTTTTTGGCTAATGCTGTTCTACGCTGAGAGTACCCACTCGTGACTGGCGCTGGCTGACGGGAAAGGCCTGAGAGCCAAGAGCGAGTCCCGGGCATCACAGGAGGCATCGATGAGCATCTTCGACCACGTGCAGAACCGCTTCGCTCGCGTCCAGCAGGAAGAAATGTCCCTGCAGGAATATCTGGAACTCTGCCGTCAAGACCCTTCCGCCTACGCCAGTGCGGCTGAGAGAATGCTGGAGGCCATCGGTGAGCCTGAGGTGATTGACACCGCCAAGGACCCGAGACTGGCGCGAATCTTTTCCAACAAGGTGATACGTCGGTATCCGGCGTTCAGTGAGTTTCACGGCATGGAGGAGGCCATCGAGCAGATCGTGGCCTACTTCCGTCACGCCGCCCAAGGGCTGGAGGAGAAAAAGCAGATCCTCTACCTGCTTGGCCCCGTGGGGGGCGGCAAGTCATCCCTGGCCGAGCGCCTCAAGCTGCTGATGGAGCGTGTGCCGTTCTACGCCATCAAGGGGTCGCCGGTGCACGAGTCTCCGCTCGGGCTGTTCTCGCCCGAGGAAGACGGAGAGCTGCTCGAGAAAGAGTATGGTATCCCCGCTCGCTACCTGCGCAGCGTGATGTCGCCCTGGGCCGCCAAGCGGCTGAAGGAGTCCGGCGGTGATATCTCGCAGTTCCGGGTGGTCAGGCTGTACCCCTCGCGCCTCAACCAGATCGCCATCGCCAAGACCGAGCCGGGTGACGAGAACAACCAGGATATCTCGTCCCTGGTGGGCAAGGTCGATATCCGCCAGCTGGAGATGTATTCCCAGGATGATCCTGACGCCTACAGCTTTTCCGGAGGATTGTGCCGGGCCAACCAGGGCTTGATGGAATTCGTCGAGATGTTCAAGGCGCCCATCAAGGTGCTGCACCCCCTGCTGACGGCGACCCAGGAAGGGAACTACAACCCCACCGAGGGCATGGGCGCGATTCCCTTCGATGGCATCGTGCTGGCGCACTCCAACGAGAGCGAGTGGCAGGCGTTCCGCAACAACCGCAACAATGAGGCGTTCCTCGACCGCGTCTATATCGTCAAGGTGCCCTATTGCCTGCGGGTGTCCGAGGAAATCAACATCTACAAGAAGCTGCTGGAGCATTCGTCGCTCAATGAGGCGCCCTGTGCACCGGATACCTTGCGCATGCTCGCCCAGTTCTCGGTGCTGTCGCGTCTCAAGGAGCCGGAGAACTCCAGCGTCTACTCGAAGATGCGGGTCTATGACGGTGAAAACCTCAAGGACACCGATCCCAAGGCCAAGTCGATTCAGGAATATCGCGACAGCGCCGGCGTCGATGAAGGCATGGATGGTCTGTCCACGCGCTTTGCCTTCAAGATCCTGTCCAAGGTCTTCAACTTCGACAATCACGAGGTGGCGGCCAACCCGGTGCACCTGTTGTACGTGCTCGAGCAGCGCCTTGAGCAGGAGCAGCTGCCCAAGGAGACCTTCGAGCGCTACCTGCGCTATATCAAGGAGTACCTGGCGCCGCGCTATGTGGACTTCATAGGCAAGGAAATTCAGACCGCCTACCTGGAGTCCTACTCCGAGTATGGTCAGAACATCTTTGACCGCTATGTCACCTATGCGGATTTCTGGATTCAGGACCAGGAGTACAGGGATCCCGAGACCGGCGAGCTGTTCGACCGCCAGTCGCTTAACGATGAGCTGGAAAAGATCGAGAAGCCGGCGGGCATCTCCAATCCCAAGGACTTCCGTCACGAGGTGGTCAACTTCGTGCTGCGGGCGCGTGCCCAGAACAACGGCATGAACCCGGGGTGGCAGTCCTACGAGAAGCTGCGTGGTGTCATCGAGCACAAGATGTTTGCCAACACCGAGGAGTTGCTGCCCGTCATTTCCTTCAATGCCAAGGCGTCCTCTGCGGATATCAAGAAGCACGAGGATTTCGTGGCACGGATGAAGGATCGAGGCTACACCGAGAAGCAGGTGCGCCTGCTGTCGGAGTGGTACCTGAGAGTGCGCAAGTCGCAGTAGCCGTGAAGGCGCCGGGCCAGGCCCGGCGCCGGACACCCTTGTCGACTGCGCCCAGGAGGTCCCATGACCTACTTCATCGATCGACGAGCGAACGCCAAGAACAAGAGCGCGGTCAATCGCCAGCGCTTTCTTGACCGCTATCGCACCCATATCAAGCGCTCCGTCGAGGAGGCCGTCAACCGTCGCTCCATCACCGATATGGAGCGAGGCGAAAAGGTTTCCATCCCCAGTCGCGATATCTCCGAGCCAGTGTTCCAGCACGGCAGCGGTGGGCGACGTTCGATTGTCGCACCCGGTAATCGCGAGTTTCAGGAAGGTGATCGCCTGCGTCGCCCAGACGGCGGGGGCGGTGGAGGCGATGGCAGTGGAGAGGGTGGCGCCTCCAACCAGGGGGAGGGCATGGATGAGTTCGCCTTCACCCTGACCAGGGAGGAGTTCCTCGAGTTTGTCTTCGATGGCCTCGAGTTGCCCCATCTGGAGCGCAAGCCGCTGGTGGATGTGGAAGAAGTGCGCCCCGTGCGCGCCGGGGTCTCGAGAGATGGCGTGCCGGCTCGGATCAACATTGTGCGTTCGATGCGAGAAGCCCAGGCCCGTCGAATTGCCATGCGTGCACCGATTCGTCGCGCGCTGCGGGAAGCTCAGGAAGCGCTGGAAGTCGAGGAGCGCAAGGATCCCGTGCTCAAGAATCCCGCTCGCATCCAGGAGTTGAAGGCCGAGATCGAACGCCTAGAGCGGCGTCTGGAGGCGGTTCCCTTCATCGATACCTATGATCTTCGCTACAACCATCTGATCAACCAGCCTCAGCCGTCCAGCAAGGCCGTGATGTTCTGCGTCATGGATGTATCGGGCTCGATGACCCAGGCCCACAAGGATATCGCCAAGCGCTTTTTCCTGTTGCTCTACCTGTTTCTCGAGCGCAGCTACGAGCGGGTCGAGCTGGTCTTTGTGCGTCACCACACTGCCGCCAAGGAAGTCGATGAGGAGGAATTCTTCTACTCACGGGAGACTGGCGGCACCATCGTTTCCAGTGCGCTTACCCTGGTCGACGAGATCATCGACAAGCGCTATCCCCCCGGCCAGTGGAACCTGTACGTGGCCCAGGCATCGGATGGCGATAACTGGGACGATGACTCGGTCAACTGTCGGGAGCTGCTGACCAAATCGCTGATGGGGCGCCTGCAGTACTTCACCTATGTGGAAATCACGCCTCACGCTCACCAGGCATTATGGGAAGAATACGAGCGGGTCGAGGCCGCCTATCCCGACCGCTTTGCCATGCGTCAGATTGTTGAACCCGGGGACATCTATCCGGTGTTCCGGGCCTTGTTCAAGCGCCGTGCGGACAGTGCGGAAAGGGGGTAGGCAGGCACAGGTCTGCCCTACGGCGGCAGCGGGACTGGCAAAGGGGAGCACGGTGAAGGGCGTGCCGTGTGTTGAAGCACCTCGCCAGGTAAGCCCCTAGCCACAGCCGTATCTTGCAAGCGGACTCCCTTGCAAGCGAAGCATGTTGGACGAGCAGCGCCTTGGACGAAGAGGAATTGCCATGACCGCCTTGACCAAACGTCACGCCAAGCCCATTGCGACCGGCTCGGACTGGAGCTTCGACGACCTGACCGAGTTCGAGGCCGAGATCGCTCGGCTTGCGGACGAGTATCGACTGGACACCTACCCCAATCAGATCGAGATCATCACCACGGAGCAGATGATGGACGCCTACGCCAGCGTGGGCATGCCTGTGGGCTACCATCACTGGTCGTTCGGCAAGCAGTTCCTGGCCGTCGAGCAGGCCTATCGTCGTGGGCAGATGGGGCTGGCCTATGAGCTGGTGATCAACTCCGACCCCTGCATCGCCTATCTGATGGAAGAGAACACCCTGATGATGCAGGTACTGGTCATGGCACATGCCTGCTACGGCCATAATTCCTTCTTCAAGGGCAACTATCTGTTTCGGACCTGGACCGACGCCTCTTCGATCGTCGACTACCTGGTGTTTGCCCGCAAGTACATCAGTCAGTGCGAGGAGCGTCACGGTGTGCAGGCCGTCGAGCAGTTGCTCGACGCCTGTCACGCGCTGCAGAACTATGGGGTGGATCGCTACAAGCGGCCGTCTCCGGTATCGCCGGAGGAGGAGGCTCGACGGCAGAAGGAGCGTGAAGACTATCTCCAGGCTCAGGTGAATACCCTGTGGCGGACAATTCCCATGGGTGACGCCGGCATCGAGGTGCCGCCTGTGTCTTCCGACGATGACCCGCTGGGGCTGCACGGTGGCGGGCGTTATCCCCCCGAGCCACAGGAAAATCTGCTGTACTTCATCGAGAAGAATGCACCCTTGCTGGCGCCTTGGCAGCGGGAGGTCGTGCGAATCGTGCGTAAGCTGGCCCAGTACTTCTATCCTCAGCGGCAGACCCAGGTCATGAATGAAGGGTGGGCGACGTTTTGGCACTACACGCTGATGAATCGGCTGTTCGACGAAGGGGCCGTGGACGAAGGCCTGATTCTGGAGTTTCTGCAGTCCCATACCGCCGTCGTCAGTCAGCCCGCCTTTGACAGCCCTTACTACAACGGGATCAATCCCTATGCGCTGGGCTTCGCCATCTTCACCGACCTCAAGCGCCTCTGCGAGTCTCCGGATGACGAGGACCGGGAGTGGTTTCCGGACATTGCGGGAAGCGACTGGCGCGAAACGCTGAATTTCGCCATGCGCAACTTCAAGGACGAGTCCTTCATTCAGCAGTTTCTATCACCCAAGGTGATTCGTCAGCTCAAGCTGTTCCAGGTGGTCGATGATGATCAGGAGGACATGCTCGAGGTGGCAGCGATTCATGACGAGCGGGGCTACCGGCGGGTCCGTGAGGCGCTGTCCGCGCAGTACGCCCTGTCGCTCAGGGAGCCGAATATTCAGGTGTTCGAGGCCGATATTCGAGGAGATCGTTCGCTGACACTCAGGCACGTGCAGGATCAGCGGCGTCCGTTGGCCCGTAGTGTCTACCCTGTGATCCGACACCTTCACCAGCTATGGGGCTTTCCGGTCAAGCTGGAGTCCTTCGATGGTGATGAAGTGGTGCGGCGTTACCAGTGGCCGCTGCCGGACAGCGAAGAATCCGCCTGACGCCGACAGCAGATAACCGACACGCCGCCGCAAAGTGATGCTTTGCGGCGGCGTGTTTTCTTGCCTGCTTTCTTCTTGCCTTCTTTCTTCTTACTTAGTACCGGACCTCGACACGCAGCCTTATGGCTTGGCCGTCCAGGATTGGCACCATCCGCCTGGGGCGACGCTATTCTGCGGGAATAGCTGACAGCCCTCGGTTTCGGCATTGAAGAACATGCAGTTCGAGCAGAGCTCTCCGTCTTCGTAGGCGGCATTGCCGCTGGCATCTCTGGCCTTTTCGACGTATCCCAGAGCCTTGGCCTGGGCATTGTCGGTACTCAGGCGAGGCAGGCTCTGTGCCAGCGCAGTGCGAGACAGGACACCAGCACCCAGCGGCAGAGCGGCGATGCCCAGCAGACTGGTGCGCAGGAAGGCACGACGGCTGTGCTTGGTCATGGGGACTCCTCATTGTCGGAAGATGAGCGTCATACGGTCATGGTCAGGCCCGCGATGGGCCGGTCTTGGTGAGTCAGGATGCCTTGGCAGCCTGCTCGTGCGCTCTTGATGGCGCTGCCTTGCAAGATTAGCTAAGCCGTTGAGCCTTGGCGAATCGTCTCGTTGTGAGTGCGGCAATCCGCCGCGAAAAAAGCGGTCCGCGCAGTCGGCGGTGCAGGTGGTGAGGAGGCGCTGATATACTGCGTTGCCAAACCACCATGTTTAACATCCGCGTCCTGAGTCGTTGGCGTGGAGCGATGGGAAAGGAGCGTGATCATGCAGAATGCTGTGATTCTGATCAATGCCGAGAAAGGGCAGGTCAAGGCGGTGGCCGAGCGTCTGGCCGAGGTGGAAGGGATCAGCGAGGTCTATTCGACCTGCGGTCGCTATGATCTGGTGGCGATTGCCCGTACACGGGATTTCGAGAGTCTGGCGGAGCTGGTCACTGGACGCCTGAATGCAGTAGAAGGCATTGCCGACACGGAAACGCTCAATGCGCTTCAGGTGCACTCGCGCCACGATCTGGAAACCATGTTTTCGTTGGGTTGGTAAGGGCAGGCCCTGCTGACCATTGTTCGTCCTGACCATTGTTCGTCCTGACCATTGCCGACAAGGAAGTGTGTGGATCTCTCGCTTGATCGTCTGATACCTCGGCCGCGGCATTTCCTGGCCTCGCTGGCCATCGCCGTGCTGGGGGTTGTCCTGTGGTACTCCACCGAGCAGGGCTATCGCGACCGCATGAGCTGGATGGGGGTGACCGAGTGGGCGGAACCGTCCACGCTGGCGTTCACCCGTGTGCTGCGTAATGAAGGGTATCTGCTGGGATGGTCTGATCTGCGCGTTGGTGCGCTGTGGGCGAGCTATGAACTGCGGCAGTCGGCGGATCACCGGGTGGGGCCTCGCCCCGGCTTCGAACAGGATTGGCGAACGCTGTGGCCCGTCAGCACGACCAGCTACGCTGGCAGTGGATATGACCGTGGGCACCTGGCTCCCAACTATGCCATGGCCAAGGTCTGGGGCGAGCAGGCTCAGCATGACAGCTTCCTGATGAGCAACATGATGCCGCAGAAGCCTGCCCTCAACCGTCAGCTATGGCAGCGCCTGGAAGAAGTCGTGATGGACCATTTTCTGCCGCGCTTCGGTCGCCTGCAGGTCATCACTGGGCCTGTCTATGCAGAAACCAGAGTCAGCGATCTCTCCCTGGATCGATTGCTGGATCGCGTCAGCTTTGTGGAGGTGCCAATCGGCTTCTACAAGGTGGTGGTGGTGCCCGGAGAGACTCCTCTGGCAGTCGCTTTTGTGATGCCCCAGAACGTGCGTGGAGATGAATCGCTGTCTCGCTATCTTGTCAGCATCGACGAGGTGGAAGCGATCACGGGACTGAATTTCTTTCCGCGGCTGGGCCCGCAGGAAGAGGCGGCCTGGGAGGCTCGTGCGGGGGTGGGCGACTGGGCGCTGTCTCAGGTGGCTGAGTTGCCGTCGCGTTTCGATTGAGCGACGGGCCAGGGACTAAAGACCGGGTGCTAACACGCTGGATGCTGGAACGGCAGGCACAAAAAAACCGCGACGGGGCGCGGATTCTTGTTGGATCTGTCTGATCCTGTTGCTGCATGACATTGGTGCCCAGGAGAGGACTTGAACCTCCACGTCCGTAAGGACACTAGCACCTGAAGCTAGCGCGTCTACCAATTCCGCCACCTGGGCATGTCATGTTGTGTGCTCGTGATCTACGTTATCTGCTCGGCCTGTGTTCATCGATGCATGCCATAGCATGTATCGTTGGTGCCCAGGAGAGGACTTGAACCTCCACGTCCATAAGGACACTAGCACCTGAAGCTAGCGCGTCTACCAATTCCGCCACCTGGGCGAACACGTGCGCTTTGCCGATAACGATATATCAAAGAGCGTGACGATCTCCATCGTCGTGATCCCGAAGGATCTTGGTGCCCAGAAGAGGACTTGAACCTCCACGTCCGTAAGGACACTAGCACCTGAAGCTAGCGCGTCTACCAATTCCGCCATCTGGGCAAGTGGCGCGTATGTTACCGAAACTTTGGCATATTGCAAGCCTTTTGCATCGCTGCTGGGAGAAAAAAACGTCGTACTGATGGCGCGAGCTCTGTATCCGGAGGCGCTTATGGTTGGGTGACGGCGCTGCTGGCGCTATACTGCGCGCATGTTAAGAGACAATTTCGAAAAGACCGCACGCTCGCGCCCGGGTGGCGGCGCACTCCTGCCGTCCTCGCCCCTGTCAAGGATGCCTTCCGCATGAACCATTGGACGCTCGACGCCGACGAACACGCCAGCCGCGAAGCCCATAAGTACGACAAGCCTGCTCCCTCCCGTGAATATCTGTTGAATCGACTCGAGGAAATCGGTACGCCGACGACCCACGAGGCGATGAGCGATCAGCTTGGCCTGGATGATGAAGACCTTCGAGAAGCGGTACGCCGGCGCCTCTCCGCCATGGAGCGAGACGGCCAGGTATTGCGCAATCGTCGGGGCGCCTATGCGCTGATCGACAAGCTGGACCTGATCAAGGGTAAGGTGCTGGGTCACCGCGACGGCTTTGGATTTCTGATCCGCGATGATGGCAAGAAGCCTGACCTGGTCATGCCTCCTCGGCAGATGCGCCGAGTGTTTCACGGTGACCATGTGCTGGTGCGGGTCAGCGGGCGTGACCGTCGTGGTCGCGACGAGGCGACGGTGGTGGAAGTCATCGCGCGCAACACCCAGACGATCGTTGGCGTCTATCGGGAAAACACGCCTGAGTTCGGCGTGTTGATTCCCGAGAACAACCGCATTACCCAGGAAGTCATCATTCCCCACAGTGCTTGCGCTGGCGCGCAGGACGGGCAGGTCATCTCGGCGCGTATCGTCAAGCAGCCGGAGACCCGGGTCCAGCCTGTCGGGGAAGTGATCGAGGTGCTGGGTGAGCGCATGGACCCCGGGATGGAAATTGATATCGCGCTGCGAAGCTACGAGATTCCCTCTGAGTTTCCGCCGGATGTCACCGATCAGATCGCCAGCATGTCCGCTGAGGTAGCGGAGGACGACAAGCTTCACCGCATCGACCTGCGCGACAAGCCGCTGGTGACCATCGACGATGAAAGCGCCAAGGACTTCGACGACGCTGTCTGTGCCTACAAGACGCGTTCCGGAAGCTGGAAGCTGCTGGTGGCGATTGCCGATGTCTCGCACTACGTGCGTCCCGGCAGCCCGCTGGACCAGGAGGCCATTGCTCGGGGCAACTCGGTGTACTTCCCGGGGCAGGTGGTGCCGATGCTTCCAGAGCTGCTGTCCAATGGGCTCTGCTCGCTGAACCCTGACGTGGATCGACTGGCGCTGGTCTGCGAGCTGAACATTTCCAAGACCGGCGCGATCAGTCGCTATCGCTTCTATGAGGCCGTTTTCCGCTCCCACGCCAGGCTGACCTACAACAAGGTGGCATCCATTCTCCAGGATGACGGAGAAGAGGGCGATGCGCTGCGACAGCAGTACAAGGCGCTGGTACCGTCGCTGAAGAACCTGTACAGCCTGTATCAGCTGTTGCGGGAAGCGCGCACCGAGCGGGGCGCCATCGACTTCGAGACCACCGAGACCGCGATCGTCTTTAACGACGAACGCAAGATCGAGAAGATTGTGCCGCGCTCGCGCAACGATGCTCACAAGATCATCGAGGAGTGCATGCTGGCCGCCAACGTGGCCACCGCGCGCTTCCTGGACAAGCACGACCTGCCAGCGCTTTACCGGATTCACGAGCGGCCATCGCCGGAACGCCTGGACAAGCTGAGGCTGTTCCTGAACGAGATCGGCATGTCGCTAGGTGGCGGTGATGAGCCCACGCCTCAGGACTATCGCGACCTGGCCGAGGCCATCAAGGGCCGTGACGATGCGGACATCATTCAGACAGTGATGTTGCGCTCCATGAGCCAGGCGGTCTACTCGCCGCACAACGAAGGGCACTTTGGCCTGGCATATCCGGCCTATGCCCACTTTACTTCGCCGATTCGCCGCTACCCCGACCTGCTGGTGCATCGCGCCATTCGCTCGGTCATCCGCGGTCCGCGCCAGACCAATACCGTGCTGCGGGCCGAGGGTGCGCCGGTGGAGCCGCCGACCAAGTGGTGCCCCTACACCTTCGAGCAGATGCTGGAGCTGGGGGAGCATTGCTCGATGACAGAGCGCCGGGCCGATGACGCCACTCGCGACGTGGAGGACTGGCTCAAGTGTGAGTTCATGTCCGATAAGCTCGGTGAGGTCTACGACGGAACCATCGCCTCCGTCACCCAGTTCGGTATCTTTGTGCGGCTGGATGATGTCTACGTCGAGGGGCTGGTGCACGTCACCTCATTACCTTCCGACTATTACCACTACGAGCCGGAAAAGCATCGCCTCAAGGGCGAGCGCACGGGAACCAGCTACCGTCTCGGCGACGGAGTGACCGTTCAGGTGGCGCGGGTCGACCTGGATGAGCGCAAGATCGATTTCGAGATGGCCGATGACAAGCCACGTCCTCGGCGCGCGCCGCGCAAGCGTCGTGGCGAGCCTGCGAGCAAGGCCAGCGAGACCGGTCACGCCAAGGCCGGCAAGCGTGGCAAGGATGGCGCCTCGTCCGAGGCCGAGGCGCCGAAGAAGAAGGGTGGGCGTCGTCGTCGTGGCCCTCGGCGCAATGCGCGTGGCAATGGCAATAAGCGGTAACGCCAGCGTGATCTGTTTACAGGAGGGCCTGCGTGGCCAAGCATGAATCCAAGCGTCAACGTCAGCGTCAGCCACGGGGTGGTTCTGGCGCCGCGGCGCCCGCAGGTCTTGATGGCGTCTTCGGCGTGCATGCCGTCCGAGCCATGTTGGATCGCGGCGAATCGCCTCGCGAGCTGTGGCTGCAGGAAGGTGAAGCGGGCCGACGCTTGCACGACCTGGTCGAGCTGGCGCGTCAGCGTGGGGCACGTGTCAAAGCGGTGCCCCGAGACGAGCTGGACCGCCTCTCCCAGGGGGCTTCCCATCAGGGAGTCGTCGCTTTCTGTCCGCCGTTGGCACCGGAGAGCGAGGAGTCGCTCTGGCATAAGCTGAAGGCATGGCCGCTGGAAACACCGCCGCTGCTGCTGATCCTTGACGGAGTCACTGACGTGCACAACCTGGGGGCGTGCCTGCGCAGCGCCGACGCCGCTGGAGTGCATGGGGTGCTGGTGCCCAAGGACAAGTCGGCGCCGCTGAATGCCACGGTGCGCAAGGTAGCCTGTGGTGCTGCTGAAAGTGTGCCGGTGTATCAGGTGACCAACCTGGCGCGGGCCATGGCGCGACTGAAAGAAGAGGGCGTGTGGATCACCGGAACGGCAGGCGAAGCCGAAGGCAGCGTCTTCGAGGCGGATCTGCGCGGCCCGACGGCGCTGGTCATGGGGGCTGAAGGCAAGGGTATGCGCCGCTTGACCCGCGAAGCCTGTGACACGCTGGTCAAGCTGCCGATGGCCGGGGCGGTCTCCAGCCTCAACGTCTCCGTTGCTACCGGTATCTGCCTGTTTGAGGCAGTGCGACAGCGTTCATCGTCCTGATAGTGGTAGAGAGGGATGGTGGAGAGAGGTGGTAGAAAGAGGTGATAGACAGAGGTGATAGAGAGAAGCGGTAGCAAGACCGTCTGTCATCGCCACCTGGCTAAAAGAGAGGAAAGTGATGTTCAGGTTGCATCACGCCGCTTGACTCCGTAGAATCCATGCGCCCGTGCGTTCTGCGCGGGACAGGTTATTTGTTATTCACTCCTTGCTTCCCCCGGCGTCGAGCGATGTTCTTGACACCCGCTCAGGCCCCTGCGGAAGCTGCCAAACCGAAAGGAGAATCCATGCGTCACTACGAGATCGTCTTCATGGTCCACCCGGACCAGAGTGAGCAGGTTCCGGCCATGGTCGAGCGCTACACCAGCATCGTCACCGAGAACTCCGGTACCGTTCACCGTCTCGAAGATTGGGGTCGCCGTCACCTGGCCTACCCGATCAACAAGATCCACAAGGCCCACTACGTGCTGATGAACGTTGAGTGCAGCGGCGAGACTCTCGAGGAAATCGAGAACATCTTCCGTTTCAACGACGCCATCATCCGCAGCCTGGTGGTGCGCTGCAAGGAAGCCATCACCGAAGCGTCTCCGATGATGAAGCCGGTGGAAGAGAAGCGTGCCCGTCGCGAAGAAAAGCCGCGCACCGCTGAATCCGCCTAAGCCGCGCATCGCTAGTTCTGCAACGCACGTATAAGGAGTCTTTCCATGGCACGTTTTTTCCGTCGCCGCAAGTTTTGCCGTTTCACCGCTGAAGGCGTGAAGCAGATCGACTACAAAGATCTGGACACCCTGAAGGCCTACATCACCGAGACTGGCAAGATCGTTCCCAGCCGTATCACCGGTACCAAGGCCCGTTACCAGCGCCAGCTGTCTACTGCGATCAAGCGCGCACGCTACCTGGCTCTGCTGCCCTACACCGACAGCCACCAGTAAGTCATCAACCGATGCTGCCTGTCGCCCGATGGTCGATGAAAGGGACGCCCCAGGCGGCGCTGGTCGCCTTGGTGGCGTCTGCGGTGCCCTGGCTGTTCTGGTTCGGGGCCGCTATCGCCGCTCTGGTGACGCTGCGCAAGGGCATGGCGCCGGCGTTGCCGGTGATTGCTGCCGCAGCGGTTCCTGCGGGCTGGTGGTGGACGCAAGGGGATCCGATTCCTCTGGCGACGACCTTGCTGGCGCTGTTGATGGCGGTCGTGCTGCGCTCTCGCATGCGCTGGAGCGAAGCACTGATCCTGGGGTCTCTGGCGGGCGCGGCGATGATCCAGATCGGGGTGTTTCTGCCCCGGGCGGACACCGCCCTGATGCTGGATCAGCTGCGTCAGAGCTCGTCCGAGGTAGCGGCCATGCTCGACGAGCTGGCGGCCCAAGGCGTCGACCCCACACAGCTGGCCGAGCTGGTCATCAGCGGGGTCACCGGCCTGGTTGTCATGCTGGCCTCCGTGGCTTGCCTGGCACTGGCCCGTAGTTGGCAGGCGGGACTCTACAACCCCGGTGGTTTTCGGGAAGAGTTCCACGCCATGCGGCTCAGCCCTCGGGAGCTGATTCTGCTGGTGGCGCTGGTGATTGCCGGCTCGCTGCTTGGACTGCCTGGCATCGGCATGCTGGCCTGGATACCGCTACTGATGGCGGGCATCGGCCTGACACATGGTGTAGTTGGACGTAAGGGAATGAACGGGTTGTGGCTGGTCGCGTTCTATCTGCTGCTGATCACCACCTGGCCCATGATTCTCATCGTGCTGGTTGTGGCCTTGATCGACACCTTCGCGGATTTCCGCGGTCGTCTAGGTCACAGCAACTGACATAGAGGTTTACGAGATGGAAGTCATTCTGCTCGACAACATTGGCAAGCTGGGCGGTCTTGGTGACAAGGTCACCGTCAAGCCTGGCTACGGCCGTAACTACCTGGTGCCTTACGGCCTTGCCGTGCCGGCCACCAAGGACAACATCGCTGCTTTCGAAGCACAGCGCGCCGAGCTTGAAGCCCAGGCCGCTGAGCGCAAGGCCGAGGCGGAAGCCCGCGCCGAGCAGCTCAACGATATCGAGCTGTCTCTGGTCGCCAAGGCCGGTGACGAAGGCAAGCTGTTCGGTTCCATCGGTCCGCGTGACCTGGCGGAAGCGATCTCCAGCGCTGGAATCGATGTCGCCAAGAGCGAAGTGCGTATGCCGGAAGGCCCGATCCGTCAGACCGGTGAGTACGACATCGTGCTGCACCTGCACGCTGACGTCGACGCCGCTGTGCGCGTGGTGGTGGTGGCCGAATAAGGTCATCTCCCACGGCAACAGCAAGGGCGCGGGAGTGATATCCCGCGCCTTTTTTTATGCCCGCGATCCGCGGAGCTACGGTCTTGCGAGAGGGTGGAGATCGGCTAGACTGGAAGCCCTTTACCGACCGGCAGTACATGTGTTGCGAGAGACAAGCAGATGAGTGACGTCCAGACCATCGATCAGGAAGCCGCAGCGCTCAAGGTTCCGCCCCACTCGGTCGAGGCCGAGCAATCGGTGCTGGGTGGTCTGATGTTGGACAATCAGGCCTGGGACAGCATCGCCGACCGCCTGGTCGCCGATGACTTCTATCGCTATGAACACCGTCTGGTGTTCAACGCCATGGTGGCGCTGGCGGAATCCAGTCGCCCGCTGGACGTGGTGACCCTGTCCGAGGCGCTGGAGGCTCGCGATCAACTCGATACCGTGGGTGGACTGGCGTACCTGGCGGAGCTCGCCCGCAATACGCCTTCCGCCAGTAATATCCGCGCCTACGGTGATATCGTTCGCGAAAGGGCCACCCTGCGCAAACTGATTCAGGCAGCCAACCAGATCGCCGATGGCGCGTTCAGCCCCAACGGTCGTCCCGCTGACGAGCTGGTCAACGAGGCCGAGCGGCTGGTGTTCCAGATCAGCGAAGATCGCCCCAAGGCCGGTGGTCCCATCGGCATGAGCGAACTGCTGACCAAGGCCGTCGATCGCATCGATGAGCTGTTCAACATGAAAGGCGAGATGACCGGCCTGTCGACCGGCTTTCGCGATCTCGATGACATGACCTCTGGTCTGCAACCCTCTGACCTGGTGATCGTTGCCGGTCGCCCCTCCATGGGCAAGACCACCTTCGCCATGAACCTGGTGGAGCATGCGGTAGTCTCCAGCGATAAGCCGGTCATGGTGTTTTCCATGGAGATGCCGGCAGACTCGATCATGCTGCGTATGCTGTCGTCACTGGGTCGTATCGATCAGACTCGCGTGCGCTCCGGTCAGCTGGAAGACGAGGACTGGCCGCGGCTCACCTCCGCGGTCAACCTGCTCAAGGACAAGCAGCTGTTTATCGATGACACCGCAGCCTTGTCCCCCAACGAAATGCGCTCGCGAGTTCGTCGAGTCGTGCGCGAGCACGGCAACCTGGCGATGATCATGATCGACTACCTGCAGCTGATGCAGGTGCCGGGGTTCGGTGACAACCGTACCGGCGAGATCTCGGAGATCTCGCGCTCGCTCAAGGGGCTGGCCAAGGAATTCGGGTGCCCGGTCATTGCCCTGTCGCAGCTCAACCGTTCCTTGGAGCAGCGACCCAACAAGCGCCCGGTGATGTCGGACCTGCGCGAGTCCGGGGCCATCGAGCAGGACGCCGACCTCATCGGTTTCGTCTATCGTGATGAGGTCTACAATCCTGATAACCCCGATAACAAGGGGCTTGCCGAGTTTATCATCGGCAAGCAGCGTAACGGTCCGATCGGCACGGTTCACATGGCCTTTATTGGCAAATACACCCGTTTCGAGGATCTTGCACCAGATAGCTACGGCGACACCTTCGGTGAATAGGCCCTGCGCAAGAGGTGCGGCTTGAGCTGAACCGGTGGACTCGTATAATGCCGCCCCTTGCACTCTGTAACCCGACTCTGGAGGACCCTGACATGGCAGGTGGATTTCGACGCGGCAATCGGCGCCGCGCGCCCAAGCTGGAAGCCCGAGGTGAGCTGACTTCGGTGGAACGTGAAGGTCCTTTCAAGGAATGGCTGGGCATGCCCGATCTGTACCGTTACCACCTGGTGGTGGACGGTGTCGACTACAGTTATCAGACCGAAGATGCCGAACTTCCGGTGGCTGTAGGGGATAAGGTGGTCTTTCGTTACAAGGAAACCAAGGCAGGGAACTGGGTCGACAGAAATTCCCTGGGCAAGGCGATCGATCCTTCCGAGTATCAGTAGGCGTCGGGACAGCAGTAGGGTGATGCTGTAGCGCATGACAGGCTGGCCTGTCGGGCGTCTGGTTGCCCGCGAGGCCACCAAGGGGTGGCCTTTGCCTGGTGTGTTCTCGTTCCTTCGCCTCTCGCATGTCTGGGTTTGGTGTCTTCTGCATTCTCTTTCTTCTGTTCCTTCTTCCCTCTGTCCGCTCGTCGCTGCGCGCGCTTCCCTTGCTGCGTCACCTTTCGTTCTAGCCTTCTCTTTTTACTGAGTGTCTTGACGGCATGGGGCTGTCTTCTGCTGGAGCGTGCTTGATTGCATCGCGCAGGGAACGGCAGGTGTGTATCCAGGTCAGAGAAATTATTGTTAGCGTAACCAGAATGTCACTCTCCATCGTCAGGCTGTGCCATGATCAAACCGTCGCACCGTCCATCGCGCTAGTGTCGAGCAGGCTGTGAGACGATGACCCGCGCCAGACGGTGGCGAGAATGGACTGGTGTGACAGATAGCGCTAATCAGCAAGGCGGTGGCAAGACGCTGGCCGCCACTACAGGATGAAAAGAGGCGAAAGATATTATGGAATTTCAGGAGCTGAAGGCCTTTGTGGGCCGACACGACAACTTCGAGATCCGCGTCATCAGCCACGCGGGTAGCCGTTTCTATCAAGTCGAGCTGGAAGACGTCGAAGGGGCGCGTCATATGCTCTGCCGACGCGGCAAGCCTGTGCTGTTCCGTTCACTGGACGATGTCTACCTTGAGCTGAAGCGAGCAGGCATTCATCGAGCCTACCTGGTGCAGCACGTCGCTCACGACGAGGTCATTGGCCGCGAGACCCACTATGCGCAGCCACTGGCATCGCGCATGCCACTGGTTTTCTGACACTGCCCTCCCGACCCCCACCATTGACGTTCTGACACCCCTGGGTGTTCCTGCCTTCCTCTGACCGATACAAGTCCCTGGCGCTGATAGCCAGGGCCCGTGACGGTCTTGATCGAATATCTTCAGGTCGAACCCCTCCAGATCGACTCTATTCACCAGACCGCACTTGGCCAGTCTGTAGGTTGCCAGTCTGGTCTTAGCCAGACCCGTGTCGCCCCAGCCAGGGACGTAGCTTGGCAAACAGGCGATAGCCCATGTCCAGCGCCTGCCGCATTCCCGGTAGCATGCTGAACCAGAGCCAGCGCCGGTAGCCCAAGGTCGCGTACAGGGCTCTGCTGGCATCCATCCCGACGATCCAGTGGCCCCTTGCGTCGAGAAGGTGCAGCTTGCCCATCATGTCCTCGATGCGCTTGCCCCACTGCGCGGCATCAAAGTCGGGATGGCGAATATCCACGAAGCGAATACGGTCCCGTCTGGGATGGCCGCGCAGCCAGGCCACTTCCCGGCGACACAGCGGGCAGCCGCCGTCGTGGAACAGGGTGACCGGTGGGATGATGTCGTCGAAGCGGTTCATGATGATGACCCCCGGGCGCGATAGCCTGCCACATGTTCGCCTTGGCCGTAGCTCGGCTCGAGCTCCAGCGTGGCGAGAAAGGACTCCGCCTGCTCACGCATGGCGGTGCGCTTGTCATCGCTCATGCGGCTCAATGAGCCGTAGATCAACTTCATTCGGTGGTTGTTGCTCAGGGTGTCGGCGTGGCGCTCAAGGAAGTGCCAGTAGAGGCTGTTGAAAGGACAGGCCGTCTCGCCTGTGGTCTTCTTTACATCGTAGTGGCAGTCGCGACAGTGATCCGACATGCGGTCGATGTACTTGCCAGAAGCACAGTAGGGCTTGGACCCCATGATGCCTCCGTCAGCATGCAGCACCATGCCCAGCGTATTGGGCAGCTCGACCCACTCGCAGGCATCGGCATAGACGGCGAGATACCAGTCGCATAGTGCCTCCGGACTGACGCCGCATAGCAGGGCAAAGTTGCCGGTGACCATCAGACGCTGAATATGGTGGGCGTAGGCATTCTCGCGAGTCATGCCGATAGCGCGCTGCAGGCAGCGCATGTCCGTCTCTCCGGTCCAGTAGAAGCGAGGCAGGCCACGAGTCGCCTTGAGGGCGTTGCCGCGCTTGTAGTCTGGCATCTGAGACCAGTAGACGCCGCGCACGTACTCGCGCCAGCCGAGTATCTGTCGCACGAAGCCCTCGACCGCGTTGATCGGGGCCTTGCCTTCAAGATACGCATTCTGGGCTGCCTCACAGACCTCTCTCGGGCTTATCAGCCCCAGGTTCATCGGCGCCGAGAGGCGCGAGTGGAAGAGGTAGGGGTCGTCATCGCTGATGGCGTCCTGGTAGTCACCAAAGTCGGGTAGCAGCGCATCGATGAAATGGCGCAGGTCGACCAGCGCCTGCCGCCGCGTCACCGGCCAGTGGAAGCCGTCAAGATCGCCAAAGTGATCGCCAAAGTGCTCTGCCACCAGGTCGAGCACTGCCTGGGTGGTGTCATCGATACCATGCTCAGGCGGTGATGGCACATCGAGGCGCTGGTCGAGTGGCTTGCGGTTGTCCTTGTCAAAGTTCCACTGACCGCCCATCGGCTCGTCGCCTTCCATCAGTAGCCCAGTATGGCGCCGCATCTCGCGATAGAAGGCCTCCATGCGGGGTTGCTTACGCCCTGACAGCCACTGCGCGAATGCCTCGGGGGTGCAGTAGAACCGAGTGTCTTCAGTCCATTCCCAGGGCACGTCGCTGCGACGCTCCTCGATCGCCTGCAGCAGGCGCCATTCCCCCGGGCGAGTGGTCACGATGCGCTGACAGTCATAGAGCTTTGCGAGCCGCTCGGCCTCTTGCAGCAGCGAGTGGGCGTTGTCCGGGTCATCGAGCGCGCTGTAATGGACCCGATATCCCTTGTCACGCAGGCTGGCAGCAAAGTGGCGCATGGCCGACAGCATCATCGCAATCTTTTGCGGATGATGGGGAACATAGCGACCTTCCTCGGCGACCTCGCAGAGGGCGATCACGTCGTCATCCGAGGCATGTTCCAGTGCTGCCAGCTCGTGGCTCAGCTGATCACCGGCAAGCAGAATCAAGGATCTGGACATAAGTTTTCCAACAGTTGTACAAATCTTCTTTATAGTAACACTTGATTCGAGCCTGACACCTGCTGGTGTTAGTCTTTTTGCTTACCGAGACCGCCAAGAGGAAGCCATTTTCATGGATCAGTCTGATTCCCCGTCATCCGAGCAGGTACGCCGTCCGCCACATGCCCCAGCGGACCACCCTGTCATTCCTCGTGACAAGATCGGGGTGCTGGTCGCCAATCTGGGGACTCCGGATGATACGGACTACTGGTCCATGCGCCGCTATTTAAGCGAGTTTCTATCGGATCAGCGGGTCGTTGATTACCCTCGCTGGCTGTGGCAGCCGCTGTTGCAGCTGGTGATCCTCAGCCGTCGGCCGTTTGCCTCAGGAGAGGCATATCGCAGCATCTGGAACACCGAGCAGGACGAAAGTCCGTTGCTGACGATCACCCGCAACCAGGCGGACAAGCTGGCGCTGCGCTTGCGTGACGCTGTGGGGGAGAATATCGAGGTCAGTTTCGGCATGCGTTACGGCAATCCCTCGACAGAGAAGGCGCTCAAGGAGCTGGAGGACAAGGGCTGTCGGCGTATCCTGTTCTTCCCTCTTTACCCGCAGTATGGCTCACCGACCACCGCGACGGCGTGCGACCAGTTCTTTCGCCAGTTGATGAAGCGAAAGTGGCAGCCGGCCATCAGGACCGCGTCGGCCTACTTCGATGAGCCGGCCTATATCGACGCTCTGGCGGCCTCGGTGAGGGAGCGCCTGGCGCAGGAGACCCAGCCGCCCACCAGGATCGTGGCCTCCTATCACGGGGTACCCAAGCGCTTTTTGACAGAAGGCGACCCGTACTACTGCCAATGCGTGAAGACGACTCGGCTGTTGCGAGAGCGGCTCGGCATGCCGGAAGAGGATGTCCTTACCGCCTTCCAGTCGAAATTTGGTCCAGAGGAGTGGGTCGGGCCCGCAACGGTCGACAAGGTGGCCGAACTGGCACGCCAGGGCCATAAGCGCATTGCAGTGCTGTCGCCTGCCTTCAGTGCCGATTGCGTAGAAACCCTGGAAGAAATCCAGCAGGAAATTCGGGATGCCTTCATCGAGGCCGGCGGAGAGACGTTTGTCTATATTCCCTGCCTGAATGATCGCGACGATCACATCGACGCGCTGGCGGGCATCGTCAGGCGAGAGTTGGCCGGATGGTTATGAGAGCCTAGACGCCATCGCAAAATGGGCAGCCATCTGGCTGCCCATTGTCGTTTAGCAGACCGCTCTGGCCTACTCCGGATCGGGGTGGGGGACCGGCTTTGCACCGACTTCCTCTTCCCGAAACTCGAGGGGCTTGCCCCGGGTCTTGTCCAGGTAGTTAAGACGCTGATGCAGGCCGGTCTTGGCCAGCATGTGGGCACTGACAGGTGCTGTGATGAACAGGAACAGGGTAATCAGCATTTCCTGCAGGTGCAGGCCGCCCTGGGTGACGCTGAAGTACACCATCGAGCCTGCGAGTATGCAGCCCATGCCCAGGGTGGTGGCCTTGGTCGGACCATGCAGGCGCATGTAGAAGTCCCTGAGGTGGGCCATGCCCAGCGAGCCGATGAAGGCAAACAGCCCGCCAGCGATCAGCAGTACCGAGATCAGGCCCTCGAGAAACACGTATAGCATGAAGACTCTCCTGAATTACTCGATGATGTCGCCGCGCAGCAAGTACTTGCAGACTGCGATGGTGCTGATGAAGCCCAGCAGTGCAATCAACAGCGCCGCCTCGAAATAGGTCTTGGTGTTGAGCCAGATGCCCATCAGGATAATCAGCGCGATGGAGTTCACATACATCGTGTCCAGCGCGAGAATCCGGTCGGGCATGTCAGGTCCCACCGTCAACCGGTACAGGTTCAGCAACAGCGCCAGGGAGACCAGCGTCAGGCTGATGGTCAACGCGATATCGATCATTCGAAGATCTCCTTCAGCGGCCGCTCATAGCGTTCCCGAATGGTGTCGATGAGGGTTTGCTCATCGCGCACGTCCAGCGCGTGTATCAGCAGCGTCTTCCCATCCATGCGCAGGTTCGCCGAGACCGTACCCGGTGTCAGCGTGATCGTGCTGGCCAAAAGCGTGATGGTAAAGCGTTCTTCGAGCATCAGCGGATACTCGACGAAATGCGGCCGAGTGCGGCGCCAGGGATTGATGATGATCCAGGCAACCTGCAGGTTGGCCACCACAATGTCACCGATGACCCTCAAGAAGAAGCGCAGCAGTTTCCAGGGTTTCTTGACGCCGGGCTGCAAGTCCCAGAAGGGGTAGGTCAGCCAGGGGATCAGCACCGCCAGGACGCTGCCCAGCAGCAGATGGCCCACAGAGACATCATTGACCAGCAGCAGCCAGACAACCAGCAACAGCAGGCTCAGTAGCGGGGTGGGCAACAACGAACGAGAGCGGGTGGTCATGGAGCGTCTCCCTGTTGCATCAGCACGGCGCGGAGCATGGGTTCAGGATTGGTCAGCTGTTCGGCGGTGGCTTCGGTATAGCCTGCCAGGGGCCCGGCCAGCACTACCAGCAGGGGGGAAGCGGCCAGCAACCAGCCAGTGCCGGCCCACTGCCAGGCCGACAACGGCTCGCCGTCATCGCTGGCCTGACTGCGCCAGAACAGGGTGGAGCCGGCCCGGGACAGCGCCACGATTGCACACAGCCCGGTGCCCAGCAGTAAAGGCCAGAACCACAGGCGTTGGTCGCTATCGCCAGCACTCATCAGCATGACCTTGCCAAAGGCGCCTGACAGCGGCGGCAAGCCTGCCACGGCCATACCACCGATGACGAACATCAGCCCGAGGGCCGTGGCATTGTGGGGGACACGGCCCCGCACCAGGCGCGTGCCTGCCTTGCCACGCTGGGTGCCGATCATGTCGGCCAGCAGGAACAGACCGCCGGTGACCAGGGTGGTATGGACCAGATAGAACAACAGTCCCGATACCGCAGCAGAGGAGCGCATGCCGACGCCGGCCAGCAGGGTACCCACCGACACCAGTACCAGGTAGGCCACCAACAGGCGCAGGTCACGCGCCGCCAGCACGCCGATGCCGGAAATCGCCAGAGTGCCAAGGGCAAGCCACCATACCCAGCTCTGCTCCAATGCCTCGAGGGGGCCGGCCTGGTCGCCGAAGATCAGCCAGTAGACCCGCAATATCGCGTAGACCCCGATCTTGGTCATTACCGCAAATAGGGCGGCGACCGGAGGCGGAGCGCTGGCATAGGCCCGTGGCAGCCAGAAGTACAGCGGCAGAATGGCCGCCTTGAGGCCAAAGACCACCAGCAGCAGCAGCGCGCCGGCCACCACCATGCCCTGGCGTTCGCTGGGTAGCTGGCTCACCGCCTGAGCCATGTCGGCCATGTTGAGGGTGCCCGTGGCACCGTAGAGCAGCCCAACCGCGAATAGAAACAGTGCCGATCCGGCAAGGTTGAGGACCGCATAATGCACGGCGGACTGGATGCGACCCTTGCCTCCGCCATGCACCAGCAGGGCGTAGGAGGCGAGCAGCAGCACCTCGAAAAAGACGAACAGGTTGAACAGGTCGCCGGTCAGGAAGGCGCCGTTGATCCCCATCAGCTGCAGCTGGAAGAGGCCATGAAAGTTGCTGCCCTTCTCGTCGTCGCCGCCGCAGGCAAACAGCACGGCGCCAACGGCCAGGAGGGACGTCACGAAAATCATCAGCGCAGACAGGCGATCAAGCACCATGACAATGCCAAAGGGTGGCTGCCAGTCACCGAGCGCATAGTAGTGAATGTCGCCAGCGGCGGCCTGACGCAACAGCAGCAGGCTGACCAACAGCAAGGCAAAGGTGGTCACCAGGCCCAGAACACGCTTATAGGACGGGTTGCCGAAGCGCGTCATCAACAGTGCCACCGCGGCTGCCAGGGGCAGGACGATGGGCATCACGATCAGGTGGGACATCAACGTCGCTCCTCCTTGTCCTCGGCCTTGCGCCCATCGACATGGTCATTGCCCATGTCGCCCCGGGCGCGCATGGCGAGAATGACCGCGAAGGCCGTCATGGCAAAGCCGATGACGATGGCGGTGAGTACCAGCGCCTGGGGCAGCGGATCACTGTAGTGGCTCTTGCCGTCGATGATGGCGGAGCCTCCCGCCGTGAGCCCGCCCATGGAGAACAGAAACAGGTTGGTCGCATAGGACAGCAACGTAAGGCCGACCACCACCGGGAAGGTTCTCCCGCGAAGCATCAGGTACAGGCCACTGGCGGCGAGCACGCCGGTGGTAATGGCATAGAGCATTTCCATATCACACGGTCTCCTTGCCGTCGGAGGGGGCAGCGGTTCGGTGCAATCCCTGCTCTACCGAACCTTGGTCATGGTCTTCCTTGGCCGGGCGGTGAGGCGTGGTGACCTTGCCCAGGTTGGCCAGGATCATCAGAGTGGCGCCCACTACCGCGAGATAGACGCCAAGGTCGAACAGCATGGCGGTGGCCAGCTCGATGTCACCGATCAAGGGGATGTGGAAGTGGCCAAAGGACGATGTCAGGAAGGGCGCGCCGAACAGCCAGCTGCCGAAGCCCGTCAATGCCGCCACGCCGACGCCAAGGATGGCGACGGGCTGATAGGGGAAGTCGAGTCGCTGCTGGGTCCAGGCAACCCCCCTGGCCATATACACCAGCAGCAGCCCGACGGCAGTGATCAGGCCAGCGATGAAACCGCCGCCGGGCTGGTTGTGACCGCGCAGGAAGATGAAGACCGACACCAGCAGCGCCAGCGGCAACACCGTCTGCGAGATGGTTGTCAGGATCATCGGATAGCGATCGGGTGCCCAGATCCGGCCCTCGCTGTCGCTGTGCGGCATGAACAGGCGCAGGCGATTGAGCAGCTTGAAGATGGCCAGTCCCGCGATGGCCAGGACGGTGATCTCGCCCAGGGTATCGAAGCCACGGAAGTCGACCAGAATCACATTGACCACGTTGTGGCCGCCTCCTCCTGGCACGCTATTGTCGAGGAAGAATTGAGAAATACTCTCCGTATCGCGGGTCAGAACGGTGTAGTTGAGACCCGCAATCACGCCCCCAAGCCCCATGCACAGCAGCAGGTCGCGCAAGGCTCGTGCCGGAGTCGACTCTCTTGGCGTCTTTTGTGGCAGGAAGAACAGCGCCAGCATCAGCAGAATCATGGTCACCACCTCTACCGACAGCTGGGTCAGGGCCAGGTCAGGCGCAGAGAAGCGGGCAAAGGTCAGTGACACCAGCAGACCGACCACCGACAGCATCAGCAGTGAGATCAGGCGGTGTCGGTGGGTGATGGCGGTGCCGATGCCGGTAAAGATCAGCAGCAGGGCACCGACCAGCAGGACACCGTCGACCGGTTGATTGCCCTTGGCTCCCGTGAGCGCATCCATGCGCGCCAGACCCACGGCGCCGGCGATCAGAGAGGCGCCTAACAGCAGCGTCATGAAGCGCTGCAGCGACGCATTGTCGAACCACTCGGTGATGCGTTCTGCGCGATCGCCGATCGTCTGGACCACGCCCTCGAAGATGCGGCTGGCATCGCGGGGCGGAAAGTCACGCACAAACTGGCGGATCTTGCGGTGCAGCAGATAGGTTGTCAGGCCGGCCAGCGTGGCGATGACGCTCATCGCCAGCGGTAGGTTGAAGCCGTGCCAGATGGCCAGGTGAAAATCCAGGGGCTCAAGCAAAACGGCGGCCACCGCCGGTGCCAGCAGCCAGGTGGCCATCACCGCGGGGAACAGGCCGACCAGGATGCACAGTGTTGCCAGCAACTCCGACGGAGCGCGCATCAGGTGAGGAGGCTCGTGAGGAGCCTTGGGGGGAGCGTGACGAGGCTCGGCGAAGAACACCGCATGGACCAGACGGATCGAGTAGGCCACCGACAGCACACCGCCGATGGTGGCGAGTACCGGCAGCACCAGGCTCAAACCGCCAAAGGCTTGGGAGTCCAGGGTTTCCGTGAAGAACATCTCCTTGGAGATAAAGCCATTGAGCAGCGGGAAGCCTGCCATGGCAGCGCCTGTGATACTCATCACGACGCAGGTGATCGGCATGGCCTTGGCAAGCCTGCCCAGCCTGGCCAGGTCCCGCGTTCCCGCTTCGTGGTCGATGATGCCCGAGCACATGAAAAGCGCGGCCTTGAAGGTCGCATGGTTGAGAATATGAAATAGCGCGGCGAGCACCGCCATGGGGCTGCCGATCCCCAACAGTACCGTGATCAGGCCAAGATGGCTGACAGTCGAGAATGCCAGGATGCCCTTGAGGTCTGCCTTGATCAGCGCGAACCATGCCGCGTAGACCATGGTGACGATCCCGACCACGGTCACGATGGCCGACCACAGCTCACTGCCGGCAATGGCCGGGTGCAGGCGAGCCATCAGGAAAATGCCGGCTTTGACCATAGTGGCCGAGTGCAGGTAGGCGGAGACCGGCGTTGGCGCTGCCATGGCGTGGGGCAGCCAGAAGTGGAAGGGGAACTGCGCCGACTTGGCGAAGGCGCCCAGCAGCACGAGCACCAGCATGATGGGGTAGCGCGGGTCCGCCAGAATGGTGGCGCCGCTGTCCAGCACGACCTGCATATCCAGGCTGCCGACGATGTCGCCGAGCAGCAGCAGGCCGGCGAGCAGGGCCAGACCGCCCGCACCGGTGACCGTCATGGCCATGCGCGCACCCTTGCGGGCCTCGGAGCGGTGTGACCAGAAACCGATCAACAGGAACGACGACAGGCTGGTGAGCTCCCAGAACATCCACAGGACCAGCAGATTGTCGGCCATGGCAATGCCGACCATGGAGGCCATGAACAGGATCAGGTAGGCGTAGAACTTGGCGTAGTTCTCGCTGGCGTCCAGGTAGTAGTGGGCATACAGGATGATCAGCAGGCCGATACCCAGTATCAGCAGATTGAACAGCAGCGACAGACCGTCCAGGCGGAAGGCCAGGTCAAGGCCGATCTGCGGCACCCACTCTAGGCCTGCACGGGGAATGTTGCCTGCCTCGATGGCGGGCAGATAACTGAGGGTAAGGGCCAGCGCCACTGCCGGAAGGCAAGCGGTGGCCAGGGTGCAGAGTAAGCGGCCTCGAGATCCGGTCAATGCGGGTACCAGCACACCGAGAAGCGGTAGCAAGGGAATCCATAGCAAAGTCATCTGTTGGTCATCCTGCCTGTCCTTGAACGTGGTAAGCCCTGACGCGCCTGTAAAAGCCGTTCGACTACAAGGTGTTATGAGTCCCCCTGGAGTGGCGGTCACCTTACCCTGAAGCGCCGCCCCACTTTACCCGAAAGATGGACGCCCCGCTGCCCTGTTCGGATTCAACGACCTCGGTCTTCTCTTACAGGCTTGTACGATAGGTGTACAAGACCTATATTTTAGAGGTCCTCATGGCGCCTGACCATCGAATACCTGGCGCCAGAAGTCGGAAGGGGCCGCTATCGGCCGACATAATGGATGGTGAGTGGAGTTGGCATGGAGACAGATCTGGTCTGGCTGCGCGGGGAGCTCAGGTTGGCAGATAACCCGCTACTGGCATCGCCGGGAGGGATCAGCGAGCGGCTCGTGGTGTACGTGATCGACGCTGCCCTCCTTGAGCCTCAGGCGCCGCTGGACATCCCCAGAATGGGGGCGCGCAGGCTGCGATTCCTGTGGCAGAGCCTACGGGAGCTGAGAGGCGAGTTGCTCAAGTGCGGCAGCGATCTGCTGGTCATCGTGGGCGAGCCGGTGACGCTGGTGGCAAATCTGGCCGAGCGTATCGGTGCCTCGGCAGTGCGTGTGGGTGAGCATCCCGGTAGCGAAGAGCAGGCACAGGTGCAGCGCCTGTCACAGCTATTGCATCCTGGTTGTCGGCTCGACACGTTCAGTACCGCCACGCTCTGGGCGCATGCAACCTTGCCTATTGCAGTGGAGGAGGTTCCGGGCAGCTGGTCCGCGTTCAAGCGCAAGCTGGGCGAGGCCACGCCATCGGCAAAGGCACTGCCAGCGGCAGCCACTCAGCCCGCCTGGCCCGATCGGGCGCCTCGCGGGCTGCCGTCGCTGCAGCGTCTTTCGCCGGCGGCTGCGGCGCTCGATGATCACCCTGACCCGATGGGCCTTGGCTATGTGGGCGGCGCAGCGAGTGGGCTTGACCGCTTGAATGAGTATTTCTGGAAGCAGCAAGCGATCGGTGTCTATCAAGACACCCGTAACGGGTTGATCGGGCCGGACTTCTCGTCACGCCTGTCGGCTTGGTTGGCCACGGGATGTATCTCTGCCACCCAGGTGCTGAGCGCGCTGACGCGTTGGGAGCAGGAGCACGGGGTCAATGCCTCGACGAAGCACTTCTATCGCGAGCTGCTATGGCGAGAATACTTCCACTGGGCGGCATGGCAGGAGGGGAGCGCACTGTTTGGCAAGCGGGCGCCGTCGCCAGGAAAGGCGTTCACACGCTGGCAGCAGGGAGAGACGGGGCAGCCGGCGGTAGATGCGGCCATGAAGGAGCTGCGCGATTGTGGCTGGATATCCAACCGTGCGCGTCAGTGGGCGGCCAGCTATCTGGTGCACGACCTGTCAGGAGATTGGCGTCATGGAGCCGCCTGGTTCGAGCACTGTCTGATGGATTATGACGTGGCCAGTAATTGGGGTAACTGGAAGTACATCGCGGGCGTGGGGCGTGACACTCGGCCCAAGGTCTTCGACATGGATGATCAGGTCCGGCGTTACGACCCCGAGTTGCGATACGTCCAACACTGGCTCGAGAAGGACGAGCCTGAACGGCGACAGAGGGTGTCATGAGGACGAGAAGAAGGTCCATCGGCGTCTCAGTTCGCAGCGATCAGAGCCATGCGCTGGCAGGACGAAAGGGCGGGACGTGCGGTGACATGGTGGTATCGAAGGACAGTCCCAGCCTCCTCCTGTGGTCGACGCCGATTCCCTCCGTTTGCATCTAGCGCCGCAGCGGGGAGTGGGTCATCATGCCTGCACATTGATTGCCAAGGATTGCCTTCAACATGTCGACGCGACTGCTTCCCGCCTTTCTTCTTATTGCCTTGGTCGGCTGCCAGACGACGTCTGCCGCCCCAGAGAGTGGACCTGCCAGCCCTGCTGCCTCCGAGACAGAGAGTGCCAGCTCTGACAGCGACGCGGCAACGCCCGCCGCCAAGGACGCCAGTGCTGACGATCATGACGGTCGTACCTTCGACCAGTGGCTCGCCGACTTCCGTCGCCAGGCTCGCAGCGAGGGCATCAGCGAAGACACCCTGGCGCGCGCCTTGGATGGCGTGCGTTACCGTCCCAGGGTGATTGAGCTCGACGGTTCGCAGCCCGAGTTCGTACGCCCTGTCTGGCAATATCTTGATACCGCCGTGTCAAACGCGCGGGTGACCCAAGGGCGTGACAAGTTGGCAGCCAACCGCAGTGCAGCGGATCGTGCCCAGTCAAGCTATGGCGTGCCGGTGGAAGTGCTGACGGCTATCTGGGGCATAGAAAGCAACTACGGCCAGAATTTTGGTGATTTCTCCACTCTGGAAGCGTTGGCCACACTGGCTTACGACGGTCGCCGTCGAGACTTTGCCCGCGGGGAGCTGCTGGCCGCGCTGAAGATCATCCAGGCCGGGGATATCACGCCCCAGCGCATGAAGGGATCCTGGGCGGGAGCCATGGGACATACGCAGTTTATCCCGTCGAGCTTTGTGTCCTATGCCAAGGACGGTGATGGAGACGGTCGCCGGGATATCTGGGCCAGCATTCCAGACGTCATGGCGTCTACCGCCAACTATCTGAATCGTGCCGGATGGCAGCCCGGCCAGCCCTGGGGCGTGGAGGTCGAGCTGCCTGCGGGCTTCGACTACGCCCAGACTGAGCTCGACACCCGCAAGAGTGCCGCTGAGTGGGGCCAGCAAGGGGTGCGCCGGCTCGGTGGTGGCGAGTTGCCGGCCTTTGCTGAGGCCTCGGTGATTACCCCCGCGGGTGCCCGCGGCCCGGCCTTCCTGGTGGGTCCCAATTTCCGTGCCATCCTTCGCTACAACAATGCCACCAGCTATGCCCTTGCGGTTGCCTCACTCAGCGAGCGCATCGCAGGCCGGCCAGGCATTCAGGGAGGATGGCCGAGGGACGAACAGCCCCTGAGTCGCACCCAAGTGCGCCAGCTGCAGGCACGGCTGCAGGCTCTGGGGTACGGGGTGGGAACCCCTGACGGCATCATGGGTCCCAATACTCGCGCGGGTCTGCGAGCCTGGCAGCGTGATCAGGGGCTGGTTCCGGATGGCTTTGCCACCCTGCGCCTGCTCGAACAGCTGAATCGCTGATCCTCTTCAGACGTGCCCAAGCGACGGTTTGGGCACCCGGCACATCGGCGCTGGCTGACAGCGCCGCATCACAGGGAGAATTGCAGGATGAAGGAATCGCTTGAACGCTGGTGTGCGAGCCGGATACGTGCCGTGGCGCTGGCAGCGCTACCGTTGACCTTGATGCCGATGAACGCCGCCCTGGCTGATGACGGACCCGATGTCTTTGGCTGGGTGGAGAAGGCGACGCTGGAGCCCTGGGACGTGGAGGTCAAGGCCAAGCTGGACAGCGGTGCGCTGACATCCTCGCTGGATGCGCGAGATATCGAGCGTTTCGACAAGGACGGTGAGCCTTGGGTACGGTTTGCGCTCGAGCTGGAAGATGAAGAGACAGGCGAGACCTTCAAGAAGGAGCTCGAGCGGCCTTTGTATCGTGACATGACGGTACGTGGGGCCGGCGGCCGGGACGAACGTCTGGTCGTGCTGATGAAGGTGTGCATGGGCGATACCATTCACGAAGAGCAGTTCAGCCTGCGCAATCGCGAGGAAATGAACTATCCGATGCTGCTGGGACGTCGCACCATCGGTGAGCTCGGCCTTCTCGATGTGCGAGAAACCTTCCTGATCGCGCCGACCTGTGACGAGAATTCACCGGTGATCGAGCACGATGGGGAAGGGGAGTTCGGCACCAATCGCAGGGCCGAAGAGACCGACGACCAGGACGCAGAGGACCAGGACGCTGACGCTGAATGATCGCCGTCTGCTGGTCAGTACGTCACGGCATGGCGGCTGCCGCTGCCATGCCTGTGTGCTTTGCCAGGGTCCGTCATTCCGGCGTCAGTGGTGGTGGCTCAGGGTGTGCTCACACCTGGGCCGGCCCACTAGAACAGTCGCGCCAGCAGGGCAGTCACGGCGGTTTCCACCCTGAGTATGCGTTGTCCCAGGTGAATGCCCTCACATCCGGCGGCCAGCATTTGCTCCACCTCCCAGTCGATGAAACCTCCTTCGGGGCCAATCAACAGCACCACCGGATCATTGATGCCTCGAGGGCATGCCTGCGGCATGCCTGGATGAGCCAACAGGCCGCGCCGCCCCTCCAGCAGAGTCGGTAGCCGGTCCTCGACAAACGGACGGAAGCCGCGCGCCGTATCCACCGTGGGCATGCGAGTATCACGCGCTTGCTCCAATCCCAGCACCAGGTGCTGGTGAATCTTAGCCGGATCGAGTTCCGGCGACTGCCAGTAGCTTTTTTCCACGCGCCGGCTATGCAGCAGCGTGATGTGCTTCACCCCCAGCGCAGTGGCATGCTCTATGCTTCTTGCCAGCATGCGTGGGCGAGGCAGGGCCAGCACCAGATGCACCGGCAGCGCCTCGGGAGGTGCCTGGTCCAGGCCTGATACGTCGAAGCAAGCTTCATCTTCGTCCAACGAAAGCAGCGTTCCACGACCAAGCGGGCCATTCTCTATCCCGAGGGTCATGACGTCACCTTGCTGGGCGCGGTGAACCTGACGCAGGTGTGCCAGGCGTCTGGGGTCGCGGACCCTGGCCAGCCGTGAGTCATTGACGTCGTCCTGGGTGAGAAGAATCAGGTTCATGGAGCCTCGAATGCCGGTTTGTCTTGCAAGGGCGGTGTCGCGGTGCAAAATGGATGCGAACGAAGCCGAATGACCGTGATGGCGGTCAGGTGGCTTCCCACAGAATGTAAGGAGCAGCGCCGTGCGTGTGATTCGCAAGTATGCCAATCGCCGGCTCTATGATACCGAACAGAGCCGCTATGTGACCCTCGAGGATCTGCGCAGTCTGATTCTCGAAGAAGTGCCCTTCCGTGTCGAGGACGCCAAGAGTGGCGAAGACCTGACACGTACCATTCTGTTGTCGATCATCATCGAACAGGAACAGGCTGACAGCGACGCCGAGGTCTTCTCCAATGACCTGCTGCAGCAGCTGATTCGGGTGTACGCCATGTCCCAGCCGCTGCCGCTGGCGCGCTATCTGGAACAGGGCACGCGGCTGATGATGGAACAGCAGAAGAAGATGCAGGATCAGTGGCAGCAGGCCATGCGCCATTCCCCGATGGAGCTGATGCGGGAGTTGGCGGAAGAGAATATGCGCTTCTGGCAGAACACCATCAGTCAAGGAGGTGCCACCCGTTCGGATGACGACGAACGATCGTCCTGAGTCGTCCAGCGGGGGGCGGCAGTGCCGCACGTTATCGCGCGGGCCGGGCCTTTTTCTGCCATAATGCCGCCTCATTTGGTACATGATAGGTGGTTGAGCGGATGAAGGTCCTGATCATCGGCGGCGGTGGCCGCGAACACGCGCTGGCCTGGAAAGTGGCTCAGTCGGCCAGCGTTTCTGCGGTATTCGTCGCGCCAGGTAATGCGGGTACCGCCCGCGAGGCAGGCCTGACCAACGTCGATATCGGCGTGGCTGATCTTGATGGCCTGGTTGCCTTTGCCCAAGGCGAAGGCATTGATCTCACCATCGTAGGCCCCGAAGCACCGCTGGTGGAGGGCGTCGTCGATCGCTTCCGCGCGGCAGGGCTGGCGATTTTTGGTCCGACCCAGGGCGCTGCCCAGCTCGAGGGGTCGAAGTCCTTCACCAAGGACTTTCTGGCACGCCACGCCATCCCCACCGCCGCCTACAGTACCTTTACCGAGGTCGAGCCGGCCCTGACCTATCTGCGAGAGCAGGGCGCTCCTATCGTGATCAAGGCCGACGGGCTGGCGGCCGGCAAGGGCGTCATCGTGGCCATGAGCGAGGCCGAAGCCGAGGCCGCCATCCGCGATATGCTGGAAGCCAACGCCTTTGGCGACGCTGGTGCACGGGTGGTGATCGAGGAGTTTCTCGAGGGCGAGGAAGCCAGCTTTATCGTGATGGTGGATGGCGCCGCCATCGTGCCCATGGCCACCAGTCAGGACCACAAGCGCGTTGGCAATGGGGATACTGGCCCCAACACTGGCGGCATGGGGGCTTACTCCCCCGCGCCGGTGGTCACCGATGAGGTCTATGCGCGCATCATGGATGAGGTCATTCGTCCTACGGTGCAAGGCATGGCCGCAGAAGGGCACCCTTACACCGGGTTCTTGTATGCAGGTCTGATGATCAGCGAAGCCGGTGAACCCAAGGTCATCGAATACAACTGCCGTTTCGGTGATCCTGAGACACAGCCGATCATGATGCGCCTCAACAGTGACCTGGCCGAGCTGTGCCTGGCGGGTGCCACGGGACGCCTTGACGGTCATGAGTGTCAGTGGGACCCGCGTCCTGCCATTGGTGTGGTCATGGCCGCCGAGGGCTATCCGGCAGGCTACCGCAAGGGCGATGCGATTACTGGCTGTGATGAGGCCGAGGCGCTGGGGCTCAAGGTTTTCCACGCGGGTACCGCAGACAGCGACGGTCAGGTGGTAACGTCTGGCGGGCGGGTGCTGTGCGTGACGGCGCTGGGTGATGACCTTGCGGCTGCGCGCGAGCTTGCCTACCGCGGCGTGGATCGCGTCGGATTCGATGGGGCGTTCTGGCGAACCGATATTGCCCACCGCGCCATGGCTCGCCAGGGCTGATGGGGCAACATGCCCGACTCGCCCCGTGGCCAGGCCAATAACAATTTCCAAGGAGCGAGCATGGAACGTGTGAAACTCGACTTCCCCGAGCAGTCGATCGTGCATCGCCACCCGCTGACGGTGCGCATCACCGACATGAACTACGGCCAACATCTTGGCCATGATGCGGTGATTTCGCTGATGCACGAGGCCAGGGCAGCCGCCCTGGCCGAACTTGGTCTGCACGAGGGCGACCTGGGGGGCTACCCCAGCGTGGCGGCGGACTTGGCCATCCAGTATCAGGCGGAAGCCCATTGGCCGGATGCCCTGGTTATCGACACGGCGATTCCGGTGCCGGGACGCAAGGCCATCACGGTCTACCACCGGATTCGCCGAGAGCGTGACGAGCGCATTGTGGCGACCGCCCGCATCAACTTGATGGTGGTGGATCCCCAGGCGGCTCGTCCGGTGGCGGTGCCCGATGCTGTGCATGCTGCGCTGGAGAGGGTGCGCTGATGTCGAGGGAGTATCCGGTCATCGCGGTCACCGGTTCATCCGGGGCGGGTACCACGACCGTCAAGAGGACCTTTGAACGCATGTTTGCGCGCGAAGACGTGCATGCGGCCTTCGTCGACGGTGATGCCTTTCATCGCTATACCCGGCAGGAGCTGGCGCGAATCTTCCGCGAGGAGCCCGAGCGCAAGGATGAGCTGTCCCACTTTGCCGTCGAAGCCAACTTGCTCGATCGTCTGGAAACGCTGTTTCAGGAGTACGGGGATAGTGGCTCGGGTACCTTCCGCCATTACATCCATGCCGAAGACAAGAAGATGATCGAGGCTGGCTATCAGGTCGGTACCTTTACCGAGTGGCAGCCGCTACCGACGGGCACCGACCTGCTGTTCTATGAAGGCCTGCATGGTGGTCTGGTGACCAGTGAGGTGGATATCGCTCGGCATGTCGACCTGCTGGTAGGCGTTGCTCCGACCATGAACCTTGAGTGGATTCAGAAGATTGATCGGGACATGCATGCTCGGGGATACACCCAGGAAGCGGTCATCGACACCATTCTTGGGCGCATGGACGACTACGTTCGCTATATTCTGCCCCAGTTCTCGCGCACCCATATCAACTTTCAGCGGGTGCCCACGGTGGATACCTCGAACCCCTTCGAGGTGCAGGACATTCCTACCGATGCCGAGTCCTTCGTGGTGATCCGCTTTCGTGATCCCGCCACGGTGGACTTTCCCTATCTGTTGGCGATGATTCAAGATGCCTTCATGAGTCGCCCCCATACCCTGGTCGTGCCTGGTTCGCGCTTGTCTCTGGCGATGGAGTTGATCCTGGGGCCACTGGTACGCCATTTGCTGGCGCAGCGTCGCTTTCGCTGAATCACCTCACCACGGCGTTCATCGTGCCGCCAGGGGGGCCGCGTAGCGCTTGGCCCCCGCGACACACAGCACCACGATGGCACAGGTGACCAGCATCATCAGGCTGATGCTTTCGTGCAGCCACCAGGCGGCTAGCCCCAGTCCCAGAAAGGGTTGCAGCAGCTGCAACTGTCCGACGGCGGCGACGCCACCCTGAGCCAGCCCTTGGTACCAGAAGACAAAGCCAATCAGCATGCTGAACAGCGACACATAGCCCATGGCCCCCCAGGCAGCGATGTCGATATTCGCAAAGGATGACGGGCGAGACAGTCCTGTCAGCGCCAGCATGACGGGAAGTGCGAGAACCAGCGCCCAGCAAATGACGCGCCAGCCAGACAGGCGTCTCGATAGACGTGCGCCTTCTGCATAGCCAAGCCCGCAGACCAGTACAGCGCCTACCATGAGCAGATCTCCCGACCCGTTGCCATAGCCATGCTGGCTCAGGGCAAACAGGGTAATGACGCCGCCGCCGCAGAGGGAAAACAGCCAGAACACCGGGCGTGGCCTATCGCCTGCGCGCAGCACACCGAACAGGGCAGTGGCCATCGGCAGCAGCCCGATGAAGACCAGAGAGTGAGCGGCGTTGACCTGTTCGAGAGCCAGCGCGGTCAACAGCGGAAACCCGACCACCACGCAGCCCGAGATCAGCGCGAGCGAGGCCAGCTCGCCAAATGCTGGGCGACGTCCGCCGATGCAGAGCAGCAGCATCAGCGCTACCGCACCGGCGATGCTAGCCCTGGCGAAGGTGAGGAACAGGGGATCGAAGGCACCGACGGCGATGCGCGTTGCCGGCAGCGAGCCGCTGAAGATGGCCATTCCAAGAAAGCCGTAGGCCCATCCAAGGTGGGGGGAAGACATGCGTGAGGCTCCGTGCCGAAATGATCTGCTTAGGTTGGGCTGGAGCGTCGGCGGTATCGAGATACAGTTCAGTACAGTTTGGGAAAACTGTTATGGTGCGGTGACCAATACAGTGCGCCGCCGTGTCGACTGAAATGATCGCCCAGAGGATCGATCCGATGGCGTTGGTCTGCACTACGCATCTTGCTATGTCGAGGGGGAAGGATGCACCTGTCCGATATTGACCGCCGGTCGGCCGTTCCTCTGGTAGAGCAAGTGGTGGCCCTGGTGCATCGGCGGATGGCGCAGCGTCAGCTGGCTCCAGGGGCTCGACTGCCATCGATCAGGGCGTTGGCTGAGTCGCTGTCGATTTCGCGTTCTACCGTGGTCGACGCCTACGACCGTCTGGTCAGCGAGGGCGCCATTCACTCTCGTCCCGGGGCGGGATTCTTCGTGGGGGATCGTCTTCCACCACTCTCCCTGGCCGAGCTCGGTCCTCCCCGTGCCCGTGAAGTCGATCCGCTGTGGCTGACCCGGCAAGCGCTCGAAAGCGATCAGGCCCGCTGGCGGCCAGGCTGTGGCTGGCTGCCGGCAGAATGGATGCCGCATGATGATATACGGCGAGGCTTGAGGCAGTTGGCTCGCCGCTCCTGCGCCCTGCCGACGCTGACCGACTATGCTCCGCCCCAAGGCCTGGGGGCATTGCGGCAGGTGCTGTCGCGCCGCCTGGCGGAACGCGGGGTGGAGGCGTCACCACAGCAGATCATGCTGGCGGAGTCGGGCACTCAAGCGATTGACCTGCTCTGTCGTTTCTTGCTGGAGCCGGGTGACTGCGTGGTGGTGGATGATCCCTGCTACTTCAACTTTCATGCCATGCTGCAGGCCCATCGCGTCACCGTGATCGGAGTTCCCTTCACCCCGTCGGGGCCAGATCTGGTCCACCTTGGCCACGCCCTCGAGCGGCACCGACCACGTCTTTACATCACCAACTCCGGGCTGCATAACCCCACCGGCGCCGGCCTTACGCTGGCGGTGGCCCATCGCGTCCTGCGCCTGGCCGAACAGCATGATCTGTTGATCATCGAAGACGATATCTTTGCCGACTTCGACATTCAGCAGGCGCCTCGGCTGGCGGCGCTGGATGGACTGGACCGGGTGCTTCAGGTGGGCAGTTTTTCCAAGACCCTGTCGGCCTCGGTGCGCTGCGGTTACATCGCGGCACGCGGCGAGTGGATCGAAGAACTCGTGGACCTCAAGCTTGCCACCTCCTTTGGTGCCAGCGCTCTGTCTGCGGAGTTGGTGCTGCAGTTGGTCAGAGAAGGGGCGTACCGACGCCACCTCAACCTGCTCAGGGCGCGCCTGGGCGACGCCATGGGGCGAGTCAACCTGCGGCTCAGGTCGTCAGGCCTTGAGCCGTGGATCGAGCCAGCGGGTGGGATGTTTGTCTGGGCGAGCCTGCCCAGCGGGCTGCTGGCCAAGGAGGTCGCGCGGGAAGCCCTGAACGTGGGCCTGGTGCTGGCGCCTGGAGAGGTCTTCAGTGCTGATGGCAAGGCCAGTCGCTATCTTCGCTTCAACGTCGCCCAGTGTACCAGCCCCGAGGTGTTCGACCTGCTCGATAGCACCCTTGAGCGCGTCGCCGGACAGCAGTGAGTCAGACCGGCTGTCATGACCTCCGTCGCCAGCAGGCGAGATGTGCCAGGGCACCCTCTGGGGGGGGAGTGGGGATGCGTTGATGGCCGCCGCTCTCACCGCCGCTCTCACCGCCACTCTAACCGCCACTCTCACCGCCACTCTCAATGTGGTTTCTCCGACGTTGGAGAGCTCGCAGCACGTCCCCTAGCAAAGCGTTTCGCCATGGGTTGTGCGCTGACGCCATGCAGCACCACCGAGATCATCACCGTCAACACCACGCAGGCCAGGATTTCGTTGCTGCCGGGAATTGGGTACTCGGTGTAGACGTGCAAGGCGAACAGAATGCTGGCGAGTCCCCTGGGGCCGAACCAGCCGAGGAAGGTCTTCTCATAGGTCGACAGCCCCAGACCCGTCAACGACACCCAGATGGGCAGCATGCGGATGACCGTCAGGTACATCAGGGCCAGTGTCACGGTCTTCCACGAGGCGTGAGAGAACGCCAGCGGTACCATCACCGCACCAAAGATCAGGAAGGTGGCGATGGTCAGCAGTTGCCCCTCACTTTCCATGAACTCTTCGATGAAGGTGGTCTCGTGGCGCAGCAGGTTGCCGAAGGTCAGTCCACCCAGGAACACGGCGATAAACCCGTTGCCTCCCACGGACTCAGCGGTCAGGTAGGTCAGGAACGCCACCGCCAGAAACAGAATGCCCTGGTAGACCACGGTGACGGTTCCTCGATCAATGGCCGCGTCGAGCAGGCGCGCAAACCCCCAGCCGAACACAACGCCGACCAGGGGCCCCAGCGTCAGCTGCAGCAGGGCAAAGGTCAGCAGGTTGTCTGGCGCATGGGCGACGTCTGTCCCGGTGGCCGCTGCTGCCATCAGGGCAGATGCCAGAATGACCGGCACCGCCAGGCCATCGTTGAGCCCGCTTTCAACATTGATCGATTGCCGAATGCGCTCAGGCACGCTGGGGCTCGACACGACCGCCTGGCCCAGCGCGGCGTCAGTAGGAGTGAGGATGGCAGCGACCAGCATGGCGGTGGCCCAGGCGGCCTCGGGGGATACCCACTTTGCCATCAGGGTACCCAGCAGCACGGTCAGAGGCATGCCGATCAACAGCATGCGCAGGGGAATCGACAGATCCTTGCGCAGCGACTTCAGCTTGACCACCGATGCGTCGGCAAACAGCACAATGATCAGCGTGATCTCGGCGATTACCTGGGTCAGCTCCTGCTGGATGTGCACCGGGACCAGGTCGGGCGTCATCATTCCGAGCACCATGCCGGTGGTCATGAACACCATGGGCAGGCTGATCAGCGACGCGGAAATGCGCCGTGACAGCAGCGCGAATGTCACGAGGACCAGCAGTATCAGCAGCAGGGCGGCATGATGCATGTGCGGCGGTACTCCAAAGAAGTATCGAATGTGTAGGTTGTATCACAGCAGCAACCACGATGGGCGAGGTGCGTGCGAGCCCTGGGCGCAAAGCTCAACGTTGCACAGCAAGCGGGCTGGGAACGATCCCCATACGGCGTGGGTCAGCCGTCGATCACAGGAAGACTGACAGCGAGGATAATGCCCGGTAACCTCGGCACTCTATCTCTGTTGTCATGAGCACCCACGGAGCCCGCCATGGATTGCCTGTTCTGCAAGATCATCAATCGCGAGATTCCCGCTGATATCGTCTACGAGGATGACCAGGTTCTGGCCTTTAACGATATCGATCCGAAGGCGCCGACCCATATGCTGGTCATTCCCAAAAAGCATATCGCCACCTTGAACGACATCAGCGAGGATGACCTTGCGCTAGTGGGAAGATTGCCGTTCATCGCCTCGCGCCTGGCCAAGGAGCAGGGCTTCGCCGAAGACGGCTTCAGAGTGGTCATGAATTGCAATGAAGACGGCGGACAGACGGTCTATCATATTCATATGCACGTGATGGGCGGTCGACGCTTCACTTGGCCGGCTGGCTAGCTGGCGCTTGACGGAGACTCTTCCGGCATCTCAAGCGATCGACGCATCCGTGCATTCCATGGCGCCGTCCGGTGGGTATGACTCGGACGGCGCCGCTCGTTGCGCCGCTCGTTGCGCCGCTCGCCTTCGTGCGCGGGGCGCCGCCAATGTCTGGGCGGATAGCGCAGTGGTTTAAGTCGAGCTCAGGCTGGCGTAGAGCTCGGGCTGGCGTAGAGCTCGGGCTGGCGTAGAATAGTGCCTCAGCGACTCGACTTTCCTACCGCCGCCCAAGGATGCAGGTATGCCACGCTCTCTTTCCCCCGCTGATCGCGCCATTCATCAGTTCGATAATGTGCTGCGCACGCTGGTGCCGGGTGCGGCCCGAGCCTCACGTCCGACGCCTGCAGACAGCAGCGTTGATGACGGCGAGATGAGCCACGAAGATCGCCACCATGCGGCCGGTCTGATGCGGATCAATCACACCGGTGAAGTGTGTGCTCAGGCTCTCTATCAGGGCCAGGGTCTCACGGCCAAGCTGCCGGAGGTGCGTGGCCAGATGGAAGAGGCGGCCCAGGAAGAAATCGACCATCTTGCCTGGTGCGAGGATCGCCTGCGCGAGCTGAATGCCGATACCAGTCGGCTCAACCCGCTGTTCTACGCGGCATCTTTCGGCATGGGAGCATTGGCGGGTGCCATTGGTGATCGTGTCAGTCTCGGTTTCGTGGCCGCGACCGAGGAGCAGGTGGGCAAGCATCTGGACGAGCACCTGGAAACGTTGCCGGAGGGGGATCGTCGCTCCCGCGCTGTTCTGCGGCAGATGGCAATCGATGAAGCGCATCATGCCCAGCAGGCGCTTGAGGCAGGCGGTGCGCGCTTTCCTGGGCCGGTAAAGGCCGGTATGACCTTGATGTCCAAGGTCATGACCAAGAGTGTCTATCGCTTCTAACTCCCACCAGCACTCGCTGGGGCATTGTTGTCCGCAGCGTGTCGTGGGGCGCTGTCAGGCTGTATCAGGCTGTATGGCCGTGGTCGGAATGCCCCGCTTGAGGCGGGGCATTGCCGTGTTCGGCGGCCGTTTTCTTGCTGCGCTCTGATGCTTTGGCGCTTTGGTGCTCTAGCACCCTTCTCTATCGCTTCTCAGCAAGGCCCGTTGGGCGCTTTCGCGATAGAGAAAGTAGGCCGGATCACGACTCCACAATGCTGTACGAGTGGGTGACTTCGACGCCTCCCTTGGCCAGCATGATGGATGCGCTGCAGTACTTGTCGGCGGACAGTTCGACGGCGCGCTGCACCTGCTTTTCTTTCAGTCCCTTGCCTGTCACGGTGAAATGGACGTGAATCTTGGTGAACACCGAGGGCACGCTGTCGGCACGTTCTGCGTCGATCTCGGCCACGCAGTCTTCCACCGGTGCGCGAGATTTCTCGAGGATTTCCAGCACGTCGAATGAGGTGCAGGCTCCCATGCCCATCAACAGCATCTCCATCGGGCGCGGGCCGGTGTTGCGACCACCGTGATCGGGCGGTCCGTCGATGACCACGCTGTGGCCGCTACCGGATTCGGCCACGAACTGGCGACCGCTGGTCCATTTGACGCTGGCTTTCATGGGGCTTCCTTATGTTTTGCTGTCGGTGCGCACCGTCAAGGTGCGCAGGGAACATCATGTGTCGTCGGTTACGGCCGACCCTGTGGTTGACAACCCTATGAGTGACAACCCTCTGATTGACAACCTTAGGGTCGGCTGGAGCGGTGGCCGGAGCTCAAGCGCTGGTTGAGCGCCTCGAGGCGTTCCGGTGTGCCCACATCGACCCATTCGCCATGGTGATGGGTGCCGGCTACCCGGTCACTTGCCATGGCCTGACGAAGCAGTGGTGCCACAGGATAACAGGGCTCGGGTAGCTCGTTCACCAGTCGCGGATCGATGAGCGCGATGCCCGAATAGGTCAGGCGTGGCGCTCCCGTCGCCTGCACTCTGCCGGCGGCTGTCAGGTGAAAATCCCCCTGTGGGTGATGCGGCGGATTATTGACCATCACCAGATGGGCGAGATCACCCTCTGCCAAGGACAGGGTGGCGGGGTCGATATCGCAGAAGGCATCCGCACTGATCAGCAGAAAGGGCGCCTCACCCAGCAGCGGGCGCGCCTTGGCGATGCCTCCGGCGGTTTCCAATGGCTGTGACTCATGGCTGAAGGCAATCGATACGCCGTAATCGGCTCCATCGCCGAGCGCCTCCACGATCTGGTCAGCTCGGTAGCTGACATTGATCACCACATCGCGAATGCCCACGGCGGCAAGCCGCTTGAGGTGATGGCCGATCAATGGTTCGCCCGCCACGGGAAGCAGCGGTTTGGGGCAGTGGTCGGTCAGCGGACGCATGCGCTTGCCCAAGCCCGCGGCCAGGATCATGGCTTTCATGATGCGCTTCCTTGCAGCCGGTCTGACAGCTGCGAGCGCAGCGTTCGCTGGGTCCAGGACAGGAAGTCGGCCTGGCCTTCCAGGCCTTCGAGTTCCACCAAGCTGTCCTGAAGGTGATCAAGGAAGTGCGGCAGACGCTGGAGATAGCCGTCACGCCCGTCCCTCAGGGTAAGGCGACAGAAAATGCCCAGCACCTTGAGCGAGCGTTGGGCGGCCATGGCATTGGTCCAGCGCCAGAAGGTGTCGTGGTCGACCTTGTCAGTGAGGCGGCCATCGGCGATGGCCCTGTCGCAAAAGCCGTCGCACCACTGTCGGCGTTGTGCTGCATCGAAGCGTCGATAGCGGCCATGCAGCAGTGAGATCAGGTCATAGGTGATGGGGCCAGCGAGCGCATCCTGAAAGTCGATCAGCCACAGCGCATCCGCGTGGCGCATCAGATTCATGGCATCGAAGTCTCGGTGCACCGTGACCACGGGTTGCACCAGCGCTTCGCGGATCAGGGCATGGCGCAGCGCCTGCCAGCCAGGGATGTCGGTGTCCTGCTCAAGCCATCGTCCGGTACACCATTCGGGAAACAGGTCCAGTTCTCGTGCCAGGGTCGCCTCGTCATAAGGCGGTAGCCCGTCAGGCGCCAGCTGTTGCAGTCGCTCGAGCAGGGTGATGGCAGCGTCGAAGCGGCTGCGCGTGGCGGCTGAATCGGCGTGTTCGAGAGCGAGCTGCAGCGGCTCGTCGCCGAGATCTTCCAGCTCGACGAATCCTTGCTGGGGGTCGACAGCATGGATGGCTGGGGCAGGCAGTCCCGCGGAGCGCCAGCGACGGGCGATATCGACAAAGGGGGCGACGTCTTCCTGAGGCGGGGGCGCGTCCATCAGTATGCGCGTCTGGCCATCGTTCAAGGTCAGACGATAGTAGCGGCGAAAGCTGGCGTCACCGGCCGCCAGGACCAGTTGGCCTGCGCCAGGGTCGTGCGGGTGCTGGGAGTGTGCCCAATGGCGCAGTTGCTCGAGTCGGCTGGGGCATTCGGCCTGGGACATTGCTGAGAGAACTCCTGATAGCGGAAGGGCGACGGTTGGCAAAGTCGGTTGACGCTCCGTTGGCCTCACCGCATGCTGTGCATGGATCATGGGCGGCTGTGGCGCAACTCCTGCTGGAGCAGATCGGCGTTACAGGCCGGCCGCGGCCTGTATAATACCGATTCACCCCGTCGAGGACAGCGTGCAACATGGCCAAGCGATACGCATGGACGGCCCTGGCGGGCCTCGCCACCACTAGTCTGGTGTCGTCGCCCCTGTGGGCGGCTCCCCCTGATTCCCTGCCGGCAGGCCAACTGGATTGGCAGCCCTGGGGCGATGACCGTCCCGCGGGGACCGTGTGTCGAGGCTACTATGTCGAGCCAGACTACCGACTGCCTGCGCCGGCCATTGATGGTCAGGTCAACAGCGAATCCAACACCGCCAATTACGGCACGGATGGCGATACCGTGCTGGATGGCGAGGTTATCCTGCGCAAGGGCGACACCCAGCTGGAGGCCACCCGCGTCCAGGTGCCACCGGAGCGCGACCTGGCCAATGCCAGTGGCCCCCTGACCCTGCGTGACAAGGGCCTGCTGGTACGTGGAGACAGCGCCCAGGTGTCGCTGGACAGCGATCAGGCGACCATCGACTCAGCCCATTATGTGGCCCACGAGGCGCGCCTGCGCGGCGATGCCATTCAGCTGGAGCGCGTCAGCGACAACGTGTTCCGCTTGCGAGAAGCCAGCTTTACCACCTGTGAACCCGGTGACAGCACCTGGCGGCTGGTCGGTAACGACATTCTGCTGGACCGCAATCAGGGCTTTGGTACGGCCAAGCATGCCCGCCTGGAAGTCGGCGATGTGCCGGTGTTCTACTGGCCATGGGTACGCTTCCCGATCGATGAACGCCGACAGAGCGGTTTTCTCTGGCCCACCATCGGGGTGTCCGACGGCGGCGTGGACTACGCCCAGCCCTACTATCTGAACTTGGCGCCCAACTATGACGCCACCATCACCCCTCGCTGGATTCAGGACAGCGGCTTGCTGCTGGGTGGTGAGTTCCGTTACCTGTTTCCCTCGGACCAGGGTACCGTCGAGGGCGCCTACATCGGCGACGACAAGTCCGCCGGGGATGACGATTCGACCACCGAGCTCGAGAACGGGGACGAGCGCTGGTACTTCGACTACAGCCATTACGGTCGGTTCAGTTCGCGGATTCCGTATCGCTTGCGCTATGGGGCCGCCAGTGATGGCCGCTATTTCGATGACTTTGGGCGCACCTTCGGCGAAGCCGATACCAGCAACATGCCTCGCCTGGCCCAGATCGACTATCTGGGTGACACCTGGTCGCTCCAGGCCAAGGCCCAGGGCTATCAGTTGCTTGATGATCCGGTCGACGAAGGTGACAAGCCGTTCTACCGCCTGCCTAGCCTCACGGCCAACGGTCGCTGGTCCCAGGACCTTGGCTTCTACCAGGAGTGGAATTCCAACGCGACCTACTTCTGGCGTGATATCGAAGGCGATGAGAACGGCTTCTACGACTACGAGGACACGGTTCGGCGCATTCCCCTGCGCGAGGACGTCAAGGGGGCACGCCTCGACCTGACGCCTGCGGTGGGCTATCGCTTTGACCCGAGCTGGGGCTTCTTCGAGCCGCGCGTGGCCTTGCAGCACACCAGCTATGACCTCGATTACGATGACCGCATCACCGATAACACCGAGAGTCCGTCGCTGACGGCGCCGGTCACCACCATCGACGCTGGCCTGATCTTCGAACGTGATTTCGCCTTCGGTGGTGATGACTGGCGCCAGACCCTGGAGCCACGCCTGAACTACGCTTACGTGCCGGAAAGGGACCAGAGCGACTTCCCCGACTTCGACACTGAAGAGCTGTCGTTTTCATGGGGGCAGCTGTGGTCGCCTTACCGCTTCTCTGGGGGTGACCGGCTCGGTGACCTGAACCGACTGTCCTACGGCGTGGAAAGTCGCTTCCTGGAAGATCAGAGCGGCCGTGAGCGCCTCTCCATCGGTGTGGGCCAGGCAGCCTACTTCGAGGATCGCAACATCGATATGGCTGGCGACCCGGACACCTTGCCCAGAGACGAAGAGTCGTTCGACTATTACGATGCCACGCGGGACCGTTCCCCCTGGGTGACACGGATCAACTGGTCGATCAACGACAACTGGAGCACCCGCTGGCAGTGGCTGTACGACGATGAAGAGAGCCGTACCGAGAGCACCGGTCTCGGGGTGCACTATCGCGCCGATGCAGGCCACGTGCTCAACCTTGGCTACCGCTGGCAGCTGGAAGGCTTCGACAACGCGGACGATGCCGACGACATCCGTAACTACAACAGGGAAGAATACGACCTGTCGTTTGCCTACAAGGCCACGGATCGTTTCGACATCATCGGGCGAGTCCTCTACGACAACACCAATGATCGCGCCCTCGACCAGATGGCGGGTGTGCAGTGGAACGACTGCTGCTATGGTGTGCAGGTCGTCTGGCGCGAGTGGATCGAAGACGAGGACACGGCCAACAATATCGAGGATGACACCACGGATCGCGGCCTGTTCCTGCGCTTCGTGCTCAAGGGCTTGGGTGGCTTCGGTGGCGAGGCCGACACCTACTTCCAGTCAGCGGTGCCCGGCTATCGTCCTGGCCTGAACTGAGTATCTCCTGCGAACTATCCTGCGGCAGGCGGGTTCTAACACGCCTGCCGCATCGAATTTCTGAGTGAACGAGGAAGCAAGATTATGCGTAGCCGACCCCTTGCCGCCGTGGCGCTGGCCGCCTGTCTGGCGCTGACCACCGTGGCTGCCAATGCCCAGGACGGTTACCGTCAGCCGCTGGATCGCATTGTTGCTGTGGTCAATGAAGACGCCATCATGGCATCGGACCTGGACGAACGTGTCGACCAGGCCATGGCACGCCTGCGCACCAGCGACATGGCGCTGCCCCCGGAGCAGGCGCTGCGTGAGCAGATTCTCGATCGCATGATTGTCGAGGAAATCGAGGTGCAGCTGGCCGAGCGCATGAACCTGAGTGTCGACGAGACCGAGCTCAATCGTCAGGTACGCTCCGTGGCCAACCAGAATGGCGCCACACTGGAGCAGTTTGCGGATCGTCTCGAGTCACAGGGCACCAGCCTTGCCCAGGTGCGTGACCAGATCCGTCGCGAGATGCTGATCATGAAGGTCCAGCAGGCTCAGGTATCCAGTCGCGTCAATATTTCCGAGGCTGAAGTCGAGCGCTTCCTGCAGCAGGAAGGCGTGGGTGCTACCCGCGACCAGGCACGTCAGGCGATTTTCCAGCGTAAGGTGGGTGATGAGCTGGAGAAGTGGATGCAGGAAATTCGCGGCGAAGCCTTCGTCGAGAAGCGCCTGAACCAGGGGTGAAGGCGCGTCCGCAAGCGGGTGTCACCGTCGTGAAGAGGCCAATGAGGTGGATGTGAAAGCGCAACAGGTGAGCGGCAAGTGAAAGCGCCTATCGTAGTCACCACCGGAGAGCCTGCGGGCATTGGCCCGGAGCTCGCGTTGATGCTGGCGGCGGCAGATGCCACTGACTGGGTCGCCATTGGCGACCCAGTGCTGTTGAGGGAGCGGGCCGAGGCGCTGGCGCTGGACATCGAGGTGGCCGTCACGGCGCCGGGTCAGCCGCATCCGGGCCCCAGGGTCGGGCGCCTGGCGGTGTGGCCGGTGGACATGAAAGCCCGCTGCATTCCCGGGGTGCTCGATCCCGCCAACGCTGACTATGTGCTGGCGACCCTGGACCTTGCGGTGACGCAGTGTCTGGCGGGCAACGCTGCCGCAATGGTCACCGCGCCCCTGCACAAGGGCGTGATCTGCGACGGCGGTCATGACGGTTTTACCGGCCACACCGAGTACCTGCGCGATGCATGCGGGGTAGAGGAGGTGGTCATGATGCTGGCGACCGACCACGCCTTGCATGGGCGTGTGGAAGCAGCCAGTGACACGCTCCCGACGCCCCTCAGGGTCGCCTTGGCCACGACTCACTTGCCGCTGCGAGAAGTGGCCGACGCCTTGTCCCAGGCAAGCCTCGAGCGGGTCTTGCGGATCCTGGCGCAGGACTTGACCCGTTACTTCGCGGTGAAGGCTCCGCGCATCGCCATATGTGGCTTGAACCCCCATGCGGGAGAGGGGGGGCACCTTGGACGTGAGGAAATAGAGGTGATCACCCCGACGCTGGAGCGGCTGCGGGCCGAAGGGTTCTGCCTCGATGGTCCGCTGCCCGCGGATACGCTGTTTACGCCTCGACACCTTGCCGGCGTCGACGCCGTGCTGGCGATGTACCACGACCAGGGTCTACCTGTCCTGAAGTATTCAGGGTTCGGTCAGGCCGCCAACATCACGCTAGGGTTGCCGCTGGCGCGCACCTCGGTCGATCACGGCACGGCTCTTGACCTGGCAGGGACCGGGCAGGCCAGCCCGCAGAGCCTGGCAGTGGCGATTAGCCTGGCCGAACAGATGGGGGCCCTGGCCCAGGCGGGCTGAATCGGCCGTTTTCCCCTGCCCGACCTTGGCCAGCCTTTGCGCTCTGGCCATCAGCGCCCTATCATCGCTCGCTATATTGATTTGGCGCTCCCCTTGGTTTCATAAAGGATTCAAGCATGTCATCCCGCCCTACGGCGCACCGGGCTCGCAAGCGCTTCGGTCAAAACTTCTTGCGTGACCATGGCGTCATTTCCCGCATCGTTCGCTCCATCGGCGCGCGCCCTGGTGAGCGCGTGGTCGAGATCGGCCCCGGTCAGGGAGCGCTGACCGAGCCATTGCTGGAGGCGACCGAAGGGCACCTGGAGGTTATCGAGCTGGACCGCGACCTGATCCCGGGCCTGCGTGTGCAGTTCTTCAATCACCCGGCGTTCGTGATCCATGAGGGCGATGCCCTCAAGATGGATTTCGGGGCGCTGCGTGGCGACGGACAGCCGCTGCGTGTCGTCGGTAACCTGCCCTACAACATATCGACTCCGCTGATTTCACACCTGCTGCGCGCTGGCTCTGCGGTTCAGGACATGCACTTCATGCTGCAGAAGGAAGTGGTGGATCGTCTGGCCGCTCCCGCCGGTGGCGGAGATCGTGGCCGACTGTCGGTGCTGGCGCAGTATTTCTGCGAGGTCGAGTCACTGTTTGTGGTTCCCCCTGAGGCGTTTGTTCCGCGGCCCAAGGTAGACTCTGCCATTGTGCGCATGACCCCGCGTCAGCAGAAGATCGCGCCAGCCCAGGATGAGACGTTGCTGTTCGATATCGTGCGAGAGGCCTTTGGCCAGCGCCGCAAGACCCTGCGCAACAACCTCAAAGGGCGCATTGATGGCGATGCCCTGGCCGAACTTGGGATTGATCCTGGTCGCCGTCCGCAGACCCTGGAGGTGGCAGAGTTTGTCGCGATCGCCAATGCGGTGTACCAGCAGCAAGGTAATGCTTCAGCGGATCATGACACACAGGGGGATCAGGACACTGGGGAGGAGACACCCGCATGAACGAGCACCCCGACGTGCGCGTTGACGTGACACCGGCCTTTCGTGAGGACGAGTCTGCGCCGCTGGAAGATCGCTTTGTGTTCAGCTATACGGTCACGGTTCACAATCACTCAAGCGGTAATATCCAGCTCATGGCCCGGTTCTGGAAGATCACCCAGACCAGCGGGCAGGTGCAGGAAGTGCGTGGCAAGGGCGTGGTCGGCAAGCAGCCGATGATTGGTCCTGGCCAGACATTTCAGTACACCAGCAGGGCGATACTCGATGGGCCGGTAGGCTTTATGGAAGGCGCCTACACCTGCGTCGATACGGCCAGCCAGCGACCGTTCGAGGTGCCGATCTCGGTGTTCCGCCTGGCCACGCCCAACCAGATTCATTGAATGTCTGACGACAGCGGGAGACGCATGAGTCGATACGCCATTGGAGACCTGCAGGGCTGCCATCAGGAGTTTGTCGAGCTGCTGGAGGCGCTCAGCTTCGATCCGCGTCGTGATGAACTGTGGCTTGCGGGGGACCTGGTCAATCGCGGGCCCGGATCCCTGGATTGCCTGCGGGACGTCATGGCCCTCGGTTCTGCTGCCAAGGTGGTGCTGGGCAACCATGACCTGCATCTGCTGGCGGTGGCACGAGGTGGGGCTTCGCTCAAGCGCAAGGACACCCTCGACGACATTCTGGCAGTGCCCGATCGCGATACGCTGCTCGACTGGCTCCAGGCCAGGCCGCTGCTGCTGCGTGACGGAGAGGCCGTGATGACCCATGCCGGGCTACCGCCCCAGTGGTCGGTGGAGCAGGCCGAGGGGCTCGCCGGAGAGGTGTCCTGGGTGCTGACGGGAGAGCAGTCCGGCGACTTCCTGTCGCGGATGTATGGCAACCGGCCGCGACGCTTCAAGCCCCATCAGGAGGGCGTAGATCGCTACCGGGCCATCGTGAACACCCTCACCAGGATGCGTTTCATCGACGCCGAGGGGCGTCTCGATTTTGACGCCAAGGAAGGCCTGGATAGTGCCCCCGAGGGATTTTCCCCCTGGTTTCAGTATCCCCGTGCCGACGATCCGTGGCTGCTGTTCGGCCATTGGGCGGCGCTCAATGGCACTGCGCCAGATCGCAGGGTGAGGGCAGAGGCCCTGGATACCGGCTGCGTCTGGGGCGGCAGCCTGACCGCGCTGGATATGGCAAGCGGAGAGCGAATCAGCGTTCCGAGCCGCCAGCAGATCACGCGATAACCGATACCAAGCCCGTTGTGCGGCATCCGCCACGCTCATGTGCGGCGTTGCCCATGGGCCTCTTGCTTTTGCCTTCTGGAGTTTTGCATGACACCGGCGACCTTCGAGCACCTCGATACCGAACGCCTTCAACAATGGCTGGATCAGGGCGGTGAGCTTTGCCTTGTCGATATTCGCGATCCGGGCAGCTTTGCCCAAGGGCATATTCCCGGTAGCCGCCACCTGGACAATGACAGCGTCGGCCCGCTTGTCGCGGAAACCGCCAAGGATACTCCGCTGGTGGTGGTGTGCTATCACGGCCATTCCAGCCAGCAGGCGGCGAGTTGGCTGGCCGCTCAGGGATTTACTCAGGTCTATAGCCTCGACGGCGGTTTCACCCAGTGGCAGCACGTTCTGCCTGAACGCGTCAGCAAGGGCTGAACATGGCCCCTGAGATGCCGGGAAAGCACCACGGCAGCACAGACCCCTGTGCCGGTCTTGAACGTTACCGGGTGGGGGGTGCGGTGCGTGACGCGCTGCTGGGATGGCCAGTCAAGGACACGGACTGGGTGGTCGTTGGCGAGACCCCAGCGTCGATGCGGGAGCGTGGTTTCACGCCGGTAGGCCGGGATTTTCCGGTGTTCCTGCATCCCCGTACCCATGAGGAGTATGCCCTTGCCCGTACCGAGCGAAAGTCCGGGCATGGATATACCGGCTTTGAGGTGCATGCAAGTCCTGACGTCACCCTGGAGGAGGACCTTGGGCGGCGCGATCTGACGATCAATGCCATGGCCGAGTCGCTCGATGGGCACCTGGTGGACCCTTTCAACGGGCGTCGCGACCTGCAGCAGCGGCGCTTGCGTCATGTCAGTCAGGCCTTCGTCGAAGATCCGCTGAGGGTGTTGCGCACAGCGCGCTTTCTCGCTCGCTACGCCGGCCTCGGGTTTACCATTGCCGAGAGTACGCAAGCGCTGATGAAACAGCTGGCCGACAGCGGCGAGCTGGATCACCTGGTGGCTGAGCGCGTCTGGGTGGAAACCGAGAAGGCGCTGGGCGAGCCAGAGCCCCGGCGCTACTTCGAAGCGCTGGACTCATGCGGTGCACTGTCACGGCTGATGCCTGGCTTGGTGCAGCCAGGAGCGGCCGAGTTCAAGCGCGCCTGCGAGAGAATGAGCGCATTGCCCTCGGCCCTTGCGGGCCAGCCCGTTTGGCGCTGGGGTCGCCTGGTGGAGGCCCTGCCGGCCGAGCAGCGTCGCCAGCTTGAACAGGCCTTGAAGGTGCCCAATCCGTATCGTGATCTGGGACACCAGCTGGCGCTGACCCGTGAGCTCAAGGCGCAGCTGGCCGACGGTGCAGGCTCAGAAGAGGCCAGCAGGATAGCCATGACCTGGTGTGACGGCATCGATGCCTGGCGGCGCAGCGAGCGAGTCGCGCCCCTGCTGTCGTTGCTGGCCATGGAGGTGCCCGAGCAGGCGGCCTGGTTGGCGCGTGGGGTCGATCAGGCGCGCTCGCTTGCCCCGCGAGAGCTGCTTGATCAGGGCTTCAAAGGGGCGGAGCTGGGGCAGGAGCTGAGGCGACGTCGCCTGGCGTGCTTTCACCAGGGCGGGCGCTGATCCTTCAACGGGGGGGCAGCGGTAGCGCTTCTCCGCGCCAGTGAAACTCGACCGGCCACAGCTGTTGGCTGCCATCGTCGAACGCTTGCCAGAGCTCCTGGTAACGGCGCCCCACGACGGGATGGCGATGGTCGGGAAGAAGCTCTGCCATCGGCCACAGGACGAAGGCGTGGTGCAGGATCTCGCCGCGTGGCAGGCACACGCCGTCGACCTCCCCGGTCAGCGAGTCGACGGTAAGAATATCGACATCAAGGGTGCGGGGGCTGAACTTTGGGCTGTCCTTGCTGCGGCCGTTGGCGCTCTCCAATCGTTTGCACCAGGCTTGCAGCTCGCCGACGCTCCAGTCGCAGTGAAGGGCGACCACCAGGTTGAAGAAATTGCGGCCGTCCTCGAAGCCCACCGGCGTGCTCTCGAATACGCGGGAAACGGCCAACTGGCCAAAGGTGTCGGCCAAGGCATCCAGGCACACCGTGATGTGGTGCTCCCGTTCGATGTTGCTGCCAAGGCTCAGGGTGACCAGTCGCATCAATGTCCTCCCGCTGGTGTACCACGCTCGATGCGCACGCCTACCGAGGCGGCATTGGCCACAGCGCCGGGCTTGCGCAAGGTCATTCTCAGCCAGCTGATCCCGTATTCCTGCATCAGCAGCGACGCCAGGCGCTCGGCAAAGGTTTCCACCAGCTGGAAGTCATTCTCCGAGGCGAAGACACCAATGCGACGACTGATGGCGTCGTAGTCGAGCGTCTTGCTCAGGTCGTCATCCGCGGCCGCTGCTCGGATATCCGTCGCCAGCGTGAGATCCACTATCAGACGCTGGGTAATGGAGCGCTCCCAGTCGTAGACGCCAATGACGGTGTCCAGCTCAAGGCCTTCGATCAGCACCTGATCCATCGATGATGTTTCCCGGTCGTGGTGTCCCGGTCGTGGCCGGGAACGCAGAATGAACAAGGCGGCCAATTGTACTTGACCAGGCGGTCGCGAAACAGGCCGCAGATGGCGACAGCGAGCCCGGGCTGGCAAACTGGTCCTTCAAAGGGGGCGGCCTGCGTGGTACTTCCCTGGAGGTTTGGCCGGACGCCAATCGTCTGGCACCACCAGAAGACTGTCGCGGTTCCCGGCGTCGCTGGTGCAGCGGCGCTGCCAGCATGATCGCGCGCATGGGGCTACCATGTGCGCACCGAGGCGTCCTCATGGCGCAGGAGTCGTTGTGGGTCCGACCATAGAAGTATTACTGCCGCTGACGGCGCTGGGCTATCTCAGTGGAACCTGGTTGGGGGCGATCACCGTATGCCGGGTGGCGGGGCTTGCTGACCCGCGCTTGAGCGGGTCATGTAATCCGGGGTTTTCCAATGTGCTGCGGCTGCATGGGCCCGTGCTGGCGCTGGCAACCCTGACCATCGATGCGCTCAAGGGCTGGCCCGTGCTGCTGTTGGGCATGCACCAGGGGCTGACGCCTTGGGGGCTCGGACTGGTGGGCCTGGGGGTGCTGCTGGGGCACTGCTATCCCGCCTGGTATCGCTTTCGCGGCGGCAAGGCTGTTGCCAGTGCCTTTGGCGTGATGCTGCTGCTGACCCCCGGTGTCGCGCTGTCATGTGCCGTGATTTGGGGGCTGCTGGCCTGGCGGGTGCATACCGCGGCGGTCGCCTCACTGACCAGTGCCACCCTGGCACCGTTGCTGAGCCTGTGGCTGTCCCCCGACTTTGCCTGGGTGGTGCTGGTGTTTGCCGCGCTGGTGCTGGCCCGGCATGCGCTCAATATAGATCGACTGCGCCGTGGCAAGGAGCCACGGCTGTGACATGGCGAGACGCCACGGTAGATCGCTGCTCTGGTGGGGCTGATCCGTTCAGCACGGGGCGCTCAGCTGGTCCATCGGCCAGCGCGGCACGGCCTGCATCTGACCTACCACGTCCCGCTCGCCCGCCAGCAAGCGCTGCGCACCGGCATAGGCGATCATGGCGCCGTTATCGGTACAGAAACGGCCGCGGGGGTAGTACACCTTGGCTCCCTGCTTGGCGGTGGCGTCTTCAAGCCGAGCGCGCAGGCGGACATTGGCGCTGACGCCTCCAGCGACCACCAGACGCTTCAGTCCAGTCTGCTTGAGCGCACGGCGACATTTGATGGCCAGGGTGTCCGCCACGGCTTCCTCGAACGCACGCGCCACATCCGCACGGGCCTGTGCATCCAGCTGTCCCGCGCTTTCCAGCTGGCGGATGGTGGTGAGGGTGTGGGTCTTCAATCCCGAAAAGCTGAAGTCGAGTCCCGGCCTGTCGGTCATGGGACGCGGGAACTGGAAGCGCCCCGGATCACCGGTTTCCGCCAATGCGGCGACCCGGGGGCCGCCCGGATAGTCGAGGTCGAGCATCTTGGCTGCCTTGTCGAAGGCTTCGCCCGCTGCATCATCCACGGACTCGCCCAGCAAGCGGTACTGGCCGATACCGGCGACCTCCACCAACTGCGTGTGGCCCCCGGACACCAGCAGCGCCACAAAGGGGAAGGCCGGAGGCTCATCCTCGAGCATGGGGGCCAACAGGTGGCCTTCCATGTGATGGACACCAAGGACCGGGATATCGAGCGCTCGGGCCATGCCGTGTGCGGTGCTGGCACCCACCATCAGGGCGCCTACCAGCCCCGGGCCTGCCGTGTAGGCGATAGCATCCAGCTGTTCGCGCCCGATAGCGGCTTGCTCCAGAACCTGGTCGATCAATGGCAGCAGGCGTCGAGTATGGTCGCGGGAAGCCAGCTCCGGCACCACGCCGCCATAGTCGGCGTGCATGGCAACCTGGCTGTGCAGGGCGTCGGCCACCAGACCGCAGTCGGTGTCGTAGAGCGCGACGCCGGTCTCGTCGCAGGAGGTTTCGATGCCTAGTACTCGCATGGGTCGACTCGGGAAGCAAAAGCGGGAAGGGGCATGATTCTACGCCGTTTTGAGAGTGGCTGCGACAGTGGGCGCGCGAGGGAAAGTGTGGCGGCGGCCAGCGTGATGCCGTCTCACGGGCGAACCTGTGTCCTGCAACTCGCTGTTCTCGCCTGATCCTACGGACAGAGTGGCGTCCGCATCGTGGTGCGTGCTGGGTGGCCGGTAGGCGCTCTCTTTCCAAAAAGAATTTGCAAGGCTCGGCTTCGCTCACTAAAATACTGTGCGCTGCAAGACTGGGTCGTGCATCCAGGGCTCGCTGTCCCCCGTCACTGTTTCGTTTCCTTGCTGATTATGGCATTCGCGATAGCGTTGCCTTCCTGTATGAGTTAAGGCAGTCGAACGAAGTGTCGTGGGGTATTGGCCTTGAAGGTGTGCGTACAAACCGAACTCAAGTTACCTAAGGTAGGTGAGTGCTTAATGCCTTCTGTCAAAGTACGTGATAACGAGCCGTTTGACGTCGCTCTGCGTCGCTTCAAGCGTTCCTGTGAAAAAGCCGGCGTTCTGTCTGAAGTCCGTCGTCGTGAGCAGTACGAGAAGCCGACTGCCGAGCGCAAGCGCAAGGCCGCTGCCGCTGTAAAGCGTCACGCCAAGAAGCTCCAGCGTGAGCGCAAGCGTTTCGAACGGCTCTATTGATCCGTACTTGAGTCGAGCGTGGTTCGCCGCTCTCGATTCAGGAGGACGCCAAGCGGCCGCCATTGAGGTGGCCGCTTGTTTTTCTGACATCCGATGAGGGTGTCCCGTCCAGACCTCTGGACGATTCTTGTTCTTCTCAGGATACCGCTCCTGTCGAGGAGACTATGGCCGGCCAGATTCCCCAGCGCTTCATTGATGACCTCCTCGCGCGCGTGGACGTGGTCGAGGTGGTGGGTGAGCGCGTCAAGCTGAAAAAGGCCGGGCGCAACCACTCTGGTCTGTGTCCGTTTCATCAGGAAAAGAGCCCATCGTTCACGGTCAGCGCGGACAAGCAGTTCTATCACTGCTTTGGCTGTGGTGCCCACGGCAACGCGCTGCGCTTCTTGATGGAGTACGACAAGCTACGCTTCCCGGAAGCGGTCGAGCAGCTTGCTTCCAGGTTGGGGATGGAGGTGCCCAGAGAGGGTGCCGACGATCCCAGAGCCCAGGCGCGAGAAAAAAAGCGCAAGGAAGGCGTCAACCTGCTGGAAATGTCTGCCAGCTACTTTCGCGAGCGGCTCAAGATGCCGGAGGGCCAGGTTGCCCGAGAGTATCTGGAGCAGCGCGGGGTGTCAGACGAGATCCGCGAGCTATTCGGCATTGGCTATGCGCCGGCCCAATGGGAGGCGCTGAAGCGGCACCTCGGGGGGCAGGGCGTCGACGAGTCGGTGCAGATCGAGTATGGCCTGCTGGTTCACCACGAAGACAGTGGTCGCAGCTACGACCGTTTTCGCGATCGAGTGGTGTTCCCGATCCGCGATATTCGCGGGCGGACCTTGGGTTTTGGCGGTCGGGTCATGGGGGATGCCAAGCCCAAGTACCTGAACTCTCCCGAAACCCCCGTGTTCCACAAGGGGCGCGAGCTGTATGGCTTGTACGAAGCTCGCCAGGCCAGCCCGAAACTGGAACGGTTGTTGATCGTCGAAGGCTATATGGATGTGGTCGCGCTGGCGCAGTACGGCATCCATAATGCGGTGGCTACGCTGGGTACGGCCACCACGGCAGATCATCTGCGGCGCCTGTTTCGCCTGGTCAGTGAGGTCGTGTTCTGCTTCGACGGTGACAAGGCCGGACGTCAGGCGGCGGCCAGGGCGCTGGAAACCGTGTTGCCCGAGATGATCGACGGGCGTCAGGCGCGCTTCCTGTTCCTGCCCGAGGGCGAGGATCCGGACAGTCTGGTGCGGCGTGAGGGTGCCAGTGCGTTCGAAGATCGCGTGGTGTGTGCCAGTCCGCTGTCGGAGTTTCTGTTCGAGCACGCCGCCCAGGGGCGTGACCTGGCGCAGCTGGAGTCGCGCGAACGCTACGCCAGCCAAGTGCTGTCGGCCATCGAGAAGATGCCCCAGGGAGTGCTCAAGTCGTTAATGCTGACGGAGCTGTCGCGACGTACCGGGGTCGAACAGTCGCGTTTTGAAGCGCTTCTGGCGCCCGTGGTTGCCGAAGAGCCCGAGCTGATGCCCTTCGACGACGCCATGGAGCCCGCTGTTGAAGAGGGCCAGTTGCCGCAGCGGCGCAGAAAGTCCTCCGCGGCCCTGGGCCTGATGGGCCGTACCCTGCAGCTGCTGGTGCACGAGCCGCGCCTGGTGGAGCGTCTCCCCGAGTCGCTCGAGTGGTGTGACGGTCAGGGCGACGATGCGCGACTCTGTCGCGACGTGATCGAGCTGTTGCGGGCTGGGGGGTATTCCAGTGCTCAGGTGCTGTTGATGCACTTCCATGGCAGTGAGGACGGCGAGCGTCTGGCCGCACTGGCGCGCAAGGAGCTGTTGATCCCCGGGCCGGCAAGGGCGGCTGAGCTGGACGGTCTGGTGAGCTATTTTCAGCGGGCCTGCAAGACCCCGTCGCGACAGCAGGAGATTGATACGTTGCTGGCAAAGCAGCAATCAGGGGAGCGTCTCTCGAGTGAGGAGCGCTCGCGACTGATGAGTCTGCTGGCCGCACGTGATTGAAGACGTCGCAGCGAACGATCCCTCAGCGTCACTGGTCTACCTTCTGAGGTAAGCCTTCACGCTTTGCTGGCGACGAATAGGAGGTATAGAAGGTGTCAGGGTTGAATTCTCAACTACTATCACCATCTAAGGGACTAGGCGCTGATATTGGGCGCAACCAGATAAGCTAACACACCTGAGACATCGCGCAAACACTCCAGACTGGCAGAAGTGGCCCCAAAACCGCTATACTGTCCGGCTTACCGAGTTTTCTCCACCTTAGCGCTTCAGGTGCTTCATTCTTCTTCGTCGAGATAGGGTTTCTATGGCTGGAAATGCGCAGCAGCAGTCACGTCTGAAGGAGTTGATCGCGCGCGGCAAGGAGCAGGGCTTCCTGACCTATGCCGAGGTCAACGACCACCTTCCCGAAGATATCGCCGACCCCGACCAGGTGGAAGATATCATCGGCATGATCAATGACATGGGTATTAACGTCGTCGAGGAAGCTCCCGACGAAGATACCCTGATGATGTCGGATCACTCAACCGATGAGTCCGCTGCCGAAGAGGCGGTAGCGGCGCTGGCAGCGGTGGAAAGCGACGTCGGTCGGACCACCGACCCGGTGCGCATGTACATGCGCGAGATGGGGACGGTCGAGCTGCTGACCCGCGAAGGCGAGATCGAGATCGCCAAGCGCATCGAAGAAGGGACTCGCGAGGTGATGTCGGCGCTGGCCTACGTGCCGGGCGCGGTCGAGTCCATTCTTGACGCCTACGACGCCACTCAGGACGAAGAGGCTCCTGGACGCCTGTCAGACCTGTTTTCCGGCTTCATCGACCCTGATGAGGGAATCCCCGGCGTTGCCGAGGCGGAAGTCCCGGAAGTGGAGGAGCAGGAAAGCAGCTCCGACGAGGATGACGACGAGGACGCGGGCGAAGAGGACGACTCTGGCGGCGGTCCGGATCCCGAGGAAGCGCGTGCCCGTTTCGAGCAGATCCGAGAGCAGAGCGGCATTGCCAATGCCGCCATCGAACGCGGTGGGCGCCAATCACCCGAGGCGAAGGAAGAGCTGGCGCGTCTGGCTGAGCTGTTCTCGCCGATCAAGCTGGTGCCGAAGCACTTTGAGCGTCTGGTGGGGCAGGTCCGCATCAGCGTCGAGCAGGTGCGGGCTCAGGAAAAGACCGTGATGCAGCTCCTGGTCAAGCAGGCCAAGGTGCCGCGCAAGGCCTTCATCAAGGCATTTCCCAGCAATGAGTCGCGCCTGGACTGGCTGGACGACTTCATTGCCGAGAACGCTCGCTATGCCGACCGTCTCGAGCCGCTGAAGGCCGACGTGCAGCGCGCTCAGCGCAAGATCGCCTTCGAGGAAGAGATGATCCAGCTGCCGGTGAGCGAGGTGAAGGAAGTCAACCGTCGCCTGTCCATCGGTGAAGCCAAGGCGCGCCGTGCCAAGAAGGAAATGGTCGAGGCCAACCTGCGCCTGGTCATCTCGATCGCCAAGAAGTACACCAACCGTGGCCTGCAGTTCCTGGACCTGATTCAGGAAGGCAACATCGGCCTGATGAAGGCGGTGGACAAGTTCGAGTACCGTCGCGGTTACAAGTTCTCGACCTATGCGACCTGGTGGATTCGTCAGGCGATCACGCGCTCGATTGCGGACCAGGCACGCACCATCCGCATCCCGGTGCACATGATCGAGACCATCAACAAGCTCAACCGCGTATCGCGTCAGATGCTGCAGGAAATGGGGCGTGAGCCGACTCCGGAAGAGCTGGGCGAACGTCTCGAGATGCCGGAGGACAAGGTCCGCAAGGTGCTCAAGATCGCCAAGGAGCCGATCTCCATGGAGACGCCCATCGGCGATGATGACGACTCGCATCTGGGCGACTTCATCGAGGACTCCACCATGGTGCTGCCGATCGACTCGGCCACCGGGGAAGGGCTCGTGGAAGCCACGCGCAACGTGCTGGGCGGCCTGACGGCTCGCGAAGCCAAGGTGCTGCGCATGCGCTTCGGGATCGACATGAACACTGACCACACCCTCGAGGAAGTGGGCAAGCAGTTTGATGTCACCCGTGAGCGGATCCGTCAGATCGAGGCCAAGGCACTGCGCAAGCTGCGCCACCCGACGCGTTCGGAGCCGCTGCGCTCCTTCCTCGACGAGTAAGCTCAGCGCACGCCTTGTCGGCCGAGGGCGTTGACGACGCCCTTGGTCAGACAGTCGTCATACAAGACGCCCGCGGCACATGCCGCGGGCGTTTTTTGTGGTGTGTCCCTTCGCCAATCTGCTGGGGGTGTCGCGTCAGGCGGATGTCGGCGCCTGCCCTCGCTCTTCATGTGGGTACCACCAACATGACAACGCCCGCGATGAGCGGGCGTTGTCATGACGTCTGGGGCTGTAGCGGCTGTACTGCAGGGTAGGGACTCGCGGCGGCTCAGGCCTGCTTGGCCTGGCGACGCCGAATCCACAGCACCAGCTCGATCATGGCGAACAGCAGCAGGGTATAGCCGAAGAGCTCGGTCACTTCCTCCGCGGCGTCCTTGAACACCCGGATATAGCGCTCCGCCAGCAGCGACTCCCACATCTCGCTGCGACCGTAGAGCCGCGAGAAGGCAAAGGTGCCGAGAAAGCCTGCGGCGAACAGGCCAAAGGAAAAACTCTCGACGTAGCCCTCGAATTCGCGCACGAAGGCGTGGCGCTCGCGCAGGACGATATACAGGATCGGCAGCAGCAGCAGCGTTACCAGCGTCTGCCAGGCGCCGTCGAACACATAGGCGTCGAGAAAGGCATCCTGCTCACGAATCAGGGCGGCGGCCAGCAGGCCAAACATCAGTAGCGTCACCCGCGGTAGCCCGCCCAGCACTTGCCGGGCATACACCAGCAGTAGACAGCTGATCGTCAGCCAAAGCGTCTGCATGCTTTCCGTAAAGCCCGTCTCGCTGAAACGAATCTCTTCCGGCAGGCCGGTTTCCCACAGTACGCCCTGCATCATGGCGCCGATGACCAGGAGGTAGAGCAGGGCTCTGGCGCAGGTCGCGCGGAAACTGATCGTGGGCGCGGCGGATGGGGGGGTATCTAGCATCCCTCTCAATCTCCAGGTAAGGCGTGTATCAGGCGGGGATTATACCTACAGCTTTGCATGTGTGTGTGAAATTCCCCGAGGTATTCTTGACTCGTTTGCGCTGTCGCTCGTTGCACGTTATCGCCGCGCTTCCTCCACCAGCCAGTCGTGCACGGCCTTGATCCGACGATCATCGGTCGCCCCCGGTGCGTGGACAATGCCGTAGTGCTTGCCGGTATCGACCCGTGACTTGAAGGGAGCGATCAAGGCACCACTCTTGAGCTCGCTGGTCATCAGGGTTTCCCTGGCGATCGCGACGCCCATGCCGGCGATAGCCGCCTCCATGGTGAGGTGATTTCGGTTGAAGGTATAGCCTCTTTCAAGATTGATCGAGGGCGCACCGATGGCGGACAGGTAGTGGCGCCATTCACCGTACTCCTGGCTGCCGCGCCAGGCGGTGATGTCGTGCAGCAAAGGATACCAGGACAGATCCTCTGGACGACGCAGGGCAGGACGCCCCTTGAGCAGGCTGGGCGAGCATACCGGAAAGATGCGCTCCTCCATCAATGGGGTGATCGATAGCCCCGGATAGTGGCCGTCGTTGAGGTCCAGGGCCAGGTCGAAATCCCCGTCGCGCAGGGAAATGTTGCTGTCTTCCGAGCTGATGTGCAGCTCGATATCCGGAAATCGTGCCTGCAGTCGCGGCAGTCTCGGCATCAGCCACTTGTTCAGGAACGAGGGGATCGAGCGTAGCCGGATCACGCCGCTCATGACACCGCTGCGCAGCCGGCTGACTTCGAGCCCGACCGCCTGATAGGCGTCATCGACCACGGCAGCCAGGCGTTTGCCTTCCTCGGTCAGCTCCAGCCGGCGTGGCAACCTCCGGAACAGCTTGAATCCCAGCCTGTCCTCCAGTTGCTTGATCTGCTGGCTGACCGCCCCGGTGGTGACGTGCAGCTCTTCTGCTGCGCGGGTAAACGAGAGGTGTCTTGCACTGACCGCAAAGCCCTTGAGCCAGGCATGGGTCTGGGCATTGAGAAGTCGGCTCATGGATGCGCTCTTGTGGGCTTATGATTTAGCTGAGCTATATTGAAGACAAGATATTCTGCCTTGTCCCAGGGCTTTTTGGCAGCCAGCATACCCATAATGGCATGCGACGACATCCTGTCGCTTTAGCGAGACTGATCGTAACGTCTGACAGCGCAGTGTTCTATCGTCGGCTACCAGCATCCCTTCAAGACGCGAATCTACTTTCAAGAGGCACCTCATGGCCATCAGCGTTTTCGACCTTTTCAAGATTGGCATCGGCCCATCGAGCTCGCATACCGTTGGCCCGATGAAGGCAGCCCATGATTTCGTCGAGGCGCTACGACGCGATGACGCTCTGGAGCGGGTCGCAGCGGTCGAGATTCACCTTTATGGGTCACTTTCTGCCACGGGCAAGGGGCATGCCACGGATCGTGCCTGTGTCATGGGGCTGATGGGGGAGCGCCCTGACCGCATTGATCCCGCGGTGATCGGGCCATGCATCGAGGAGCTACTGGAGAGCCAGACCCTGATGCTGGGAGGGCAGGTCGCCGTGCCCTTCTTGTGGGCTCGTGATCTTGTCTGGCATGAGGAGAGTCTTCCCTATCACCCCAACGCCATGACCCTGGTCGCCAAGGGGCACGCAGGTGACATCCGGCGCGAGACCTACTATTCGGTCGGCGGGGGTTTTGTGGTGGACGAGGCCCAGGCACAAGATGGCGCGCTGGACGCCGATAACACGGCGCTGCCCTATGACTTCAACAGCGGCGCTGAGTTGATGGCGTTGTGCCGTCTGCATGGTCTGAGCATCAGTGAACTGATGCTGGAGAACGAAAAGGCCTGGCGCAGCGAGGCTGAGGTGCGCGCGGGCCTGTGGGACATCTGGCAGGCGATGCAGGCCTGCGTGAACCAGGGCATCCAGGCAGAGGGCGTGCTGCCTGGCGGGCTGAATGTCAAGCGCCGCGCCGCCTCGCTGTATCGTCGCCTGGAAGCCATGTCTGACGATGTGGGCCTGATCGCCTCGACCTTTTCCGCGATGGACTGGGTCAATGTGTATGCGTTGGCCGTCAACGAGGAAAATGCCGCCGGCGGGCGCATGGTGACGGCGCCTACCAATGGCGCTGCTGGCATCATCCCTGCCGTGTTGCACTACTACATGAAGTTTCAGCCTGGCGCATCGGAGAAGGACGTCGTCAATTTTCTGCTGACGGCGGGTGCCGTTGGCATCCTGTGCAAGAAGAATGCCTCCATTTCCGGGGCCGAAGTGGGCTGCCAGGGGGAGGTGGGGTCTGCCTGCGCGATGGCGGCTGCCGGTCTGGCCGAGGTGATGGGGGCCAACGTTCCCCAGGTCGAGAACGCCGCTGAAATTGGCCTTGAGCATAACCTGGGGCTGACCTGTGACCCCGTAGGCGGGCTGGTTCAGGTGCCGTGTATCGAACGCAATGCGATTGCGGCGGTGAAGGCCATCAATGCCGCCTTGATGGCATGCCGTGGGGATGGCGAACATTTCGTGTCTCTGGACAAGGCGATTCGCACGATGCGTGATACCGGTGCCGACATGCAGGAGAAGTACAAGGAAACCTCCAAGGGAGGATTGGCCGTCAACGTCATCGAGTGCTGACGTCCACCTGACCATTCGTATGCCAGCAGCGGCCCGGGGATCGGCTCCCCGGGCCGCGCTTTTTTGCCCTAGTGTCAGCGACGTACCGAAGTTTTGTGTCCTGCCGCAGAGGGCCAGGGCGGAAACCTTGTGGGCTTTAAGTAAGCAACCTATTGAAATTCGGTGGGATACATCTTTGGTCGAGTTCAACGCATGGTGAATTGCGTCGGACGCACGTCTCTTCTAGCTTACGTAAACGTAAAGTTAAGCGTCTCCAGTACTGAGTCGAACAACCACAACAACCTCAAGACAGGGGCTACGGTCCCGGCGAGGACGCCACATGAGCCAGCAGTACGTGCTAGAGACCCGTGGCCTGACCAAGTCGTTTCGAGGCTTTACCGCCGTGGACGGCGTGGATCTGAAGATCACGGAGGGGCATATTCATGCTCTGATCGGCCCCAATGGAGCGGGCAAGACCACGGTCTTTAACCTGTTGACGAAATTTCTGCCGCCTACCAGGGGCGATATCCTCTACCGCGGCAAGCCCATCACCCGCATGCGTGCCAATGAAATCGCGCGCCTGGGGCTGGTGCGTTCCTTTCAGATTTCTGCCGTGTTTGGCCATATGACGGCGCTGGAAAACGTGCGAGTCGCCTTGCAGCGTAAGCTCGGTACCTCTTTTCATTTCTGGAAGTCGGAGCGTTCGCTGGAGCCGCTGAATCAGCGCGCCATGGAGCTGCTGGAGGAGGTCGGTCTGGCGGACGTCGCAGATGTGTTGACGGTGGAACTGCCCTACGGCCGCAAGCGAGCGCTGGAGGTCGCCACCACCCTGGCCCTTGAGCCCACTGTCATGCTGCTGGATGAGCCCACCCAAGGCATGGGGGCGGAGGATGTGGATCGCATCGTTGCGCTGATTCGCCGGGTCTCGGCGGGCAGAACGGTGCTGATGGTGGAGCATAACCTGAGCGTTGTCAGCCGGTTATGCGACCGCATCACGGTATTGGCCAGGGGCGCTGTGCTGGCCGAGGGTGACTATGCCAGCGTCTCGGCGGACCCAGCAGTGCGCGAGGCCTACATGGGCAGCGAAGCCAGCGTTGCCGAGGAGGCCACCACATGACCTCTGTGATGAACGCTAGCCGCTCCCCCCATGGGATCAGCACCAGCAGCGATGAAGCGATCTGCCTGGCGGGCGTCAACGCCTTCTACGGTGAATCACATATCCTGCACGGCGTGGACCTGCGGGTGAAGCGGGGTGAACTGGTGACGCTGCTGGGGCGCAATGGCGCAGGCCGCAGTACCACGCTGAAGACGATCATGAACATGGTCGGCTCGCGCAGCGGTTCCATTGTCATCAATGGACAGGAAACACTGGGCATGAAGCCCCACCACATACCGCGCCTTGGCGTGGGGTACTGCCCCGAAGAGCGGGGTATCTTTGCCAGCCTGGACGTCGAGGAGAACCTGCTGCTTCCGCCGACGGTACGCTCCGGTGGCATGAGCCTTGACGATATCTACGGGATGTTTCCGAATCTCTACGAGCGCCGGCGCAGTCAGGGGACCCGCCTGTCCGGTGGCGAGCAGCAGATGCTGGCCATGGCGCGCATCCTGCGCACCGGTGCCGACATTCTGTTGCTCGATGAAATTACCGAGGGGCTGGCTCCTGTCATCAATCAGGCGCTTGCCGAGGTGCTGGTGACGTTGAAATCCCGCGGGATGACCATCGTGCTGGTGGAGCAGAACTTCCGCTTCGCGGCCCCCCTAGCCGATCGCCACTTCGTCATGGAGCACGGCCGCATCATCGATACCATCGAAGCCGCCGATCTCGACGCCCGGCGCGACGACCTCAATGCACTGCTGGGGGTCTAGCGTGCTATTCGCCAGGCGCGTCACCCATCCCTTCGCGAAGCCGTTCCCACTGCCCGTTGCCGCCAGCGCGGACGGCGCTGTGTGGACGGCCAGTGCCGACGCCTCAGCACCTGCTCTACAACACGTTCAGCAACATATCCAACAACGACATATTCAACAACAACAAGGGCCATGGGCCCAGGAGCCTTCCATGATGTCACAGACCCGTACTTTCCGCCGTTTGCCGCTGGCTCGCGCCGTTGCCGCCAACACCTTGCTGGTCGCCGGCATGCTGGGAATGGCCGCACCCTCGCTGGCCCAGGACGGAATCAGCGATGGCGAGATCCGTATCGGCTATCTCGCGGACATGTCAGGCACCTATCGCGACCTGGCTGGCCCGGGTGGTCTTGAAGCCATGAAGATGGCGGTGGAAGATTTCGGTGGAAGCGTCGGTGATGCACCTATCGAGATCTTCAATGCCGATGACCGCAACAGCGCCGATGTGGGTGCCAACACCGTGCGTGGCTGGGTCGATCAGGAAAACGTGGACCTGGTCGCCGGCATGGTGGCCTCATCGGTTTCCATCGCCGTGACCAAGGTACTGGAAGAAGCCGGCGGACTGGCGATCATTTCAGGCTCTGCGGCTTCCAGCATCACCAACGAGCACTGCACTCCCAACCATATTCACTATGTGTACGATACCTATCCCCTGGCCAACGGAACGGCCAAGGCGGTGGTAGAGCAGGGCGGTGACAGCTGGTTCATGCTGACGGCGGACTATGCCTTCGGTCATGCGCTGGAAAGCGATGTCGAGAAGGTCGTCACGGACAATGGCGGCACCATCGTTGATCGCGTCCGTCACCCCTTCCCGACCAGCGACTTCTCCTCCTACATCCTTCAGGCCCAGGGCTCTGGGGCCAAGATTGTCGGCCTGGCCAATGCCGGTTCCGATACCGTCAACGCGATCAAGACGGCCAGCCAGTTTGGCCTGACGCAGACCGGGCAACAGCTGGCGGGCCTGTTGATCTTCCTCAATGACGTACATGCCATGGGTCTGGAAACCACCCAGGGACTGCTGCTGACGACCGGCTGGTACTGGGATATGGACGACGCCTCCCGCGAATGGGCTGAGCGTTACTTCGAGCGGGTCGGCAAGATGCCAACCATGGTTCAGGCGGGCATCTATTCCAGCACCACACAGTATCTCGAGGCGGTCGAGGCGGCGGGTACCGATGATCCTGCCACGGTGCGCGCCAAGCTGGGTGAGACACCCATCAATGACTTCTTTGCCCGCAATGGACGCATTCGCGAAGACGGACGCATGGTCCATGACATGTATCTGGCTGAGGTCAAGGCGCCTGCCGATTCCGAGAGTGAGTGGGATCTCTACGAGATCAAGGCAACCATCCCTGCCGAAGACGCCTATCGCCCCTTGTCGGAAAGCTCCTGCAAGCTGGTCAGCAACTAAACCGTGTCAGTTGGCACGATGCCACGGTGTTTCCAGGAAGCGCTGAATCATTCCGGGGCGGTCTCGCTACCGCCCCTTCTCGAGGGATGTCCTCATGACCATGATCTTTGGCGTACCGTTGGCGGTATTCATGGGCCAGCTGATGCTGGGGCTGATCAACGGCGCCTTCTACGCACTTTTGAGCCTTGGTTTGGCGGTGATCTTCGGCCTTCTGAAAATCGTCAACTTTGCTCACGGGGCCCAGTACATGCTGGGGGCCTTCGCCGCTCTACTGGGAGCCCAGTATCTGGGCATCAATTACTGGCTGGCGCTGCTGCTGGTACCACTGGTCGTCGGTGCCTTCGGCGCTCTGCTGGAACGACTCGTGCTGCGGCGCATCGCTCACCTCGATCATCTGTATGGACTGTTGCTGACCTTCGGTCTGGCGCTGATCTTCGAGGGTAGCCTGATCAACCTGTTCGGCGTTTCTGGGGCCAGCTATCCGGTTCCCGAGGCCCTTGCGGGTGGCATCAAGCTGCCATTCATGTTCCTGCCCACCTATCGTGGCTGGGTGCTGGTGGCGGCACTGGTGGTATGCCTGGGAACCTGGTTCATCATCGAACGCACTCGGCTGGGGGCGTACCTGCGTGCGGGCACGGAAAACCCGGCGCTGATGCAGGCGTTCGGCGTCAATGTGCCGCTGCTGGTCACCCTGACCTACGGGTTTGGCGTTGCGCTGGCGGCCTTTGCCGGCGTGCTAGCGGCGCCGCTGTACCCGGTGTCGCCGACCATGGGATCGAGTCTTCTGATCGTGGTCTTTGCGGTGGTGGTGATCGGCGGCATGGGCTCCATCCTCGGGGCTATCCTCACCGGTCTCGCCATGGGGCTGATCGAGGGACTGACCAAGGTGTATTACCCGGAAGCGGCCAATACCGTGATCTTTCTGGTGATGATCATGGTGTTGATGCTCAGGCCTGCTGGCCTGTTTGGTAAGGAGGCGTGACATGACCACAACGACGACAACGGCTTCCCCGGTGGCGGGGAAGGCCAGGGCGCGCGCCGCCCGCCGCCGCAGGGGCATGCTGCTGGTGGCGCTGCTGACACTGGCGCTGGTGGCTCCCCTGTTCGCCTATCCGGTGTTCCTGATGAAGGTCCTGTGCTTCGCGCTGTTCGCCTGTGCCTTCAATCTGCTGCTTGGCTTCGCGGGACTGCTGTCCTTCGGTCATGCCGCCTTTCTCGCTACAGGGGGCTACGTGACGGGCTTCCTGCTGTCGAGCTATCCGGGCCTGACGCCGGAGCTCGGCATCATTGTCGGCACTGTCGCTGCGGTGATTCTCGGCACCCTGTTTGGTGCCTTGGCGATTCGCCGCCAGGGGATCTATTTTGCCATGGTGACGCTGGCGCTGGCGCAGATGATGTTCTTTTTCTACATTCAGGCGCCGTTTACCGGCGGCGAGGACGGCCTGCACGGTGTGCCCCGAGGTAAGCTGTTCGGACTGATCGACCTGTCGAACAACCTGGCGATGTACTACGTAGTGCTGGCGATCTTCGTGATCGGCTTCGCCATCATTCAGCGAACGGTGCATTCACCCTTCGGGCAGGTGCTCAAGGCCATTCGCGAGAACGAACCGCGGGCGGTGTCCCTGGGCTACAACGTGGACGCCTACAAGCTGGTGGCCTTCGTGCTGTCGGCAGGACTTGCCGGTCTTGCTGGCGCGACCAAGACAGTGGTGTTTCAGCTGGCATCGCTGACCGACGCCCATTGGCACATGTCGGGGGAGGTGATTCTGATGACCCTGGTCGGCGGTGTCGGGACGTTGTTTGGCCCGCTGGTGGGCGCAGGCCTGGTGGTCAGCCTGCAGACTCAGCTGGCGCAGTCACCGCTGGGGAATTGGGTCAGCGTCATTTTGGGCGCCATCTTCGTACTTTGCGTGCTGAGTTTTAGAAGCGGGATCGTAGGTGAGATTCAGCGTATGGTGCGCAAGAACTTCAAGTAGCTGCACTTTGGTATTGATGATTGGCATTAAAGAAGCCCGGTAAAAGTACCGGGCTTCTTCATTGTGCGGGTAACTTTAGATTTGTGTCTTTGGCTCGTCCACTTCCCGGCGGTTGTGATAGCGGGGTGGCAGCTGGTTGGCCAGGTGTTCTGCCAGGTAGTCGATGACGACGCGCACCTTGGGCGAGCGCTGGCGATGGTGCGGGGTGACGGCCCAGACGCCGGTATCACTGTGTCGGTAGGTGTCGAGCACCGAGACCAGCGCACCCTTGGCCAGATGGTGCTCGACGTAATAATCCGGCAATTGCCCCAGGCCGACGCCCTTGAGCACGGCGTCCAGCAGGGCCGGACCTGAATTGCCCTGCCACGGCCCCTTGATGGACACTTCCCGGGGTATGCCGTCGACGGCGAAACGCCAGCGATCACGTGAGCCATGCAGGCAGCGGTGGTGCTTCAATTCCGATAGGGCATGGGGCTGGGGAAAGCGCTGGAAGTAGGCCGGAGAGCCGACCACGTATTCGCGTCGGTCAGCCAGTCGGCGCGCCAGCATGGTGCTGTCTTCCAGGGTGCCCATGCGTATGCCGATGTCGAAGCCTTCCTCGATCAGGTCCACCTGCCGGTTGGTAAAGTGCAGGCGTACCCCCAGCTGCGGATACTGTATCAGCAGGTCATTGATCAACGGGGCCACGTAGCGCTCGCCAAAGGTGGTCGCGCAGGTCAGGGCGAGTTCCCCACGGGGCTGGGCCTCAAAGTCTTTTACGACCGCATCGGCCTCGCGAAAACCGTCTACCAGCGCCTCGCATTGCTGGTAGTAGAGACGCCCGGCCTCGGTCAGGCTGATCTGACGCGTGGTGCGGTAGAGCAGGGGAGTGTCGAGGCGACTTTCGAGCGCTGCGACCTGGCGGCTGATGTGGGAGCTGGACACGCCCAGGCGCCTTGCCGCGGCAGCGAACGACGAGAGCCGCACGACTTCAATGAACGCTTCGATACCGGCCCATGGGTGCATGGTCGTCTCCATTATTGCTATATGGCAACAATGTTATGTCGTCTGCGTGCTTTATCCCAGCCCGTGGCGAGGTCTAGACTGATGCCACTACCGTCAGCGGTGGCGGCCGGCCATATCGTGTCGGCACTGCCACTTGGTGCCACCATCGCTGCTCGGGGACACGCGCCCTATTGCGTTCATCGACGTTATTCGAGGATGTTGCCATGAAATCACGTGCCGCCATTGCTTTGGAATCCGGCAAGCCGCTAACCCTGACAGAGATCGACGTGGAAGGTCCCAAGGCGGGGGAAGTGCTGGTTCGTATCGTTGCCACCAGTGTCTGCCACACCGATTCGTTCACCCTGTCCGGGGCGGATCCTGAAGGCATCTTCCCCTCGGTACTGGGCCATGAAGGCGCCGGTATTGTCGAAGAGGTGGGCGAGGGCGTGACCAGCCTGAAGCCGGGTGATCACGTGATTCCGCTGTACACCGCTGAGTGTGGCGAGTGCAAGTTCTGTCGCTCTGGCAAGACCAACCTGTGTAGCTCCGTGCGTGCCACCCAGGGCCAGGGCCTGATGCCTGACGGCACTACTCGCTTCTCCTTCGAGGGCAAGCCGCTCTACCACTACATGGGCACGTCGACCTTCAGCGAGTACACCGTGGTGCCGGAAGTGTCTCTGGCCAAGGTCTCGCAGGAGGCACCGCTGGACAAGATCTGTCTGCTGGGTTGCGGCGTGACCACCGGCATTGGTGCGGTGCTGAACACCGCCAAGGTGGAGCCGGGCGCGACCGTTGCCGTGTTCGGTCTGGGCGCCATCGGCCTGGCCGTCATCCAGGGCGCGGTGATGGCCAAGGCCGGCCGTATCATCGCCATCGATGTGAACCCCGAGAAGTTCGAGCTGGCCAAGCAGTTTGGGGCGACCGACTTCGTCAATCCCAAGGACTACAGCGACTCCATCCAGCAGGTCATCGTTGACTTGACCGATGGCGGTGTCGACTACTCCTTCGAATGTATCGGCAACGTCAATGTCATGCGCTCCGCGCTTGAGTGCTGCCACAAGGGGTGGGGCGAGTCGATCATCATTGGTGTGGCCGGAGCCGGTCAGGAAATTTCCACCCGTCCGTTCCAGCTGGTCACCGGTCGTGTCTGGAAAGGCTCGGCCTTCGGCGGGGTCAAGGGGCGCAGCCAGCTGCCTGGCTACGTCGAGCAGTACATGAACGGCGAGCTCAACATCGACGACTTCATCACCCATAACATGGCCTTCGACAAGATCAACGAGGCCTTCGACCTGCTGCATGCGGGCGAGAGTATCCGTACCGTGCTGCATTACTGACGCCCACGCCTGCTGGCTCGGTCGACGCCGGGCTAGCGGCGCTTTGCCTCAGGCGCTCGAGCCACCATGGCGATGCTGTGGTTCGCGCGAGCCCTTGTCGATTCACGGCCCCGCCTGGCGGGGCATCATTGTCGAAGGAGATTCGCCATGTCCATGAGCGAGCATCTGGAACTGGTCAGCGCCAACCGCAGCTTCGGCGGTTGGCACAAGCGCTATCGTCATCACTCGCGGGCGCTGGACTGCGAGATGACCTTCGCCATCTACCTGCCACCTCAGGCCGAGACCGAGAAGGTTCCGCTGCTGTGGTGGCTGTCCGGGCTGACCTGCACCGACGAGAACTTCATGCAGAAGGCGGGTGCGCATCGTCTGGCCGCCGAACTGGGTATCGCCATCCTGTGCCCGGACACCAGCCCGAGAGGGACGGACCTGCCTGGCGAGCACGACAGCTATGACCTGGGTTCCGGTGCCGGCTTCTACGTCAATGCGACCCAGGAGCCCTGGAAGGCCCACTATCGGATGTACGACTACGTGACCGAGGAGCTGCCGTCGGTGGTGCGCCAGCACTTCCCATTGAATGGGCGTGAGTCCATCAGCGGCCACTCTATGGGTGGTCATGGGGCCTTGATTCTGGCGCTACGCAAGCCTGGCCACTATCGCTCGGTCTCGGCGTTCTCGCCTATCGTCAATCCGACCCAGTGTCCCTGGGGCCGCAAGGCCTTTACGGCTTACCTGGGGGAGGACACCAGCAAGTGGACCCAGTACGACGCCTGTGAACTGGTAGCGCGCGGGGCGTCCCGCCAGCCCCTGTTCATCGATCAGGGGGATGCCGATGACTTCCTGGAAGAGCAGCTGTGCCCGGAGCGCCTGGAGGCCGTCTGCGCTGAGCGCGATCATCCGCTGACCCTGCGTCGTCAGCCCGGCTACGATCACAGCTACTTCTTCATCGCGACCTTCATCGAAGACCACCTGCGCTACCACGCGGAGAAGCTCTACGCCAAGCGCTGACAGCAGCGACAAGCTACACGCGAAAGAGCGCTGACAACGCGGCCCTCGTCCTGTGACGAGGGCCGCGTTGTATCTGGCCGGAGAAAGGCGTGGCGCAATTGGCGCCCCTTGCAAAGTCGCCATTGGTCGAGGTGGTCGCGTTGGGGACCAGGTATGTCGTGAAAATCGTCATGCGACGAAGAGATCGTCGCTTTTAGGCGCCATGGCGACATTGACGTAGCTATTCGCGACATCATTGTCGCAGACGACTGGTCAAGGGCATGTCGATAGCGATTATTGTGATGTCATGACACGTCGGTACGACCTAAAGTCATGTAAAACCGGGTTCGATGTCGGGGCTCAGTGCCGGTGCTGACATCTAGATGATGCCGCCATAACAATAATGGGTCGCGGCGGTGCCTCTTTCTGCGGAGCAGATCAGACGAGGGGCAGACCGACCGTGTCGAGGAGGTGACCATGAGCTTGCCCAACAAGCCCGGACGGGCTGTATCCCAGGGGGGCCACGAAGGACCCCAGACCATCGGCTTCCTGTTGCTGGAACACTTCACCCTGATCTCGCTGGCGTCGGCGATCGAGCCATTGCGCATGGCCAATCAGCTGTCCGGCCAGGAGCTCTATCGCTGGTTCACACTGAGTCTCGACGGTGCGCCGCTGGAAGCCAGCGACGGGCTGACCGTCACCCCGGATTCGTCGCTCAGTGTTCCCCTGTCGTTGGATATGGTCGTGGTGTGCGGTGGGGTGGCGCCCACCCGTCACGTGCACCAGGGCCATGTCAGCTGGTTGAAGTCCCAGGCGCGACATCTCAAGCGTTTTGGTTCCATCTGTACCGGTGCCTGGGCGCTGGCACGTGCCGGGCTGCTTGACGGCTATGAGGTCAGCACCCACTGGGAATGTCAGGCGGCCCTGCAAGAGGCGTACCCGTGTATCGGCCTGACGTCCAAGCTGTTCTCCATGGACCGGGATCGCTGTACCGCCTCCGGCGGGACCGCGCCGCTGGACATGATGCTGACGCTGATCGGGAGGGACCACGGGCGCGAGCTGGCGGCCGGGATTTCCGACATGTTCGTGTGCGACCGGGTGCGTGGTGAGCAGGACCAGCAGCGGGTGCCCCTCAAGCATATGCTGGGGACCGCTCAGCCAAGGCTCCAGGAAATCGTGGCCCTGATGGAAAACAACCTGGAGGAACCCATCGACCTGGACGAACTGGCTTGCTATGTCAGCCTGTCCCGGCGCCAGCTCGAACGCCTGTTCCAGCGCAACCTGCACTGCTCACCCTCACGCTATTACATGCGGCTGCGCCTCAACCGGGCTCGGCAACTGCTCAAGCAGACCTCAATGTCGATCATCGATATCGCCGCCGCCTGCGGGTTTGTCTCGACGCCCCACTTTTCGAAGTGCTACCGCGAGTGCTTCGGGCTGCCTCCCCGCGAAGAGCGCCTGGGATGGAGCGCTTTTTCTCCTGTCGTGGCGGGCACCCTGGCACCCCCGCTGGTGTCGGGAGCGTTGCAGGAGCCGGTATCCCGAGCCCTGTCGGCGCTGGAAGAAGCCCGGGGAGAGCCAACCTATGGCAGCTTCCGGGTCACGTCCAAGATAGGTTGAGGCCCAGAGAAGTGAGTTCAGGAGAGGTGAGTCCAGGAGAGCCTGGACACGAGAGAGCCTGAGTCCGAAAACGCTTGATGCATGCCAGCGGGGTGTCATCTACGCTCGTCTCGCTGGTCTGTCACTCCCGTTGGCCAGGCTGTCGCCGCAGCCTGCGCCGCATTTGTCGCGCTAGCCCAATGCCTTGATATACTGCGGGCACGTCCTTCAACAGAGCTCAAGGCATGCATATCCGGTGGCGCCCCATCCTACGACTTCTGCTTCGCGCCACTCTTGCCTTTGTGCTGGGGTCCGTTGTGCTGGTGCTGTTCTTTCGTGTGGTGCCGGTCTTTGGCTCCATGGTCATGCTGGAGCGAGAGGTGTCTTCTTGGTTTTCGGGGGAACCGCTGGACATTCAGCAGCAGTGGCGGCCTTGGGACGAACTGTCGGACAACGCCAAGCTGGCGGTGATTGCGGCGGAGGACCAGCGTTTCCCCGAGCATAACGGATTCGACCTGGTGGAGCTGAAACGTGCCGTGGAATCCGCCAGAAACGGGGGATCGCTGCGCGGTGCCAGCACCATTACCCAACAGACCGCCAAAAACCTGTTCCTGTGGACGGGGCGTGACTGGGTGCGCAAGGGGTTTGAGGCCTGGTTCGCCACCCTGATGGAGCTGTTGTGGCCCAAGGAACGTATCCTTGAGGTCTACCTCAATATCGTCGAGTTCGATCGCGGCGTGTTCGGGCTGGAGGCCGCCAGCCAGCACTACTTTGGGGTCGGTGCCGACCAACTGAGTGCGGTGCAAGCTGCCCGTCTGGCGGCTGTGCTGCCTAATCCCCTCGAACGCAGCGCCTCTCGTCCCGGGCCTCGTACCGCCAACCGCGCCGCCTGGATTCAGCGCCAGATGAATAACCTGGGGCTCAGGTATCTCGACAAGCTCTAGGGCATCACTGGCGTTAGGGAATCTCTGGCGCTAGGGAATCACTGGCGTGAGGGCATCACTGGCGTTAGGGCATCACTGGCGATAGGGAATCTCTGGCGTGAGGGAAGCACGGAGTGCCTGGCCGAATGGCGTCAGCGCTCTGCTCAAGACCTCTTCTCAAGACCTCTTCTCAATGCCTATTCTCAGTCCCTCTCCTTGCGTCCTTCCCGACAGCCATGCTGAACCCGCCAGATAATCCTTCCTGCACAGCCCCTGGCGCCATGCGTCGGGGGCTGTTGTCGTTATCGGAATGACGTGACGCTTTTGGAATTCTTGCCGTCGCAATCAGGCGTCGTGGCCGCTTCCGGCAGCGCTATCCTGCCTCCATGACGCCGGCTCGAGTCCGGTCCATTCGTCCACCGGGCAAGGGCTATCGCGATGAATTCCCCCCTGACGCAATCCGACACTCGTTCCATTGACGCTCGTTCGCTGCACCGCGAAGCCACGGTCATCGATGGCCTGATTATTGCCAAGTGGCAGCGAGAGCTGCTCGAGGACATGCGACGAGGCGGCCTGACGGCGGCCAACTGTACGGTCTCGGTGTGGGAAGGATTCCAGGCGACCGTGGACAATATCGTGGCGACCCGGACCTTGATGGAGCAATGCAGCGATCTGGTGCGCCCGGTACGTACCACCGCCGATATTCGCAAGGCCAAGCAGGAGGACCGCACGGGCATCATCTTCGGTTTTCAGAATGCCCACGCCTTCGAGGACCAGATCGGCTACGTCGAGGTCTTCAAGCAGCTCGGCGTCGGTATCGTCCAGCTTTGCTACAACACCCAGAACCTGGTCGGAACCGGCTGCTACGAGCGGGACGGCGGACTGTCCGGCTTTGGGCACGAAATCGTCGCCGAGATGAATCGCGTCGGGGTCATGTGCGACCTGTCCCACGTCGGGGCCAACACCTCCCGCGAAGTCATCGAAGCCTCGAACAAGCCGGTGTGTTATTCCCACTGTCTGCCGTCGGGCCTCAAGGAGCACCCGCGCAACAAGTCCGATGAAGAGCTGCGTTTCATCGCCGACCACGGCGGCTTTGTCGGTGTCACCATGTTCACGCCGTTTCTGCGGGCGGGAGTGAATGCCACCGTCGATGACTACGTCGAAGCCATTCTCTACGTAATGAACATCGTGGGTGAAGATGCCATCGGCATCGGCACCGACTTTACCCAGGGGCAGGATCAGGCCTTCTTCGAGTGGCTGACCCACGACAAGGGGTACGCCCGTCGTCTGACCTCCTTCGGCGAGATCATCAATCCCAAGGGGATTCGCACCATCGGCGAGTTCGGCAACCTTACCGAGGCGCTGCTGCGCCATGGGTTGAGCGAGACCCAGGTGCGCAAGGTCATGGGCGAGAACTGGGTGCGGGTACTGGCAGATGTCTGGGGAGAGTAGACCTCCCCGCCCCATCGTCACTGCGGACGACAACGACAACTAACACCACAACGAAAACCACAATGACAGCTACAAGACCACACCACTGACCGCTGCCGAGGACTTTACCGTGACGACCATCGCTCCCGAGCTGCCTATCGAGGTAGACGCCGATACCGGGGTCTGGACCACCGACGCCCTGCCGATGCTCTACGTGCCGCGCCACTTTTTTATCAACAACCACATCGCGGTGGAACAGGCCCTGGGGGTCGAGGTCTATGCCGACATCCTGTACCACGCCGGCTACAAGAGCGCCTGGCACTGGTGCGAGAAGGAAGCCGAGCTGCATGGGTTGAGCGGTGAGGCGGTCTTTCAGCATTACATGAGTCGCCTGTCCCAGCGTGGTTGGGGACGCTTTGTCACTGAAGCCATAGCGCTGACCGAAGGCAGCGCCACGGTGCGTCTGGAGCACAGCGCCTTTGTGTTGCAGCTGGGCAAGACCGGAACTCGGGTCGACTACATGTTCACCGGCTGGTTTGCCGGCGCCATGGACCAGATTCTGGCAGCGTCGGGATCCCCCCTGCGCACCCGTGCCGAACAGACCCAGAGCGCCGCCGAACCGGGTTGCGACGTCGGTCGTTTCGAGGTGAGGCCAGAGCCTCGTCGAGACTGACCGAGCGGGGCGCACGGCGGGCCCGCTCCTGCCGCGAAACCCGCTGATTGGCATCACGCCACATCTCCCACAGAACGCACAGGCAAGGTGTCCATCGGGTACGCCACCCCTGTCGTCCTCGTTCAGGCAGAGGAGCCTTCTCATGGCCTTCGACGCGATCTTTCAGCCGATCACCATCGGCCGCCAGACCATTCGTAATCGGGTGGTCAGCACTGCCCACGCCGAGGTCTATGCGACCGAGGGTGGGATGACCACCGAGCGCTATGTGCGCTACTACGAAGAGAAGGCGAAAGGGGGCTGCGGCCTGTGTATCTGCGGCGGATCTTCTGTCGTTTCGATCGATAGCCCACAGGCCTGGTGGAGCTCGGTCAACCTGTCCACTGACCGGATCATTCCGCACTTCCAGAACCTGGCCGAGGCGGTCCATCGCCACGGCGGCAAGATCATGATCCAGATCACGCACATGGGGCGCCGCTCCCGCTGGGATGGCCATCACTGGCCCACCCTTGTGTCGCCTTCGGGCATCCGCGAACCGGTCCATCGCTCCACCTGCAAGACCATCGAGGAGGAGGAAATCTGGCGCATCATCGGTGACTTCGCTCAGGCGGCGCGGCGGGCCAAGCAGGGCGGCCTCGATGGTGTCGAACTGTCCGCCGTGCACCAGCACCTGATCGACCAGTTCTGGAGTCCCAGGGTCAACAAGCGTGAGGACGAATGGGGGGGGAGCTTTGAAGGGCGCATGCGGTTCGGTCTCGAGGTGCTGAAGGCCGTGCGCGCCGAGGTCGGCGACGACTTCGTGGTGGGCATGCGCATCTGCGGCGACGAGTTTCATCCCGACGGTCTCACCCACGATGACATGAAGGCCATCGCCGCCTTCTATGACGCCACGGGCCAGGTGGACTTCTTTGGCGTGGTGGGGTCTGGCTGTGATACCCACAACTCCTTGGCCAATGTTATCCCCAACATGTCCTATCCACCGGAGCCGTTCCTGCACCTGGCGGCGGGCATCAAGGAAGTGGTAAGCGTGCCCGTCATACACGCCCAGAACATCAAGGACCCGACCCAGGCCAATCGCATTCTCGAGGGTGGGTATGTGGACATGGTGGGCATGACCCGAGCACACATTGCCGACCCCCACCTGATCGCCAAGATCAAGATGGGAGCGGTGGACCAGATACGCCAGTGCGTCGGGGCCAACTACTGCATCGATCGTCAGTACCAGGGGCTCGATGTGCTGTGCATCCAGAATGCCGCGACCTCGCGGGAATACATGGGATTGCCGCACATCATCACGCCGAGCGAGGGACCGACACGGCGCGCGGTCGTGGTGGGAGGAGGCCCCGGAGGCATGGAGTCCGCCAGGGTACTGGCCGAGCGCGGTCATCAGGTGACCCTGTTTGAAGCCTCCGACAGCCTCGGTGGCCAGATCACCCTTGCCGCCAAGGCACCTGCGCGGGATCAGATCGCTGGCATCACTCGCTGGTATCAGCTCGAGCTGGCACGCCTCAAGGTCGACCTGCGTCTGGGAACCCGCGCCGACGTGGCCACCATCGAGGATCTGCGCCCGGACCTGGTGGTGCTGGCGACCGGGGGAAGACCGTTCCTCGACCAGTATCCGGCCTGGGGATTTTCCGCGGATGCCGAGGAATGCCTGATCGTCAGCACCTGGGACGTTCTGTCAGGCAAGGTGGGCCCGGGCAAGAATGTGCTGGTGTTCGACAGTATCTGCGAATTCGCCGGGGTGTCCGCGGCAGACTTCCTGGCCGACAAGGGGGCCAAGGTCGAGATCGTCACCGATGACATCAAGCCGGGGGCCGCCGTTGGGGGAACCACCTTTCCTACCTATTACCGCAGTCTCTATGAAAAGGAGGTCATCATGACGTCGGACATGATGCTCCATGAGGTGTACCGAGAGGGCAGCAACCTGATCGCGGTGCTGGAGAACGAGTACAGCGGTGTGCAGGAAGAGCGGGTAGTCGATCAGATCGTGGTGGAAAACGGGGTACGCCCCGACGAAACCCTGTACCTGGCGATGAAGGCCGCTTCCTTGAACCGTGGACAGGTGGATCTGGAGGCGCTGTATGCCGCCCAGCCCCAGCCGTGTCTGGCGGAGTTGGAGGCCGATGAGCACAAGGGTGGATACGCGCTGTTCCGGCTGGGGGATGGGGTCGCCCCGCGCAACGTGCATGCCGCCATCTATGATGCGCTCCGCCTGTGCAAGGACGTGTAGGCGGCACCTCGGCAGAGGCCGTCCCTGTCTCTGTCGCTATGTCGCTGCCTCTCTGGCGCTTCCCTTCCTCAGCGTCTTTCTTCGCCGCCCTTCATCACCGCCTTTCTTCACCACCGCTTTTCTTCACCACATTGTTCAGGAGGCCACCCATGTCCGCGACGCTTTTTTACGGTTCCCTGACGGGGCTGGTGCTTGCTGCTCTGCTGCTGGCGCTGGTGGGGGCTGCCAGGCGCTTTTTGCTGTGGCGCCGTGGTCGTCCGTCGCCAGTGGCATGGCTCGGGGGACTTGCTGCCATGCCCCGTCGCTACCTGGTGGACCTGCATCATGTGGTGGCGCGAGACAAGGCGTTTGCTCATACCCATGTGGCTACCGCAGGCGGGTTTGTCGCTGCTGCAGGCTTATTGCTGCTGGTGACCCTGGCGCCCCTGCCCGAGGGTGGAGAGACGTTACTGACAGGGCTGATGCTGGTGATGAGTCTGGTCATGCTGGGCGGTGCCCGGCGGGTGGCCAGGCGCCGTCGACGTCCGCCGTCGCGGCTATCCCGCGGCCCCTGGCAGCGACTGCCAAGGAGTCTGACGGCATTTGCCGCCAGCGTGGCAGGCCTGTCTCTGATCATGCTGATGGTCACTTGGCTGCCTGCGGCGTGGCTCACGGGGGTGCTCGGCGGGACGCTGGCGCTGGTGCTGCTGGCTGGGCTGGCGCTGGGGCTTGGCGAGATGTTTCTCGGCATGACCTGGGGCGGTCCGATGAAACATGCCTTTGCCGGCGCACTGCACCTGGCGTGGCATCGGCGTGCCGAACGCTTCTCGACCCGGCAGAGCGATCGCGACGGTGTATCGCCGCGGTCGACGGGGCTAAAGCCGCTTGATCTTGACGACCCTGATGCTCCGCTCGGGGTGGAAACGTCGGAGGACTTCACCTGGAATCAGCGTCTGGGCTTCGATGCCTGCGTGCAATGCGGTCGCTGCGAGGCAGTGTGTCCGGCGTTCGCGGCGGGACAGCCACTCAACCCCAAGAAACTGATCCAGGACATGGTGCTTGGCATGACCGGCGGCAGCGACGCAGGCTTTCATGGCTCGCCCTATCCGGGCAAGCCGCTTGGTGAGCACCGTGGCCAGCCTGGCGGCCCGATGGTCGTGACCTCAGGCGGGGCGCTGGTCGATGCGGACACGCTGTGGTCCTGTACGACCTGCCGGGCCTGCGTGGAGGAGTGCCCAATGATGATCGAGCACGTCGATGCCATCGTCGACATGCGCCGCCATTTGACCCTGGAACATGGCGCCACGCCGGGCAAGGGGGCGGCGGTGCTCGACAACCTGATCGCGACGGACAATCCCGGGGGCTTCGCGCCGGACTCGCGGATGCACTGGGCGGCAGACCTGAGCTTGCCGCTGATGCGTGAACTGGGCCAGGTGGACGTTCTGCTGTGGCTCGGTGATGGAGCCTTCGATATGCGTAACCAGCGTACCTTGCGAGCCTTGGTGAAGATCCTGCGGGCGTCCCAGGTGGACTTTGCGGTGCTGGGGGATGAAGAACGTGACAGCGGCGATGTGGCGCGACGGCTCGGCGATGAGGCCACCTTTCAACGCCTGGCCAGGGACAATGTGGCAACGCTGTCGCGCTATGGCTTCCAGACCATCGTCACCTGTGACCCGCACAGCTTTCACGTTCTTGGCAACGAATACGCAGCCTTTGGCGGCCACTATTGCGTGCGTCATCACAGCACCTTCCTGGATGAGCTGTTGCAGCAGGGAAGGCTCAAGATAGCGCCACGCCCGCGGTCCCGTGTGACCTACCATGATCCTTGCTACCTGGGGCGCTACAACGGTGAGTTCGATGCGCCGAGGCGGGTGCTGGCTGCCCTGGGTATCGAGCTGACCGAGATGGCGCGCTCTGGCTTTCGCTCACGCTGTTGCGGAGGAGGAGGGGGTGCCCCGGTCACCGATATCCCTGGTGAACGGCGGATTCCCGACATGCGCATGGCCGACGTGGCCGAGGTAGAGGCCGATGTGGTAGCGGTAGGCTGTCCCCAGTGCACGGCGATGCTGGAGGGGGTGGTGGATCGCCAGGCGGAGGTTCGGGACATCGCCGAACTGGTGGCTGAGGCCTTGGTGTTAGAGGAATCGGTTTTCGAGGAATCGGTTTCCGAGGCATCGTCGACCGCCACAGGTGCTCGGCGGCGGCCGCGCCAGACGGGGCATCCTGGTCGACTCGTCGAGGAGGCAAGCCAATGAGTGATGTTCATTCGACGTCCCAGCATCAGCAACACGATGTTCGCCGCCGCCGAGATCCCAGGCTGGAAGGGATTGCTCGCAATCGACGTCACCCGGAGCATCTCGCCGTGCTGGCGGCCCTCGGTCAAGGCGGTGAGGGCCAGGCATTCTGGATGGGGCCCAACGGACGCATGCGCCGCAATCCCCACCTTGTCGGCGTCATGGGGCCCAACGGACGGCGGCGGATTGATCGCAGTGGTGCTCTGGTCGGCGCCGCCGGACCACAACAGGGTCGAACAGCAACGCAGCGAGATCAGCGTCGCGACGTGGTGGTGGCCGATCCCGCGGGGGTCATTGCCGTGGTGCCGGATCTCGCCTCAGGTCGGTTGAGCGAACACGACCGCGACGTGTTTGGCCTGGCCCGACGACTGGCTGATGAGAGGGCTGATGACAGGGCCGATGACAGGGCCGATGACAGGGCTGACATCGACGGCAGCTCGCTTGCCGTGACGGCGCTGTTGTTGCTGCCATCGCCGTCGGCAACCCTCGAAAGCGCCCTGCACGATGCGCTGGCCGAGGCCGGAGCAGATCGGGTCATCGTGCTGCCAGTAGCGCCGGGATATTCCCCTGAGGATCGCCTTGCAGCCTGTCTGGCGGCGGACCGGGCGCTGTCACCGCGGCACTGGCTGTTCCCGGACGCTACCCTGGAGGGCGGAGACCTGGGCCGCCGCCTGGCGGTACGTCTGGGCGAGCGGCCTGCCTGCGGGCTGTGGCGCGTGGAGCCGGATGACGCCAGTGACAGCGGCTGGTCCTGCCTATGCCGCTCGGGCTCGGGCCGCCAGGACCTGGCGCGTCCGCTGCCGCGTGTGGTGGTGGCTGCCGCACAATGCGCGGAGCCGGTGACGGCGACCCGGCACGAAGCCCGTGAATGGCCGCTGTCGCGAACGTCCTGCGATCACCCGGAGGCACCGCTGCCGATGCAAGATCTCGGTGCCGTGGCGGTGGATCCAGCGGCGATCGCCCTGGCTGAGGCACCCTTTATTCTTGCGGGTGGAAACGGCGTCGGTGACTGGGACGGCTTCCATCATGCGGCCAGGGTGCTAGGGGCCAGCGAAGGCGCCTCGCGGGTCGCGGTGGATGAAGGGCACATGCCGCGAGAGCGTCAGGTGGGCGCCACGGGTACCTTCGTCAGTGCCCGCGTCTATCTGGCCGTCGGCATCAGCGGTGCGATTCAACATCTGCAGGGAATTCAGCGCTGCGAGAAGGTGATCGCCATCAACTCTGATGGCGGTTGCGACATGGTCAAGCGTGCGGACCTCTCGGTGATCGGTGACGGCGATGCGATCCTGGCCGAGTTGGCCTCCCTGGTCGAACCCTCCTTGGTCGAACCCTCCTTGGTCGAACAAAGGGACAGCCGGCAGCAGCTGGGGGAGGGACCAGAGGCATCGTCGCCGACAGACCCTACCGAGAGCCCCGACATGTCTTCGCTTCTTTCCGACCGTATCAAGGAGAGCCGCCATGTCGCTTGAACCGCGAGCCCCGGCAGCTGTAGAGCCGGCGTCGATATGCCTGGACGTGCTGCTGTCGCTGGGCCGTCATGGTCTGACCCAGCGCCCTCGACGGGCCGATCTGGACGCGCGTGCGCTGGAGATGGCGCTGACCTTCCAGCACAAGGGCAAGCCTGGCAATACCACCCTGTCCTGTTGGCACGCTGGCCCGGCGGAACAGGATACCGAAACAGCACTGCGCGCCTATCTGGGCATGGGGCTACCTTCCATTCGCTGGATGCATATGGCGGCAGCAGGGGATGCCCTTGCACCATTGCATGAGGCGTTGCGGGCACCCGTCGACGCCGACGCACGACTGGTGCTGTGTGGCATGCACGCCGAGCAGGGGGAGGGCAGTGGTCTGTTGCCGATCGCCCTGGCCGAGCGTCTGGACTGGCGCTGGGTGCCAGGGGTGGTCGCGATCGAGACCATCGAGCCCCTATCGTCCGGCGCGGCCCAGGCCGTCGTGCTGCAGGCCCTGCCAAGGGGGCAGCGTCGGCGCATCGCGGTCAGGCTCCCGGCCATTCTCGGGGTCGAGGCAGCGGCACCAGCGCCTCGCCAGAGCGCTTTCGGCCCGGCCCGGCGAGGGCAGCTGCTGCAGCTCGACAGCGGTGCAGAGCCGCCGATAGACCCCGCCGGCGCGACCTGGCCCTTCATGCCTGCCACGCCAAGGCCGAAGCGGCTGAAGATCGTCACCTCGGCCAATGCGCGCGAACGGTTCAAGGCAGCAGCGGCAAAGGCAGAGTCGGGCAGCGGGCGGGTACTCGAACAGGTGTCCGCCACAGAGGGCGCGATGGCGATTCTTGACTTTCTTGATGCCGAAGGTGTGGTTAGTCGCGCAGCTGTCACTAATGCGCGACAAGGTAATGGACGCTGAGAGCCGCTGGTGCCAGCATGTCACCAGGTGACCTTAACGCCACATAAATAGAGTCAAACAATGACCGCAGAAACCGTGACCGCCAGTCCTGCCAGGCGAACCCGCAAGACGCTCAAGGGGCGCCAGACCACTCCCTCGGTGCTGGAAGCACTGCGCCATCTGCTTGGGGACGAGCGTCAGCAACCCCTGCTGCGCCAGCGACAGCTGTTGATCGAGCACCTCCACGCGATTCAGGATGCCAACGGCTATCTTGCGCTGGAGTGGCTGAGAGCGCTGGCCAGCTACATGTCGCTGCCCATGGCGGCCGTGTATGAAACAGCCACCTTCTATGCCCACTTCGACGTGGTGCACGACGATGAGCCAGCGCCTGCTGCCTTGACCGTTCGAGTGTGCGACTCGCTTTCCTGTCAGTTGGCGGGCTCACAGCGGCTCGCTGATGCACTGGCGGACGGCCTGGATCCCGCACAGGTGCGCGTGACCCGCGCTCCCTGCATGGGTCGCTGCGATCAGTCCCCGGTAGTGGAAGTAGGGCATCATCATCTGGGGCATGCCAGCGTGGAAGCGGTGGAGGTGTTGCTGGATACCGGGCGTACCCACCCTGAGGCGGTGGTGTGGCAGACCCTGGCCAGCTACCAGCAGGAAGGGGGCTACGAGCTGCTCAAGGGATGCCAGGCGGGGCAGGTTGATTTCGAGGACCTGGCCACGCTGCTTGAGCGCTCAGGCCTGCGCGGACTGGGGGGTGCCGGTTTCCCGACCCACCGCAAGTGGCGCACCGTGCGCGAACAGCCCGGACCTCGCTGGTGTGCCGTCAATGCCGATGAAGGCGAGCCCGGCACCTTCAAGGATCGCTACTACCTGGAGCGAGCCCCGCACCAGATGCTGGAAGGCGCCCTGGTAGCCTGCTGGGCGGTTCAGGCGGAAGGTGTCTATATCTATCTGCGCGACGAGTACCCGGGGGCGCATCGGGTGCTGCGCGAGGCCATCGCTGAACTCGAGGACCAGGGGTTGATCAACCCTGGGCAGGTGATACTGCGCCGAGGGGCCGGTGCCTACATCTGTGGCGAAGAGTCGGCCATGATCGAATCCCTGGAAGGCAAGCCCGGCAAGCCGCGCCACCGTCCGCCGCTGGTCGCCCAGCAGGGCTTGTTCGGTCGACCGACCCTGGTCAACAACGTCGAAACGCTCTACTGGATACCGGTGCTGTGGCGTGAAGGGGCGGCGCTGTACGCGCGGGAAGGACGACGCCAGCGCAGCGGACTAAGGAGCTTCTCGCTGTCAGGACGGGTGCGTCGTCCCGGCGTCTATCTGGCTCCCGCCGGGATCAGTCTGAACGAACTGATCGAGGAATTCGGCGGCGGCATGGCTGACGGTCACCGGCTGGCCGGCTACCTGCCAGGGGGCGCTTCAGGCGGCATCCTGCCCGCGTCCAAGGCGGACCTTCCCCTGGACTTCGATACCCTTCAGGCAGAAGGCTGCTTTATCGGCTCTGCGGCGATCATCGTGCTGTCCGATCAGGATGACCTGCGCGCCGTCGCCGTGAACCTGCTGGCGTTTTTCGCCGATGAGTCCTGCGGCCAGTGCACGCCCTGTCGGGTAGGCAGCGAGAAGATGCTGAGCCTGCTGGAGCGCAAGCACTGGGTGGTGGAAGACCTGCAACGTCTTTCGCGCATCATGCAGGACGCCTCCATCTGCGGGCTCGGGCAGGCTGCCCCCAATCCCGTGCTGAGCTTGCTGCGGCATTTCCGCGATGACCTCGCCCGCCATGACATCATTGTCAGCGACGCTGCGGAAGGAGCCACATCATGACCAAGGTCACCAAGACAGCGGATGCTTCTACTGCCAGCGACGAGGCCCTGCCAGAGGCCTTTCTGCTGACGCTGGACGGCGCCGAAGTGAGCGCCTACCCAGGCGAGACTGTCTGGCAGGTGGCCAAGCGCGCCGGTGAGACGATCCCCCATCTGTGTTTCAAGGAGGCCCCCGGCTACCGCGCTGATGGCAATTGCCGTGCCTGCATGGTGGAAATTGAAGGTGAGCGAGTACTCGCTGCCAGCTGCCTGCGCGAGGCACGCCCAGGCATGGTGGTAAAGAGCCTCACCTCGGAGCGTTCCCGCCTGGCGCGGGAAGGGGTGCTGGAGCTGCTGCTCAGCGATCAGCCCGCCCAGGAAGACAGCCCTGATCGCGCGAGTCAGCTGTGGAAAATGGCCGAGCGGCTGGCGGTGGATGCTACCCAGGCGCGGGCGCGCTATCCGCGCAGGCGCCGCGATGTGGTGCAACACGCCCCTGACTATCGCCTCCCCGGTGAGCACTTACCGACCCCGCCTGGCCGATGCGATGGGGCCGAAGGGCGGCACCTTGTCTCACCTCCCACATCACCGATGACGCCAGCTAAAGGGGCGGCGGGTCACGATGCCAGTCATCCGGCCATGACCGTCAATCTGGATGCCTGCATTACCTGCAACCTGTGTGTTCGGGCGTGTCGAGAAGTGCAGGTCAACGACGTCATTGGCATGGCCCATCGTGGGGCTGCCAGCAAGGTCGTGTTCGACCTTGACGACGCCATGGGCGACAGCAGCTGCGTGGGGTGCGGTGAGTGTGTCCAGGCGTGCCCTACCGGTGCCCTGATGCCCGCGACCATGGTCGACGACCACGGCAGGGGCAGTCGTGCCAATGTCGATCGCCAGGTCGACTCGGTCTGCCCTTACTGTGGCGTTGGCTGTCAGCTGACCTACCACATCAAGGACGATGCCATCGCCTTTGTCGAGGGGCGTGACGGGCCGGCCAATCAGGGGCGGCTATGCGTGAAGGGGCGCTTCGGCTTTGATTATCCGCGTCACCCATCGCGCCTGACGCGCCCCTTGATACGCCGTGAGGGCGTGCCCAAGTGGCTGGACCCGGCGTTTGATCCCGCCAATCCGCTGACCCATTTTCGCGAAGCGTCCTGGGAAGAGGCGCTGGCCCTGGCGGCGGGTGGCCTGACGCAATTGAAGGCAAGCCACGGTCCGCGGGCGCTGGCGGGCTTCGGGAGCGCCAAGTGCTCCAATGAAGAGGCCTGGCTGTTCCAGAAGCTGGTGCGTCTTGGTTTCGGCAGCAACAATGTCGATCACTGCACGCGCCTGTGTCATGCAAGCTCCGTTGCGGCCCTGATGGAATGTATCGGTTCTGGTGCGGTAACGGCCTCCTTCATGCAGGCGCTGCAGGCGGATGTGGTGATCCTTACCGGCTGCAATCCAGCGGTCAATCATCCGGTGGCGGCCACCTTCTTCAAGCAGGCCGCCCAGCGCGGTACCCGGTTCATCATTATCGACCCCCGTGGTCAGGCCATGGGGGCGCATGCCCACCGGGTGCTGCGGTTTACCCCCGGTGCCGACGTTTCCCTGTTCAATGCCATGCTGCAGGTCATCATCGAGGAAGCGCTGTTTGACGAGGACTATATTCGCGACCATACCGAGGGCTTCGAGCGGCTGGCCAATGCCGTGCGAGGCCAGACACCGGAGTCGGTCGCGGACCTGTGCGGGGTTCCCGCCGAGGAGATACGGGCGGCGGCAAGGGAGTATGCCAGCGCCGAGCGGGCCATGATCTTCTGGGGCATGGGGATCTCCCAGCATACCCACGGCACCGACAATGCGCGCTGCCTGATTTCCCTGGCGCTGGCGTGTGGCCATACCGGGCGCCCTGGTACCGGTCTGCACCCCTTGCGTGGTCAGAATAATGTTCAGGGGGCTTCTGATGCGGGCATGATTCCCATGGTCCTGCCCGACTATCAGCCGGTCTCTGATGCTCAGGTACGGGCATCCTTCGAGGAATTGTGGGGCCTGGACAGCAGCGGCCTTGATCCCGAGCCGGGCCTCACCGTGGTCGAGATCATGGATGCCATTCACGCCGGTACTATTCGTGGCATGTACATCCTGGGCGAGAACCCGGCCATGTCCGACCCGGATCTGGCTCATGCCAGGGGAGCGCTGGCCCGCCTGGAGCACCTGGTCGTGCAGGACCTGTTCGTGACCGAGACCGCTCAGTTCGCCGACATCATCCTGCCGGCCTCGAGCTGGCCGGAAAAGGACGGCAGCGTGACCAACACCAATCGCCAGGTGCAGTTGGGGCGTCAGGCACTGCCTTTGCCAGGGGATGCCCGACCGGACTGGTGGATCATTCAGGAAATGGCGCGACGTTTCGGGCTCGACTGGCAGTATCAGCACCCCCGTGACGTCTTCGCCGAGATGCAGAAGGGCATGGCCTCGTTCGATAACATCAGCTGGGAGCGCCTCGAACAGCAAGGGGCGGTCACCTATCCCTGCTCGGCACCGGACGCCGAAGGTGCCGATGTGGTGTTCTCTGACGCCTTCCCTACGGCCACTGGCAAGGCAACGTTCTCTCCGGCGCTACCCATGCCCCCCGACGAGCCTGTCGATCATGACTACCCGACGGTGCTGTCCACCGGGCGTCAGCTCGAACACTGGCATACGGGGTCCATGACCCGACGAGCCAGTGTCCTTGATGAGCTCGAGCCCGAAGCGGTGGCCAGCCTGTCGGCGGGAGAGCTTGCACGCCTGGGCATGCAACCAGGTGAGCGGCTGACGATCTCCACCCGGCGGGGCGCCATCACCTTGGTGGCCCGGCTCGATGACGGTATGCCGGACGGCATGGTCTTCGTGCCTTTCTGCTATGTTGAAGCAGCGGTGAACCTGTTGACCAACCCGGCGCTGGACCCTTACGGCAAGATTCCGGAGTTCAAGTATGCAGCGTGTCGTCTGACCCGCGCCGAGCCTGTCGCTGATACCGTAGAGTCCTAGGGCCCTGTTGGGGCTGAGGGCTGAGGGCTGAGGGCTCGTACTGGGTCTGGACGGCGAGAGCGGGCCCTGTGCCGTTGCGATCCACTCCGGATGCCTCGCTTCCGTGGCCGAGCTGATGAAGAAGAGGGCGCGAACATGATGATTGCCGAGCTGGTGGATGGCCGTGATTTTCGAGATCGCCTGGTGGCTCTTGGGCTGAGATTGCCGGAAGACGCCTGTCCCGAGACCTGCGCCCGTATGGCGAGGCTCAAGGCCCGTGAAGGCGGCCTGCCCGGACTGGCTTCCCTGGTCACGGAGCTGCTGGGCCAGCGTGAGATCGTACTGCCATCCGTGTATCAGGCCATCCATGCCCACCTGATGGGCTTGAACGACGAAGGGGGACTGGTTGCCCCCCATTGAGCGTTCACACCTGGCTTGCAGCCCGCTAAAGCGCCGGAGAAGATGGAGGCTATTCGCCAACGGTGGCAGGTGGCCCCATGATTCTGAGCGCTGAGCTCGCACAGCAGATCATCGACAAGACCCAGGATATCCTCGATGCCAACATCAATGTGATGGATGCACGCGGGGTCATCATCGCCAGTGGCGATGCCGCCCGGCTGGGGACGCTGCATGATGGAGCTGTGCTGGCGTTGAAACGTGGCAGTGCGCTCGAAATCGGTGATGCCGACGTGGCGGCCTTCAAGGGCGCGCGCCCTGGCATCAACCTGTTGCTGGAGTGTGCCGGCAAAACGGTCGGTGTGCTGGGCATCACGGGCCAGCCGGAACGGGTCCGCCAGTCTGCGCGATTGGTCAAGGTCGCGGCCGAAATGCTGGTGGAGCAAGCCGATATGCTGGCGCGACTGGAATGGGCCAAGCGCCACCGCGAAGGGTTCATCCTTTCCTGGATCAACAATGAGCTTGCTCCCGACCAGTTGCTGGATTGGGCCGAGCGCCTAGGCATTGATGTGAGAGTGCCTCGGGTGGCGGTTTTGATTGAGCTGGATCGCGCTAGTCCCACGTCGCGCCTGACCGATATGCAGCGCTTGATGGAGCTGCTGGCCAGCCCTCAGCGGGATAACCTGGTGTCGCTGGTGTCGTCGCACCGTATCCTCGTCCTCAAGCCGCTTAGCTCCAAGCCTGTGGCAGGCCGGTCCTCGGCGGGTCAGCGCTCGAGGGGTGAGAGCTCGAGGGGTGAGAGCTCGACAGAGCAGCCACGGCCGATGATGAATCGGGGGCGCGGCAGGGCGTCCAGCGGCGCGGAGGGCATGGCAGATGAACAGCGGCGGATCAATGACCTGCTGGAGCGACTGCGGGGGCATGGCATCGACGATGTCAGGGTCGCCGTAGGGCGGGCCTTCGATGCCCCCCAGGACCTGCATCTGTCGGTGGAAAGTGCCCAGCAGGTGTTGCAGGTCGGCAAGCAGCACTACCCGCAGCGAACGACCTACTACTACGATGACCTTCACCTGCCGGTGCTGCTGTCGCCCTTGGCGGATGGGTGGCAAGGGCATGAGCTTCGCTCTGCGATTGACCTGATTCACCAGAGCGACAGCGGTGGGCGCTTGATCAAGACGCTGAACAGCCTGATCAAGCACCAGGGCAATCTGAGTCGCTGTGCCGACGCGCTGCATATACACCGCAATACCTTGCGCTATCGTCTCGATCGGATCCACGACATCACCGGTATCTCTCCTCACCGCTTCACCGGCCTGGTGGAGCTGTACCTCGGACTTCAGCTGTCCATCGATGATGAATAGTGGGTGATCCGCACAACCTGGGCGGTCAATTTTCAGCGGATTTTGTGCAAGATGACGGCGTTATCCGCGGCCGGATCAGGCATACTCCCACGGGGAAATGCTGGCCCACTGGGATCAGATCTTCCGTTGTCAGGCCTCAGGCCCCTCAGCTCCGCAGGTCCCGGGCCCTCAGGGAGCAGGACACCTCGTGAGTCGCGGGATGTGAGCGTTTGCCACGTCCGCTGGCGGTGTCTTCCATTCATCCACATAGAGAGACAAAGACGCCATGAGTCTGGTTGTCATCCTGCTGCTGGTGATTGCGTTCATCGTGATCGCGACCAGCAAGTTAAAGGTTCACCCTTTTCTGGCGCTGTTGGCGTCGGCCTTTATCGCGGCCTTTGCCTACGGGCTGCCACTCGATTCGGTGGTCAGTACGATCACATCGGGCTTTGGCGGCATCCTTGGCTATATCGGCCTGGTCATTGTGTTGGGCACCATCATCGGCATCATTCTGGAAAAGAGTGGGGCCGCGATCACCATGGCGGATGTGATCATCGCCAAGCTCGGGGATCGTTTTCCGACGCTGACCATGTCGATTATCGGCTATATCGTCTCGGTTCCAGTCTTCTGTGACTCCGGATTCGTGATTCTGAACTCGCTGAAAGAGTCCCTGGCCCGCAAGTTGACGACATCGCCCATTGCCATGAGTGTCGCTTTGGCAACAGGGCTTTATGCCACGCATACCTTCGTGCCGCCGACTCCCGGTCCGATTGCTGCCGCGGGCAACCTTGGGCTCGAGGCGAATTTGGGCCTGGTGATTGGTGTGGGGGTCTTCGTCGCCGCGGTTGCCGCCTTGGCTGGCACCTTGTGGGCGCGTCGCTTCCGTCATACCGAGCCGGACGTGGCCAATCCGGCCCTCGAGGACGGCGACCACCATCAGGATTGGGAGGCGCTGCGTGCCAGCTACGGCCGTCTGCCCAGCCCGATGGCGGCGTTTGCTCCGATCTTTATCCCGATCCTGCTGATCTGCATCGGTTCGGTGGCGCGCCTGCCGGCGGCTCCTTTCGGTGAGGGTGATGTGCTGACCGTGCTCAGCTTCCTGGGACAGCCGTTGACCGCCCTGGTCATCGGTTTGTTGCTGTCCACGATGCTGCTCAAGAGTGAGAGCAAGATCGAAGAGTTTAGCCAGCGTATCGGTGAAGGTATTGTCGCTGCCGCGCCAATTCTGCTGATCACCGGTGCCGGCGGTGCCTTCGGTGCGGTGCTTAAGGCGACGGCGCTGGGTGAATACCTTGGGCAGACGCTTTCCGCACTGGGGGTTGGCATCTTCATGCCCTTTATCGTGTCTGCGGCGCTCAAGTCTGCCCAAGGTTCTTCTACCGTGGCGCTGGTGACAACGTCTGCCCTGGTGGCCCCGATGCTGGGAGATCTCGGTCTCGAGAGTGACATGGGCCGGGTGCTGACCGTCATGGCCATCGGCGCAGGGGCGATGACAGTATCCCATGCCAATGACAGTTTCTTCTGGGTAGTGTCTCAGTTCAGTCGGATGAGCGTGGGCTTGGCCTATCGCGCCCAGACCCTGGCAACCCTGGTGCAGGGGGTGACGGCGATGGCCTTGGTCTATCTGCTGTCACTGGTGATGCTCTAACTGTACGTCACGATGACCCGATACGGGGCAGGCCAATGGCCTGCCCTCTTTTTTTATCTGTTGTTTGTACCGATGGTGAGTACCTACTGTGTGTCTCTGCTGTTTTTACCTGCCTTTTTCGCCTGCATATGGCCTCTTGCAAGGCACTCGATGCTCCTGGCCACAGGACTGCCGGCTCACAGAAACGCTCCATGACCGCAGTGATAGGGCCTCACTGCCGTCAGGCGTTGTTCCCCCTAAGTAGGATGTGACTGTAAAGTTTGTAGCATTATTCTTACATGAGTTTACGATATTGTTACCAAGAGCGACGTCACCAACTTGTGCAGGATAGTTAGCAAAGGCAGAAATAACGATGGACTTTCCGACGCGCAAGCTATGTATCCGCTGAAGCAGGGGCGCCATGGCAGATAATGCTGGCGTTTGCAGGAAGCCAGCAGGCAGGATCGCCGGGAAAGTCAGCCGCGAGCGAGGTTGACGAATGATGGATCGGCATAAGGAAGAAGGAGCGGGATTGGCGACCACGCTGCTGGTGGTGGTGTTGCTGACGTTTGGTGGGCTGGTGGCTCTGCATGCGCTGATTGCGCCTCCATCCCCAGCCTTGTTCCTGTTCGAGCTGTTGACCTTCAGTCGCTCGGGGGCCCTGGCGTCGCTGCTGGCGACGGCTGGCATCATTGCGCTGATCCAGCAGCGTCACGTCATCAAGCGTGGAGCAGCGTTGCTGCTGCTTGGCTATGGTCTGTTCCAGGCGCTATGGCTGCTGGACCAGGCATGGGAACACCCGGGGCGCGTGACCGCCCAGCCGGGCATGTCCTCGCTGCTGCTGATGCTGCTGGCCGTTTCGGTGTGGCAGGACAGTCGGGAGACTGAGTCTTCGGATCGCTGGAAGCGATGGTTGCTGCAGTGCCTCGGCGGGATGAGTATTGCTTGCGGCAGCCTGACCCTGTTGATGATCATCGATGCCGAGGACGTGCCGCGCTGGCGGCAGCTATTGTTCGAGACGCGCCCCCTGGGGACTCTGATGATCATCATTTTCGGGGTGATCTTGCTGCTGCTGCCACGCCCTGATGTGATCAACTTCCGTGTTCTTGCTCCCCGTGCCGTGTGGGCTGGACTGATAGGCACCAGCCTCAGTCTGCTGGTGGCGTTTGGGGGATACCATCTTTATTCACGCAGTCTCAGTGACAATCTCGCCTCCCAGTTGGACATCCTCGGTAGTCGTATTGCGCAATGGCAAGAGCGCTACAGCGAAGGCTGGAGCGAATGGAGTATGCCGCTGACTCAGGCCGGCGGGTCACCTGAACCGACAGGGTCTTCAGGCCACGAAGAGATCGTCGACTATGTCTGGTGGCAGGATGGCAAGGTGTTGCGTCGCCTTGGCCCTGACACAGGCTCGGCCGACAGCCGACTGATGGAACTGCTCGACATGCCTCAGGTTCGCGATTGGCTCGCTCGCCGGCGTGATGAACCCATGCGCTGGTGGATACTCGCCGAGGGAGACGCCCTGCTGGAGGTCAATAGCTTTGGCAGCTTCGGCCCCAGGCTGGTGACGTTGGTGAGTATGGGGCCATGGCTCGATCGCATGAGTGAGGGGCTGGAAGCCAGAATGACGCTGATCGGCTGGAATGAAGGCATGCTGGTGGAGCATAGGCCCGGCGAGGTCTGGGTAGAGCACGGTCGTCTCGCTGGGCTGATGCGGGAGGACATTGCCATGTCGGGTGGCGGCACCTTGCGTATTCAGGCGTCGCTGCCGTTGAAACTGGTGGGCGTCCTGCTGCCGGCGATGCTGGCGGCATTGGGGTTGTTCGCGACTTACCAATTGATGGTGTGGATTTCCCTGGCCAAGATCCGCAGTCGTCAGGCCATGTCCCTGGCGGCAAGAGAGCAGGAGTTTCGCTCCCTGTTCGGGCTGAGCGCTGATCCCATGTTGCAGGTACGTCGCTCGGGACTGGTCACCGAGTTGAATGCATCGGCAGAGCGTGCCCTGAATCAGCAAGCATCGGTAGGCGCCGTCTCGGTGTCGGCAGGCTCATCGGAAACCACTGCCATCGGTCAGCCTTTTGGTGACATCGCCTGCCGGTTGATGAGCTGCGACACGCCACCGTCTGAGCTGCATGAGCATTTCGACGAGGTCATGTCCGGGCACCAGCAGTCGGTCAAGTTCGAGTGCTATACCAAGCACTCCTGCTTCCTGGTAAGGCTGCAGCAGATTCGGGTCGAGGGGGCCTGTGCAGGCCTGTTTGCGAGCTTCACCGACGTGACCCAGCGTCAGGTGGAGCAGGCCAGGCTCTCGATCATGGAACGCTGTCTGACCGAAAGCACCAATGGTGTGGTCATTTTCGATGCCATCGCCAGGGGCGGGCCGGTCATCTACGTCAATGCCGCGGTGTGTCGCATGCTGGGGGCGCGCAACGCTGACTTGATCGGCCTCAAGGCCAGTGAACTGGCGCGGCGTATGGGACTTGACCCGGTAACCGAAGGCGAAATCTGTCATTGGATGAAGACTCGGCAGGCCGGCTCCGTCACGGTGCTGGCAACGCAGGACGTGGGGGCTTGCCGCTGGTATGACATGACCCTGTCTCCGGTACACGCCAGTCGTGAGGGTGTCAGCCACTTCATCGGCATTGTCGACGATGTCACTCAGCGCAAGGCCCAGGAGGAGATGCTGGCCCATCAGGCCACCCACGATGCCTTGACCGGTCTGCCCAACCGACTGCTGCTGTCAGACCGTCTGGAGCATGATGTGGCGCTTGCGCAGAGGCATGAGAAGGGGCTGGCCGTGCTGTTCCTGGATCTGGATGCATTCAAGCCGATCAACGACGGTCTGGGCCATGAAACCGGTGATCGCGTGCTGGTACAGGTCGCCAAGCGGCTGGGGCGAGGACAGCGCCGCTCAGACACCCTGGCACGACTCGGTGGCGATGAATTCGTCATGGTGCTGGTGGACATTGGTGGGCGAGAGGAAGCGGTGGTGGTGGCCGAACGGCTGCTTGAGCAGTTGCATGAGCCTTTCCGCGTGGATGGCCACCAGCTGCATATCTCCGCGAGTATCGGGATTGCGATGCTGGACAGTGAGTCGGCGGTGAGCTCTCAGCGGTTGATCCAGCAGGCGGATCTGGCCATGTACCAGGCCAAGCAGCGAGGACGAAACCAGTGCCAGCTGTTCTCGCGCACGCTGGAGGGAGCCTCCGGTCGACATGTCATGCTGCGCAATGCACTGCGGGTGGCGCTGGACCAGCAGCGGTTGCAGGTCTTTTACCAGCCCCAGGTGGACGGTGCTGGACGTGTCACGGGACTTGAGGCTCTGGCGCGCTGGTGCCATCCGGACCTGGGCTGGGTATCGCCTGCCGAGTTCATTCCTCTGGCGGAAGAAACCGGCCAGATCATCGAGCTGGGCCGCTGGATTCTGCGTAGAGCCTGTCAGGACGCCAAGCGATTGTTACAGCTTGGTTTATCGCCGGGTAGGGTGGCGGTCAATCTGTCGCCACTGGAATTCCACCGTGAGGACTTCCTGTCCAGTGTGTGCCAGGCGTTGGATGACATTCAGCTGCCATCGGACTGGCTGGAGCTGGAAATCACCGAAGGCATGCTGCTGGAAGACAAGCCGGGTGTGGCCAAGACCCTGGAAAAATTGTCCCGCCGCGGCGTGACGGCTGCGATCGATGACTTTGGTACCGGCTATTCCAGCTTTGACTACTTGAAGTCGCTGCCCATCGACAAGATCAAGATTGACCGTGGGTTCGTCGCTCACTGTCTCGATAGCGAGCCAGACCTTGCCGTGTGCAGGAGCGTTATCTCACTGGCCCGAGAGCTGGACCTGGAAGTGTTGGCCGAGGGCGTGGAGACCGCGCGACACTGCTACACCTTGAAGCAGTTGGGTTGCGCCACATTCCAAGGCTATCTGTTCTCGCGACCGGTGCCGTTTCGTGAGCTTGATGCGCTGTTGCGCCGTGAACATCTGACGCCACCAACGGCCGCCGAGAGTGGCGAGGTTATCCCGCTGGTGGCGACGGACAACAGACGGCCCTAGTCAGGCGGCCCTAGTCAGATGGCCCTAGGCAGGCGGCCTTAGCCAGGCCGCCTGCTGGTCAGGTCCTGGATACCTCGATCATGCGCGTACCAGGCTCAGTTCCGGGGTGTCCGAGAGGTTGCTGGTCAAGGTGCTGCGATACCAGTCGATGAAGTCGATCACGCCGTATTCGTAGGTGGGGGAGTAAGGTCCCGGCCGATAGGCGAGTGAGTTGATGCCACGCTGGTTTTCCTCGGCAAGGCGACGGTCCTGGGCGTTGGTCGCATCCCACACTCGCCGCAGGTTCTCGGGATCGTAGTCGACGCCTTCCACTGCGTCCTTGTGGACGAGCCATTTGGTCGTGACCTGGGTGCGCTGGGGACCCAGCGGCAACACGCGAAACACCGCCGCATGGTCGCCGACAAAGTGATTCCAGCTGTTTGGCAGATGTAGCAGGCGCAGTGAACCCATGTCCTCGATTCCCTGGTGGGTCAGCGGCGTTGAACAGGCGGGACGTCCATCCATGGTCATCGATACTGTACCCTCGACCAGTGGCGTGCGGGTCAGCCGATTGCGCTTGCCGCCTGCCCAGCGCATTTTCCAGGGGATGCCGAGCGCGTCCCATTCCTGCTGCTTGCGCTCCACCAGGGCCCGGTATTCGGGGGTCGCTCGTGGGTCCTCGGTATCGTCGAATTCGTAGAGCGTCTTGATCAGTTCAGGGTGCGAGCCGTTGCAGTGGTAGCACTCACGGTTATTTTCCAGCACCAGCTTCCAGTTGGCCTGTTCCTCGATGGTGGTGGTAACCGCCACCTTGAGATTCTCCATGTCGTAGAAGCTCAGGTAGCTGTCAAAGGCGGCCTTGAGATCGCTGGCATCCGGCGGCTCGCTGGCCAGGCTGACGAACAGATAGCCACCGGCTTCGGTGAGGGCAACAGGGGCCAGACCATGGTCTTCCAGGCGAAAGTCTGCGCCCATCTCCGTGCCGGCAAACAGAAGGCGGCCATCAAGTTCATAGGTCCACTGATGGTAGGGACACACGAGCTTGGCCACCTTGCCGCTTTGAGTGGCGCACAGGCGTGAGCCCCGATGGCGACAGGTGTTGTGGAAGGCATGCAGGCTGCCGCCGTCTCCGCGCACGATAATGATCGGATTGTCGCCGATATCCAGGGTCATGAACTGCCCCTTCGCTGGAATCTCGCAGCTCATCCCGGCAAAGATCCACTCCCTTTCAAAGATGGTTCGCATGTCCAGTCTGAACAGGCGGTCATCGTTGTAGAACGCCTGGGGCAGCGAAAATCCGTGAGGATGATGCATGGCCGTTTCCAGGGCGAAGTGGCGGGCCTCTTCCAGAGGGTCCCCCAGACGGGGTGATGCAATGGGGTCCATGTTGCTCTCCAGGTCATGCGGCAGACGCTCGCGGTGAACGTCGTCCTTGCTCATCGAATGGGTACTGGGTGACGGCCCAGTGCGCGTGCAGGTCACGGGCGATGGACGCCTCTGGTGGCTGGCATGTGGGGCGTGGCGTGCTGGCAGTCTGGAACAAGGGCTCGAAGCAGGGCTGTCTGGCGACGACACCAGATGATGCCGTTGCGACGCTATCGCTGCCGTGACGAGCATGGCCGGGGGAATCGAGCATGCTGATGTCGTGATTAGACAAGTGATGGCGGGAGGACGAGGGGCAGAATTCCCTCATTAGCCTGGCCGGTAGCCGTTGCCCGGTCATCAGAGCCACCACTAGCTGCGAGCGACGACGCCATGGTGACGAATTTTCTCAGCCCGGTGACGACCCAGACCTGGTCCAACGGACGCCACGTGGTGCGCTGCGTCAAGGTGATTCAGGAAACCTGGGACGTGCGCACCTTCTGTTTCATGGCGGAGCAGCCGGTCATGTTCTTTTTCAAGCCGGGGCAGTTTGTCACCCTGGAGCTCGAGATCGACGATGAGTGCGTGTTTCGCTCCTACACCATCGCCAGTGCCCCCTCGGTTCCCTACAGCTTCTCGATCACGGTGAAGAGGGTGCCGGGAGGGCGTGTCTCGAACTGGCTGCATGAGTCGCTCAAGGTCGGCGACGAACTGGCGGTGCACGGCCCCGTGGGCGAGTTCAACTGTATCGATCATGCGGCCGACAAGGTGCTGATGCTGTCCGGTGGGGTGGGCATCACGCCGCTGATGTCGATGACGCGCTGGTTTTTCGACACCAATGCGGCGGTGGATCTGGACTTTGTCCACTGTGCCAGAACTCCCAGGGATATCATCTTTCGCCGAGAGCTCGACCATATCTTCTCTCGACTTCCTGAATTTCGGCTGCACATCGTGTGCGAGCGTGACAGTGATCTGAACCAGTCCTGGGCCGGATACCGCGGTTTCCTGTCAGAGGCCATGCTGGAGTTGATGGCGCCGGACTTCATGGATCGCGAGGTCTTTTGCTGTGGGCCGACACCCTTCATGGCGGCGGTGCGACGGCTGCTGGTTCAGCGCGGCTTCGATATGAGCCGCTACCATGAAGAGTCCTTTGGCGCGACGCCGGTGGACGTTCAGGAGGACGTGCACGAGCTGGCCGAGCAGGCCGAAGCGCTCGCCGAGGAGCTGGATGTCGCGGACATGCACTGCGTGGAGTTCGCGGCTGCGGGAAAAAGTGTGCGTATCCAGCCAGGTGAGACCGTGCACGCAGCGGCCGCCAAGTTGGGGCTGCACATTCCCAAGGCCTGCGGCATGGGGATCTGTGGCACCTGTCGAGTGCCGCTGGTGGCAGGCGAGGTGGAGATGGACCACAACGGCGGCATCACCGACGAAGACGTGGCCGAGGGCTACATTCTGTCCTGCTGCAGTCGGCCCCGAGGCAATGTCACTGTCGACTGGTAGCGAGGCGTGCCAGTAGCAAAATCCACGCCCAGTGGAGGCGGTCGGGGGGAATCGGGTACGCTGGTCAGCCACCTCCGCTGGCATACGAGCGACATGTTTCCTACCGATTCTTCCTCCCCCCTGTCTGACTCAGAGGCTGAGTCTGAGGCGTCAACGTCGGTGGCCCAACCGCCGGCGCTGTCGGTAGGTTTCGTGTTGCTGCGTCGTTTTACGTTGTTGCCCTTTGCTGCCTTTGTGGATTGCCTCAGGCTGGCCTCCGATGAGGGCGACCGCAGTCGTCAACTGCGCTGCCGCTGGCGCTTTCTTACGGCAGACGGGGAGGATGCACCGTCGAGTTGCGGTGCGGTCATCTCACCCTGTGAACCCTTTGCCACGCCCTTTTGTGACCCGCGTCAGTTCGACTACCTGGTGGTCATTGGCGGAGTGCTCGACGGCTCACCGACGGACGATCCTGCGGCGTCAGAGTACCTGCGTCAGGCGGCTCGGCTTGGCGTGCCCCTGGTCGGCGTCTGCACGGGTGTGCTGTCTCTGATCCAGGCTGGCGTGATGGCAGGGCGACGCTGCTGTGTCAGCTGGTATCACCATGCGGACCTGGTGCGCCGTTTTCCCCAGGTCAATGCGGTGGCCGATCGGCTCTACGTGGATGATGGCGATCGTCTGACCTGTGCGGGTGGCGCCGCGGCGGCCGATCTGGCGGCGTACCTGGTGGAGCGTCATCTGGGCCGCGCCTGGGCGCGCAAGAGTCTGAACATCATGCTGCTGGATGGGCACCGCGGCGGAGAGCATGGCCAGCCACAGCCCGTGGTATTCGAGCGTATCGAGGACCGCATCGTGCGCCGGGCGGTGACGATCCTGGAGCAGCATCTGGGGGAGGTCATTTCCGTGGATGAGCTGGCCGATCGCGTAGGCGCCTCCCGTCGCGGCCTCGAGCGCAAGTTTCAGGACAGCTTTGGCATCGGGCCACAGAAGTTCGCCCGTGACCTGAGACTGCGCTATGGCCTGTGGCTACTGTACTTCACCGAGCACAGCATCACCGATATCGGTGAACGCTGTGGCTTCGCCGACACCGCACACTTCTCCCGCCATTTTCGCGCCGCCTATGGCCAGTCTCCCTCCCAGTTGCGCCGCGATCCCAAGGGGCGCGAGGAAGCCGGCGTCGACCCCTTCTTTCTGCATATTGGCACTCGTCTCGGCCAAGGCTGAGCGTCTCGACCCAGCCTGACCTTCTCGACCAAGGCTGAGCTTCTCGCAAACACAGACCGTCTCGGTCACCCGCGTCCAATAAAGCTGTCGCATTTGTTCAAGTCACGCCGGGGCGTGTCGGCTTCAATGACAGCACCAGGCAGCAGGCGGGGAGGTTGCCGACAACGCCGACACCCATGCGGGAGTGACAGATGTCCTTGTTGAAGACGTCGATGTCGCTTTCAGAACGATTGCGTTGTGGCAGCAGCTTACCTTGGAGGTCGAGGATGACCTCGCGAGTGAGACTGCCGGCCCGTGCCTGCAATGACAACGATAAATCTGATCAGGCGAGTGCGGTCGCTTAACCGTTGCTTGCCATAGCGGGAGGCACCCCATGTCCCATCTGTTCACGGCGCATTCATCGCGGACGTCGCTCTGTCTTGCACGATTCGATTCCCAGATAGCTGAGGCCGTTGCCGCGGAGGAGGTTCGCCAGCAGCAGCATGTAGAGCTGATCGCGTCGGAAAACTACGCCAGTGCGGCGGTGATGGAGGCCCAAGGCAGCCAACTGACCAACAAGTACGCCGAGGGGTATCCCGGCAAGCGCTACTACGGTGGCTGCGAGCACGTGGATGTGGTCGAGCGCCTGGCGATGGAGCGAGCCTGTGCCCTGTTTGGGGCGGACTATGCCAATGTTCAGCCCCACAGTGGTGCCCAGGCCAATGCTGCTGCCTTCATGGCGCTGGTCTCGCCGGGTGACACCGTACTTGGCATGAGTCTGGCCCATGGCGGTCACCTCACCCATGGTGCGGCGCCCAACTTCTCTGGCAAGCATTACCGGGCGGTGCAGTACGGGTTGGATGAAGCGACGGGCCGCATCGACTACGCCGAGGTCGAACGCCTGGCACGCGAACATCGTCCCAAGTTGATCGTGGCGGGTTTTTCGGCCTATTCCAGGGTGGTGGATTGGCGTCGTTTTCGCACCATCGCGGACAGTGTCGGAGCCTGGCTGCTGGTCGATATGGCCCACGTTGCCGGTCTTGTGGCGGCGGGCCTGTACCCCAGTCCTTTGCCCCATGCCCATGTCGTGACCACGACGACCCACAAGACCCTGCGCGGTCCTCGCGGTGGCCTGATCCTGTCGGCCAGCGGTGATGAAGTGCTTTACAAGAAGCTCAATGGCGCTGTGTTTCCTGGTCAGCAAGGAGGCCCGCTGATGCATGTCATCGCGGCCAAGGCGATCGCCTTCCGCGAGGCCATGAGCCAGGATTTCGTGCGCTATCAAGAGCGAGTGATCGCCAACGCCAGAGCCATGGCGTCGACGTTCCTTGAGCGTGGCTATGACGTGGTGTCCGGTGGCACCGATGACCACCTGTTCCTGGTCTCTTTGATCCGCCAGGGCATTACCGGCAAGGATGCTGACGCGGCGCTGGGCCGTGCCCACATCACCGTCAACAAGAACGCCGTGCCAGGCGATCCACAAAGTCCCTTCGTTACCTCGGGCCTGCGGATTGGCACCCCTGCTGTTACCACTCGGGGCTTCGATGAGGCGGAGTGTGCACAGCTTGCCGGTGATATCTGTGACGTTCTGGACGCCCTGACCCGGGGCGACGATAGCGCCGCCATCGAAGAGGAGGTACGAGCTCGGGTCGCTGAGCTGTGTGCGCGTCACCCGGTCTACGCGATGGCCGACCCATCCGAGCTGCAGTCCGCCTAGTCAGGTAGTGGAGCCCCAGGCGCTAGCTGGCGGTGCAGTGGCCGTGGCTCTGGGTTGACGCTACTGGGCTGATGCCACTGAGCGGAAAACGAGATCCTTGAGGAGACATAATGCAACGCTATTCCGGATTTGCGCTGGCGCGCCATGCCATCAGCCACCATGAGAACTGGCAGCGACAGTGGCGTAACCCCACTCCCAAGGCGGCCTATGACGTGATCATCGTTGGCGGCGGCGGGCACGGCCTGGCGACCGCCTACTACCTGGCCAAGGAGTTCGGGGTACGTAACGTCGCGGTGATCGAGAAGGGCTGGCTGGGGGGCGGTAATACCGCTCGTAACACTACCATCGTGCGCTCGAACTACCTGTGGGATGAGGCGGCGGCCCTCTATGAGCATTCGATGGGGCTGTGGGAGGGCCTTTCCCAGGACCTCAACTACAACGTGATGTTCTCCCAGCGAGGGGTGCTCAACCTGGGTCACACCCTGCAGGACATGCGCGATATCCAGCGCCGGGTCAATGCCAATCGGCTGAATGGCATCGACGGCGAGGTGCTGGATGCCCGCGGTGTGCAACAGCTCGTGCCCATTATGGACTGTTCAAAAAACGCGCGATATCCCGTCATGGGCGCTTCATGGCAGCCCCGCGCTGGGGTGGCGCGTCATGATGCGGTGGCCTGGGGCTATGCCCGCGGTGCCGACGCCCTGGGTGTGGATATTCTGCAGCAGACCGAAGTCACCGGCTTCAAGATCCGCGATGGGCGCATCCTCGGGGTGCATACCAACCGTGGTGACATCGAGGCCACCACCGTAGGCTGCGTGACCGCGGGCAACTCGGGTGTCCTGGCCGGTCTGGCCGGCCTGCGCTTGCCGCTGGAAAGCCATCCGCTGCAGGCGCTGGTGTCCGAGCCACTCAAGCCGGTGCTGGACACTGTGGTCATGTCGAACCACGTGCATGGCTACATCAGCCAGTCCGACAAGGGGGACCTGGTCATCGGCGCCGGGATCGACGGCTACAACGGCTATGGACAGCGCGGCAGCTACTCCACCATCGAACACACCTTGCAGGCCATCGTCGAGATGTTCCCGATCTTCTCAAGGGTGCGCATGAATCGGCAGTGGGGGGGCATCGTCGATACCTGTCCGGATGCCTGTCCGATTCTGTCGAAGACCCCCATCAAGGGACTCTACTTCAACTGCGGCTGGGGTACCGGCGGCTTCAAGGCCACGCCGGGGTCTGGGCATGTGTTTGCCGCCAGTCTGGCCAAGGGCGAGATGCATCCGTTGGCCGCACCGTTTTCCATCGACCGTTTCCACAGTGGTGCCCTGATCGATGAGCACGGCGCCGCGGGTGTCGCCCACTGAGTCCAGGAGGTTTGCATGTTTTACATCCATTGCCCCCACTGCAATGAGTGGCGCGAGGAAGAAGAGTTTCACCCCAAGGGACAGGCCCATATTCAGCGGCCCGAGGATCCTGCCCAGTGCTCGGATGAAGCCTGGGGGGACTATCTGTTCTTTCGTGACAATCCGCGGGGCATTCATCACGAGCTGTGGGTTCATGCGGTCGGCTGTCGCAAGTTCTTCAACATGACGCGTCACACCCAGACCTACGAGATTCTCGAGACCTACCGCATCGGAGAGGCGCCGCGCTTCACCCAGGCCAATCCTGACGGCAAGACGGCACCAGCTGACGCCGGTGATGACGGCCAAGGCGGCGCGGGCCGTGCCACGTCCCAGCTCTCGTCTCACGCTTCATCCCACGACGCGTCCCACGATTCTTCCTATACCCGGGAGGTGCGTGCATGAGCCAGCTCAACCGCCTCGAGACAGGGGGGCTGATCGATCGCAGCGTGCCCCTGCGTTTTACCTTCAACGGCAAGTCCTACACCGGCTATCAGGGCGATACGCTGGCGTCGGCGCTGCTGGCCAACGGGGTCGATGTCGTCAATCGTAGCTTCAAGTACTCGCGGCCCCGCGGCATCGTTGCGGCCGGAGCCGAGGAGCCCAATGCCGTGGTCCAGCTTGGCCAGCATGAGGCCGAGCAGGTGCCCAATGTGCGGGCTACCCAGCAGGCCTTGTTCGATGGCCTCTACGCTCGCTCCACCAATGGCTGGCCAAGCGTCCAGCGGGACCTGATGGGCATGCTGGGCAAGGTCGGTGGCAAGCTGATGCCCCCTGGCTTCTATTACAAGACGTTCATGGCACCGGCCTCGCTGTGGATGACCTATGAACGCTATATCCGCAAGAGTGCGGGCCTGGGGCGTAGCCCCATGGAAGCCGATCCGGATATCTATGACCACATCAACCGTCATTGCGAGGTGCTGGTGATTGGGGCGGGCCCTGCTGGTCTTGCCGCCGCCCTGGAGGCTGCCCGCTCGGGGGCTCGGGTCATCCTGTGTGACGAGCAGGAATCCTTCGGTGGTTCGCTGCTGGATTGCCGTGAGCGACTCAATGATGGCCCGGCCAGCGCCTGGGTCGAGGAGGCCGTGGCAGAGCTCGCCGCCTGTGCTGATGTGACCCTGTTGCCCCGCACCACGGCCAACGGCTACCACGACCATCATTTCGTCACGCTGCATGAACGGCGCACTGAACATCTTGGGCACTGTGCTCCTCGAATCGAGGGGCGGCGCCAGGCGCGCTCACGCCTGCATCGCGTGCGTGCCGCTCGAGTGGTGCTGGCCACGGGAGCCCACGAACGTCCGCTGGTGTATGCCGGTAATGACGTGCCAGGCAATATGCTGTGCTCGGCGGTGTCGACCTATATTCGTCGCTATGGCGTCGTGCCGGGACAGCGCCTGGTGGTGTCTACCAGTAACGATGACGGCTATCGTGCGGTGCTTGACTGGCTCGACGCTGGCCGCGAGGTGGTCGCGGTGGCGGACGCCCGTTCTGCCCCTGACGGCGAGCTGGTCAAGCAGGCCAGAGCACGAGGTGTCCGCATCCTGCCAGGCTCGGCAGTGATCGAGGCACGCGGCGAGCAGCGCGTTGCCTCGGTGCGGGTGGCGGCTATCGATATCGACGGCTTCGGCCTCGCCGGAAGCGCTGAGACCCTGGCCTGCGACACGCTGGCGACGTCCGGCGGATTCAGCCCGGTGATTCACCTGGCGTCGCATACCGGGGCACGGCCGAGCTGGCGCGACGACCTGATCGCCTTCGTGCCCAGCTTGCCCCAGGGCATGCTGGTGGCGGGCAGCGCCGGTGGCACCTTTACCCTGGCGGCCACCCTGGCCGAGGGGCAGGAGGCGGGTCGCCAGGCGGCGGCAGAGGCGAACCTGGATGTCGGCGGTCAGGGTACGACGCTTAATGATACTGACAGCGACGGCACTGACGGCAATGACAGCCACGCTGTCTCGCAGGGCCGGCTTCCCAGGGTGACAGAAGTGCGCCAGGGCGAGGCGGTGGCACTGTTCCAGGTGCCCCACGATAAACCGACCTTGCGTGCCCCCAAGCAGTTTGTGGATCTGCAGAACGATGTCACCGCTGCCGGCATCGAGCTGGCCACCCGTGAAGGCTTTGAATCCATCGAGCACGTCAAGCGCTATACCGCCATGGGCTTCGGCACCGATCAGGGCAAATTGGGCAACATCAATGGCATGGCCATCGCCGCTCGCTGCCTGGGTCGTTCGATTCCCGAGGTCGGTACCACGGTATTCAGGCCCAACTATACGCCGGTCACTTTCGGCGCGGTGGTGGGGCGCCACTGTGGAGCACTGTTTGATCCTGAGCGCTACAGTGCGCTGCACTCCTGGCACGTGGAGCGAGGGGCCGAGTTCGAGGATGTCGGCCAGTGGAAGCGCCCCTGGTACTTTCCACGGCGCCACGATGGCCAGCCTGAAACGATGCATGAGGCGGTGAAGCGTGAATGCCTGGCGGTCCGCGAGGGCGTCGGGATCCTCGATGCCTCGACCCTGGGCAAGATCGACATCCAGGGCCCCGATGCCCGCGAGTTCCTCGGCCGCATCTACACCAACAAGTGGGCCAAGCTGGGCGTGGGCAAGGTGCGTTACGGTCTGATGTGCAAGGACGACGGCATGGTCATGGATGACGGTACGACCAGCTGTCTGGCCGAGAACCATTTCCTGATGACCACCACAACCGGCGGTGCCGCTGGCGTACTCGAATGGTTGGAACTGTGGCACCAGACCGAGTGGCCGGATCTCGACGTGACCTTCAGCTCGGTTACGGATCACTGGGCGACCATGACCGTGACGGGACCGAAGGCGCGTGAGCTGATGAGCGAAGTGGTCGAGGATATCGACCTGGATCGCGAGGCGTTCAAGTTCATGGAGTGGCGAGAGGGCAGGGTGGCCGGGGTGCCGGCGCGCATCTTCCGAATCTCCTTCACCGGTGAACTGGCCTTCGAGATCAACGTGCAGGCCCACGCCGCCCTGCATGTGTGGAAGACGCTGTTTGCCCATGGCGAAAAGTATGACCTCACCCCCTACGGTACCGAGACCATGCACGTGCTGCGGGCGGAGAAAGGCTTCATCATCGCCGGTCAGGATACCGATGGCTCGGTGACGCCGGAGGATCTCGGCATGCAGTGGGCGATAGGCTACGACAAGCCGTTCTCCTGGGTCGGACAGCGCGCCCTGAGCCGCACTGATACCGCGCGGCAAGATCGCAAGCAGCTGGTAGGGCTGCGCCCCGTCGACCCCGAGGTGGTGCTGGAAGAGGGCGCGCAGATTGTGCTCGACCCGCAACATCCGGTGCCGATGCCCATGGTGGGCCACGTCACCTCAAGCTACTACAGCCCGACCCTCGAGACCGGCTTCGCCCTGGCGGTGGTCAAGGGAGGTCATCAGCGCCTGGGCGAGACCGTCTATCTTCCCTGTGTGGATGGCAAGACTCACGAGGCGCGCATCGTCTCTACCGTGTTCCTCGATCCGAAGGGAGAGCGCCAGAATGTCTGAAGTGATGCCTACTGTGCATGTCTTTGATGCCTATCCCCACAGCAGATCGGTCATGACGTCTCCGTTGGCCTGGTCCTATCAGCATGTCGGTGTCCCGGCACCATCGACGGCGTCTCGCGTCGTGATGCGAGAACGCCGGCACGACCACCTCATTCTGCGGGGTGGGGCCATCTTGCTGGATGAAGCCGTGCGCAGCGTGCTGGGGCTGGCGCTGCCGGCACGTCCCCACGAACTGGTGCAGGGTGACGCGGCGTCTTTGCAATGGCTGTCGCCGGATGAATGGCTGGCGATACTGCCCCCGGGTGATGCCCATCGGGTCGAGCTCGGTCTGCGCGCGGTGCTGGGGGATGCCAGCGTCGCCTTCACCGATGTCAGTGCAGGACAGACGGTGATCGCCTTGAGCGGGGATGACGACGCCATGCGCGAGCTACTGATGAAATCGGTCGTCTACGACGTTCACCCGCGTCACTTTCCCCCTGGCAAGGGGGTGACGACGGTGTTCGCCAAGTCCAGCGTGATCCTCAGGCGGCCTGACGACAAAGGCTGGGAGCTGGTGGTTCGGGCGAGCTTCGTCGACTACGTTTATCGGTGGCTGCTGGATGCTGGTGAGGAGTTTGCCATCGGCGTCGAGCGTGACGTCGATGATGCCGTTGATGGGGAGCGTTCATGAGCACTGACCGCCCGACGGGCCTTGCCAACTGGATTCTGACCGCCCAGTGCCCAAGCCGCCTTGGCACCGTGGACGTGGTGACCCGCTTCCTGCGCGAGCAAGGGTGCTATATCACTGAGCAGCAGTCCTTTGATGATGCCAGCTCCAGCCGGTTCTTCATTCGGACCGAGTTCCGCCCCCCGGGTGGGGGCGGGCCATCCAGCACCGGCTCGGCTGACGGGGGCTTTTCGGCCACGGATTTTGAGCAACGTTTTTCCGAGCGTGCCGCCGAGTTTGCCATGACTTTCGAGCTGACGGCCCCTGATCGACGGACGCCGGTGGTCATCATGGTGTCGAAGGCAGATCATTGTCTCAATGACTTGCTCTATCGCTATCGCACCGGACAGCTGCCGGTCGAGATCAAGGCCATCGTGTCCAATCACCCGGACCTCGCGCCCTTGGCCGAATGGCACGGGCTGCCTTACCACCATTGCCCGATCAGCGCGGACACCAAGACCGAGCAGGAAGCGAAGGTGTGGCAGATTATCGAGGATAGCGGTGCTGAGCTGGTGATCCTGGCGCGTTACATGCAGGTACTCTCCAGCGACATGAGTGAGCGTCTGGCCGGCCGAGCGATCAATATTCATCACTCGCTGTTGCCAGGATTCAAGGGGGCCAGGCCATATCACCAGGCCTTCGAGAAAGGGGTCAAGCTGGTCGGTGCCACGGCGCACTACATTAACGACGACCTGGATGAGGGGCCGATCATCAGCCAGGGCGTCGAGCCGGTCACCCACGCCGATACAGCGGATGACCTGGTCGCCCGAGGGCGTGACATCGAATGTCTGACGCTCGCACGAGCGGTTGCCCTGCATCTGCAGAGGCGGGTGTTTCTCAACGGCAACCGCACGGTGGTGTTTCAGCGATGATAAATGCTGTTCTACGGACAGCTAGGCGGTGAGGCCGAGGCGCTCATTTCAAGGCCGGTAAACCAGGCGGTGGCATCACCGCCTGCGTTGTCGCCATCGCTCATCAGGGCAAGCCCATCGATACTGTCGGGCTGAGTGCCGAACAGCCTGCGATAGTCGGCGGCCACGTCGCGGACTTCTGCCACCCATTGACCCACCTTCTCGTCACCGCCCTGCAAGGCCAGCAGGATGGCTCTATCGGTAAAGGCATTGGGCCAACTGTTACCACGGGGCTGGTTCGATGACCACACGTAGTTGACCGACTCTACCTGCCAGGGAAGCAGTCCGGTCTTTCTGGCGACATAGACGCGGGCAGGGTAGTCGTCGCCTGCCTTGCTGCGCTCATTGACGTTGGCATAGACCCCCGAGACGCGCCAGCACCAGCGCAGATAAGGTGTCTCCTTCAGGTCGATCTCACGCTCCAGGTACTTGGCCGACGCCTGTCCCCTGGCACGTGCTTCAAGTGCCTGGGTGCCCTCTAGCGCTGTTACGCGATACGACGTCTCGCCTTCGAAGGATCGGGTTGGCCAGGAGAGCAAGACCTGGGGCGAAAAGCTTGCCGCCTGGAGCGTCGACGCGAACGAGAGGGCGCCACAGGCAGTCAATAGCAGCGTGATAGAGGCACGGCGGTGGGATATAGGCATAGATGGCGGGCTCCGTAGCGACGGTAGGGCAAACATGGCTAGCCAAAAGCCTACTTTCTCTGCAGTGTTGGTAGGCTTTGCAGAGTCGGTTGGCACTCCGCGATCCTTACACGACCACGCAGCGTCATTGGCATATGTCGACTTGTCGGGCGGCACTTATTTTGTCCATGCTTACGTTGATCAAGCTTGCGTCGTCCACGCTGGCAATGGGCAAGCTCACAGTGTCACTCGTTGAACAAGGAAACCATCGTATGAGGCAGCGTCACTACAGCAGGAAGTGGGTCGGGGGCCTGATTATGGGTCTGGTATTGGCCGGATCAGGAAGTGTAGCGGCAGAGTCCCAGGTCGATGAGTCGGGTGTGGCCAGCCTGACGTCACAGGACAGCGTAGAAGAGGTCGATGCGCGCTTCAGGCAGGGTCTGGAGAAGCGTGGCATGGGCTTGATGGCGATGGTAGACCACCAGGCCAATGCGGAGGGTGTAGGCCTTGAACTGCCGCCGACGCGCACCTACATCTTCGGCAAGTCCGAGGTAGGGACACGCCTGATGCAGTGTCATGGCAGCACGGCACTGGATCTGCCCCAGAAAATGGTGGTTCGCCAGCAGGACGACCACCTGGTACTTGAGTGGAATGACCCGCATTACATGGCAAAGCGGCATGGGCTAGGTGACTGTGAACTGCCCATCGACCAGATCGCACAAGCCTTGTCGGGGCTGGCACAGGAAGCGGCGGGTGACTAGCCAGCAGTCGCCGGCGCGCAGACCCGTGCGGTTGATTGCTGGCGGTACGCGTGATGCGGAATACCGCCGTCAGGCTGTCTCGGTAGCAGGTAGGAGAGATAGCCTGTAGGCGGGGTTCACAAGAGTGTGACAAACGGGGCTGATACCGTAGTCGTCGAAGCTTCTGCTGTAGTTCATCGAAGCTTTCGCTGTAGCCGTCGAAGCTCGAGCGCTACGCGATCCGCCGGGGGATAGGCTGGCGATTATCCCTGGCGGCGTTCTTCCGCCTGGGCAATCGCTTCCTGAACCTTCTTCATGTCCTCTTCGCTAGCAATGCAGTGGTGTTCAGCCTTGTCAGCGGCGGCCCCCCCATAGGCTCGTCCCGCCTTTCTTAACATCTCGAATTGCTTGTCACATCGACGGCAGACCGAACAGAGCATCAGGTGAAAACGAAGCGAGAGCTTCTCTCGCGTCGTCAGGGGCGCATCCAGCTGCTTCGACATCAGCTTGGTAGCGGCCTTGCACATCATCATGCCGCATCCTCCTTCCAACCTTTTTCAATACAAGCGCGAAGCTTGAGGCGAGCCCGGTGCAGGATCACCCATGCGTTGTTTTCTTTGATGCCCACTTCCTTACAGATATCTTCGGTAGAAAGGCCCATTAATTCGCGCAGAGTGAATACCCGTGCCACGTTGTCAGGAAGGCCCAGCATACAGGCGTCAAATACTTTCCAGAAATGCTCATTCTCGAATGCCTGCTCTGGCGTGTCCCAGGCCTGGGGCTTGGCCTCGTGAGTCCAATGCCCGTCCTGCTGGAACATGCGATCAATGGCATCATCCGTCGTTTCTTCGTCAAAGGGTTCCCAGCGACCGTGACGTTTCTGCTGGCGCATCTGATCCAGCAGCTTGTACTTGAGGATGCCGAAGACCCAGGTCTCATAGCCGGAGCGACCTGAAAAGCTGTCGTTTTTCTCGATGGCGGCAATCATCGCTTCCTGCACCGCATCCTCGGCGGCGGCATGGTCGCGCAGGTGCATGCGTGCAAAGGACAGCAAGCGAGGGCGAACCGCGGCAAGCTTCTTGTGTCGGTCAGTGAGGGTGTCTTCGGTCACGGCATAATCTCCAGCGAGAGGGCTTCCATGTCGGCTAGTCGAGCCAGGTCCTGGGGGGTATCCAGATCCCAGACCGTGCTTGGACACTCAAATGTCCAAGAAAGCTCCGCCAGACGTGCGCGCGTCTGGGACATGACCCCGGACGTGCCCCAGTCGACTCCCTCAAAGAGTCGTGGGTCATGTCGGCGAACTCCAACCAGAGCATAGCCGCCGTCCTCCGCGGGAAGAAAGACGCTGTCTACCTGTTTGAGTCGTTTCTGACAAGTTTTCAGTAATTTCTTATCCAATAACGGGCAATCTGTGCCGATTAATAGACTTGGGGCGTCAGTCGCGGCCAGTGCCGCATACATCCTCGCTCCCAGGTCGCCGTCGGGCTGGCGGGCAAGGCGAATACCGTAGCGATCCTGCGCCTGCAAAAAGCAGGGGTGCTGATGATCCAGTGCTGTCCACAGCGTAATCCGACTTGCAGATGTCGCCTCCAGTGCCACTTTTAGCGTGTGCTCGATCAATCGATGCTGGAGGCGCGCCGCCCCCTCTGGGCCTAGTGCAGGGATCATGCGTGTCTTGGCCAGTCCTGCCAGTGGGGCCTTGGCCAGAATCGAGATGACAGGCAGGTCGCCATCGGTGGTGTCCGGCCCCTGACAGTGCGCGCTGTCATCGCACATGGTGATACTCCTTGGCGAGATCTACAGCACTGGCACCACGCCAGTAGCGAAAGCGCAGCCGCCACATCAGCCAGATCGTCGCAGCGATGCCTCTTTTTTCCCAGCGACGCCCGTCGGTGGTGGCTTTTAGCCTGAGGCAAGCGGGACGAGAGGAACGCTTGAGTCGCCTGGACATTTCGATGTCTTCCATGAGGGGCTGATCCGGGAAGCCGCCCAGGTCGACAAAGGTGGCGCGTTGCATGAACAGGGCCTGATCTCCGGTGGCGATGCCCGTCAGTCGCGAGCGCAGGTTCATGCAGGCGGCCACTATCGGCAGCATCGGCGAGTGGCCGCGTATGCGAATGTCAAAGCGTCCCCAGGCACAGGCTTCAACGGCCTTCAACACCGCTGGCATGGCGTCGGGCGGCAATTGAGTGTCCGCGTGGAGAAACAGAAGTACCGGCGAGCGAGCCGAGGCGGCGCCTGCATTCATCTGCCGGGCTCGCCCCGCAGCGGCGGAGATCACCCGGTCTGCCCGTGATGTCGCCAGCGCACAGGTGCCATCGCTGCTGCCACCATCGACGACGATGATCTCGGCCCCTGCGCGGCGCCAGCCATCCAGTCGGTCAAGGCTAGCGGTGATGATGTTGGCCTCATTCAGGGTGGGGATGATGACGGTGAGTTGCGGCGTCGTGGCAAGTGCCTCAGCGTCGGGCATGCTGTGCGCTCCGCCATGTGCTGGTGGTCTGTCCCGTGCTGGCACTCGACAGCTCAATGATCGGTCCTGCGGCGGCCTCGGCGTCGGCCCGGTCGTGGGTGACCAGCAGTGCAGGCAGTCCGTATTCCCGTATGCGGCCAAAGACCAGTTCGCGCATCTCCTGGCGCAGGGTGGCATCCAGCTTCGAGAATGGCTCGTCCAGTAGCATGGCCTGGGGGCGCGACAGCAGCGTACGCATCAGGGCGACGCGAGCACGCTGGCCCCCCGAGAGGGTGGCGGGGTCGCGCTCGCCGAAACCTTCCAGGCCGATGTCCGACAGGGCTTGATCGATGACCTCTCGGCGCTGGCGGCGATGTCGAGACGGAGGCATGCCAAAGGCGAGATTGCCAGCAACGCTAAGGTGGGGAAAGAGCAGGGCATCCTGAAACAGCAAGCCAAGTCGACGCGCGGCCGTCGGCAGTGACGTGATCGACTGATCTCCCAGGCGAACGTCCCCGCTGGCGTGAAAGGCCGGAGCGAGGAAGCCCGCGGCAAACGCCAGCAGGGTGGACTTTCCCACACCAGAAGGCCCCATCACGCTGACGACCTCACCGGCGTCGATGCGTGCCGACAGAGAGACGAGCGGTGTCTCCTGCAGGCTGATGCTGACGCCGTCAAAGATCAACGGGCGGCGCGACGTACCAGCGGTGTCTCGTAGTTCGGGCATAGCGGTCTCGCGGGTTGTGTGGAGTCAGGTCAACAGGGCTCGCCGCCGTCGATGCAACAGACGAGGCAGGCCAATGGCCAAGGCAAAGCCAATGGCGGGTAGTGCCAATTGAGCCAAGGCATAGATAGCGGTCAGCCGGCGGTCGCCGCCGGACGCCAGAGAAACCGCCTCCGTGGTCAGCGTGGTCAGTCTGCCCGCGCCCAACAGCAAGGTCGGCAGGTACTGGCCGATGCTGACGGCCAGACCCACCGCCATGGCGGTCGCCATCGGCGCGAGCAGCAGGGGCAAGCGTACCCTCAGGAAGATGCTGGCGTGGCTCTTGCCAAGGCTGGCGGCGACCTGGCTCCAGCGGGGATCCAGGCGGCGATAGCTCTCGGCCAGGGACAGAAACACGTATGGCAAGACAAACAGGCTGTGGCCGACCACGACCAGGACAAATCCTGGCATCAGAAACAGCTGAGCCTGGAGCTGAACGAGGCCGTAGAGAAAGGCCACGGGCGGTACCAGCAGTGGCAGGTAGAGCACCAGGGTGGCGCCCTTGCCCATGCTGCGCTGATGCAGGGATTCGCTTTCGAGGCAGCCAACGACCAGTATCGTCGACAGTAGGGTTGCAGCCACTGCCAGGGCCAACGTAGTACCTGCAGCGGGCAGGAGTCCCGGCAGTGCAGCGCGCCAGTTGGCCAGGGTCAGCGGGGTTGGCCAGCTGGCAGGAAACGGCCAGTAGGCGGCCAGAGACCACAGCACCAGCCCCAGCAAGCTGGCACACAGCAGGCCCGCACTGAGCCAGGTCAGTCCACCGCCAAGCACCACTCCCAAACGCTGGCCAAGGTGGCGCTGACCATCGGTCAAGCAGGGTGTGGCCAGCAGGCGAATAGCGTGCTCGATGCACCACCATATGCCGAGCGCCATCAGCGTGACCGCCAGCTGGGTGAGCGCTGCCGCGGATGCCATGAAACGCATGGAAAGGTCCGGGTCCCCTAGCCAGCGGACAACGCTGACGGCCAGGGGTGGCGGAGTCGAAGGGCCCAGAATCATGGCGACATCGACGTTGGACGAAGCAAAGGCGATCACCGCATAGACCGGCAACCGAATCAATGGATACAGGCTCGGCAAGACGCCCTTGAGAAAGGCGGTGACGGGAGAGTAGCCCAGCGACAGGGCCAGATGGCGGCGTTGATGGGCCTGGCATTGAGGCAACGCCGCCAGGCTCATCAGCAGCAGGAAGGGGACTTCCTTGACCACCAGCCCAGCGATCAGGGCAATGCCGTGAGGATCACCGGGGAACAGGTAGTCCGGCGGCACCTGTTGACCGCTCAGACCGGGCGAAACGAGCCGCATGGCCAGTCCCGATGGGGCGAGCAGAAAGGCCAGGCCAATGGCCGCTGCCGCGTGAGGCACGGCCAGCAGTGGCGATAGCAGGCGCTTGAGCCAGACAAAGGCCGCGCTGTCGGCGAAGGCCCCGAGAAACAGGATGACGATGGCCAGCGCCACCGCCGTGCTGATCAAGCCCGTGGAAAGGCTCATCGTGATCATCTCGCCCAGGCCTGGGGTGTGCCACAGCGCGGCCCAGGGCGCCAGGCTGAGGCTTTCCCCGCCCAGCGCAGGCAGCCAGCCAAAGGCTGGCGCCGTGACGCCAGCAACGCCCACCATGACCGGTACGACAAGCAGTAACACGGTGAGTAGAGGCGCCCAGCGTGTCAATCTCACAAACCAGGAGTCGGCGGCCAGGATACGCTGGTCAACGCGTGCCATATCGCTCCAGCCAGCCGGCCTCGACGGCTTCCATCCAGCTCGGATGGGGTTCAGGCAAGGTGTTTTGCAGCTCGGCAACGGGCAGGCGCGCAGGCTGGTCATCCATGGGCGTCAGGGCATCCCGCTGGTCGCTGTCCAGACGCTCGAGGTCGAGGACCGTGGGGTCGCCCCACACATCCAGCTGTTGCTTGCGCGCCTGAGCTTCCGGGGACAGCAGGAAGTTGGCGGTGACCATGGCGCCGGCCACATGGCTGGCGTTGAACGGAATCGTCACGAAATGAACGTTGCCAATGGTGCCCCCTTCCAGCACGTAGCTGCGGATCGAAGGAGGCAGCTGGTAGGAGCTGACCGCCGCTGCAGGTTCCGCCGGGTTGAAGGTGAAGGCCAGTGACAGCTCGCCATCACCCATCAGGCTGCGCATGGCAGGCCCGGAGGCGGGGAAGTCACGTCCCTGACGCCATAGCTGCGGGTGCAAGGCATCGAGATAGTCCCACAGTGGCGTCATGACCGCCTCGGCATCAACCTCGCTGGCTGGGCGGGAGAGCACGGCGGGATCATCGACCAACGCGAGAAGCGCCTGCTTGAGGAACGTGGAGCCATGGAAATCCGGGACCAGCGGATAGGTGAAGCGGCCTGGATGTTGATGACTCCATTGCAGCAGTGCATCAAGAGACTGCGGGGGGGAGTCGACACGGTCACTGTCGTAGTAGAACGTCAGTTGTGCTTTTCCCCAAGGCGACTCGTAGCCGTCAGTCGGCACGGTGAAATCCGTGGTCATTTCGGGATTCGCGTCGGGGGAGGTCAGCGCAAAGTTGGGCAGGCGCTGGGCAAAGGGTCCCAGCAGTAGCCCATTTTCCTTCATGGCAGAAAAGTTCTCGCCATTGATCCAGATGAGGTCAATGGCTCCCTGGTCGACGTTGCCTGCGGACTTTTCCGCCAACACGCGGGATACGGCGGCGGCAGTGTCCTCCAGCTTGACGTGCACCAGCTCCACGTCGTATCGCTGATCGAGTTGACCTGCCACCCAATCGAGATAGCCATTGACGTTGGGATCGCCTCCCCAGGCGTTGAAGTAGACGGTCTGACCCTCAGCCTGCTGCTCGACGTCGCTCCAGTCTTGCTGGAGCAGCGGGTGGGGTGGCGGTGAGCTCTGGGCAAGAGTGCCTGGTGCTTGAGTCTCTTGGGCCAGAGTGGCCTGGACCGGAGCCAGCGCCAGCATGGTGACGGCGAGTCGACAGACAACGGCGGATAGGGGTGTGCGTGACGCAAAGCGGGTCATGATCGCATCCTTGTGCAATGAGCGGGCGAAAACGCTGGAGTCGAGTCAGCCCGCATCGGCCAGCTCCGCCAGCTCGTCGGTGACTCGTTGGATGATGGGGGCGGACAGGTAGTGATCCACGCGGTCGGCCACGTGATCGACCAGCGCGGCTTGGCTGAGCTGAGCGGACCAGTCTTCACCGCGATGGCGACGATCTATCTGCTGATGCTGCTGCGCGCGCCACTTGGCGCACCAGGTCAGTGACCACAGCCACATGGCATGGCGACAGGCCATCAGGTTGCGCCAATGCGTGTCGCGCCCCCTTTCGGTCATGCGCGCCCGCCAGCGCTGGTAGAGCGCCACCAGATCTTCGATGAACAGCACCGCGCGACTGTGCAGGTCCCAGGTGGTAGAGGTATACAGACTCATGTGCGCGAGGTCGAATCCCGGCAGTGAGTAGCGGCACTTTTCCAGATCCACCAGCACTGCCCGGCCCTCTGGCGTGATCAGGAAATTGCCGGGGTGGGCGTCGAAGCTGATGAGGCTCACGGCGGCATTGGCGACGGGGAGTTGCGAGGGCAGCTGTGACAGGGCCTTTTCGATCAGCGGCAGGCTGTGGCGGCTCAGGTTGGCGTCGGGCAGGTGCCGGGCTTGGGCCCGCACATCATCGAGCATATCCCGCCAGGGGTCGGCAGGTGATAGCAACGGTGATCGTTGCTCAAGGTCAGGCAGCGGCAGGCTGTGCAAGCTGGCCAGGGCGGTGGTCATGGCGGGCAGGTCGCTGGGTAACCTGGCCGAGCGGCCGTCAATGGCTTCCACTACCAGGCCACCCCTGGGCAACAGCTCGTCGCAGGGTAGCCAGTCGTTGAGTCTTGGGGTATGGCCACTGGCTTGCGCCCGGGTGAAGCAGGCCACCTGGTAGTTGAGGTTGCTGGCGGCATCCAGACCCAGCTGACTCTGCTTGGGCAGTCGTGCCAGCCAGGCGCCGTCTTCGCTGCTGTGGGGCAATCGAACGTGCCAATGTGCCAGACCGGTATCGGCTAGCGGTTGCAGCAGTGAGTCCGTGCATGCAGGGGGCTGGGGCAAGGGCCAACCGTGCCTCGACAAGCTCTGCTTGAGCGCAGCCAGGGGAGGGCCATCACGCTCGCTAGGCTTGGGCGGGGCGCACTTTTCCATGTCGCGTTCCTTGGACGTTTTGTCATAAGTCGAACCACCTGCTCGATCCTTACAGGTTTTTTTCGCCGCTGGCCAATGGGCGATGCCGTGCAGGTCAGGCCTTGCAGCGTGCCTGGCGTCGCCTTGCGGGTGTGCTTCTGGTAGACTGCGCCACTTCCCGTCAGACACGATCAGCGAGCGCCAGGCACCATGCCTAGAGCGCTGCTTCCTCGTGGAGAAGCGGCTGGCGCAGGCTGACCGCGGCCTCATTTCACACTCATCCCCTGGACCGCCTCATGATGCGATCGATCACACAAGACTGGTTCTCCAATATTCGGGGCGACGTGCTGTCCGGCATCGTCGTCGCGCTGGCGCTGATTCCCGAAGCCATCGCCTTTTCCATCATCGCTGGCGTCGATCCCAAGATCGGCCTGTATGCTTCCTTCTCCATGGCCGTCATCATTGCCTTTGCCGGCGGTCGGCCGGGCATGATTTCCGCGGCGACCGGCGCGATGGCGCTGCTGATGGTGACCCTGGTGAAAGAGCACGGCCTGCAATATCTGCTGGCGGCCACTCTGCTGACGGGGGTACTGCAGATCGTGGCGGGCTACCTGCGCCTGGCTGACTTGATGCGCTTTGTGTCGCGCTCTGTGGTCACCGGCTTCGTCAACGCCCTGGCCATTCTCATCTTCATGGCGCAACTGCCCGAGCTGACCAACGTCACCTGGCATGTCTACGCGATGACGGCAGCGGGGCTCGGCATCATTTACCTGTTTCCCTACGTTCCGCGCATCGGCAAGCTGCTACCGTCTCCGCTGGTGTGCATTTTGGTACTGACCGCCGTGTATCTGCTCAGCGGCATGGATATCCGCACGGTCGGCGACATGGGCGAGTTACCGGATACCTTGCCGGTGTTCCTGTGGCCAAACGTACCGCTGAACCTGGAGACCCTGGGCATCATCTTCCCCTACGCGATCATGCTGACCGTGGTGGGCCTGCTCGAGTCGATGATGACCGCCACCATCGTCGATGATTTGACCGACACCCCCAGTGACAAGAATCGTGAGTGCAAGGGCCAGGGCATGGCAAACATCGGCACAGGCCTGTTGGGGGGCATGGCAGGCTGCGCGATGATCGGCCAGTCGGTCATCAACATCAAGTCAGGCGGTCGCGGTCGCCTGTCGACCTTTCTGGCAGGCATCTTCCTGCTGCTGATGGTGGTGTTCCTGTCCGACTGGGTGTCGCGTATCCCCATGGCCGCCCTGGTCGCTGTCATGATCATGGTGTCCATCGGTACCTTCAGCTGGAGTTCTCTGCGCGACCTCAAGAAACACCCCATGTCGACCAATGTTGTCATGATCGCGACAGTGGCCGTGGTGGTGTGGACCCACAACCTGGCCATTGGGGTCTTCGTAGGGGTGTTGATCGCTGCGCTCAACTTCGCCAACAAGGTGGGCAACTTCCTCTACGTTGCCAGTGAGGAACTCGAAGGTGACGAGCGTCAGGGGCGCCGTTACCGGGTCATTGGACAGGTCTTCTTTGCCTCCTCCCAGCGCTTCTCCGCTGCCTTCGACTTCAAGGAAAGTGTCGAGAAAGTGGTGATTGATCTATCTCGCGCTCACTTCTGGGATATCACGGCGGTGCAGGCATTGGATATGGTGGTCATCAAGTTCCGTCGTGAGGGCACCGAGGTGGAGTTGATCGGTCTCAATGAAGCCAGCGCGACCATCGTTGATCGCTATGCCATCCACGATAATCCCGCAGCGGTGGAAAAGCTGATGGGCGGACACTGATCACGGTGACAGGTGCTGCACGATAGGTGGAGCACCGAGACACAAGGACGTGTGGCATGAGAGAGTGACGAGACGGGTCGCGCTGCCACGCGGCATCATGCAAGGACATCGGGGCGCCTCGCCGTCTTTCGGGGCCCTTTATCCATCAACGCCAGGCAGGATGAGAATCATGACAGAACAGGTGATGGCTGCCATCGATGGGTCGCAGTTTGCCGAAAGCGTGTGCGACGTAGCCGCCTGGGCCAGTCAGGCCCTGGGTGCGCCGCTGACCTTCCTTCATGTGGTGGACAATCACCCTCAGACAGCAGAGGCAGACCTGTCTGGAAATCTGGGACTGGGTGCCCGCGAACACCTGCTGGAGGAGTTGGCGAGCCTGGACGAGCGGCGTGCCAAGGTGGCCCAGGAGCATGGCCGGCTGATGCTGAAGGCGGCCAAGGATCGCGTCATGGCGGCCGGCATCTCCGAGCCCCACTGTCGCCAGCGTAATGGCACCCTGGTCGAGACAGTGCTCGAGCTTGAGAATGACATTCGTCTGCTGGTGATTGGCAAGCGCGGCGAGAGCGCCCAACAGGCCAGCGAACACCTGGGGTCGAATCTGGAGCGGGTAGTTCGAGGACTGCACCGGCCGATCCTGATGGTGCCTGAGTCGTTCAGCGTGCCCAAGCGAGTGATGATCGCCTTCGACGGCAGCAACACCACCCGCAAGGGGGTTGAGTTGCTGGCGCGTAGCCCGCTGTTCAATGGCATTGACTGCCATGTGGTGATGGTGGGAGCCGATACCGGCGACCATCGCAGCCAGCTGGAGTGGGCCTTGACGACCCTGCGAGAGGCCGGTCATGAGGCCGAAGGTGGCATCTACGCGGGCGACGTTGAAGAGGCCCTGTGCGACTACCAGCAGCAACATGCTATCGACATGGTGGTGATGGGTGCCTACGGCCACTCGCGTATTCGGCACCTGCTGGTGGGCAGCACCACGACCAGCGTACTAAGGCGCACCACCCTGCCGGTGCTATTGCTGCGCTGAGTTCTGGGGCGAGAGCCGCGCCAGGCCGCTACGTTTCTAGAGAAGTTCCTAGAAGGAAGCCGGGAGCGGTCTTGTTGTTGAAGGCTGCTCCCGTCGTTCGTCTTGCCGTCTCCCTCCGTTCTGTCTCCTGCCGACCCGTCTTCTTGGCATCAGTGCCCGACACTACGGCTGCCCGCTTTCTGGCCGCTTGCACAATTGTCGGCACAGCAGCTTATCCAGCGAGAGTCGTCCCGCCCCGCGTAGCACCAGGGTGGCCAGACTGGCCGCCCATAGCCCGTGAGTGACCCAGGCTTCTGGGTAGACGAAGGTCTGGATCACCAGCGTCATGATCAGCAGTCCCGTGGCCGCAAGCCGCGTAGCAAGTCCCGCCCATAGCAGCAGCGACAGGGAAAACTCTGCCAGTGTCGCCAGATAGGCAGCCAGCACGGGAGAGATCAGTGGCAGCGCGTATTCGTGCTCGAACAGGAAGAACGTGCTGTCGGCAAGGCCAACGCCGTCCACCTTGGTCAGGGCGGACTGAAAGAAGACGGTGCCGACAACCAGTCGCATGAGGACCAGCACTAGGTCCAGCGAACGATGGTCCAGCCATCGCGAGGCCTGTCCGTAGGTGGTCAGCAGGGTGGTATGAATGCTCATGGCGATCCTCATTGGCGGTCGAGAAAGACGCTGTCAGCGACACCTGAACGTCGGCTGGCTCAGACGGGTGGCGGTGTTGCACCGGCGTTGCGTGACGCTTTCTTGGGTGGTAGAGCCTCAGCGGTTTTATGAAGAGCCTCAGCGGGTTGATGGAGCGCCTCAGCGGGTTGATGGAGAGCCTCAGCGGTTTTATGAAGAGCCTCAGCGGGTTGATGGAGAGCCTCAGCGGGTTGATGAAACGCCTCAGCGGGCTTGCATAGCGCCCCCTGACCCACCAGTGTGCCGAGGGCACGCCCCAGCAGGTCGTCCAGTGAGTCGCTGGCACGTTGTCCCCTGGCGAGCTCCTGCTCCATCTCGTCGAGGGCCTGGGCCAGTGACGTCGTCCCATCAAGCCGCCGGTGGAGGTTTGCGGTCACGTCATCGATGGGGGCCATCTGGACGCGTTGGCCGTGGCGCACCAGCAGCCAATGTCTGGGTCCCTGTGACCCTAGCGGAGCGCTGCCTTCTCCTCTTTCCAGGGCCTGCCACAGCCCTTCCACATCGTGCTCGCAAGAGACGCAGCGACTGGCGGGCAAGGCCTGTACCAGACAGCTGTCGCTGTCGAGACAGGCGCCCAGTTCACAGGCTTCCAGTGGGACACTGTCGGCGGCATGGCTGACCCTGAGTCGGGCATGCTCAAGACCCGCGATATCGGCAACGAAGCGATAGCGCGACATGTCAGGCGACTGTCTGAGTGCAGTAACGAAGTCACCGCCGTACTGGGCCAGACGAGGGTCCTTGGGAGGATGACGGGCGACGAAGCGTGAGGCCTCGCCGACGAAGCAGCGCTCTCCCAGCAGGGTCAGTGTGTGGGGAAAGGTGTCCTTGAGCGCCTCGATCAGACTCGAGCGAATGTTATTGCGATAGACATCGAGGCCTGGGGTATCGGCTATCGGCGAGGAAGGGCGGTGGGGTTGGCGCACAGCGTCGATGAAGTGGCGCTGCCAGTCCTGTAGGCGGCTCATGGCAAGACTCCGCTAGCGGGTAAAGGCGTCGCCTGTTGCGAGGGTGGAGCATCCTGGGCGCTGGCATGATGGCGTCGTGCCAGGGCCACTTCTTCCAGCCAACGAGATAGCGGTGGCACTCTGTTGTCCCATTCCACCAGGGTGGGAAGTTCCGGGCGCAGGCGGGCTACCTGCCGATAACGTTGCCATACCGGGTCTGCCACCGGGCTGCCGTGGTCGTCGATATAGAGGTCGCTGGTGCTGTCCTGGGTATGGCCGGCCAGGTGCCATTCACCTACCGCGTGCCAGGGCACTTCCTGCAGATAGCTGTCCAGGTCACGATTAAGGTTGGCGGCGCTGATAAAGGCATTGTTGACGTCGAACAACAGTCCGCAGCCAGTCGCCTCCACCAGGGCCTGCAGAAACTGTGTCTCGCTCATGGTCTGATCCAGCCTGACATACAGGCTCGGATTCTCTACCAGCAGCTGGCGCCCCAGGCTGTCCTGGGTGCGTGCCACGTTGTCGCACATCACCCTGAGAGACTCCTGGTTCAGAGGCACGGGCAGTAGATCGTTGTAACTGTGCCCATCCAGGCGGCTCCAGGCCAGGTGCTCGGATACCAGTGCCGGTTTGAGCTGGTCGACCAGCGTTGTCAGGCGCTTGAGGTGCTCCGGGTCGATGCCTTCAGCGCTTCCCAGGGATAACCCCACTCCATGCACCGATAGCGGATAGCGACGCGACAGCACCGCCAGCTGTTCCTGTACCGGGCCTCCCGCATTCATGTAGTTTTCTGCGTGGAGCTCGAGAAAGTCAGGCCCGCTCTCCAGCGCAGCAAGTTCCTGTAGATGCTGAAACTTCAGGCCGATGCCCATGGCCGCCAGTGGCAGCGGCAATCCGGTGATCGCCGATGGCGCGCTCGCCTTGGCGGCCAGTGCCGTCGCCCGGGACGACCCTGGCGGCGTCCAGGCCGACGACACCGAGTCTGTGAGCGAGGATGTCTTGGCGGGGGGCGTGGAGGGTGTCGTCATGATGAACTCCGCGTTGGCGGCGTTTGCCGCCTGCATGGCGCCAGCTGTCGACGACGGTCGGCACCTTACGGCGAGCTGAGGTCTTCAGCCACGGGGCTTCTGGCCTCAAGCGGAAGAAGTCCGCGGGGTCATGTCCGCCTGGCCCCGCGGTGGTCGAAGGTCTGACTCGACGTCAGGGGCGTTCGACTTCGCTCAGGCTGCCATTGCCGTGGGGGGTCTCGATGCCGGTACAGGTCCCCTCGGGAACCAGCGTCCAGGCATTGCCCTGGTAGTCGACGGTAGAGGTGCCCGCACAGGTGGTTCCTGGGCCTGCCTTGCAGTCGTTTTCGCCTGCCAGTGAGATGCCGTAGCACTTTTCCATGTCGCCGTCGGCGGCCTGGGCGGTAGCGATCACTCCTGCTTGTGCCATGGCGGTCGACAGCACTGCTGCCATCATGATGGAACGCTTCATTGGTAAACCCTCATGTTTTAGACAAGGTGACAGCCGGGCTGTCATCACTCAGTCGTCCTCATGAGAGAGACCTGACACTGTTGTGCCGCCAAAAACGCCCGATCGGGCTATCTCGTGCAGGCGAAAGTTGGCTATATTGAACTCCGGCCCAAGGCAGCCGGCGAGACTACCGGGAAGACGGCGGATGAAACATCTTCCTTGTTGCTAATTTACAGTTGATATCACTTTTTTTGGAGAGCGCGATGAGCATTCAGCGTCATGACACCAAGACCCGCATGAGCCGTGGTGTCATTCATCAGGGAGTGGCCTACCTGTGTGGCCAGGTAGCCGGCCCCGAAGCGCGTGAGGGCGATATCACCGCCCAGACCACCAGCATGCTCGAGCGCGTGGACGAGCTGCTGGCCGAAGTCGGCAGTGATCGCGAGCACCTGCTGAGCGCGACCATCTACCTGAAAGAAGGCGAGGATTTCGCGGCCATGAATGCGGTCTGGGACGCCTGGGTACCGGAAGGTCACGCTCCGGCTCGCACCTGCGTCTGTGCGCCGATGCCGGCGGGCGAGTTGAAGGTCGAGATTACCGTGACCGCTGCCATCAAGGGGTGAGCCATCTTGCGGTGAACGGCTGAGCTCGACACTGGTTCAGCCCGTTGTGCAGCAGATCGTGAGCCACGACGCCGACCCTTGGGTCGGCGTCGTCGTTGCCAGTATGAGGTCAGCGTAGGCAGGGATCGTCGATGGGCGGCTCGCAGGGACGCAGACGCCTCGCCAGGGCGTCGACCAGGATATTGAGCAGTGCCGTCACCACCAGCAGGGCGAAGGCCACGTCGAACATCAGCATCTGGAAGGCATCGTCGATGATGTCACCCAGGGTGGCCACCCCGAGCATGCCCAGCAGCGCGCTCTCCCGCAGAATCACTTCGGCCCGGTAGTAGACCAGGGCCAGCATGCCTGGGTAGACCCGGGGCAGTAGCTCGTAGGCCAGCCGTCCTGATGCCGGCAGCCCTGCCATGCCGGGCTCGATGGCATGGGCGTGGCGGCTGACCAGAAAGGCAATCAATGCGCCATTGTGCAGTGCCAGTGCCAGCCAGGCGGGCAGCAACGACGGACCCAGCAGCAGCAAAAAGATGAAGGCCAGCATCAGCTCTGGGGTAGAGCGCAGCAGAATCAGAATGCCCCGTCCTGCGCCCCGCGTCAGCGGGTTGCCGAAGTGACGTGATGCCAGCGGCCACAGCGCCAGTGCGATCAGCAGAGCGCCCACCGTGCCGAGCAAGCCCAGCAGCAGGGTATTGGCGACCGCTGTCACCAGGGCAGGCAAGCCCATCAGCCAGTCGACAAGGCCGCTGATATCGCCCGTCAGCAGGGCACGAGGCCAGATATCCTGGCTGACGAAGCGCCACAGCAGCCCTCCATCGATCTCCGGCCACGGTCCCAGCAGGGTGACACTGGCGATACCCAGCGGCAGCAGCAGGCGGCGATGGGCCCACCAGGGCAAGGTGGCGATCAAGGCGTAGAACAGCCACAGCAGGGCCCCTGCCTCGTGATACCGGCCTTCGCGAAAGGCACTCTCGAGCTGATAGCCAAGCGTCGGCAAGCCGACGAAGCCCAGTAGAACACTGGCACGCAGCGCGCACTCGAAGCGGTAGCGGGTATAGGCGGCCAACTGGGCGAATGCCAGCGGCAGTTCGGTATAGGCCAGCCTGGCCAGCCGGCTTGTGCCCTCCGGCAGGGCCTCCTGGGCGGCCCGCGGGGTCTGCTCCAGAATCTCCGCGTAGACCTTGGCGAAGATGCCGGCATAGGGGATCGCCAGTGCCGCCAGGGCAGTCAGCGCTGACAGGCCAAACACCTGCAGGAACAGCAGGGCCCAGAACAACTCATGCACCGCGCGCACACCCGCCGAGGCGGCGCGTACCCAGCGCGAGCGCGAGTAGACCAATGCCAGTGGCAAACCGAGCACGACACCGCTCAAGGTTCCCCAGAACGCCACCGCGACGGTCAGGCCGATGGCCTGGAGCGGCGTTTCGATGGCACCGAGATCCGGCAGCGCCAGGCCCAGCGCCATGCGTCCCAGCTCCGCCCAGGGGTCACGGCTGAGAATCTCGAGGTCCGCCAGCGGAATGGCGATCAGGGCCAGCGCGATCAGCCACAGGCTATGGCGGGCCAGCCGAGCGCCGATACCGTCGCCGGCCAGCAGACCGGGACGGGAGTCACCGCTGGCTATCATGGGATCGCTGACTCACTGGTGATGGCGGACGCGTCAGGCGCAGCCGTCGCACTTGGGTACAGCGCGTCCAGGTCGGCAAGGCTCAGGTTGTGGCTGGGGGCATCCAGCACGAGTCGTCCGTCAGCCAAGCCCCAGACCCGGTCAAAGTGGCTCAGGGCCAGTTCCCGCTGGTGCAGCGCCATGACCGTCGTGGTGTGCTGGGCGTCAATCCGGTCCAGCAGGGACATGGCTTGATGGGGGTCGACGCTGGCGACGGGCTCGTCACCAATGAACACCGGCCGCTGCTGGTAGAGGGCCCGGGCGATGGCCACGCGCTGGCGCTGGCCGCCGGAAAGGCGGCCCACCGGTCGTCGGGCGAGTCCGTCGAGGCCTAGCGCTTGGCACAGCGCGGTGACGTCCTTCCAGCAGCTGGCCAGTGGCCGCACCAGGTTCCACAGGTTCGCCAGCGCCGAGTGGTGCTCCAGTCGTCCCATATAGACGTTGTGGTAGACCGAGAGCTGGGGCACCAGACCATGGTGTTGTGGACACCAGGCAGCGTGCGCTCCCAGACGCTGACGCAAGGTGGCCAGCAGGGTGGACTTGCCGGCACCGCTCTCCCCGAGCAGCGCTACTCGTTGGCCTGGTTCCAATCGCAGCCGGACATCCCTCAACACGATCTGCCGTCCGTGACCGAGATCCTCGCCGTCAAGGCTCAGGCCAGTGAAGTCCACTGCCTCGGACATCGAGGCAGTGTCTTTGGGGCCTTGTGACATCAGCGCAGCAGGCCGAGGTTCTCGGCGACGCTCTCGATGGGGGCGTACATGTCGTTGTCGGCAGGAATAAAGCCTGAGCGCGGGAAACTCTCGAGCAGCTCAGGATCATCCATGCTCAGCAGTGCCTGGCGCACTCTGTCGGTGAAGCCTGCGCCAAAGGTCTCATCGGCGTCGCCGCGCAGGGTCCACTGGTAGTCCGGGTAGCTGGGTGTGGACCAGATCACGTCGACCTTGTCCGTATCCACGTTGCCGTTGGCCAGCGCCGCGTCCCAGACCTTGAAGTTGACCGCACCGATGTCGTAGGTGCCAGCTTCTACCAGCGCAATCGTGCGCGAATGGTCACCGGAGAAACCCACCCGGGTAAACAGCTCTTCCGGGGCGGCATCAAAGCGCTCGCGCAGGTAGTGCTCGGGCATCAGGCGGCCTGACGTGGACGTCTTGGCGCCGAAGGTGAAGGTCTTGCCTTCGATGCTGTCCGGGAGCGTATCAGCGGGTTCCAGGCCGGTGCTGGCGTGGGCCAGAAAATAGGTTTCGAAGGCCGCGTCTTCGACGCCCTGGGCCAGGGCCTGGGAGCCAGGTACCAGGCGTCGTGCCTGTACCCCGGAAAGTCCGCCGAACCAGGCCAGCTGCACCTGATCGTTGCGGAAGGCCGTGACGGCGGCGCCGTAGGACTTGACGGGCACATACTCCACGTCCACCTCAAGGGTGTCGGAGAGATAGTCGGCTACCTTGGAAAAACGCTCAACCAGGCGCGACTCGTCTTCGTCGGGAATGGCGGTAAAGCGGAAGGTGTCCGCGGCGGCGACGGAGGGCAGGCCAATCAGGCCGGCGGTGGCGATAGCCAGCAACGACGTCAGCGAAGCAAGTGAGCGCATGGGGCAGCCTTTGAGCAATGAGGTGCATGGTCAGCCATCGCGAGGGCATTCCCGCGGGGCAGGGCGCCTATTGTTGTGCCATTACCCCTTTGAGGCAAGCCGCATGCCGCGACAGCGGCTCGACTCAGTCGTCCACGCTGTAGCGAGTGCTGCGCAGACTGTCCTTGATCTTCTTGAGGTGGTGAAGGAAGTCCTCGCCGCGTCGCAGTGTGACCCCGGTGGCGAGGACGTCGATCAGGGCGAGCTGCACCATCCGCGACGTCATGGGCATGTAATGATCGGTGTCTTCCGGGGCGCTGACCGTCAGGGTTTCGGTGCACTGGCGAGCCAGGGGAGAGTCCGGGGCGGTGATGCCCAGCACCACGGCACCATGTTCCCGCGCGATGGCGGCGATATCGACCAGTTCTCGCGTTCGTCCCGTGTAGGACAGTACCACCACGACGTCCCCGGTGTGGCAGGCCGAGGCCACCATACGCTGCATCAGCACATCGACGTAGGCGCTGACCGGGAGGTTGAAGCGGAAGAACTTGTGCTGAGCATCCTGGGCGACGGCTCCGGAGGCGCCAAGGCCGAAGAAATGGATTTGCTTGGCCTGGATCAGATAGTCGACCATGCGGTCGATACGTTCGGGCGAGACCTCGCGGCTGGCGAGATCGAGTGCGGCGATGGTGGCACCGAAAATCTTGCCGGTGTAGGCCTCGGCGCTGTCATCGGGTTCCACTGCCTGGCTGACATAGGGGGTGCCCCCTGCCAGACTCTGGGCCAGCTGAATCTTGAAGTCCGGGTAGCCCTTGGCGTCGAAGTTGCGACAGAAGCGATTGACGGTAGGCTCGCTGACCGATGCGGCTTGAGCCAAACTGGCGATACTCATGCCGGTCGCGGCGGCAGGGTCGGCCAGAATGACATCGGCGACCTTGCGTTCGGAGCGATTCAGCTCGTCCAGGCGGGCGCGGATGCGTTCGATAAGATCGTGGCGAACCATGGTCGGCAGTGGCTCCGTAGCGGCGTGGGTGAATGGGACGGTGGGGTGAAGGGGTAGCCAGGGCGACTCCCTCAGGGGATGTGGTGATTTAACTACACAATGCCAGCTATCCTAGCTGTCTCGCCGACGACATCCAATCCACATTCGATGTCCCCGCAATGTACACCGAATGTATAAGCGCAGCGAGCTCAAATTTTGTGTAAGTTTACAAAATATTGTGTGTACTCGCCGCGGAATTTCGACTATTTTTTTGTAAACTTAGATATCCCTGCGGCGAGTCACTCAGCCATTAGATGCCTTGGCCCCGCCCGTCAGGAGTCTACCAGCACACGAGGACGGTTATGACACGACACTCCCGCTCCAGTGACGCCGAGCGCACCGACATTGATCTGGCGCTGTTTGGCGCCTTGGGCGACCTGTCTCGCCGCAAGCTGTTTCCCGCGCTCTACCAGCTCGATCGTGAAGGTCTGCTGCATCCGGATACCCGGCTGCTGGGACTGGCACGCCAGGATATCGATCTCGACGCCTTCCGGGAGCGCATTCATGCGTCGCTCAAGGAGTACGTCAAGGCCAGCGAGCTGGATGACAAGGTGGTGTCGCGCTTCCTGGACCGCCTGTCCTTCTTGACCGTCGACTTCACCACGGTGGAGGGCTACACGGCGATTGCCGACTGGCGCAAGCAGCAGGCCCAGCAGCGCCCGCTGGTGGTCTATCTTGCCGTGGGTGCCAGCCTGTACGGGGATATCTGTCGACATCTCGAGGCCAGTGGCAGCCTGGATGACGAGAGCCGCGTGGTGGTGGAAAAGCCCATCGGCTACGACCTGGAGTCCTCCTGTGAGGTCAATGATGCGGTGGGAGCGGTATTCCCGGAGTCGCGCATCTACCGAATCGATCACTACCTCGGCAAGGAGACCGTGCAGAACCTGATTGCACTGCGCTTTGCCAACCCGTTGTTCGGTACCCAGTGGAACCAGAACCATATTTCTCACGTCGAGATTACCGTGGCCGAGAAGGTCGGGATCGAAGGGCGCTGGGGCTATTTCGACCAGGCCGGACAGCTCCGCGACATGGTCCAGAACCACCTGCTGCAGCTGGTCTGCCTGATCGCCATGGACCCGCCAGCCAACCTGGACGCGGATGCCATTCGTGACGAGAAGGTCAAGGTACTCAAGGCATTGAAGCCGTTTACCGATGACATGATTGGTCGCGACGTGGTGCGGGGCCAGTACACGGCGGGCACCAGCAACGGCCAGGGTGTGCCGGGGTATCTCGAGGAAGAGGGCGCCAATACCCAAAGCTACACCGAGACCTTCGTGGCCATGAAGACCGAAGTGGCCAACTGGCGCTGGGCGGGCGTGCCCTTCTATCTGCGCACCGGGAAGCGCATGCCGGAGAAGCTGTCGCAGATCGTGATCCACTTCCGTCAGCAGCCGCACTACATCTTTGACCCGGATCAGCGCGCGATCGCCGCCAACAAGCTGATCATCCGGCTGCAGCCCGAGGAAGGCATTCGCCTGGAGGTGCTGACCAAGGACAGCGGCCTCGACAAGGGCATGCGCTTGCGCCGGGGGCCCCTGCATCTGGATTTCAACAGCGCCTTCCCCAAGGCCCGTATTCCGGATGCTTATGAGCGGCTGTTGCTCGAGGTGATGAAGGGGCAGCAGTACCTGTTCGTGCGGCGTGACGAAGTCGAGCATGCCTGGCGCTGGTGCGACGAGCTGATCGCCACCTGGGAAGACCGCAATGAACCGCCGCGTCGCTATCCTGCGGGCTCCTGGGGGCCGGTGGCCTCGATCGCCATGATCACCCAGGATGGTCGCAGCTGGTACGAGGACTACTGATATGAGTGCACAAGGTTCCGAGTTGTCGCCGCGCGAGCAACTGGCCCATCAGCTGGCCGAAAGTGTGGCGGCGGCGTTGCGTGAAGACCTGGCGGTGCAGCAGCGGGCTCTGCTGGTGGTCTCCGGGGGCTCGACTCCGGTGCCCTTCTTTCATGCGCTGTCGCGACAGTCGCTGGAGTGGCAACGAGTGGACGTGACGCTGGCTGATGAACGTTGGGTCGCGGCTGACGCAGATGACGCCAATGCCCGTCTGGTGCGTGAACATCTGCTGGTCAATCACGCTCAAAGCGCCAACTTCGTGCCGCTGACGACAGACCATGCCACCCCGGAGCAGGGCGCTGAAGAGGTGGCCGAGCGGCTGGCCGGTCTGTCCTGGCCGGCGTCGGTGGTCATCCTCGGCATGGGCGGTGATGGGCACACCGCATCGCTGTTTCCTGATAGCCGCGAGCTGGACCTGGCCCTGAGCACCGATGCGCTGACCGTGGCGGTGCGCACCCCCAGTCAGCCTCAGGCTCGCATCACCCTCAGTGCCGAGCGACTGCACCATGCACGTCGCCACGTGCTGCATCTTACCGGCGACGACAAGCGTTCGGTGCTGGCCTCCGCCATGGCCGGAGACGACGTGCGGGAACTGCCCATCCGCGCCTTCCTGAGCTGCCCGCTGGCCGTCTACTGGGCACCCTGAATTCTGGAGTCACTCATGACCATTGAAAAACAGCTTCCCTCCACTCGTACCACTGAACTGGACAGCATCTGCCTCAAGGCAGAGGTCATTCCCGTCATCGTCATCGACCGCATCGAGGATGCTGTGCCGATGGGGCGTGCGTTGGTGGAAGGTGGTCTCAGCGTGCTGGAAGTCACCCTGCGCACGGATTGCGCCATCGAGGCCATCGCGCGCCTCAAGAAGGCACTGCCGCAGGCCAGCATCGCCGCTGGAACGGTGTTGACCCCGGCCCAGTATCGTCAGGTCGAGCAGGCCGGTGCGGATTTTGTGGTCACCCCCGGCGCCACGGATGCACTGTATCGCTATGGCGTGGAAAGCCCGGTGCCCATGCTGCCCGGTGTCGCCACCATCTCCGAGCTGATGACCGGCTGGCAGTATGGCTACCGTCGTTTCAAGTTCTTTCCGGCGGAGGCCAGCGGAGGCGTCAAGGCGCTCAAGGCCTTCGGTGGCCCGATCGGCGAAGCGCGCTTCTGTCCTACCGGCGGCATCAATCTGGGCAATGCCTCCGAGTATCTGGCACTGCCGAATGTGATGTGCGTTGGCGGTTCCTGGCTGACGCCGAAGTCGCTGGTCGATGCCGGTGACTGGGATGCCATTCGCGCCCTGGCCAAGGAAGCCGCTGACCGCTTCCACCACTGAGCTCTCTGCACTGGATGATGATCCATGTGCTCTCTCTCGACAGCTGGTGCTGTCCTTGATCCGGCCTCTGGCCGGATTTTTTTTGCTTCGTTGTGAGCTCGTCCACACAATGTCGCTATAGCCACGGATAGGGCTTCGGATATCGTCCCGGCATGGCAAGATGCAGGGCATCAACAACCGCGTCGGAGGCGGCGACATGAAGGTGCTGTTACTGGGAGCGACGGGACTGGTGGGGCAGGAGGTGCTGAGCAGGCTGCTGGATCATCCGCAGGTCAGTGCCGTGGTGGCGCCGGTGCGCAGACCGCTGCAGCGCGAGCACTCCTGCCTGACGAGTCCTGTCGTGGACTTTGCCCAGCTCGAACAAGGCGGTGAACGGTGGCACGTCGACGCCGTCATCTGCGCCTTGGGTACCACCCTCAAGGCGGCAGGATCTCGCGACGCCTTTCGCTGGGTCGATCTGGAACTACCGCTGTGGTTCGCCCGCCAGGCGCGAGCAGGCGGGGCCCAGCGTTTCTCTCTGAATTCGGCGTTGGGCGCCAGCCCCCACTCACGCTTCTTCTATTCCCGGGTCAAGGGTGAGCTGGAAGACGCGCTAGGAGGACTCGACTTCAATAGCCTGACGATAGTGCGGCCTGGCTTGATCGATGGCCAGCGCCTCGAGGTACGTCGCGGCGAGCGCCTGGGCCTGGCCGCGTCGCGTCTGCTGCGGCCGCTGTTGCCCAGGCAGTGGCGCCCGAGCCCGGTATCAAGGATTGCCCAGGCGCTGGTCGACGGTGCCGTGCTGGCCCCGGCAGGGCGTCACCTTGTCGAGGCCAGGGATCTGGCCTGAGCAAGCACTGCATCTGCATCTGCATCCATGCGCTGACGTGACACTACGCTGCGCGCATGGAACGTCAGGCGACGGCCCCGGGGGCGGGCAGTCACCGTAGCGGATCGCTTCAGTCGATCACATCTTCTCGCCGGGGCAGCGCCGAGTACGCACCGGGACGCGTCACGGCATGGGCGCCGCAGCGACATGCCAGGGTCAGGGCGCGCTCAAGAAAGTCGCCGTCCTGGGCCCAGTCGGGCTGCTGCCAGTCGTGGTCGGCAAGGGCCGCCAGCAGGCCGCCGATAAAGGCATCGCCGCCAGCGGTGGTGTCAACCGCCGTCACCGCTGGCGGTGTCATGTGAGTCACGCCGCGAATCGTATGGGCTGCCACCGAGCCGGGGCCGTCAGTGATCACGATCAGGCGTGCTCCGGCCGCCAGTCGTTCGGCCAACCAGTCTTTCCGGGGGTGATCGCCACGCAGGGCTTCGAGTTCGTCGGTCGACAGCTTGATCAGGTCCGCCTGGTCCAGCAGGCGGGTGACCAGGCCGATGTCGATCTGATGATCTGGCCACAGATTATGGCGCAGGTTGGCGTCCACACTGACCAGGCAGCCTGCTCGCGCGGCCATCTCGGTAATGGCCAGCGAGGTCTCGGCGATGTCCTCATCCGTCAGGCTGTTGCTGCAGAGGTGCACGATGGCGGGCTCTGCAAAGACGCCCTGGGGCAGGTGTTCCGTGCGGTAGAGCAGGTCAGCGGCAGGCGGCCGATAGAAGTCGAAGGTGCGCTCACCCTGGTCATCCCGTGAGACGAAGGCCAGGGCGGTGCGGGCCTCTTTCGTGCGCGCTACGCCGCTGACATCGACACCGTGGTGCTGAAGCTCGGCAGCGATGAAGTCACCGAAGTGGTCGTCTCCCAGCATGCCCAGAAAACGACTGGTGAGACCCAGACGGGCGCAGGCCACCGAGACGTTGGCCGGTGCGCCACCGGCGTAGGGTGTGAAGGTCTCTGGACCTTGCCTGCTGCTGCCCAGCCGGCTGGACAGCATATCCACGAGCGCTTCTCCGAAGGCGATCACGGGGGTCATGGGAGGCTCCTCGGCGATCAGTCGTTGGCCAATGATAGGGTGGTGCCGAGCATGTGCTGGGCCCCAGGTACCAGCCACACCGGGTCAAGGCGGGTGTTGGCGGATTCCACACACAGGAAGCGACGTGCGGCGTCGAGGGGAGTGTCCGGGTTGGGGGACTCGCCCGGGTTCCATACCACGACCGAGTCGCTGTTCTGACGAGCGATGCGCAGGCGCCGGTGGCCGTCATCCAGCACCACCTCGGCGTTGGAGTGGTAGATCCGGTCAATGCCCTCGCGCACTCCTAGCTCGCCGATCTGCTCGCTCTCGGCAAAGCCCTTGAGCTTGTCCAGGTAGCGGGCGCCAGCCAGTCCTTCGACGCGGCAGGCAAAGACCTGGTCCACGGCCAGATAGCTATGCAGCGCGGCAGTCATCTTGACCGGGGTTTCCCCCAGGTGCTCGGTGATCAGCTCGACATGCAGGCGCTGGGCGTTGGCCTGGACCACGGCGCGGGGGTGAAGCTGGCTGTGCAGCCGCTGAGGCAGCGACAGATGCACCTCGACGCCGTCCTCGTGTTCATCCACCGCATCCAGTTGCCAGTCAGCCTTGCGTGCCGGACCGTGCATCGGCCCAGAACGATCGGCAGACTCGTCCGCCGTGTTCTCGTCGGCAAACCATGGCCAGCACAGCGGAATCCCGCCGCGGATGGCACCCGGCACCTGCTGGGGCGTCGGCGTTACCCACAGCCAACCCCCGGGCACCAGCGCGTCATCCGCACCGCTATCGACTTCGCCGCCTGCGGCTGACGCGGGGTCGGACGCGGAAGAAGAAGCGCCTGCGGCTCGCGCGGGGTCGGGCGCGGAAGAAGAAGCGCCTGCGGCTCGCGCGGGGTCGGACGCGGAAGAAGAAGCGCCTGCGGCTCGCGCGGGGTCGGGCGCGGGTAGATAGTGCAGTACCTGGGCCCCCTGGAGCGAGATCGCCAGCTGCCCCCAGGACTCGTTGGCCACCCAGACCTCACGACCGGCCCAGTGGATACGGCCCTGGCCTTGCACGTCATTGATCAAACTCTGCAGCGTTGCCGGAATCATTCGACCTCCTCGTTGTGGAGCGCCTCGGCGGCGCCCAGCAAGCCCGTCCAGGGGGCCTTGACCACCTGTATGGAGATGGCTTCGTTGTAGGGGCGCATACGGCCCTTGCTGCTGAAAGCGCTGAGAAAACCACTGTGGGGTAGCCAGTCCACCAGTCTCGGCACGATACCTCCGCACAGATAGACGCCCCCTCTGGCTCCCAGGGTCAGGGCGGCATCGCCTGACACATCACCGAGGATCTTGAGAAAGCGCAGGATGGTATCACGCCCCAGAGGGTCACCGCTGTTGGCCGCGCTGGTCACCTCCGCCGGAGATGACGCCAGTGCCGGCTGGCCGTCCATGTCGGCCAGCACGCGGTACAGGTCCAGCAGACCCTGGCCGCACAGGATGCGCTCCACGCTGACCCGCCCGTAGCGGCGGTGAAAGTGGCGATAGATGTCCAGCTCCAGCTCATCCGTGGGGGCAAAGCTTGCGTGTCCGCCCTCATTGGGCAAGGGCACCCAGGCACGCCGCGCCGGGAACACGCCGGCCATGCCAAGGCCAGTGCCCGGGCCGATCACCAGGCGCGCGGCATGCTCGACCTCGTCACCCGTCTGAATGCTGACCAGCTCATGGGCAGCGACATGGGGGACGCCCAGGGCCTGTGCCATGAAGTCGTTGATGACCTTGAAGTTATCGAGCCCCAGCTCGCGTCGAACATCACTCTTGAGAAAATCCCAGTGATTGTTCGACATGCTGACCCGTTCGGCGTGTACCGGACAGGCGAAGGCCAGACAGGCTTCCTTCGGCGCATCCTGGCCGCTGGCACCTGCCTGGCTCAGGTAGTCCTGAACGGCCTCGACCACTCCCGGATAGTCGGCGCAGGGAAGCGTCATGATGTGGTGGGGGGCAGGGTGGTCCGGCGACACCAGCGCAAAGCGCGCGTTGGTGCCGCCGATATCCCCGATCAGCGCTTGACGTGTCATGGCGTGGTCAGGCGTCCTCGTCGTGAATCTGTTGCTGCTGGCGTACCAGGTCGTCGGCCTCGAAGCCGCCGAATACGCCAGCACCTTCCTCTGCGCCCATGGCCAGATGACGGAAACCGCCGAACAGTTCACGTCCCAGGCCCACATGATAGTGGTCCAGTTCGGCCACGCGCTTCGGACGATCCTGCCACTCGGCATTATCGAGCTGCACAGACAGTTCGCCCTTGTCAGCGTCAAGGCGAACGATATCGCCATCGCGCAGTTTCGCCAGGGGGCCACCGTCCAGTGCTTCCGGTGTCATGTGAATCGCTGCCGGCACTTTACCTGACGCACCCGACATACGGCCATCGGTGACCAGTGCCACTTTGTAGCCGCGGTCCTGGAGCACGCCAAGGTAGGGGGTCAGCTTGTGCAGCTCGGGCATGCCGTTGGCCTTTGGCCCCTGGAAGCGCACCACCACGATCACGTCTCGGTCCAGCTCCCCCGCATCGAAGGCCGCCTTCAGGTCATTCTGCTCCTCGAAGACCTTGACCGGGGCTTCCACGATGCGGTGCTGGGGCTCCACTGCCGAGACCTTGATGACGCCGCGGCCCAGGTTGCCCTGCAGCACATTCAGACCTCCGGTGGGGGCAAAGGCATTGGCCACCGGACGCAGCACATCCGTGTCGAGGCTTTCCAATGGGCCTTCACGCCATACCAGCTTGCCGTCTTCCAGGAAGGGTTCCTGGGTGTAGGCGGTGAGGTCGTCGCCGAACACGGTGGGAATGTCGCCGTGGATCAGACCCGCGCCAAGCAGCTCGCGAATCAACAGACTCATGCCGCCTGCGGCCTGGAAGTGGTTGATGTCGGCCTGGCCGTTGGGGTAGACCCGCGTCAGGCTGGGTACCGCCGAGGACAGCTCCGAGAAGTCGTCCCAGGTGATCGTGATGCCAGCGGCAGCCGCCATGGCGACCAGGTGCATGGTGTGGTTGGTGGAGCCACCGGAAGCCAGGAGCCCGACCATCGCATTGACGATGGCGCGTTCATCGATCTGCCGATAGAAGGGGCGGTAGTTGCCGCCGGGCTCGGTGTTACGGATGGTCTGTTCGGTGGCAAACCGCGTCAGCGCCTCGCGCATCTGGGTGCCGGGGTTGACGAAGGAAGCCCCGGGCAGGTGCAGCCCCATGAATTCCATCATCAGCTGGTTGGAGTTGGCGGTGCCATAGAACGTGCAGGTGCCCGGACTGTGATAGCTCTCGGACTCGGCCTCCAGCAGTTCGTCGCGACCCACCTTGCCCTCGGCGTACAGCTGGCGGACCCGCGCCTTTTCCTTGTTGGGCAGGCCACTTGGCATGGGGCCAGCGGGAACGAAGGTGGTGGGCAGATGGCCGAAGCGCGCAGCGCCGATAAACAGGCCCGGCACGATCTTGTCGCACACCCCGAGGTAGAGTGCGGCATCGAACATGTTGTGGGACAGGCCTACGGCGGCCGCCATGGCAATCACGTCACGGGAGAACAGTGATAGCTCCATGCCTGGCTGGCCTTGCGTGACCCCGTCGCACATGGCGGGCACGCCGCCGGCGAATTGTGCGGTGGACCCCATCTGGCGAGCGCTCTCCCGAATGGTCTCGGGAAAGGTTTCGAACGGCTGGTGGGCGGACAGCATGTCGTTGTAGGACGAAATGATTCCCAGGTTGGCGCTGTTCATCAGTTTCAGCTGATTCTTGTCCTCGCTACCGCAGGCCGCGAAGCCATGAGCAAGGTTGCCGCAGGACAGTTCCGCACGATGAACTCCGCGACGATGCTGGGCCTCCATGCGCTCCACGTAGAGCGCACGTCTCTCACGAGAGCGTTCGCGGATGCGTTCGGTAACGCGGGCAACAGTGGGATCGAGCGAAGAAGCTTGCTGGCTAGCCATGGTCAACCTCAGACGTGTTGATGCGGGTCAGGTATGTAACTTTACCAAACATTTGACCGCATTCCTCCCTTTTAACCGAATGCTTTGGTCGAATATGTAGTTATTTTACGGGAGTGAGGGGTGGGTTTCTCACCTTTACCGGTGAGCAGCGGCGTCCTGCCGTAAAGTCTGGCACTCTGTGGCGCAATCGCAAAGCGCTAGGAGGCAGTTGTGATGCCAATACCCCCTCTGGCCAACAGCAACGATCAGGAACTGGCGCTGGAGCTGCGCCGACTGACGGCCATGGCGGAGATACCGGCCCACCGCTGGAACGCCGTCGTCGGGCCGGACTATCCCTTTGCGCGCCATGAGTTTCTGCATGCGCTGGAGGCGACTGCGGCGGTGGGAGAGGGAACGGGGTGGCTGCCCGCGCACCTGACCCTGTGGCGAGGAGATCGTCTCGTCGGGGCGTTGCCCTGGTATTACAAGGAGCATTCCTGGGGCGAGTATGTGTTCGACTGGGCCTGGGCAGATGCCTGGGAGCGAGCAGGAGGTCGCTACTATCCGAAAGCGATCAGCGCCATACCTTTCACCCCAGCTCCTGGGCCGAGGCTAGCCCTGGCCGAAGGCGAAGACCCTGGTGCCGCCATAAGGCTGTTGGCCAGCCAGTGGGAGGCCGACGATAGCCTATCAAGCTGGCATCTGCTGTTCGCCGAAGACGATGAAATCGCTCATTGGCAACAGGCCTGCCCTGGGCTCATCCCGAGGAAGGGACAGCAGTTTCAATGGCGCGACCGGGGATTTGGCGACTTCGATGGCTATCTTGCTGCCATGACCTCAAGGCGCCGCAAGGAAGTGCGGCGAGAACGGCGTCGGGTCGCCGAACAGGGCATACGCATGCGCCGGCTTCAGGGTCGCGACATCGATGAGGCCGCGATGCACCATTTCTATCGCTGCTACCGCATCACCTATCTGGAGCGAGGCAGCGCCGGTTATCTCAGTGAATCCTTCTTCCAGCAGCTACGGCGCACTATGCCGGACAGCTTGGTGTTGATTCAGGCGCTGGTTGACGAACGCCCGGTCGCGACAGCGCTGTGCCTGCAAGGTGGCAACACCTTGTATGGCCGCTACTGGGGCAGTGAGGTCATGGCAGACTGCCTGCACTTTGAGACCTGCTACTACCAGGGGATCGAACATTGCCTGGAGCAAGGTCTGACGTGCTTCGATCCCGGTACCCAGGGCGAGCACAAGGTGGCTCGCGGCTTCGCCCCCAGGCGTTTGACCTCCCTGCATCACATCGCCGACCCGCGCCTTGCTGACGCGGTGCAGCGCTTTTGTCGAGAAGAGGCCCTGCATGTGGACGGCTACGTCAAGGCTGCCGAGCGTGGATTACCGTTTCGAGGCAGCGAGTGATACGGTGCTATGATTCAACCGATAAGAATGTAAGACAACGACGACATACCGACGAAGCGTATCCAGGCAACCCAGTGGCCATCTTGGCCGTCACTTACCGGACGGCAGTACCGACCCGGCGTGATGTCGCAAGGTAACGAGCGTGATGTCCATGGGGCTGGTGCCGGCGCAGCGTGTCAAGGTTGTGCCGATTGGGCCATGGATCGCGCGATTGCCGTGATCATGGCCTGCTGGGCGAGGCGTCGGGTTCAGGGGACACACGATGGATGTGATGCCGCGGTGCAGTTGGTGGATCGGCAATCCAGAGGGGGACGCCGGTCATCTGCTGAAAGGCTTGCAGAGCAGTGGATGGCAGATGCATCCCCTGATCACCCCCTTGTCCGATTGCCGGTTACAGGTAGATGATCCTTGCCAGGTAGGAGTGATGGTGCTGGGGGATCTGTCCAGCCATGATCTCAGGCACCTGGAGCCGCTGATTCTCAAGAGCGAAAGGCCCTGGATTGCGGTGGGCTCGGAAGAACAGATAGGCGATGCCGACAAGCGCCGTATCATGGCCCATCTTAGCCATTCGCTGGTGTCACCCCAGGTCGATATCTTGCGTCTGTCGATTCTTCTGGAGCATGCGTCCGAGTTGGCGCGCCTGCAGCAGCGCGATCGAGAAGAGCAGAGCATGTCGACCAGCGCAGAAGATTCCGAATACGAGTTTGTCGGCACGACCCCGGTCATGTGGAACCTGTTCAAGACCATCCGCAAGGTCGCGGTGGTCGATGCGCCTGTTTTTATCAGCGGGGAATCCGGCACCGGCAAGGAGCTGACCGCCCAGGCCATCCACGAGCGCTCGGCCAGGTCGCGAGAAGCGTTCCATGCGATCAACTGTGGAGCCCTGCCCGAGCATTTGATTCAGTCTGAGCTGTTCGGTCACGAAAAGGGCGCCTTCACGGGGGCCACCCAGCGCAAGATTGGACGCATCGAGGCCGCCGACGGGGGCACCCTGTTTCTCGATGAGATTGGCGACTTGCCCTTGGAGCTGCAGGTCAACTTGTTGAGATTTCTGGAGATGCGTTGCATCCAGCGTGTCGGGGGACTCGACGATATCCCCGTGGATGTGCGCATCGTGGCGGCGACCCATGTCAATCTGGACCTGGCGGTCAAGGAGGGGCGCTTTCGCGAGGACCTCTACCACCGTCTTAACGTGCTCCAGGTCAAGGTGCCTGCGCTGCGGGAGCACTCCGAAGATATCGAGATCCTGGCGCGGTTCTTCTTCGAACGCTTTTCCAGCGAAAAGGCCTCCTGTCTGAAAGGCTTTTCCCGCGAGGCGCTGTCGGTGATGCAGCGCTACCACTGGCCGGGCAATGTGCGTGAGCTGATCAACCGGGTGCGTCGGGCCATGGTGATGTGTGAAAACCGGCTGATTCAGCCAGAAGACCTCGGGATCGAGCGTCGCGGCCTGAACAGGCACCAGATGACCCTGGAAGAGGTGCGTGAAGAAGCCGAGCGGGATGCCCTGCTCTCGGCGCTGGGGCGCAACAAGTACCGGGTCAATGCCGCGGCCAAGGAGCTGGGAGTCTCCCGAGTGACGATCTATCGCCTGCTCGACAAGCACGGTATTTCCCGAACCCCGCCCCAGGAGGCCGCCTTCTCTTAGGGAGGCGGTGCCCCTTTTCTCGCCTGAAGCTGTCGATTCCTTGAGGCCTGCTCAACCCCATGTCGGTGGACAGTGAGGCCAAACAAGCGCTCTCTAGCCTTTTTCCCATGCCCCGCGCCGACATGACTGTCTCGGCGTTCAAGGGTGGCACTGGCTCAGGGCCGATACCCTGCAAGGCCCCGCGATGGCGGGGCCTTTGCGTGTCTGGCAAGCCACTTTCTCCCGAGGTTGACCTGCTGATACCGCCCCCCAGGTGGAGGTCGCGAAGTGAAGGCCGTCCAATGGCGGCCATGTCGTGAAAGCCTGGTAGTGAAAACCAGGTAGTGAAAGCCATGCAGTGAGCTGAAGTGAGCCTGAAGGGGCTCGAAACAGAAACTGTATCGTGAGTGAAACAGCATAATTGCATCCCGCCTCATGTCCTTCGATTCTTTTTTCATCCAATAAAAACAGTTGCTTGCCGATGGCTTTTGGTTCTCGGAAGGCATTGGTCAGCATATCGGCTGCCCATGGGTACGTCCTTGCTGACTCGGGGGCGACGTTGGCGTAACGCATGCCAACAGCCTGTTCACCGGTGTGTCGATTTTTTTCCTGTGCGCTGAAACCTACGATTTGTGCGGGTTCGTGTGCACTCCCTTCCTTTTCAGCTCCTGGCGTTTGGCCTCGGCGAGCTCGGTCGCGCCCAAGGCTGTACCAGTCCTGTTACTTATCCTTTAAATCCATTTAAAAACAATGGATTAAATCTCATTTTGTGCAGGTCCTTCAGGTGGTGTCTCGGCTCGTTGTATCAGCCAGTTAACAGTTTCCGACAGCGTGGAAAATAAAAGTTATTAAATATCAATGGTTTAAAAGTTGGCACGCCGTTTGCTCTGTACTTGGCGAGGAGCAAAGGGGCGCAGGGATCAACATCCGCAGGAGATGCCGACATGAACCAGATGATCGCGAAAGGCCGAATTCAGTTTCGCTGCGTAGCCAGCGCGATCATTGCGACCGCTGCGCTAGCCGCGGCAGGTCAGGCCCAGTCCGACAACTCGCTGACGGATGCGACCCAGGTATTCGCCACTCCGATAGAACAGCACATCGTCAATGACGGAGCGCTGGACCAGATTCGCGGACGCTTTGTTCCCGACACAGCAATAGACGCTGACGGCGTCATTCTTTGGGACGAGCGTCCAGGGCGCGGCGCAGGGGGCGGTGGCGGCGATAGCAGCCATCGTGTCGCCAACGGCCTGAACAACCGGCAGAGCGCCACCGTCACTACGCAACGGGACTGGTGATCACCATGGGACACCTGAAAGTCAACGAAGGGCAGGGGATGGAAGCAGGGCAAGGGGGCGGCGTGGCCGTGGCCTGCCAGTGGCGTCTGATGCTGGCAGCTGCAGCAGTGGCGGCTCTGACCGGTGTGGGGACCGGTCAGAGTCAGGCTGCCGAGCTACGCCCTGGGGTCCAGCCGGGTGAAATCATCGTGCTGCGAGAAGTCGAGACAGCACCCTTCGGATACGTCAATCGCGAGAGCGGCCCTATCCGAGCGCGGGCTGACCTGATGCGCAGCAGCAATATGGCGCGCAGCGCGACCGGTAGCGTCCACAGCCGTATGGGAGGCGTCACCGCCATCGTTCTCGACGATACCCGGGCCGCGAGCATCAGTGCCGGCGTCGGGCAAGGCATGAACCAGATGCACCGCGCCCTAGGCACCGGCACCCATCTTGGCAGTGGTGGCGTCGGCTCGAGCAATCGAGTGGCGACATCCGTAGGCGGCGGATCCACCGGTGGCAGCGTGATCGGAGCCACCTCAGGTATCGCCAACACCGTCACCGGGGCGCTGGCGCCCCTGACCGGCGGGAGGCGCTGAGCATGCTGACTCAACAACTAAAGCCTGCGATGGACGCCTCAGCCGAGATGTCAGAGTTGTCCTCCATACCGCTGCGGCTGACACGGGTGGTGATGTTCGCCACGGCCCTGGGCCTGGTGATGGTCAGCCCGGATTCGGCCAGGGGGCAAGACCTGGGGGTGCTGAGAAACAGCAGCGTCATCAGTGGACAGGCGCTCAGCGGTGTCAGCGGTGTGACGTCGGCCAATCTGGCCGCCGGTAGTCAGAATCTTCAATCCAGCAGCGGCTCACTGGCAACCGGTGACGCTGCCACGATCAACAATCGTCTGGTGCAGCAGGTGCGCATCGACGAGCGACTCGCCGACATGGAGGTAGGGACGGCCATCAGAGAAGGGGCCTTTGGGCAATCTTCCGGATGGATGTCCGTCAACCAGACGGCGGGAGTAGGCAACCTTCAGAGCAACAGCTTCGGCATGGCTCTGGGGAGCACGGTCAGCGGCCTGAGCGACGATAGTCTGCAACAGGTGCTGGCTCCAAGGCAGGGGCTGAACGGGGGGGACGGCAGTGACTCCAACGGCGTGACCCGCAATCTCGACATTGACGAGAGCAGTTTTGCGGGGGCCAGAGGAGTGATTCAAGTCAACCAGTCAGCCGGCACGGGGAACGCCACTCGCAATAGCTTCAGCTTTCGCTTCAACCAATAGCGTCAAGATACGAAGCAAAGGGTGACGTCAATAACAGCAGTGAATAGGCAGTACGGTTCATTCAGGAGAACGACCATGAAAACTTTCCAAAAAGCTCCGCTCGCTCTGGCCATCTCTGCACTTCTGGCCGCGCCCGCGGCAATGGCGGAAAACCGTTTCGACACCGATTCCTACATGGATTCCGACGTCAACAACCGCTACGACGTTCATATCAAGAACGACTCCCACACCTACAAGCGCCTGGGCGCCCTGGGCGGGTCGATCTTCTATGATCCCAACTACTCTGGCGCGACTGTGGATAGCAAGCAGTTCAGCGACGACAACGAAGCCTCTCAGAGCCTGACCAAGAACAATGCCACCCTGGGCAGCGGTGCCCTCCAGGGCGCCTCGGGTAACGTCGGCGTCAACGTGGCGGCCGGTGACAACAACCAGCAGGCCAACGATGCCGCGCTGTCATCTTCTGACGCCGCCACCGTGTTCGGCCAGTCTGCGTCGTTCTCCTTCCAGTCCGCCTCCAACAACACTACCGACATCAGCGCCAGCCCGAACAATGCCCGCATGGGCACCAACGCGCTGCGTAATGCCAGCGGTAATGTGGGTGTCAACGTGGCCGCCGGTATCGGCAACGCCCAGCACAACAGTCTGGCCGCGTCGGTCAACACTGCCAGCGGCAGCGCCGATGCCACATCCGGCGGCGTCCAGGCCAGCTTTGGCAACACCTCTATGACAGGCGGCGAAGTCGTGACTCTGACCAACACCTCTGCCTATCTCGAGAAGACCGCGCTGCGCGGTGGCTATGTGGGTGGCGGTCGCGGCTCCTACGAAGGTGACTGGGCACAGACCAACGACGTCTATCCGGAAATCTGGCAGGGCGGCGATGGACACTCTGGTGGCGAGGTGCTGTGGGGCCACATCGACTTCGACGACAATGGTCCGACCATTGGCGGCCTGAAGAACGAAGGCAAGTTCGAGGGTGAGGAAAGCGGCACTCTGAGCTTCCGCGAGCGCGGCCGGATCAGCCTGGGTGGCGTCTCCGCTGGCTTCAGCATCGATACACGCCAGCGCCTGGTCTACCAGGAAAACAACGCCTCTCTCGGCACCAACGCCCTGGCCGGGGCCACCGGCAACATCGGCGTCAACATCGCCGCTGGCGGCGGCAACATGCAGCGCAACTCGCTGTCCATTGCCTCCAGCATGGGTGGCACCTCCATGGGTGGTGGCGGTGGCGAGAACTAAGCCAACATCACTCGCGTGATACTCCCCGGCCCTTGCGGGCCGGGGTTCTTTCACCACGACGTTCAGCACGAAGGGAGACCGACCATGACGCTGCCACGCTGGTCGCTGGCCACGGCAATCGCCCTTGGCCTGGCACTGCCCGCCCTCGACGGGCACGCCGCCACCATCCGCCTGGGCGGCATTGTGCCGGGGACGGTGATCAACAAGGACGTCCAGTCCATCCGTGAACGTCGCTACGAGAACCTGGTGGAGCAGCGCACCGACTTTTCCTGTGGTGCCGCGTCACTGGCCACGCTTCTCAAGTACGCCTACCAGATGTCCGATACCACCGAGCACGATGTCCTGGCGGGCATGCTCGAGGTGGCCGATCTGGAGCTGGTGCAGCAGCAGGGCTTCTCTCTGCTGGATCTCAAGAACTATGTCGAGACGCTGGGTCTCAGGGGCCGCGGCTATGAAGTCGATGGCGACACCCTGGACCAGGTATCGATACCGGTGATCGTCCTTTTGGACCTCAACGGATACAGACACTTCGTGGTCATGAAGAAGGCCAGCGGGGATCGCGTCTACATCGGCGATCCGGCGTTGGGCAATCGGGTAATGACCCGTGACGACTTCCTGGCCGCCTGGAACAACATCATTTTCGCGGTGGTGGGAGACGGTTTCGACCGCTATACCGCCTTGCTGGATCCGCGCCAGCCGTTGACGGCGCATCGTATGAAGGACGTGTTTTCTCCCGTATCACGCGAACAGATGATCGACTTCGGTTTCCGTCACGCCGAGCTGTTCTGACAACAACGATCACAAAGCGGCAAGGCTCTGCGGCGTGGTGAGGCGCCGTCGATCAGGGGGCACGAACATGATGGGACAGGACAAGGGAACAGGGGCAGGCAGGGGCGCCATGCTGTTGGCGCTGGCGTTGTCCCTGTCGATACCGGCGGCACAGGCCGCCACCACCGATTTCACCACCTTTGAAGGCTTCGCCAGTGCACGCCAGCTTTCGGATAACGAGCTTGGCGTGCAGCGAGGCCGTTTTGCCGACAAGGGGCGGCTGATGTTCTTTGGCGTGCAGATGGTCAGTGAGTGGCGCACCGCCGCCGGTGACCAGCTGGCCGCGGGCGCTCGCATGTTGGGGGATCTCAGCCGGCAGCAGCCCAGTGTCAGCTTTGAACCCACGATCACCGTCGTGGAAAGCCGAGCGGGTCTGGCGCGACTTGGCAATGGCGCCCGGGTGGTCGACCAGGGGACCGCCAATGCCTCCGGGGTCGTGCAGTCGATCCAGGCCGGCGGTGACTTCAACGTGGCCGCCAATGACCTGGTGATCGATGTGCTGGATGCCTCCAGCTTCAGCACTAGCAGCGCGAGTGGGGGAGGTACCCGAACCCGCCAGGTCGCTGGCAGCACCATCGCGGTGTCCGCGGTGGGCAACGACATGAGCGTGTCCATCGACATGCCGGGCATGGGCAACATTCGTCAGGCCATCGTGCCAGGCAGTGGGCTTAGTCAGGCGATTCAGCTGTCCAGCAGCCTGCAGCAGGTGCGAAACCTCACCCGGCTGCAGCTGTATATGGGCAATCAGTCCGGCGTGGGGGATCGTGCGACGCCCGGCATGCTGAGTGGAATCAAGGCGGCAGCCGCCTTGCGTTGACAATAAATGCCCGAATCGCGGTATTTAAGACTCTTTTAACGTACACATTAACTACGCTTGAGCAGGGGTGACAGGGAACTCCTGCCGGGAGAGGAGCACGGGAGGCACGCTGGTACTGGCATGCAGGTGGGCCAGGCCTCCCCCTGACGGGCGCGCCAGACGACCGGTTGCAGGTAGCCCCTCGAGAAAGAGTGAAGAACGACAAGCGACCATTTCGGGGACAAGGAGAACGACGTGAATATCGTCATCAACAGGACGCTCTGCCCGCCCCTGGCGGGCCTTTTGCTTGCCGGTGCCGCGACACCGGTTTTCGCCCAGCAGACCGTGGGTGCCGAGCAGCAGCAGGCGCTGGAGTCTCAGGAAGCCTCGCGCAGCGTGCAGGATATCTTCCGTGAGGAACACGCGCTGTTCTCGGACCGACTGACCATCGAGCCGGGCATCACCTATACCTACTCTGATCGCGACAGCCTGGCCCTACGCGGCTTTCTGGCCCTCGATGCGATCTTCCTCGGCGAGCTCAATCTGGATAATGTCGAGACCCATATCACCACGCTGGATATCAACACCCGCTATGGTTTGACCGACAGGCTGGAGGCCAGCATCAACGTGCCCTTCGTCTATCGGACGACCACCATCCAGTCCATCGGTGGCGAGTTTTCCACCGAACAGAATGTCGAGGAGGATGTCGACGAGGCCGGATTGGGTGACATCTCGGCGAGTCTGTCCTATCGCCTGCTGCCCGAGACCACGGAGCGGCCCGACGTGGTGGTGAGTCTCGGAGTGCGCGCACCGACCGGCAAGGACCCCTACGGGATCGAGATCGAGCAGGTCGACTCGGCGGGTAACCTCTCGGTGCCCAAGGAGTTGCCTACCGGTAACGGGGTCTGGGGCGTGACGGCTGGGGTCTCGGTGTTGAAGACCCTGGATCCCGCCATCGTCTTTGCCAACCTGGGGTACACCTACAATATCGAGGAAGAGTTCGACGACATTTCGGCAGGCGAGGGAGACCAGAAGGCCGAAGTGGACCTGGGGGACAGCATCAGCGCGGGCTTTGGTACGGCGTTTGCCTTGAACGAGCGCTTGAGCCTTGCGCTGTCGTATTCACATGAGTACATCCGCAAGACCGAGATCACCCCGGATGGCGGTCGCAAGACCGACGTCATCGGCAGTGATGCCAACATCGGTGTGTTCAATATTGGTGGTACCTACGCCATGTCCGACTCCACCTCGGTGGTCACCAACCTGGGCATCGGCATGACCGATGACGCCTCGGACATCAGCTTGACCTTCCGCATGCCGTTCCAGCTGTAACGGTAGTCGGATGCAACAGTAGTCGGACCCGTGACCCAGCGGCCGCCATGATATGGCGGCCGCTGTCGTATCGGCACCCTGGCATATCGACTCCCTGTCATATCCGTCTGCTGCGGTAGCGAGCGGTTGTGGCCGCGGTGTGTTGTGGCGACATCGAGCCGGGGATAGCCGCCGCACGCTCCGGATGGCCCTGCGGCTCGCCCCGGATGGGCGGGCGATGGCATACTAGGCGCCGAATCGAATGTCGACGGTACCCTCATGCTCAAGACCTTGGCGATAGTGCTGCTGGCACTGCTCGCCCTGCTTCAGTATCGACTGTGGCTGGGCCAGGGTGGTGTCATGGAAATGAATGAAGTCAGCGGGCGTGTGGAAGCACTGGAAGCCCAGAATCAGCCGCTGCGTGACCGTAACTCGCGGCTGAGCGCCGAGGTGGTGGACCTCAAGACCGGTCTGGATGCCATTGAAGAGCGTGCGCGCAGCGATGTCGGGATGGTGCGCACCGACGAGCAGTTCTTCTGGGTGCCCGGGGTCGAGACGGACGTCGCGCCGTCTCCCCAGCCTGAGCCAGGCAGCGGGCAGGGAGCGAGTAGCCAATGAGTGCTGCCGCTCCACGACTGTGGTTGATCGTGCCAGCCGCCGGCGTCGGGCGCCGAGTCGGGGGCGATATGCCCAAGCAATACCGGGAGGTGGCCGGGCGTCCGGTCATGGCGCATACCCTTGAACGCCTGTATCAGGCCTTTCCCGATGCCCACCTGTGTCTTTGCCTGTCGCCGGAGGATGTCTGGTTCGACCCAGCGCTGGTGCCGTTTCCACACTGGCAGCGTGTTCCTGGCGGTGCCGAACGGGTGCACAGCGTGGTCAATGCGCTGGCAGCGATCCAGACCCAGTGCCAGCCGGATGACCTGGTGATGGTGCATGACGTGGCTCGTCCCTGTGTCAGCAGCGAGGACCTGAAGCATCTGTATCAGGCGGCACTGGAGGCTACGGAGGGTGCCCTGCTGGCCTCGCCGGTGGCGGATACTATCAAGCGTGACAACGGTCAGGGGCACATCGCCGGCACCGAAGATCGTCGCGGCCTGTGGCAGGCCCAGACCCCGCAGGCCTTTCGTTTTGCGCTGTTGCAGCGCGCGCTGGGGCAGGCGCTGTCCGCCGATGGCATCGGCGTTGCGCGCATCACCGATGAGGCCTCTGCGGTGGAAGCGCTGGGCCTCTCGCCCCGGCTGGTGTCAGGACGCCGCGACAACATCAAGATCACCCATCCCGAGGACCTGCGTCTGGCAGAGCTGTTGCTCTCCAGCGCGGGCGCGCCGCGGGAAACGTAAGAGACTCATCGACTATGCTACTGCCTTTGCGGATAGGCCACGGATTTGACGTACATCGCTTTGGCGACGGCGACCATCTGATGATCGGAGGCGTGCGCCTGCCGTTTGCCCACGGCTTTGTTGCTCACTCCGATGGGGACGTGCTGCTCCATGCCGTCAGTGATGCGCTGCTCGGAGCCTGTGCGCTGGGAGATATTGGCCACCTGTTTCCCGATACCGATCCGGCCTGGAAGGGTGCCGACAGTCGCGACCTGCTTCGGCGCGTGATGCAGGAAGTGACCGCAGCGGGATATCAGGTGGCCAACCTGGATGCCACCTTGATGGCTCAGGCGCCCAAGATGGCGCCTCATCTCCTGGCCATGCGGGGGCACTTGGCGGAAGACCTGGGAATCGATCTCGCCGCCGTCAACGTCAAGGCCACCACGACAGAGCGCCTTGGCTTTACCGGCCGGGGCGAGGGCATCGCCGCCGAGGCGGTGGTGCTGCTGTCCGCGATCGAGGCGGTCGGTATCGACCAGCAGGGAGAACAGGAGCGGGCTCAGGGACAGGAGCGTCCATGACCGACGCCATTGTCTGGCCGCCGCAGTGGCCTCGTTATCTGGATGATCGCCTGGGTGCACCCCTGCCGGGTGAGTACCGGCAGACGCCGGACGACTTCCTGGTCGAGGAGGACCTGGGCTTTGCGCCGGAAGGGCAGGGGGAACATCTCTGGCTGTGGATCGCCAAGCGTGATGCCACCACCTCCCGGGTCGCCTCGTCCCTGGCCCATCTATGCGGCGTCACTCGTCGTGACGTGGGGTATGCCGGCATGAAGGACCGGGTGGCGGTGACGCGCCAGTGGTTCTCGGTGCACCTGCCCGGCAAGGAGGCTCCCGCCGACCTGGAAGCGCGCCTGGCCGCCGAGGGCTACCAAGTGGAAGCGCGCGCCCGCCACCCGCGCAAGCTCAAGCGTGGCGTGCATCGCGGCAACCGGTTTCGACTGAAGGTGACGGGGCCGGTGGTGCAGGATACACAGCTGGCGGCGCGCTTTGACGCGGTCATCCAGGATGGCGTGCCCAACTACTTTGGCCCGCAGCGCTTTGGTCCAGAGGGACGTAACCTCAGCCGCGCCGTGGCGGTGCTGGCGCGAGGCTGGCGCAAGCGTGATGATCGCGATGGCATGCTGCTGTCCGCCGCGCGCAGCTACTTGTTCAACGCCCAGCTCGCCGAACGACTGCGCCGGGGAGAGTGGCGTCAGGTTCTCTCGGGTGACGTGATGATGCTGGAAGGCAGCCGCAGTCTGTTCGAGGTCGGCGCCAGCGAGGCGCTCGCAGCCACGTCAGCAGACAGCGCGCCAGCAGGCAGCCACGCCGCGAGCGCCGACTCAGGTAGTGGCGAGGGGCCGTCGGATGATGACCTGTCCCTGCGACTCGCCCAGGGTGACATTCACCCTACTGCAGTGCTGTGGGGCCGCGGCGGAAGCCGCGCCCGGGCCGATGCCGGCGCGTGGGAGAAGGACGTGCTTGGCGCCGCCCCCGCACTGTGTCAGGGCCTGGAGAAGGCGGGTGTGCAGGCATCGCGCAGGGCCTTGCGGGTGATGCTTGGTGAGGCCAGCCTGGTGCGGGAAGGGGAGGCCGTGTGGTTGAGCTTTCGGCTACCCGCCGGTGCCTTTGCCACCGCCGTGTTGCGCGAGTTGATGACCCACCCGAGCCTGCAGTTTCGCACTGCCTCAGACGCCACCGCAGGTGGGCGGAACATCGCTGACGAACAAGGAGATACCCCATGAGGCGACTGCTGCTATCGAACGATGACGGCGTCCATGCGCCTGGCCTTAAGGCGCTGCATGACGCGCTGGTGCCCTGCGCCAGGCTCAGGGTCGTGGCCCCTGACCGTGATCGCAGTGGAGCCAGCAACTCGCTGACGCTGTCGCGGCCGCTGTCGCTGACCCCGACCCATGATGGGTTCTACAGCGTCGACGGGACCCCCGCCGATTGCGTCTATCTTGGCGCCAATGGGGTGTGGGATGAGACGCCGGATCTGGTCATTTCCGGTATCAATCATGGCGGAAACCTTGGCGATGACGTGCTCTACTCGGGCACGGTGGCCGCCGCCATGGAAGGCAGAAACCTCGGCATGACGGCGATCGCCATGTCACTGGTCGGCGAGCACCACTTTGCCACTGCGGGAAGGGTCGCGGCGAGTCTGGTGGGAGGGCTCGAGCAGCTGTCTCTGCCGCCGCGCAGCTTGCTGAATGTCAATGTGCCTGACCTCCCTTGGGAGGAGATCAAGGGCTTCCGGGTAACCCGCATGGGCTATCGTGGACCCGCCGATCGTCCCATCGAGGCGCGAGACCCCCGCGGCCGCGTGCGCTACTGGATTGCTCCTGTCGGGGACAACGCAGACGATGCCGATGACACCGACTTTGCTGCCGTGGCGCAGGGCTACGTGTCCATTACCCCGCTGCAGACCGACCTGACGCGCCACGCCGCGCGCAACGATGTGCAGGATTGGCTTGATGCGCTCACCTGATCTCAAAGGCGTCGGCATGACCTCCCAGCGAACGCGGGACCGGATGGTCCAGCGGCTTCGCGATCAAGGGGTGTGTGCATCCCAGGTGCTGGAAGTGATGGCCAGCGAGCCGCGTCATCTTTTCCTTGATGAAGCGCTGTCGCACCGCGCCTACGAGGACACGGCGCTACCCATCGGTCACGGTCAGACCCTGTCCCAACCATGGATTGTCGGGCGCATGAGCGAGCTGGTGCTGCAGGAGTCTCCCCGGCGGGTGCTCGAGGTAGGTACCGGATCGGGATACCAGACCTTGATCCTGGCGCGCCTGGTCGAGGAACTCTGGTCGGTGGAGAGGATCAATGCGCTGCATCGCGTGGCGGCATCCCGGCTGCGCCTGCTGAAAGCCCACAACGCCAGGCTGCGGTTGGCCGACGGTGGGCATGGCTGGCCGGAAGCGGCCCCTTTTGATGTCATCCTGTTGACCGCCTGTGCCAGCGAATTGCCGGAGCCCTTGCTGTCACAGCTGGTCGATCAGGGGGTACTGATCGCTCCGTTGGAGGGGCAGGACGGACAGCAGTGGCTGACGCGGGTGCGCCGCCATGGAGAACGCTATGAATACGAACGGTTGGAGCCGGTGCGCTTCGTGCCCTTATTGGAAGGAGTGATTCGTTGAAACATTCGCTTGGCCTGTTCCTGCGAGGGGCGGGAATGGGGGCGGCAGATGCCGTACCGGGAGTCTCGGGGGGCACGATTGCCTTCGTCACCGGTATTTATGAAGAATTGATCCACACGATCAAGCGTTTCGGCCCCAGCGCTTTCGGTGCGCTGCGTAGCGGTGGCCTCAAGGGGCTGGTGGTTCATCTCAACCTGAGCTTCCTGCTTCCGCTGATGGCGGGCATCCTGGCCAGCCTGATCACGGTAGCTCACCTGGTGGTATGGCTGCTGGACGCGCACCCGCTGTTGCTTAATGGCTTCTTCTTTGGCTTGGTCGCGGCCTCCGCGCTGGTGGTGGGCAAGCACCCTGCTGACTGGCGCTGGTGGCACATCTTGCCGCTGGCGCTTGGGCTGGTGTTGGCCCAGGCTCTGCCGTCGCTGATGCCGCTGGTCAATGCCTTGGGCACGCCGGCGCTGGTGCTGATCGTGGGCGGTGCCATCGCCATCAGCGCCATGCTGTTACCCGGGGTTTCCGGCAGCTTCCTGCTGCTGAGCATGGGCCTCTACGATGTCGTGATGCAGGGGATACGCGGATTCGACATTCCGCTGCTGGGACTGTTCGCATTGGGCTGTCTGATTGGCCTGTTCACCTTTTCCCGGGTCCTGTCCTGGCTGCTGCAGCGTCATCACACGGCCACGCTGCAACTGCTGGTAGGATTTATCGTGGGTTCACTGCCGATTCTATGGCCGTGGCGCGAGCTGACCCGCTATCAGCTGGGATCCGATGGACAGGTCATACCGCTGGACTACCGCTATCTGGCGCCCTGGGATTATTCTGCGGTTACCGGAGACTCCGCGCAGTTGGTGGGGGTGACCGCGCTGGCTATCTTCGGCATGCTGCTGGTGATCATCGTCGCCAGGGTCGGAGACACCTCAGCCACTCGCAAAGACACTATCGCCGGCCGCCACTAGCGGACTGCCGACAAGGAGACATCACACGATGCACAAGATTTTCGTCATCTCCAGCCTGGCTTTGGCCCTGGCAGGCTGTGCCAATCAGCAGGGCGCCAGTCAACCGGTTCAGGTCCAGGACCTGTCCTCGGCCAGAGCGGCCCAGGTGCCGGCTCAGTACACCGTGCAGTCCGGCGACACGCTCTACGGTATCGCCTGGCGGCATGACATGGATTTCCGTGAGCTGGCACGTCTCAATAACATCACACCGCCCTATCGGATCGACGTCGGCCAGACGCTGCGCCTGTCCGCCGATGGCTCCCAGGCAGGAGGCATGGCGGCCACCGGTGCTGTCGCCAGCGCCAACGAGGGCGCCGTGGCCACGCCATTGGGCCAATCGACTCCGACCAGCCAGCCCACTGGTGAAGATCTCGAATGGCTGTTGCCGGACGGCAGCACGGAAACAGTCAGCAATGGCGCTGAGCAGGTATCGTCAGCGGCCGTGCAGGGCGCTGCCGGTGTGGCGGGAGCCAGCGCTGGCAGCCCGGGTCCTGTTTATGACTATGACAGCCCCGGAGCCGAAGGCCTGAGCGACAGTGACCAGGCCGAGCGGGCCAGACGCGAGGCCGAGGAGTCGGTGGTGGCCGCCGCCGAGGAAGAGGCGCGTGAGATGTCTGAAAATAGCGAATCTGCACAATCTGGCTCGGCCAGTGAAGCGGATTCCAGCACTGCTCAAGCCGCCTCCGAGGAAGCGTCCAGCAGCGGCTCCGGTAGCGCTTCAGCCAGCACCACGCGTACCTACACGCCAGTGGACGAGGTGCCCTGGCAGTGGCCTGCCGATGGCCAGGTAGTCAGCCAATTTGGCGAAAGTTCCAGCATCACCGCTGGCATTGATATCGGCGGTCAAAAGGGGCAACCTGTCAGAGCGGCGGGTCCAGGCAAGGTGGTCTACGCGGGCAGCGGTGTCAGGGGCTATGGAAAGCTCATCCTGCTCAAGCACAACGACGAATATCTCAGTGCTTATGCCCACAACGACAGCCTGAAGGTCAGCGAGAATGACGTCGTCGAGGCCGGTCAGGTGATCGCCACGATGGGAGACAGCGACGCCGAGGATGTTCGCCTGCACTTTGAAGTGCGCAAGGATGGCCAGCCACAGGATCCGACGAAATATCTTCCTTCCCGTTGAGAAACTCCACGTTTCTCCCGGATGAGCGTCACACAATAATAATCTTTGGCGTTGATCGTGGAGGTTCACGACAACGCCGGGTCGCAACCACGGGGTAGTTATACGATGAGCATGCTTGAACGGGACCTTCAGGATGTGAACCTCGATACCGTAGACGAGGCCGATGATGACGCTGTCGAGGATGTGACAGACGAGGCCGATGACATCGAGGACGCCGATGACGATTCCGAGGCCTTCGAAAAGGCTCTGGGCCGTGAGGATCGCTACGCGCGCCAGAGCCTGGATGCCACCCAGATCTATCTGAACGAGATCGGGTTCTCCCCGCTGCTGACGCCCGAGGAAGAGGTCTATTTCGGGCGATTGGCGCGCAAGGGAGACCCCCAGGGACGGGCTCGCATGATCGAGTCCAACCTGCGCCTGGTCGTCAAGATCGCGCGCCGCTACCTCAACCGTGGGCTGACGCTGCTCGACCTGATCGAAGAGGGCAACCTCGGCCTGATTCGCGCTGTCGAAAAGTTTGACCCCGAGCGCGGCTTCCGTTTCTCGACCTATGCCACCTGGTGGATTCGCCAGACCATCGAGCGGGCACTGATGAACCAGACCCGCACGATTCGCTTGCCCATCCACGTGGTCAAGGAACTCAATATCTACCTGCGCGCGGCCCGTGAGCTGACCCAGAAGCTGGATCACGAGGCGACCGCCGAAGAGATCGCCGAGCATCTGGACAAGCCGGTGGATACGGTCAAGAAGATGATGGGGCTTAACGAGCGCGTATCCTCGGTCGACTACCCGATGGGCGGCGAGAGCGACAAGCCCTTGATCGAGACCCTGACCGATGACAACGATCAGGGGCCCGAGTCGACACTGGTGGATGGCGACGTCAAGGCCCACGTCGATCATTGGCTGGCCGAGCTGACCGAGAAACAGTGCGAGGTCGTGGTACGTCGCTTTGGCCTGCGCGGGCACGAGGCGGCAACCCTGGAGCAGGTCGGTGAAGAGATTGGCCTGACCCGGGAGCGAGTGCGCCAGATTCAGGTCGAGGCACTCAAGAAGCTGCGTCGCATGCTCGACAAGCAGGGCCTGTCCCTGGACGCCATCTTCGAGTAAGCCGAGTCGCTTGACGCCGCCGGATGGACGGCGGTTGAGCGAAGAGATCGCTCAGTGAACGCCAGTGCGGCGTGGAAACATCAACCGACTTGCTCAAGCGCCGGGCGCTGCTCTGGATCACTCCAGATGCACTTCCGGCGTTTTTTATGGGATTTTTCTAAAGAGCTCTATTTGTTGAGAAAGAACAGCTAGGTACACAGGATTTAATGGCGTTTAATGCCATGAAATGGCTCCGAGTATCGAGCATAATGTGGTGGCGAACCATCCCTGAATCCTGTCATCGGAGCCCCCATGTCCCGCCCGCTCATCGCCCATATCGACCTGGACGCCTTGCGTCATAACTACCGTTTGGCGGCCGGGCTTGCTCCCGACAGCCTGAGTGTGGCGGTGCTCAAGGCGGATGCCTATGGTCACGGGGCGGTGACCTGTGCCAAGGCGCTGGCGGGCCTGGCGCCGATGTTCGCTGTGGCGGCGATCGAGGAGGCCATGGCACTGCGTGAGGCCGGTATTCGCGAGCCTATCGTGCTGCTCGAGGGAATCTTCAGCGCCGATGAGCTGGCGCTGGTGGAGTCGCTGGAGCTGGGTATGGCCATTCACAGTGACTGGCAGCTCGAAGCGGTGCTGGCCTGGCGGCCGGCCAGGCCGGTCATGACCTGGCTGAAGGTGGACTCCGGCATGCATCGGCTCGGCTTTTCTCCCGACCGCGCCGCCGCCGTGTGGAAGGCGCTCAAGGCGGCACCTGAAGTGGTGAGGGACCTGCATCTGATGAGCCACTTTGCCACCGCCGACAGTCGCGACGACCACTACTTCGCGCAGCAGCGAGAGATCATCATGGCGCTCGCGGAACAGCTTGATGCTCCGCTGTGCGTGGCCAACTCTCCCAGCATTCTGGCCCACGTCGAGGCCCACGGGGCGATCAACCGGCCGGGGGTGATGCTGTATGGTTCCGATCCCCTCGAACAGGCCAATGACGCCAGCCAGCAGCTGTCTCCGGTCATGACGCTGCGCAGCGAGATCATCGCGGTGCGCGAACTCGGCGCAGGTGAACCGGTTGGCTACGGCGGCCGCTTTGTCACTTCTGCGCCGACTCGCATCGGTGTGGTGGCCTGCGGCTACGGTGATGGCTACGACCGACACGCGGTAGATGGCACCCCTGTGCTGGTCGATGGTCAACGCTGTCGTCTGGCGGGCAAGGTATCCATGGACATGATGACCGTGGACCTCACCGACATGCCTCAGGCCGATATCGGCAGCGAGGTGGTGCTGTGGGGGCGCAGCCAGGCGGGTACTGTGCTCTCCGTGGATGAGGTCGCGACCTATTGCGATACCATCAGCTATACCTTGCTGACCGGGGTGCTGCCCAGGGTGCCCAGGCGTTACAATGGCGGCCATATCGACTGACGGCCTGCCTCCGTTGGTCGCCTGGACCGACCGACGAGGGATCGCATGTCAGAGGACACATCGACCAAGCCACGCTACTGGACCCAGCCCCGCTACTGGCCGACTTACCTGGCGATTGCCGGCATGCGTGTCAGTGCCTGGCTGCCTTGGCGGGTCAAGCTCGGGCTTGGGCGCCTGACGGGGCTTGCCGCCTGGCGCTTTGCCAAGCGCCGTCGCCAGATCACCGAGACCAATATTCGTCTGTGCTTTCCCGAGCTGGACGAGGCGGCCCAGGCCCGCCTGGTCAAGGACAGCTTCATGGCCAACGGTATCGGTATCTTCGAGACGGCGACGGGCTGGTGTCGCGATCCCGAGCACCTGCGCCACCGCGTGACGTTCAAGGGCCAGCAGCATATGGCTCGGGTCGAGGAGGCGGGGAAGGGCGCGCTGATCATCGGCATTCACTTTTCCACGCTGGATCTTGGCGGTGCCCTGCACTCGCTGTTTTTCCCCGCCGATGTGGTCTACCGTCCCCATGACAACCCGGTATTCGAACGCTTCATGACCCGGGCGCGCAACGGCATCTTTGGCACCGCCATCGACCGCCATGACTTGCGTGGCGTGGTGCGTCGGATCAAGACGGGGCACCACGTCTGGTACAGCCCTGATCAGGATTTCGGCCGCGATGCCAGCGTGTTTGCTCCCTTCTTTGGCGTCGAGGCGGCGTCGATCAAGTTGACCGCCAAGATCGCCAAGATGACCGGGGCGCCGGTGATGCCGCTGATCTTCCATCGCAATCCCGACGACCGGACCTACAGCCTGGAATACCTGCCACCGCTGGATAACTTTCCCAGCGGAGATGAAGTTGCCGATGCGGCCCGGATCAATCAGGTGATCGAACAGGCGATTCGCCGTCACCCGGAGCAATATCTGTGGATGCATCGGCGTTTCAAGACCAGGCCCAGGGGCGAGGCCAAGATCTACTGATTTGCTAGGCAGGCTAGCCCTGGCAGCCGTCAGCCCACGCCTCACGCAATCTCATGCAGTCGCGCCGTCAGCTGGTCCCGAACCGGGGCCATGTCGAGGCGGTGGGCCCCTTGATCCAGCCGCTCGAGAACGAACGTCAGGTCCATGCGGTGGGCGCTGTCATGGGCTAGCGCCTGGCCAACTCTTTGTGTCATCAGTTGCAGGGTCTCGAGATGATGAGGTTCTGCAAACAGCGATAGCGACTTCAATGACTTGAGCAGCCCCAGGAGAATGCTCTGGTCGTTTGCTCCGTAGTGCAGCAGGGGCACGAAGAGGCGATGCAGCAGGCTATCGAAGCGTTCCACCGGCCAGCAGACCCTGCGCCTGCCCTGGGCATCGACCAAGGTGTTGGCGGGTTGCCAGGACATGTAGCGGCATAGCAGATCCGTCATCCTGTGCAGGCAGAGCCTGGCGGTCCCAGGGTCATTGATACCCGGTGACAGCGCCTTGATGGCGACCTCCATCATCTGGGTCATGCCGTGCACGAAGTGCTCATCAATGGATTCGCCGTCGAGGTAGGTCAGCGTGGCAAGCATTTCGCTGCACCACTCCTCGTTGGGCGCATCGTCGCATTCCAGAATCATGATCGGCGTGCCTTCCACCACGTAGTCGCCAAAGCGAAAATCGAGGTGAAGGGTGCCACCGATGCTCTCCGCCAGCGCTGCCAGGCGCTCGAGATTGGCGTTCTGCACGTAGCCGGTCATCTGGGCCCTGAGGGGATGCCACGACCCCTGAGCGGGGGCGCTGGCGGGCAGATACCGCCAGGGGTCTGAGGCTTCGGTCTGACGCTTGCGCTCCATGCTGCGCTGGGTGGCGGCATGCAGGCCGGAGATCACCGCGTCGACCTGGATCGACTGCGAGGCGTTATGGATGAAGTAGACGAACAGTGCCAGGCAATGCAGGACCATGGCGCAGGCCAGGTACAGAGCCAGTGATCGCCAGGCGGCCTCGCCTTCATCGACCTCCGGGACGATCAGCAGAATCAGGATGAACAGGATGGTGCCGAGATAGTGGCCAAGCACCCACTGATTGGCGCGCTCGGTCACCAGGCCGAAGACCAGCTTGTGGGAGAAATTTCCGCCGGCCTGGGAGAGCACGGACATGACCATCGAAAAACTGAATACCATCAGCGAGATCATGCCCCCCAGCAGCGCAGCCAGCAGCGATTGAGCACTTCCTGGCGCGGTCAGGCTCAAGCGCTGAATGACGTCGGGCAAGGAGGTATCGCTGATGGGTGGCATCAATGCCAGCAGGCCGAGTGCGCCATAGATCAAGGCAGATAGTGTCGGCAGATAGGCGATGCTGGTGTAGAAGGCACGCAACAGGCGCACCGGATTCAGACTGACAGATGACATGGAAGCGTCCCGGCGGATCCTTGGTATCACCTCGGCGTCAGGACGAGGCAATGATGCATTTACCCTGACGTTTATGGCGCCGGAAGGGGGGAGCTGGCAAGCGCTATCTGTTTCAGGGGAGTGAGCGCTCAAGGCAGGGGGCGTTGCAGAGGCCGTGAGCCGGTCACAAACAGCGACGCCACCGGAGCTACCGGTGGCGTCGAGGTGTCAGGTCAACAACCTGTCAGATCAAGCGTCGATGCGCTTGTACTTCATGCGGTGCGGGGTGTCGTCGCCGACACGTTTCTTGTGGTCCGCCTCGTACTCGGTGTAGTTGCCATCGAAGAATTCAACGTGCGAGTCGCCCTCGAAGGCCAGGATATGCGTCGCGATGCGGTCCAGGAACCAGCGATCGTGCGAGATCACCATGGCGCAGCCAGGGAAGGCCAGCAGGGCTTCTTCCAGGGCGCGAAGGGTCTCGATATCCAGGTCGTTGGACGGTTCGTCAAGCAGCAGCACGTTGGCGCCCTGCTTGAGTGTCTGCGCCAGCTGCAGACGGCCACGCTCACCGCCGGACAGGTCACGCAGGAACTTCTGCTGATCGTTGCCCTTGAAGTTGAAGCGACCGACGTAGGCGCGAGAAGACACCTCGTAACCGTTGATGTTGAGGATGTCCTGTCCGTCGGACACCGCCTCCCACACGGTCTGCTTGTCGTCGAGGGCATCACGCATCTGCTCGACGTAGGCGATATCGACGGTGTCACCCTTGACCACTTCGCCAGCGTCCGGTGACTCGCTGCCCTGAATCAGCTTGAACAGGGTGGACTTGCCGGCACCGTTGCCGCCGACGATACCGACGATGGCACCCTGGGGGATGGTGAAGCTCAGGTCTTCGTAGAGCAGCTTGTCGTCGAAGCGCTTGGTCACATTGTGGAATTCGATGACCTTGTCGCCGAGGCGCGGGCCAGGCGGAATATAGATCTCGTTGGTCTCGTTGCGCTTCTGGAAATCGCCGGACTGCATTTCCTCGAAACGGTTAAGACGCGCCTTGCTCTTGGCCTGGCGGCCTTTGGCATTGGAGCGCACCCACTCGAGCTCGTGCTTGATCGCCTTCTGGCGAGAGGCCTCGGCCTTGGCTTCCTGTTCGAGGCGCTTTTCCTTGGCTTCCAGCCACTGGGAGTAGTTGCCTTCGAAGGGGATGCCCTGGCCACGATCCAGCTCCAGGATCCAGCCGGCCACGTTGTCGAGGAAGTAACGGTCGTGGGTGATGGCCACCACGGTGCCGGAATAGTCGTGGAGAAAGCGTTCCAGCCAGGCCACGGACTCGGCATCCAGGTGGTTGGTCGGCTCATCCAGCAGCAGCATGTCTGGGCTTGACAGCAGCAGGCGACACAGCGCTACGCGGCGGCGTTCACCTCCAGACAGGTGCCCGACGTTGGCCTCCCAGGGCGGAAGCCTGAGAGCGTCGGCGGCCACTTCCAGCTTGCGCTCGAGGTTGTGGGCGTCGGCGGCTTCGATCAGGTTTTCCAGCTTGGCCTGTTCGGCGGCCAGAGCGTCGAAGTCGGCATCCGGTTCAGCATAGGCAGCGTAGACGGCGTCCAGTTTAGTCTGAGCGTCCTTGATCTCGCCCAGGGCTTCTTCGACGGTCTCGCGCACGTTCTTGCTGTCGTCGAGCTCGGGTTCCTGCGGCAGATAGCCAACGTTGAGGCCGGGCATCGGACGAGCCTCGCCTTCGATCTCGGTATCCACGCCGGCCATGATGCGCAGCAGGGTGGATTTACCGGCACCGTTCAGGCCGAGCACGCCGATCTTTGCCCCCGGGAAGAAGGACAAAGAGATGTCCTTGAGGATCTGCTTCTTGGGGGGCACGACCTTGCCCACCCGGTTCATGGTGTAGACGTATTGCGCCATGGGAACTCGCTAAAGTTGGGAAGCGGTGCCATGCAGGGCTGTCGGCGTACCTGGACGTCGTCAGCGCTCATGTTGTCCGGCTTCCTCAGTTGGGTTCGCGGAAAAAATGCTGGCCACAGATGATAGAGCCGGAGCACAGCGAACGCCAGCCACCAACCAAGATTCACCGCCTGCCGGCAGCGGAAGGGCTTATGCAAGCCCCACCGAGAGAGACGCAAGAGCAGTACGCGCAAGCCCGATCGGCATCCCTATGGCCTCGGTGGCTCGTTTGTCAACTTGCGCGTCAGAGACTCGCCCTATTCTTCCTCGTCGTAGTCCCAGTCATCGTCGATGGCCTGGCGCAATCGGCGTTCTTCCAGCAGGGCTTCGACTCGTCGCCTGGCGCGCAGGGTATCACTGCGGCTTGAGGATCGACTGCGTGAGTAGTCTTCGTCGTTGACCGCGTCCTGATCGGACAGGTCGAGATAGGCATCATCGAGAAGGGAATCGCGGCTCATGTGGAGTCTCCCATGGCCAGAGCGCCGGGGCGCGTCATATCACTCCATGCTTCCGGTACCCGGAAAGCGCCAACAGAATCCTTGGATTCTGTTGGCTATATAAGCGCGAATCGAGAAAAGTGCAAGAGGGGAAGAGCAATGGGCTGTCAGGCGCCGCTGGCGGCTGAACGTAGGCGTCCCAGCTCCTCGTGATCTGCAACGCGCTCCGAGACGTCCTTCTGGACCCCGATGAAGTAGACCAGTTCGTCGCTTTCATCGAAGACGGGGGTCAATGAGAGTTCGTTATAGAAGAGGGTGCCATCCTTCTTGTAGTTGCGCAGGACTTCCCGGCAGGGGCGCAGCTCGCGCAGCGCCTCGCGGACCGCATCGAGGCCAGGCTGGTCGGTATCGTCATTCTGCAGGAAGCGGCAGTCGCGGTAGAGAATCTCGTCTGCGCTGTAGCCGGTAAGACGCTCAAAGCCCTGATTGACGTAGATCAGGATGTGTTCGTCGCCTTCCTTTTCGGCCACCACGATCCCGTCCTCAGAGGCATTGATGATGCGTTCAAGCAGTTCCGGGTCGATCATGCTGGGTCGTTTCATGGGACGTCCTGTTAAAGGCTGCACGGGGGCTTCACCCGGAAGGCCGAGGGAAGTGGTGTCACTTTCAGCATAGTTGGGTCCCTAGCATGGGGATGCATGTCATTTAAATCAATGTCTGTCGAAGACATCTTGTGGGTCACCCAGAGCAAAGCAACCCCTCGTCACTCCTCGACTTCAGGGAGCCTGCGTGCACTTAACGCCGCAAGGCCTGCCGTGGCTGCCAGTACCAGCATCAATGGCCCCGTGCCGAGCCACTGGGCCAGGCCGCCGATGAACGCACCGACGGCCAGCATCAGAACACCGGTGATGGTGTTGGAGAGTGCCACGTACAGTGCCCGGTCATCGGCGCCAGCCATGTCTACCACGTAGGTCTTGCGGCCGAGCCGAATACCGGAGTGGACGATGACCAGCAGTCCGTAGACCAGGGCATAGGGCCAGGTACTGGCGGCAACGGCCGCCGGTGCCCAGGCCAGCCCCGCGCCCAGCAGACAGCAGAGTGTGGTGCCGATGGCGCCATCGCGCATGACGGTTCTGCTGGAAGCGTCGGATCGCTTGCCCCAGATGGGGCTCGCGACCATACCGGCGACACCGGATACCAGGATCAGCAGGCCCAGGCCACCCAGCTCGGCGCTGCCATTGTTCTGGGCCATGAGCGCGACATAGGGCAGTGCCAGGGCGCTGGACAGCAGCAATGCCCGAGTCAGGTTGAAGTGCCGGAAGGCGACGTCGTCACGCATCAGCGCTACCCCGGTCTTGATCGAGTGCCAGACGCTGTCGCCGCCGTCGGTGGCCCCTTCGGCTTCCTCGATGGCCGCCGCGCACAAGGCGTTGAGCGTCCAGCCAAGTGCAGCGACGCTGAGCAGAATGGCCAGGGCCAGCTGACCTGGCCGGTCATCGAACAGGACCAGCACCCCACCCGCTGCCAGTGTCACTGCGCCCGCTACGCTTCCGCTCCAGCCCATCAACGTGCCGCGCCGCTGCTTGGAAATGGTCTTGCCCAGCACATCCTTGGTAGCGATGGAGGAGAGCCCCCTGGCCAGCGACAGCACGATCAGGGTCAGCAGCACCAGACTGCCGCCCAGGCTGCCGGACCCCCACAGTGCCAGTCCCGCGAGGACGGCGGCGGCGATCGCCTGCAGCAAGCCCCCGACCACCCACACCCACTTGCGCTGGGGTTTGAGGCGAATGAAGCCAGCCACAAACAGTTGGGGCAGCAGGGCGCCCGCTTCGCGGATGGGCACCAGCAGGCCGACCATCCAGGTCGGCGCGCCAATCGCGCCCAGCAGCCAGGGCAGTACCAGACGTGCGCTGGACAGCTCGTCGGCCAGCTTGTTGCCGAGAGCGGCGAACAGGTGCAGGAAGAAGTTGCGGGGCTGTTCGTTGCAGGCGCTGTCGGGGATGTCCTTGCACAGCCGGCTGTCCTCGTCGCCGGTCAGCCATTCGTAGAGTCGGGTCTGGGTCTCGCCTATGGCCATGTGAGGGTTCCTGGCTGATAAGATGCTAAAGGTATCCACGTGCTTGAACAGGGAGACTGAACTTGGCACGAATCCGAATTATCTACTGTACGCAATGTCAGTGGCTTTTGCGTAGCGGCTGGTACGCTCAGGAGTTGCTGTCCACCTTTGGCGAGGAGTTGGCAGAAGTCACCCTGGTGCCGTCTCATGGGGGGCAGTTCGAGATCCATGTTGATGACGAGGTAATCTGGGAGCGCAAGCAAGATGGCGGCTTCCCGGATATCAAGTCGCTGAAACAGCGTGTTCGGGATGCCATCGCCCCAGGGCGCGACCTGGGACATATCGACCGCTAGCAGGGGGGGCGCGGGTGCGCCCCCGCCTAATCACCGAAGGCCATGGGAAACCGGCCTGCTGCTGTGAATGCTGTGCGATCAGCGTGGTCTCGCGTGTGGTCTCGCGTGTGATCTTGCGTGTGATCTTGCGTAGTCCCGCTGTCGCTGCCACTGCTGCGCCATGATGCAAGGAACTGCAATGACTTCTGATCGACAGGCGATGGCCTTTGGGCTGGGCGCCGTAGCGCTGTGGTCCACCGTGGCCACTGCCTTCAAGCTGGCCTTGACGCACATGAGCCCGCTGGAATTGATGTGGCTGGCGGCGCTGGTGTCCTGGGCGCTGATGGGGGGGCTGGTGATCTATCGCGGTCAGCTTCGCCACGCGCTGAAGAGGGGCTGGAAGACGGCGCTTTGGGCAGGACTGATGAACCCGGTGGCCTATTACCTGGTGCTGTTCGCCGCCTATGACCGACTGCCCGGCCAGGAAGCCATGGCGCTCAACTACACCTGGGCGCTGGCCATGGCGCTGCTGGCGGTGCCGATCCTCAAGCAGCGCCTGACCCGCATGGACATGGTAGCCGGACTCGTGGCCTACGCCGGCGTGTGGGTGATTGCCACCCGCGGCCAGGTATTCAATGTGGATTTTGCCGACCCCCTGGGGGTCGCGCTGGCGCTGGCCTCAACCCTGATCTGGGCCCTTTACTGGCTGCTCAATGCTCGCGATCAGCGTCCTCCGCTGGTGGCGCAATGGCAGAACTTCAGTGTTGGGGTGCCGGTGCTGACCGTGCTGCTGGTGCTGGGACCAGGGATGCAATGGCATGGCACGGTGTCTTTCGCCGCCGGCATCTACGTGGGCCTGTTCGAGATGGGGATTGCCTTCGTCCTGTGGCAGGCGGCCATACAGCGGGTCTCGCGCACGGCCAAGGTGTCCAACTTGATCTTTCTGTCGCCGCCAGTATCGCTGATGCTGCTGTACCTGGTGGTCGGAGAGCCTATCCAGGCGTCGACCCTGTTGGGGCTGGTGCTGATTCTGGGAGGGCTCGGCCTGCAGCAGTGGCAGAAGGCGCCAGCGGTCGCCACTGCCAATGAGTGAGGCAAGACAGCGAGTGAGGCAAGGCAGCGATTCGCCTGCGCTGGCGTTGATGCCGGACTGGCCTATGAGGTCTCCGCTGACGCCGGGTCGCCCGCTTCGCTGGTCGTGGCGGCGCCATCCAGCAACGGTGACAGGGCCGGCCAGACGTTGTCGAGCATGATGGGCTGCGCCTCTGCGCTGGGGTGAATGCCGTCGTCCTGCATCAGTTCCGGTGTCAGCGCCACCCCCTCGAGCAGGAATGGGACCAGAGGCACCTGATGACGCTGCGACAGCTCCCTGAACACACCGGTAAAGGCCTCACGATAGGCATCACCGTAGTTGGGGGGAATGTCGATACCCAGCAGCAGGACCTCGGCCCCAGACTGTTGGCTACGTTCAATCATGCTCTCGAGATTGGCGGACATCTGGGCCGGGGGCAGGCCTCGCAGGCCGTCGTTGCCGCCCAGCTCCAGCAGAACCAAATCCGGGTCATGCTGTCGCAGAAGTTCGGGCAGACGCGTGGCGCCACCGCTGGTGGTCTCGCCGCTGATACTGGCATTGACGACATCGGCGCGTTGATCGAGGCGTTGTGCCAGCAAGGCCACCCAGCCTTCTTCGCGCTCTATGCCGTAGGCGGCGCTAAGGCTGTCGCCGACCACCAGCAGAGTCGGTGGTGCTGTGTCAGACTGGGCCCATAGTGCCCCCGACAGGGGCAGCGCCAGCACAAGTCCCGACAAGACCGGCAGCCACCTACGCCTGGTGGCCCTCACGCAAGAGCCGGCGAACGACGCTCCTATTCTTGCCATCGTCCGAGGAATTGCTATCACCATGTCGCTGTCTCCTACGTGTGAATCCGTCAACTCTGCTGCTGCTCCGGTCCTTCTGGCGCGTGGCCTGTCCAAGCATGTCGCCAGCGGCAGTCGCGAACTGACTATCCTGCGCGACCTGGAGCTTGAGGTACAGCCCGGGGAAAGCCTGGCCATTCTCGGGCAAAGCGGTGCCGGCAAGTCGACGCTGCTGGCGCTGCTCGCCGGTCTCGATACGCCCAGTGCTGGCGAGCTCGACATGTTCGGTACGTCACTGACCGCTCTCGATGAAGACGGCCGAGCGGCGCTGCGCAACGGCCGGGTCGGTTTCGTGTTCCAGAACTTTCAGCTGTTGCCGACCCTGACCGCGCTGGAAAACGTGTTGCTGCCTACCGAGCTAACCCCGCTGGATCGCCCCGAGCAGCGTGCCCGCCAGTGGCTCGAGCGGGTTGGCCTGGGTGAGCGGCTTGCTCACCTGCCCAAGCAGCTGTCCGGTGGCGAGCAGCAGCGTGTCGCCCTGGCGCGCGCCTTTGTGACTGGGCCCGAGCTGGTCTTTGCGGACGAGCCCACGGGAAATCTGGACCCCGAGACCGGGGAGCGCATCATTCAGACCCTGTTTGAGCTCAACCGTTCCGAGCGAACCACGCTGGTGCTGGTCACCCATGATCATGCCCTGGCACGGCGCTGCGATCGCTGCCTGCAGCTGGCCTCCGGCAAGCTGGTCGACATGCCCCTGTCGCAGCTGGGTCCCGCCGCGGAGGTGTCGTCATGAGCGCAGGCTCCCACCCGCCAAGCAGCACAGCATCGGCGTCAGCCGCCGAGGGGATGGGAAGCCGTCATGCCCGGGTGTTCATGCGGCAGTGTCTGATGGCACTGCGCTCGCTGCGGCGTGATCTGCGGGCCGGGGACGTGCGCGCGCTGCTGGTGGCACTCACCCTGGCGGTGGCTGCCTCCACCATGATGGGCTTCTTTCTCGATCGTCTCGAGCGAGGCCTGACCCGCCAGGCCAGCCAGATGATGGGCGGGGACGTGGTGCTTGAGCAGTCCGATCCCTTTACCGCTGAGGTGCGTCAGCGCCTCGAAACGGCAGGAATGACGCTGAGTGACCAGGTCGACCTGGTCTCCATGGCCAGTCGTGACGGTGCCTTTCAGCCCGTCAGTATCAAGGCCGTTGATCAGGATTACCCCCTCTACGGGGCGTCACGGGTCGACCAGGGGCAGGGTACCGAGGAACTGACCACGGGCCCGGCTCCGGGTGAGGTGTGGCTGGCCCCCAGGCTCGAAACCCTGCTCGATATCGAACTTGGCGACCAGCTGGACCTGGGGCAGGGGAGCTTTCGCGTATCTGGCTGGATCGAACGCGAGGCCGACCAGTCCGCCGGGTTCGGCAGTTTCAATCCCCGGGTGATGATGCACGTCGATGACGTCGAGTCCACCGGCCTGATTCAGCCAGGCTCACGTATCGAGTACGAAATTCTGGCGGCCGGTTCGCCTGATGCAGTGGCCTCCCTGTCCGGTTGGCTGGCGCAGCTTCGCGCCGAAGGTGTCGAGGTGCGCGATGTGCGGGTGGATCGACCGCGTCTTGGCTCGGCCCTGGAGCGGGCGGAGACCTACCTCAGCCTGGCCGGCCTTGCTGCTGTCCTGCTGGCTGGCGTGGCGGTTGCCATGGCCACCCGTCGCTATGTGGACCGACACCTGGATACCGCCGCGTTGCTGCGCTGCTTCGGCGCGTCGCAGCAGGACCTGACCCGTGTCTTTGCGCTGCAGCTGGCGGGCTTGGCTGTTGTCGCCAGTACGTTGGGAGCAGCGTTGGGGTTGGCAGGCCAGGCGGCGCTACTCGCCTTGATGCAACGCTTTCTGCCGCTGGAGCTGCCTCCTCCTGGCATCTTGCCGCTATGGCTTGGCATCTTGACCGCCGTCGCGGTGCTGGCGGGCTTCGCCGGGCCGACGCTGCTGCGATTGAAGCGTGTCAGTGCACTCAAGGTCCTGCGGCGTGAGCTTGACCCCTTGCCGGCCTCCGGCTGGACCCTGCTGGGGGCGGCAGCGCTGGCCTTTGGCGGATTGCTGTGGCTGTATTCTGGCAGTCTGGGACTGGCGGCAGGACTGCTGGTGGGCGGAATGCTGGCACTGGCGCTGCTGTGGGGGTTGGCCGGGCTGATACTTGACGGAGTGCTGAAGCTCGTCTCCCGGTGGCAACATGGCCGACCTGACAGCGTCGCCAATGCCCTGCGTCTCGGCGCCCGCCAGCTGGCCCGTCGCCGCACCGCGAGTCTTGGACAGATGCTCGCCTTCGCGGTCACCTTCTTTGCCATGACCATGATTGCTCTGGTGCGAGGGGATCTGCTGACCACCTGGCAGGCCCAACTGCCCGACGACACGCCCAACCACTTTGCGATCAATATCCAGCCGACCGAGCGAGATGCCTTCGAACGACAGCTTGGTGATATTGCCCAGACCACCAGTGACCTCTATCCCATGGTCAGAGGAAGAATCACGGCAATCAATGGCGAGCCCCCGCGGCAGGCCGTCCCCGCCGACGCTCAGGGAGAGAATGCGCTGCGCCGGGAGCTTAACCTGACCTGGCGAGCGTCGCTGCCAAGCGGCAATCGGCTGGTGGCTGGTGAGTGGTTCGCCGCGTCAGCCAACGCAGATGACTGGCTGTCGCAGGTGGACGCTGAGCCAGCCGCGTCGTCTCCCGAGACAGTGACAGCCCCCATTTCTGTGGAACGTGAGCTGGCAGAGCGCCTGGGGCTAACGCTTGGGGATCGACTCAGTTTCAGTATCGGGGCCGACACCCTGGTCGGAGAAATCACCAGCCTTCGTGATCTCGATTGGGACAGCTTCAAGCCCAACTTCTATGTGATCTTCCCGCCGGGAGTGCTGGAGCGTTTCGGACACAGCTTCATCACCGCCTTCTATCTGGAGGCGGATCGCAAGGCTGACCTGGGGCAGCTGGTGGCGTCCTTTCCCGGCGTGACCTTGCTGGATGTGGATGCGCTGCTGGGCCAGGTGCGCGACGTGCTGGGACAGGTGACTCGCGCCGTCGAGGTGGTATTGGCGTTCGTGCTGCTGGCGGGGGTTAGCGTGCTCTATGCCGCTCTGATTGCCAGTCAGCCGGTAAGGGCCCACGAAAGTGGACTACTGCGCGTGTTTGGTGCGGGACGACGGCTGCTGGACCGCGTGCAGTGGTCCGAGTTTGCCGTTCTGGGCTTGGCCAGTGGACTGATGGCCTCACTGCTGGCCGAGGTCGCCACTGCGGCGTTATACCTGCTGTGGTTGGACCTTCCTCCCCGCTTTCATCTATGGATCTGGTTGGTGGTGCCGTTGTCTGGCGCGTTGATCCTGGGGGCGGTAGGGCACCTGTTGTCTCGAGGCCTGCGGCGCCAAGCGCCTGCGGCAAGCCTTGGGCTGTTGGGAAGCGCTGAGTAGCTGTCGAGCAGGGCAGGGCGCACAGTGGTTCCTGGACAAGCGACATCAGCGCAGCGGTCGCGACCGCCGCGAAGGAGTGAACATGGGCAAGTCTGCGCAGGGAACGACCGAGAAGGGAGCCAGTGGCGATGGTATGCAGAGCGCTTCAGGGGCGAGCGTAAAGCGCAAGCGCGCCAAGCCGGACAAACGACAGGGCAGCAACAAGATGTCGGCCGAAGAGCGGCTGCGCTTCGGCCTGCTGTCTGCGCAACTGACCCTGGCTCAGCAGGCGGATCGGGCGGTGTTGGTACTGGTTGCGGGACATGCGGCGACCGGCAAGGGCGAGCTGATCAATCAGCTCAACCACTGGCTGGAGAACCGGCTGACGGAGGTGCACGCCCTGGCGCCAGGAGACGAGGAGCGCTGTCGTCCCTACTGGTGGCGCTTCTGGCATCGCCTGCCGACGCGCGGACGGCTGGGGGTGTTCGTGCACGGCTGGGTTGGCGACGCGGTCCTCGCGCGGGCTTCCAGGGCGCTGGGCGAAGGCGCTTACAGTGACCGTATCGAGCAGATGCGCCAGTTCGAAGCCGAGCTCGCGGCCGATGGGGTGCAGCTGGTCAAGCTGTGGCTGCAGATCGACGCCGAGAGTCAACGCCGACGGCTCGAGATGCTGGCGGCAGACCCGGCGACTCGCTGGCAGGTCACCGAAGACAAGTGGCGGCGACATGCTCAGCACGGGCTGCTGGATGAATTGGCGCGGGACCTGCGCAAGCGCACCCACCGCCGCCACAGCCCCTGGATTGAGCTGGACGCCAGTTCTGGCGACTCGCTGCTGCCCCAGGTGGCCAAGCTTCTCGAGAACGTCATGACAACGCCTCCTCCCGCCCTGGAAGCGGAGTCGTCACCGGCGCTGGAGGCGGTTCAGCCTCCCACCCTGGCGGCGCTGGTGCAGCGAGAAGCACCTGAGCGGCTAAAGAAGCGCGACTATGTTGAACGCCTGTCCGAGTCTCAGGCCCGCCTGGCGGAACTGGCCCGCAGCGCCGCGCGCCAGCGAGTCCCGCTGGTGGTCATGTTCGAAGGCCACGATGCGGCAGGCAAGGGCGGTGGCATTCACCGCCTGACGTCTGCCCTGGATGCCCGGCTCTATCAGGTGCACCAGATCGCGGCACCGACCGAGGAAGAGTTGCTGCATCCCTGGCAATGGCGCTTCTGGCAGCGACTCCCCAGGGATGGCAGGGTCGCGGTGTTCGACCGCTCCTGGTACGGCCGCGTGCTGGTCGAGCGGGTGGAGGGCCTGGCCGTGGAAGATGACTGGCGTAGAGGCTACGAAGAAATACGCCAGTTCGAGGCGCGTCTGCTGGAGCATGGGGCGGTAGTGGTCAAGCTGTTCCTTGCCATCGACAAGGATGAGCAACTGGCCCGCTTCGAGGCTCGCGCCGCCACGCCCCACAAGCGCCACAAGTTGACCGATGAGGACTGGCGTAACCGCGAGCGGTGGGACGATTACCAGCAGGCGATCGACGAGATGTTCAGCCAGACTCATGTGCCCGGTGCCGAGTGGACGCTGATCGACGCCAATGACAAGCGCAGGGCGCGGCTGGAGGTGATCCAGGAAGTCAGTCGGCGGCTTGCCGCAAGGCTGCCCTTGGCATGATTATCCCTTCGGGTCTACCGGGTACCACAGTGACGGTGCCTGAGTCGGTCGAGAGGTGTCGTCGAGAGGTGTAAGAGTGGTGTGATAGCAGTGTGGCGTCAGGGGCTGGCGTCATAACAAGGCTGTCGGCGGTCATGACGACAGGCTACAGTGATTCACTCAGGCCCATCTTGCTGGCGACCGGACGGATGGACCGGTCGGACGACACAGACGTTGCGACAGCCAATTGTTGAGATGGCTGAAAGGCTGATAACCGAATTCACAGGGGAGGTGAACCTCGATGAAGTATCTGATTCAACCGCGCCATGGGGCGCCACTTGCGCTGCTGCTGGCGCTGGGGTCCGGTATGGCGCAGGCCGATGCCGAACGTCTTGAAGCGGACCTCAAGACGATGCTGGGAGGCGAGGGCACGCTGGAGATCGGTGACGTGTCCGATGAACTCTTCGGTAGCACCACCAGCGCCGAGGATCTGGTGTTGACGGGCCCTGATGGAGAGCGGCTCAGTGTTGCTCGCTATCTGGTCGAAGGTGACTACGAGTCGCCCGACGAAGTCGTGCTGGAAGAGGTGGAATTGATTGACCGTGGCGCGAGCATGACCCTCACCCGGTTGAGCTTCGAGGAGCCCGGTCAGGCGGTTCTGGACCTGCGTGAACTGCCCTGGGGCCAGGACAATCCCCTGGCGGGGCTACGTCTGGAAGGCCTGGTCATGGACCAGAGCGAAGGATCGGTGGGCGCGGACCTGCCCTGGGGCGAATTTCCCGGACAGATCAATATCGACAGTCTGGAAGCGACTGAGCTCAGCCAGGATGCCATCGGTAGTCTGGTGCTGTCGGGCCTGACGGGGGCGTTCCAGGGGGACGAAGACCTGGGCACCGGGACCTTTGCCCTGCCGTCGCTGAGCCTGACCGGCTTGAAGGGAATGGAAGGCGATTCGCCGACCGTCGACGCGCTTGAGCTGTCCGACTTCTCGCTGGATTCCGATCGTGTGGTGGCCTCCTTGGCCAGCCTGGTGGCGGATGGCGACATGACGGATGGGGCCTACAGCGGTCGCATGGAAGGACTGGCCCTGGACCTGGCGAAGATGATCGAGCTGGCGCCGGCGGATGAGCGCACCCAGCTGCGCATGGTCGCCAATGTGCTGACCGGAGGCACCGGGCAGTTGACCCTGGATGCCGACATGGACGGCACCTGGGAAGCACAGGGATCCAATGGCCAGGTGGCCAGTCGCTTCACCATGACGGCCCGTGACGCCCTGCGTATCGGTTTCGATAGCGACCTGCCCGTCAATCTTCCCAAGGGCCAGGACCCCGCGACCTATTTCGCGGGCCTGAACGACTGGACCGAGCTGGATCTGCAGGGCGGCGATGTGTCGCTCGATATCGGTGATCTCGGCGTCTTCGGACGGATTGCCCCGGTGATCGCGGCGACCCAGGGAGTCTCGGAGGACGCGCTGCTTGAGCAGTTCCGGACCCAGGCGGAAGGCTTCGGCATCATGATGGGGCCCCAGATCGGGGCGGTGCTCAGCGGTATCGTCAAGATGATGGCGGGCGAAGCCAGCAGCATGCAGATCACCACCGAGCTTCCGCCCAGCCAGCATATTCAGAAACTGGCCAAGGAAGACCCGATGGGTCTGCCGGACGCGCTGTCGATGCAGGTCACGGTGGAGTAATCGCGGTAAAGCGGCGCATCGCAAGGGAAGAATGAGTCGCTGCGCCGACGGCGGCCACGTCGTCGGCGTCCAAATAACCGGCTTGTTCAGGCGTGGTTCAGTAAAACTAACCCCAAGATGAGAAATCATGGAACAGCTCATGACGGTCTTTCATGTGAAAGCGGTCATGGGCTGCGCTATTATGGCGGCCCGATTTATACGATTCTCTGTCGTCTTTCCCCTGCCGCGAGGTTATGCCGCCGATGTTCAGCCGTGATATGCAGATTGCCGGTTTCGATGATGCCCTGTTCGATGCCATGCAAAAGGAAGTGGCTCGTCAGGAAGCCCACATCGAACTGATCGCCTCCGAGAACTATGCCAGCCCCCGCGTGATGGAGGCTCAGGGTAGCCAGCTGACCAACAAGTACGCGGAAGGCTATCCCGGCAAGCGCTACTACGGTGGCTGCGAGTACGTCGACATTGTCGAGCAGCTGGCCATCGACTACGCCAAGGAGCTGTTTGGTGCCAGCTACGCCAACGTTCAGCCGCACTCCGGCTCCCAGGCCAACGGCGCGGTCTTCCAGGCGCTGGTCAAGCCGGGTGATACCGTCCTCGGCATGAGCCTGGACGCTGGGGGCCACCTGACCCACGGCGCACGTCCCAACTTCTCCGGCAAGCATTACAATGCCGTTCAGTACGGCATCGACGAGTCCGGACGTATCGACTACGAAGAAGTGGCACGTCTGGCCCGCGAGCACCAGCCGAAGATGATCATCGCAGGCTTCTCTGCCTACTCCCAGATCATCGACTGGGCTCAGTTCCGCAAGATCGCTGACGAAGTGGGCGCCTACCTGCTGGTCGACATGGCCCACGTGGCGGGTCTGGTGGCGGCGGGTGTCTACCCGACTCCGCTGCCCCACGCCCATGTGGTCACCACGACTACCCACAAGACGCTGCGCGGACCCCGCGGTGGCCTGATCCTGTCCGCCGAGAACGATGCCGACATCGAGAAGAAGCTGCAGTCCGCCGTCTTCCCTGGTGGCCAGGGTGGGCCGCTCGAGCACGTGATCGCGGCCAAGGCGATCTGCTTCAAGGAAGCCATGGCGCCCGAGTTCAAGACCTACCAGCAGCAGGTGGTCAAGAACGCCCAGGTGATGGCCAAGGTGTTTATCGAGCGCGGCTACGATGTGGTGTCCGGTGGCACCGAAGATCACCTGTTCCTGCTCTCCCTGATCAAGCAAGGTTTGACCGGCAAGGATGCGGATGCCGCTCTGGGCCGCGCTCATATCACGGTCAACAAGAACGCCGTGCCTGGCGATCCCCAGAGCCCGTTCGTGACCTCTGGCCTGCGTATCGGCACCCCGGCGGTGACCACTCGCGGTTTCGGCGAGGCCGAGTGCGGCGACCTGGCCGGCTGGATCTGCGACATTCTCGATGTCATGGCCAGCGGTGAGTCCAGCGAAGCCGTTGAAGCGGACGTGAAAGCCAAGGTCGAGGCAGTCTGCGCTCGTCTTCCGGTTTACGCCTGATAGCGGCAGGGTAAGCACCATCAGGAACCGTAGCCTGATGACGTAGCCTGCACGACGAAATGCCCCCATGAGCCCTGCTCGTGGGGGCATTTTCATGCTGGCGGCAGGCTCATCCAGGGGGCCGGCCAAGCCTGCCGGGTGCTGCTGCACCATGTTGGTGCCTGGGCGTGCACCTGTCCTGACCTCGATGGATGCTTCGTTGTGCACATGTTTTTGCATGTGACTGTTTTTTTTATCTTCCTAAACGCGGTGGCGTACCCCTTGCTATGAGTCAAGGTGAACTCTTTTGATGCGAAGGCCCTGCCATGCACGCCACTGCCACGCCCTGCCTGGGCGACAGCGCTGAACCCCGCCTTCTGTTTACCGACCTGGATGGCTCTCTACTTGACCACCATGACTACGATTGGGCGCCTGCCCAGCCGTGGCTCGAGACGCTGCGCAAGGCCGGTGTCGGGGTGATTCCGGTGACCAGCAAGACGCGCAGTGAGCTGCTTGGCTTGCGCCAGGCGCTGGGACTTGCTGATCAGCCCTTTATTGCCGAGAACGGAGCGGTCATCGCCCTGCCCGACAGCTGGTGCCATGCCAGGCGCGAGGGTCCAGTGGGCCCCGATGGCCTGGTCATTCGCACCCTGGGTGTCGATATCGGACTGATTCGTCGGCGCGTGGCGATCTGGCGGGAGCGTCTGTCGGCGCGCTTTCTGACCATGAGTGAAATGGCACTGGAGGACGTCGTGGCGTTCACCGGCCTGGATGAACAGGAGGCACGCCTGGCGCGCCTGCGCGAAGGCAGCGAGCCGCTGCTGTGGGAAGACGACGATGCGCTGTTGCAACGCTTTCGCGAAGGGCTGGCAGGCGATGGCCTGCGCATGACCCGTGGCGGACGCTTCTGGCATGTGCTGGGGGATACCGACAAGGGCCAGGCGGTGCGTTGGCTGTGTGCGCGCTACGAGGCGTTGAAGGGCAAACGACCGACCACCCTGTCCCTGGGCGACGGCCCCAATGACGTGGCCATGCTGGAGGCAACCGACGCCGCGGTGGTCATTCGCGGCCAGCATGGTCTGGATGTCCGGCCGGATCAGCCAAACCTCTACCGCAGTGAAGCGATGGGGCCACGGGGCTGGGCCGAAGGGGTAGCCCATTGCTGGGGAGCGAACCCTCAGGCCCTCGAGGCAGCGGCCAGGGGTGACCAGGGCGTGCAGACAGACGATCAGCATCACCATCTTGGCGGAAAAGAGGACGACGCATGAGCGATTTCCATCAGAACGGCATCATTACCGATTTTCACAACCTGACCCGTCGTTCTGCCGAAGAGCTTGAGGCGGACCTTGAGCAGTTCGCCAGACAGCGGCCGCTGGGGCTGATCCTGCCGTCGCTCTATTCTGAACTGGAAGGACCGGCACTGGATGCGATCGTCGAGACCTTGTCGAGTGCCGACTACTTGTCCGAGATTGTCATCGGCCTGGATCGTGCCGACCGCGATCAGTTTCTGCGTGCTCGGGAATTCTTCTCCCGCCTGCCTCAGCACCACCGCATCCTGTGGAATGATGGACCTCGCCTGCGCGAGCTCGACGCAGACCTGTCTGCCGAGGGGCTTGCCCCACAGCAGCCGGGCAAGGGGCGCAACGTCTGGTTCTGTGCGGGCTATGTCCAGGCATCGGGGCGCACAGCAGCGGTGGGACTGCACGATTGCGATATTCTGACCTACGACCGCTCGCTGCTGGCCAGACTGATGTACCCCGTGGCGCATCCACGCTTCAACTACGCGTTCTGCAAGGGCTACTACTCGCGCATCGCCGAAGGCAAGCTGAACGGACGGGTGTCCCGGCTACTGGTCACGCCGCTGCTGCGGGCGCTGAAGATCATGCACGGGCCGCTGCCTTATCTGGACTATCTCGATAGCTATCGCTACCCGCTGTCAGGCGAGTTTTCCATGCGCACGGAGGTGCTCGACAACCTGCGCATACCCGCCGACTGGGGACTGGAGATCGGGGTGCTGTCCGAGGTGCACCGTGACCATTCGACCAACCGTCTGTGTCAGGTCGACATTGCCGATGTCTACGATCATAAGCATCAGCCGGTCTCTGCCGATGATGCCAGTGCGGGGCTCAACCGCATGAGTCTGGATATTGCCAAGGCGCTGTATCGCAAGCTGGCAACGCAGGGGGTGGGGTTCTCCTCCGAGGGTTTTCGCACGCTGAAGGCGACCTACTACCGACTCGCTCTGGATTTGATCGAGTCCTACGACCACGATGCCACCATGAATGGCCTGAGCCTCGATCGCCACGCCGAAGAGCAGGCCGTAGAGCTGTTTGCGGCGAATCTGATCGAGGCGGGAAATGCTTTCCTCGACAACCCCCGGGAGAAGCCCTTCATTCCCAGTTGGAACAGGGTAAGAGCGGCGCTGCCGGATCTTCCACAGCGCCTTTATCAGGCGGTGGAAGCCGACAACGCCGGAGATGTCTAGGAGGGAGAGTGCCTGTCACGGGGGCTCGCCATGGCAAGGCCCCGGTGATGACAAAGCTGATCCGCTGTGGTGCCAGCCCCTCAGGGGCTGGCGCTTCCCATGATGGTCTCGAACAGGGCCTGTCCCGGCAGTCCCTGAGTCATTTCGACCTTGCCATCATGGCGATAGACCATGCCTGGGGTGGCCACCATACCGAAGCCTCGGAACAGCTCATGATTGCTCTGTAGACGCTGTTCCAGGTCGCGGGGTAGCTGGCGCATCGGCGTAATTGGATCACCCCCTTCGTGAGCGGCCAGGGCGGCAGAGGGGTCGTCCGCGGCCAGCATGGTGACCGCCTGGCGTGGGCTCGCTGGATCCAGTATGCCCACCATGACGTGGCGTAGCTGGACCTCTCCGCTCTCCACGAAGGGGCGGGTCATCTGCCACAGGCGGGTGCAGTATGGGCAGTTGGGATCGGTGAAGACGTATACCGTGCGCGGCGCGTCCGGGTCGCCATCAGCGATCCAGGCGCTGTCAGCCAGGTCCTGCCACACCGCTTCATCCTGAGGTCCTTGCACCAGTCGCTCCAGCGGCTCTTCCGACAGGTTGTTGGCCTCACCGTCAATCAGGTTGCCGACAATGGCGTGCTCGCCATCGGCAGTCACGAAGATTGTCATGGGCTGGCCTCGGTGGCTGGCAGCGTAGCCCTCCAGGCCTCCAGGGGCATCAAATTCTCCATGCACTTCCAGGCCTTCTTTCTCGAGGGCCTCGATAGGCGCGGGGTAATCCTTGGCTTCGACGCTGGATAGCGGCAGCAGACCGAAGGCCACCGCAGCAAGGGTCATGAAGGATCGCGGGTAACGCGGGCGCGATGGGGCATCGGGGCGGCGGGGGGTGTCCTGACTCATCGGTGTTCGGGCTCGCATGTCGTTGTCGGAGGGGCGCGCAGAGGTGACCTGATCATCCCGGTGGTAGGGCGGCCAGTGCTGTGACAACAGCTGGGACAACAGGATGAGAGGTCAGTTCGGTGGCCGGCCCGGTTGGTGGGGTTACGGATAAAGGAAACGCTGCAGTCATCAGCCGAGCGGCGCCAGGCGCCCGCAGCGCAGGCGCCGGAGCCTTTGCGCTACAGGTGGGGCGCGCAACGCAGCGAATCGTTGGTGCAGGCAGTGATGCAGTGTTTCCTGAATGCTCAATCATGACGCACCAGCCATAGTGAGCGATAGGGCGCCAGGGTATCGCAATGGCGCCATTCGCCGCCCTCCAGCAGGTCCTCCCAGCCAGGACGTTCGAGTTCCGCCATGACCAGAGGTTGCGGGCGGTCGGTAACATTATGGATCGCCAGCAGGCGACGGCCGCTGGCAATCGGCCCACGCTGAATGGCCAGCAATTGTGGCGCGGTTGGCACCACCGTCTGAGCGGCGTCGGGGTGGAAGCAAGGCTCTCGGCGGCGCAGTTCAAGGCGACGCGTGAGGGCGACGAATACCTCACGGGTCGGCGTGTGCCGGCTGTCCAGCAGCATCCCCAGTTCCTGGCGCTGCCAGCGCTTGCGGTTGATGGAGCGCAGGCGCCCGCTGCGCTCGACGCCATCATGGTCATTCTGGGTAGCCGTCAGACAGTGAATGTAGACCCCGGGAATGCCCTTCAGGACCAGCATCAGGTGCTGACTCAACAAGAAGCGCTCGACCTGCCAGGGGTCGGGGCCTCGGCGGGTGCCGCTCATGGCATCGAACCAGGTGATGTTCAGTTCGTAGGGACTGTCACTGCCGTCGCTTTGGCGGCGCATGCTGACAAAGCCACCGAAGCGCTGCATCAAGCCAACCAGAGCATCGATTTCGTGTTGCTCGAGCCAGCCTTCCAGCGGTCGTACCCCGATGCCGTCGTGGCTGGCTGTGAAGTTGAGATAGCTGCAGCCCTCTGGAAGCTCGGGCAGCGTGTTGAGCCAGCGGGCGATGGTGCCGGCCTCACCGCTGGTCAGGGTATGCAGCAGCAGTGGGGGCAGCGGGAACTGATAGACCAGATGGGCTTCATCCGGTGGTGTGTGCTCACGCTCCAGGCCAAAGTAGCTGATGTTCTCGGCGTGAGGCACGTTGGTCTCGGTGATGATCAAGGTGCCGGGAGCCACATGATCGACGATGGCGCGCAGCAGACGCACCACGGCGTGGGTTTCGGGAAGGTGAATGCAACGGGTGCCGGGCCGTTTCCACAGGAAGGCGACGGCGTCCAGGCGCACGATCCGCGCGCCCTGCTGAAGATAGAACAGCAGTATGCCGATGAATTCGATCAGCACGTCGGGGTTGGCAAAGTTCAGGTCGATCTGGTCCTCCGAGAAGGTGGCCCACAGATGGCGTACCCCCCGACGGGTACTGACCGGTACCAGCAGTGGAGAACTGCGTGGCCGTACGACGTCGCTGAGATCCGTTTCCGGGTCCATCTCGATGAAGTAGTCGCGACCGGGCAGGTTGCCGCCCAGGTAGTCGGCAAACCACAGCGACTCCCTTGAGACATGATTCAAGACCAGATCCACCATCAGGTCGTGGCGGCTGGCCAGCCGCCTGATGTCTCGCCACTCGCCCAGGGCCGGGTCGACCTCGCGGTAGTGAATGACCGAGAAGCCATCGTCGCTGCTCCAGGGAAAGAAGGGCAGCACGTGCACCCCGCTGAACACGCCAGCCAGTCGGCTGTGAAGAAAGTCATCGAGCACGGCCAGAGGAGGTGTGGGCGACGTCTCCTGACCGCTGTCCGGGCGTGATTCGTGCTCATCGATCAGCGAATCACCGTACAGAATCAGCCATTGATCCTTTTCACTCCACAGTTCGTTTCTTGCACCATGACGGTGCGAAAGACGGGCGCCCTGCGCTTCGATCAGGCGCAGCAGGCGGCGCAGCACTTCCTCGCTACGTTCTCCATACAGAGGTGTCAGCAAGGCTTTGGCATGCTGTTGGAAGCGGTCTGCGTCCATCGCTGTGAGTGGTGGGGCCATGGCGTCCTCCTTGGGCGGGCGAGGCGGGAGGTTACGCCTGTGCCCGACGACTTATTGGCAGGATAATGCACAACATCAAGCACAGGGCGTGCCAACTGGCATCGCGCAAAGGGCTTGGCGGACGGTTGCGCTGGGCGAAAAAGGCCGCAACCGTTACACTATGGCGACATTTTCTCCTGCCGGACTGCCCGCTATGCATTGCCCTTTCTGTGGCGCTCAAGAGACTCGTGTGACCGATTCCCGGCTGGTTGCCGAAGGCGACCAGGTGCGTCGACGTCGGCAGTGCGCGGGATGCGGGGAGCGCTTCACTACCTATGAGACCGCCGAACTGGTGATGCCGCGGATCGTCAAGGCCGATGGCTCCCGTGAGGTGTTTGACGAGAGCAAGCTGCGAGCGGGCATGCTGAGGGCTCTGGAAAAACGCCCGGTCAGTGCGGAATCCATCGAAGCGGCGGTGGAGCGCATACGCCAGAACCTGAGGGCCCGAGGGGAGCGTGAGGTCCAGGCGCGGGTCGTGGGTGAGGAAGTGATGAACGCGCTCAAGCGCCTGGACCAGGTGGCTTACATTCGCTTCGCCTCGGTGTATCGCAGATTTCAGGACATCGACGAGTTTCGTGCCGAGATTGACCGGTTGGCTCAGGAGCCGAGCTTCACCCCCGACAACGAGGAGCCTTCATGAGCCGCGACGATGCACCTCCGGCGTCAGCCCCTGGCCATGATGCCCACTGGATGGCGAGGGCTCTTCGCCTGGCTGAGCATGGCCGCTACACCAGCATGCCGAATCCGCGTGTCGGTTGCGTATTGGTCAAGGACGGCGAGTGGCTGGCCGAGGGCTTTCATGAGCGTGCCGGTGAGCCCCATGCGGAAATCCATGCGCTGAACGGCGCCGGTGATCGCTCCCGTGGTGCAACCGCCTATGTGACGCTGGAGCCATGCTCGCATCATGGTCGCACCGGCCCCTGCTGCGATGCCTTGATCCAGGCGGGCGTCGCCCGGGTCGTGGTGGCCATGCAGGACCCCAACCCTCAGGTCGCTGGGCGCGGCATCCAGAGGCTGCGTGAGGCAGGCATCGAGGTGCTGGTCGGTTGTCTTGAGGACGATGCGCTGACCTTGAATGCGGGCTTCGTATCGCGCATGACCAAGGGGCGCCCGCGGGTGCGCCTGAAGCTGGCCATGAGCCTCGATGGGCGTACCGCCATGGCCTCCGGCGAGTCCCAGTGGATCACCGGCCCTGCGGCACGCCGCGATGTGCAGCGCCTGCGTGCCCAGAGCTGCGCGATTCTGACTGGCGTCGACTCCATCATCTTCGATAACTCGCGACTGACGGTGCGAGCCGAGCAACTGGGGCTCGATCAGGCTGACACCATTGCCCGTCGCCAGCCGCTGCGCGTGGTGGTCGATTCGCGTCTGCGCATGCCGTTGGCGGCTGCCTGTCTGAGCGAGCCCGGTCAGACCCTGGTGGTCTGCGTCGAAGGCGTCGAATCTCCTCGCCGGGAAGCGCTGGAGCGCAGCGGGGCACGAGTACTGGAAATGCCGGCCGGCGAGGACGGTCGCGTAGATCTGCCGATGCTGCTCGACTGGCTGGGGCGCGAAGAAGGATGCAACGAGCTGCTAGTCGAAACCGGTGCGACCCTTGCCGGTGCCATGATGGATGCCTGTCTGGTGGATGAGCTGCGCCTCTACATGGCGCCGACGCTGCTTGGACCCGAGGCCCGTGGACTGATGTCATTGAGCGGGATTGACCAGATGGCCCATCAGCGACCGCTCGAGATCATCGATATTCGCGCCATGGGCCAGGACTGGCGAATTTTGGCTCGCCCCGCGCTGCCTGCTTGCACAGGGCGCTGAGCTAACGCCCTGGAAATGACCGAGCCCTGATCACCTAGAGCCCTGATTATTCTAGCGCCCCGATACGGGGCGGGTGCAGGTGCCCGCGTGGTTACGTGGTTCGCCGCATACCCTCTCATTCGCCGCCACTGGCGCCCAGGCGCGTCCCACGGTACCCTGACGGCCGTTTCTGGCCGCCGTCGCCGTGTGGCCACTTCAGATCCAGGGAGCACACATGTCGCAGTCTTCCAGCGGGGGCCTGGCCCCTATTGCCGAACTCGTCGAGGATATCCGTCAAGGCCGCATGGTCATCTTGATGGATGATGAGGATCGGGAAAACGAAGGTGACATCATCATGGCGGCCGAGAAGGTGGAGGCCAGCCACATCAATTTCATGGCGGTTCACGCTCGCGGCCTGATCTGCATGCCGATGACCCGCGAGCGTTGCGAGCAGCTCAAGCTTCCGCTGATGGTGCAGGATAACGGTTCTGGTTACGGCACCAAGTTCACCCTGTCCATCGAGGCCGCCGAGGGCGTCAGCACCGGCATCTCTGCAGCGGATCGCGCACGCACCGTGCAGGCGGCCAGCGCTCGCAATGCGCGCCCCGAGGATATCGTTCAGCCGGGCCATATCTTTCCGCTGATGGCGGAGCCGGGTGGCGTGCTGCGGCGCGCCGGCCACACCGAGGCGGCCTGTGATCTGGCGGCGCTTGCCGGGTGTGACCCCAGCGGTGTGATCTGTGAAATCATGAACGAAGATGGCACCATGGCCCGCCGGCCGGAGCTCGAGCGCTTTGCCGAGACCCATGGCATCAAGATGGGCACCATCGCCGACCTGATCCACTACCGCATCCATAACGAGCAGACGGTGGAAGAGGTAGAGCGGTTGCCGGTCAGCACTGCCTATGGCGAGCTGACGGCCCACGTCTTTGCCGACCGCATCCACAAGGTGCACCATCTGGCGCTGGTCAAGGGACACCCGACACCGGATGGCGTGACCACGGTGCGCGTCCATCTGGCCAACGAGATGCGTGACCTGATGTGCCTGGTCAAGGGTGAAGAAGCATCCTGGCGTGCGCATCAGGCGCTGGAAGAGGTGGCGCGAGCCGAGCACGGCGTGTTTGTGCTACTCGATGACATGCGCTCCCGCCAGGACCTCAACGACCTGCTACAGGTCTTTCTCGAGCGCCGCCGCACTGCCCGCGGCAGTGAGTCGGACGGGTCGGGCAACTACCTGACCATCGGCACCGGCTCCCAGGTCCTGCGCGAGCTTGGAGTAGGCAAGATGCGCCTGCTTAGCTCCCCCTGGAAGTTTTCGGCGCTGTCAGGCTTTGACCTGGAAGTGGTGGACATCGTGTCGCCCACTGATCTAGACGCATGATGATTCCCAGGCGATGCTCCAAGGCATCACCTGGGGATTCGGCTATCCATTAGGGGATTATCCCCGACTGCCGGCCAGGTGCCGGCGAATTCAGGAAATTTCAAGATGCAACCTATCTCCCAAGTCGAAGGCAGCTTTGTCGAGGTTCAGGGCCGCTACGTGATCGTCGTGGGCCGCTTCAACCACCATGTGGTGGACTCTCTGGTGGAAGGCGCTGTGGACAGCCTGGTGCGCCATGGCGTGGACATGGAGATGATCGATATCGTTCATGTCCCCGGCGCCTGGGAACTGCCTCTGGCCGTCAAGCGGGTGTTGCAGGTGGCCAAGCCCGACGCGGTGATCGCCCTGGGCGCCGTCATCCGCGGTGGCACGCCTCACTTCGAGCACGTGGCCGGCGAGTGCAACTCGGCCCTGTCGCGTCTTCAGCTCGACTTTGACACGCCGGTGGCGAATGGCGTGCTGACCGTGAACTCCATCGAGCAGGCCATCGAGCGTGCCGGTACCAAGGCAGGCAACAAGGGAACCGAAGCGGCCATGGCCGCCATGGAAATGGTCTCCCTGCTGCGCCACTTTGGTGATGATGGCGAGGAGACCTCCGCATGAGCCGTGAACAGCGTGCGCCGACCAAGGCTCAGCAATCCCGTCGTGCCGCCCGCGAGCTGGCGGTGCAGGGACTCTACCAGTGGCAGATGACCGAGAAATCGATCAGCGCGGTGGAAGCCGAGTTCCGCAGCCAGGTGCCGGATGATGACCTGGAAACCCATGAGAACTGGCTCAAGGTGATGGAAATCGCCGACCTGGCGCTGTTCCATGAGCTGCTGCACAACGTCGCTCGCTATCGCAAGGAGCTTGACGCGGACATCGCTCCCTTGCTCGACCGTCGTCTCGAGGACATCGATCCGATCGAGCTGGCCATCTTGCGCCTTGGTGCCTATGAGCTGTCGCGGCGCCTGGAGGTGCCGTACCGTGCGGTCATCAACGAAGGGGTCGAGCTGGCCAAGTCGTTCGGTGCGACGGATGGGCACAAGTACATCAACAGCATTCTCGACAAGCTGGCGATCAAGCTGAGAAGTGCCGAGGTCAGTGCCCGTCGCCGCTGAAGGTCGCTGCTGATGTACGGAGAATTCGAACTCATCCAGCGCTGGCTGGCACCGGCGAGACGCGGGTCTGCTGACGCGTCCGGCGTAAGCCTGGGCGTCGGTGACGATGCCAGCCTGATGCAGCCCACCCCGGGCCATGAGCTGGTGGTCAGCGTCGACACGTCGGTCGAGGGGCAGCACTTTCCGCCTGGTGCGCCCGCCGCTGCGCTGGGGCATCGAGCCGTGGCTGTCAGTCTGAGTGATCTGGCGGCCATGGGCGCCAGACCACGCTGGTGTCTGATGGCATTGACCCTGCCTGACGCCAACGACGACTGGGTGGCAGAATTCGCTCGTGGCTTCCATGCTGTGTGCGATAGCGCCGGTATGGTGCTGGTCGGCGGAGATGTGACCCGCGGCCAGCGCGCCATCAGTGTCACCGTCATGGGGGAGGTGCCGACCGGACAGGCACTGCGCCGTGATGGGGCCAGGGCCGGTGACGTGCTGGCGGTGACCGGTGCCCTCGGCGGAGGCGCCGGCGGTCTTGCCGCATGGCAAGGCGGAGCGCGAGATATGGAGCAGCCCCTGCTGAAGCGTTACCTGCTGCCCGAAGCGCGCTGGCAGGCCGGTGAAGTCCTGCGCGGGTTGGCGAATGCGGCCATCGACGTGTCCGATGGCTTGCTGGCTGACCTGGATCACGTGCTCAGCGCCTCAGGCGTCGGTGCTGTCCTGGACAGCGCGTCGCTGCCTCTGGCCGACGGTCTGGCCGCGAGGCTGGGCCAGGATGCCGCCATTGAGGCGGCGCTATGCGGCGGGGATGACTATGAGTTGCTGGTCTCCTTGCCCCCGTCACGGGTCGCCCAGGCGAAGGCTTCGCTGCTGGCTCTGGGCATCGAGCTGACGCCGATCGGTCATTTTACCGAGACGCCGGGCATACAGGGCGTGAAGATCCCATCCAGGGCTGGCTGGCAACATTTCCACGGAGGGACATCGTGAACAAAGCACCGGCTAGCGTCTGGCACCGGCCGACCCACTTTCTTGCCTTCGGGCTTGGCAGTGGGGCGGCGCCCTTTGCTCCAGGTACCTTCGGCACCCTGGCGGCCATTCCGTTCTACTGGCTATTGTCAGAACTGACCCTCGGTTGGTACCTGGTGATGATCGCCATCACCTTCGTGTGGGGCGTCTGGTTATGCGACAAGACCTCCCGCGACCTGGGTGTCCACGACCACTCCGGCATCGTCTGGGATGAGTTCGTCGGCTACTGGTTGACCATGGCGGCGGTGCCCTTCTCATGGGAGGCGGCACTGTGGGGCTTTGTTGTCTTCCGGGTCTTCGACGTCATCAAGCCCTGGCCGATTCGCTGGGCGGATCGGCGTGTTGCCGGCGGCTTTGGCATCATGGTCGATGACGTCTTGGCGGGGGTCTACTCCTGGTGCACCATGCACCTGTGGTTCTGGTTGCACTGAGCGAGCGGTGCGTCAGAGGAAGACGTTCGCTGGCTGAGAGGAAGGAACATGCGCAAGGAACGATGGATCGTACCCGTAGTGGTGGTGCTGGCGGTGGCCTGGGCCGTGGCTCAGTACCTCGCCAGCCTGCTGTTCGAGCGTGAGCTTGCGCGTGCGCTGGCCGACCTGGAAGCCAGGGGCGACCTGCGCATCTCGCGCAGCGATGTCCGGCAAGGCTGGCTGAGCTCTTCCGGCGTACTGCATATCGCCCCCCTCATCGGCCACGCCTGGCACCTGTCGCTGCCCTACGATGCGCGCCACGGCGTCCTCGATACCAGTGTCATCGGTACTGTGGAGCTGCATGTCGGCGAGGCCGACGAGCGGCTGTTTGGCGATGCCATTCCCGCTGCCCCGCCGCGCTGGGAAGCCCACTATCGCACCCTGGGCGGTACCCTCCAGGGTGAGCTGGCGCTGGCGCCCTTCATTGTCAGCCAGTCGCCCCCTCGCAGCGGCCCCCGCTCGCTGCATTTCTCGGGTGCGCGGATCGCCTTCGATGGCATCTACGGTGACTGGCGAACCCGCATGACCGTCGATTCCGTACAGTTGCGTGATGGTGAGGCCCGACTCGAGGTCGGTCCGCTTCAGTATCAGAGCCGCTATGCCTACACCCCAGGGGCGCTTCACTTCAATCAGCAGGACAGTCTGACCATCGAGGCGCTGAGCCTGCGTCATCCGCAGGTCAATCTGGACGGCACCTCGATCGTGCTGCAGACCGACACCCAGTTGGATGACAGTGAACTCAGGCTGAAGAGCAACCTGACGCTTGGCGAAATTCGCTCCGGCAACGACATGCTGGTGGATGGCGAGCTGAGCATCGAGCTGTCCCGGATCAATGCCGACGCGCTGCGCTCTGTCGTTGAGCTGGCGCGCCACAAGACGGCATTGGGCACGGTGTCGTTGGACGACGCCGCGGCGGATTCGGCCATGGATCGGGCGCTGGCTCAGCTGCTCAAGGACTCCCCGCGACTGGATCTGGTCGACGTCAACCTGGATAGCCCCATGCTCGGGCTGAGCCTGCATGGGGATGGCGTTGTCGTGTTTGATCCGCGTGAGCTGGATCAGTTGAGTCCCCTGGCGCTGGATGACCCCTCGATGCGCGCCAAGTTTCGGGAGCGCCTGGACGGCGATTTCGAGTGGCGTGAACCTCCTGCCGTAGTGGCGCTGTGGCTGAGATTGCCGCTGGATACGTCGATGCTGGGCATCGATGTGGTCAAGGGCCAGCTGCGCATCAATGGACGCCCGCTGCCGCCGCTGCTGGGCCGCTGACGCAAGATGATGACTCCCCGCGTTGTCGCACCGGCACGCACTAACGCGCTTGGTTGTCACCCCACGCCTTGAACTTGGCGTCGATCGCCCACATTCCTGAGTAGCATATGGGCAAGGCCCCAACTTCAGGATGAGGTGACCATGAGCGATGATCGTGATTCCCGGTCTGATGAGCTGGACTGGATTCCCCTTGGCGGTGCTGCTGACGACGGTCAGAACGATGACGATGACAGTCAGTCCCAACTTGAAAGCCATGCGGTGATTCCTGCCAGTGCGAGTCTGCCGGAGCGGTTGTACCTGCTGCCGATCCATAATCGTCCCTTCTTTCCGGCCCAGGTTCAGCCGTTGGTGATCAACCGCGAGCGCTGGTCCGAGACCATCGAGAGGGTGGCCAATACCCCCCACGACACCGTAGGCCTTGCGTTTGTCGGGGAAGCGGGCGTGGAAGAGCTGTCCTACGAAGACTTCCCTACCATCGGCACGGCGGTGAAAGCGCACAAGCTGCAGGGTGAGGATCAGCAGATCCAGTTCATCGCCCAGGGCGTCCGGCGCTTCAAGATCGAGCGCTGGCTGTCACGCAAGCCGCCATTTCTGGTCGAGGTGTCGTATCCCCGCGAGCCGGTGGATACCGAGGACGACGAGACCCGTGCCTACGCCATGGCATTGATCAATGGCATCAAGGAGCTGCTGCCGATCAATCCCCTCTACGGCGAAGAGCTCAAGCACTATCTCAATCGCTTCAGCCCCCACGAGCCTGGACCGCTGACGGACTTTGCGGCGGCTATTACCTCGGCGCAGGGGGGGGAGCTGCAGGACGTGCTGGCGACGCTGCCAGTGGTTCCGCGCATGCAAAAAGTGCTGCCGCTGTTGCGCAAGGAGATTGAAGTCGCGCAACTGCAGAGCGAGATCAGTGAGCAGGTCAACGCCCAGATGCAGGAGCGTCAGCGTGAGTTCTTCCTGCGTGAGCAGTTGAAGGTGATCCAGCGCGAGCTGGGCATCTCCAAGGACGATCGCGAGAACGATGTGGATACCTTCCGGGCTCGCCTGGAAGGGCGCGAGGTGCCGGAGCGGGTTCAAGAGCGTATCGATGACGAACTGGGCAAGCTGTCGGTGCTGGAAACCGGCTCCCCCGAGTACGGCACCACGCGCAACTATCTGGACTGGCTGACCGCCATGCCCTGGGGCCAGCAGAGCCAGGATCAGCTTGATCTGGCCCATGCCCGCAAGGTCCTCGACCGCGATCATGATGGACTGACCGACGTGAAAGAGCGGATCGTGGAGTTTCTTGCCGAAGGTACGTTCAAGGGCGATGTCGGGGGCTCTATCGTGCTGCTGGTCGGCCCACCCGGGGTCGGCAAGACCTCTATCGGGCGCTCCATCGCCGAGGCACTCGGTCGCGAGTTCTACCGCTTCTCGGTCGGTGGGATGCGCGACGAGGCCGAGATCAAGGGCCATCGCCGGACCTACGTGGGGGCCATGCCGGGCAAGCTGGTACAGGCACTCAAGGAGGTCGAGGTCGAGAACCCGGTGATCATGCTCGACGAGATCGACAAGATGGGTCAGTCGTTCCAGGGTGACCCTGCCTCGGCACTGCTGGAGGTGCTGGACCCCGAGCAGAACGTCGACTTCCTCGATCACTATCTGGACGTGCGCCTCGACCTGTCCAAGGTGCTGTTCGTGTGCACCGCGAATACGCTGGATTCGATTCCGCCGGCGCTGCTGGACCGGATGGAGCAGATTCGGCTGTCTGGCTATATCGCTGAGGAAAAGCAGGCGATTGCCCGCCATCATCTGTGGCCCAAGCTGCTGAAGCGGGACAATATCCCGAAGAAGCGCATCAACCTGACGGCGGCGGCGCTGCGCCAGGTGGTCGAGGGCTATGCCCGTGAAGCGGGAGTACGCCAGCTGGAGAAGCAGCTTCACCGCATTGTGCGCAAGGCTGCGGTAAAGCTGCTCGAGAATGACCAGGAAACCGTCAAGGTATCGCTCAAGAACCTGGAGGAATTTCTCGGTGCGCCGCTGTTCCGTAAGGAAAAGGTGATGAAGGGGCAGGGCGTCGTGACGGGACTGGCCTGGACGTCCATGGGCGGCGCCACTCTATCCATCGAAGCGGGCAAGGTGCATGGGCTGGATCGCGGCTTCAAGCTGACCGGTCAGCTGGGGGACGTGATGAAGGAGTCCGCCAACATTGCCTACAGCTACGTGCAGGGGCACCTGAGCGAATATGGTGCCGATGCCGGATTCTTTGACGCCAGCTTCGTGCACATGCACGTGCCCGAGGGGGCGACCCCGAAGGATGGTCCCTCGGCTGGGGTGACCATGACCACCGCGCTGCTGTCGCTGGCCCGCCAGCAGCCGATTGACCGCAATCTGGCGATGACCGGTGAACTGACCCTGACGGGGCAGGTGCTGCCGGTGGGGGGTATTCGGGAGAAGGTCATCGCCGCTCGACGCAGCGAGATCTTCGAAGTCATTCTGCCCGAGGCCAATCGGCGTGATTATGACGAGCTGCCCGACTATCTGAAGGAGGGCATGACCGTACACTTTGCCGGCCGCTATCAGGACGTGGCCAAGGTCGTGTTCGGTTGATGGACTGAGCGAGGACGCTGGGGCCCTGTTTAACAGGCCCCAGCGCCTGCGTCGCCAGCGCTGGTCCGGTGTCGAGGACGATCAACGGCACGTCAATCACTTTGCTGCTTCCAGCATGTCTGCTCGCCCCCGGTGTCTTGCCGGGGGCGACGCGTTGTATCCGCGCAAGGCTTTCCAGTGCTGCCCCGGCGTGACAGAATCGATGGTCTGGACACGAGACACCGCCTGGCGGCCAAGGGCCCCACAGGTGGACAAAAAATGACGAGGATTCCATGCCAGAGTATCGCTCCCGAACCACTACCGCCGGTCGCAACATGGCCGGCGCCCGCGCCCTGTGGCGCGCCACCGGCATGAAGGATGACGACTTTCACAAGCCGATCATCGCTGTGGCCAATTCGTTCACCCAGTTCGTCCCGGGCCACGTGCACCTCAAGGACATGGGGCAGCTGGTCGCCCGCGAGATCGAGAAAGCCGGCGGCGTGGCCAAGGAATTCAACACCATCGCCGTGGATGATGGCATCGCCATGGGCCACGACGGCATGCTGTATTCACTGCCCAGCCGTGACCTGATCGCAGACAGTGTCGAGTATATGGTCAATGCCCACTGCGCCGATGCGCTGGTGTGCATCTCCAACTGCGACAAGATCACCCCGGGAATGCTGATGGCCGCCATGCGCCTCAACATCCCGGTGATCTTTGTTTCCGGCGGTCCGATGGAAGCCGGCAAGACCAAGCTGCTGGATCACGGTCTCGACCTGGTCGATGCCATGGTCATGGCCGCCGACGACTCGGTGGACGAAGAAACCCTGAACGAGGTCGAGCGCAGCGCCTGCCCCACCTGTGGCAGCTGCTCCGGCATGTTCACCGCCAACTCCATGAACTGCCTGACAGAAGCGCTGGGTCTTGCGCTGCCCGGCAACGGTACGGTGCTGGCAACCCACGCGGATCGCCGTCGTCTGTTCGAGACCGCCGGCGAGCGCATCGTGGAATTGGCCAAGCGCTATTACGAAGGTGACGAGGCGCACCTGCTGCCCCGCGCCATCGGCTCCAAGGCGGCGTTCAAGAATGCCATGACCCTGGACATCGCCATGGGCGGCTCGACCAACACCATTCTGCACCTGCTGGCCGCGGCCCAGGAAGCAGGCGTCGACTTCAACATGCCGGATATCGATCGTCTGAGCCGTGAAGTGCCCCAGTTGTGCAAGGTGGCGCCCAACACCCAGAAGTACCACATCGAAGACGTCCATCGTGCCGGCGGTATCATGGCGATTCTCGGCGAGCTTGACCGGGCTGGCGTGCTCGATACGTCCGTGCCCACCGTGTATGGCGACAGCCTGCTCGAGGCACTGGACGAGTGGGACATCATGCGCAATCCCTCGGCGGAAGTGGTCAACTTCTTCAAGGCCGGGCCCGGCGGCATCCCGACCCAGACGGCATTCTCCCAGAGCGCGCGCTGGCCGAGTCTCGATGGCGACCGCGCTACCGGCTGTATTCGTGACTACGCCCATGCCTTCTCCAAGGAAGGCGGTCTGGCCGTGCTGCACGGAAACATCGCCGAAAGCGGCTGTGTGGTGAAGACTGCCGGTGTCGACGACAGCATTCTGGTCTTTGAAGGGCCGGCCCACGTCGTGGAGTCCCAGGATCAGGCGGTCGAGCACATCCTTGGCGGTGAAGTGAAGGAAGGCGACGTCGTGGTCATCCGCTACGAAGGACCCAAGGGCGGTCCCGGCATGCAGGAAATGCTGTATCCGACCTCGTACCTGAAGTCCAAGGGGCTGGGCAAGGCCTGTGCCTTGCTGACGGACGGCCGCTTCTCAGGGGGCACTTCGGGACTGTCGATCGGCCACGTATCGCCAGAAGCGGCGGCAGGTGGCGCGATCGGTCTGGTCGAAAATGGCGATTTGATCCGCATCGACATTCCCAGCCGTACCATCAACGTGCTGCTGGATGACGCGGAGCTTGCCGCCCGCCGCCAGCGTCAGGATGAGCGTGGCAAGGAGGCCTGGACGCCTCGTATCACGCGACTGCGCAAGGTGACACCGGCACTCAAGGCCTACGCGCTGCTGGCGACGTCGGCCGACAAGGGCGCGGTTCGCGACCTCGAGAAGCTGGACGCCTGATCCAGGCCGCTGGCAAGTATTCGAGGTGATCGAAGGCCGGCTGATGCCGGCCTTCAACGTTACTGAGCCTTCTTCCCCAGTGGGCTTCCTTGGAGGGTGGTGACCGACGTCCTGCGTTCGCCCGGGTGCTAGCGTGAGTGCTGGAACTCGATTAATTCCGAGGATTTGGTCATGCTGGGAGCAATAGATATCGACGGATCAATAAAGCCCTCGACAAGACGGGCGCAACGCGGGCACAGGGGCCGAACATGAAGACACAGACGCTTAACGTGGGGCTGGTGGGGTACGGGATGGCGTCACGGACGTTCCATGCGCCCTTGATCCAGGCTGCGCCTGGACTTGAGTTGACGGCGGTGGTGAGCTCCGATGCGTCCAAGGTGTTGAACGACCTGCCGGATGTCACGGTGCATGGCAAGCTCAGCGAGTTGCTCGATGTGCGCCACGTGGACCTGGTGGTCATTGCGACGCCCAATGAACAACATTACGCCATGGCCAAGGCGGCGCTGGCGGCTGGCAAGCACGTGGTAGTGGACAAGCCTGTGACCGTTTCAGCTTCTGAAGCACGTCAGCTGCGGGCCCAGGCCGACCGGTCGGAACTTCTACTCAGTGTCTTTCACAATCGTCGCTGGGACTGTGACTTTCTGACGGTGCGTCAGTTGCTGGAGGAAGGACGGCTTGGGCGGGTGACGTCGTTTACGTCCCGCTTTGATCGCTATCGCCCGGCGGTGTCCAACCGCTGGCGCGATCATCACAAGCCGGGAGGCGGCATCTGGTACGACCTTGGCCCCCACCTGCTGGACCAGGCCAGGGAGCTGTTCGGAATGCCTCGTGCGATCCTGCTGGAGCTGGCGACGGCGCGAGAGGGAGCAGAGGTCGATGATGACTTTCTTGCGCTGCTCGAGTACGACCGCTTGAGGGTGACGCTGCAGGCCAGCTCCCTGGTGGCCGAGGCGAGCCCGCGCTTCGTGGTGCACGGCACCGAGGGCAGCTATTCGGTCTACGGGCTGGATCCCCAGGAGGGCTGGCTGAAGCAGGGGATGGCGCCAAGCGACAACTGGGGTGTCGACGACTCTCCGGGTCAGCTGACGCTGAACCGCGGCAGCGCCGAGGAGCCTGAGTTGATCAGCGAATCCTGTCCGTCGGTGCCCGGCAACTATCCTGCTTTCTACGCCGGCATTGCTCAGACCCTGCTGCATGGCGACCCGCCCCCTGTCACTGGAGAGCAGGCGGTGGATGTCATGACGCTGCTTGAGGCGGGGCTCGACAGCTATCGTCAAGGACGCTGGGTGCGTCTGAAAGAGGGCAACAGCAACTTGAGGCGTCTGCACGCCAGGCGCTGAGGTTGCTTCCAGCAGCGTTCACCAGAGCCGGTTGTCAGGCTGGTCGCCGCGCAGCCGGTCCCGTGCAATGTAGAGTGCGGCGATGGCACGCGCCTCATGGAAGTCTTCCCGGGCCAGCAGGGCGGGAAGACTGTCCAGGGCATGTGTTTCGACAACCAGCGGCTCCGGTTCGTCTCCCTCGAGGCGCTGGGGGTAGAGGTCGCTGGCCAGCATGACCTGGATGCGCTGTCGCATGTAGTTGGGTGACAGTGACAGTTCGATCAGCGGTTCGATGCGTCTCGCGCCGACGCCGCACTCCTCCATCAGCTCCCGATTGGCCGCGGTGACGATGTCCTCACCTGGGTCGACGACGCCCTTGGGCAGGGTCAGCACGTAGTCCTCGAACCCTGCGGCGTACTCGCGAATCAGCAGGACATGTTCAGGGTCGGGCATGGCCACGATCATCACCGCGCCAATCCCCTGTCCATTACCCAGCAGTCGTTCGAAGCGTCGTTCGGCGCCATTGGAAAAGCGCAGGTCGAGCTCCTCCACGCGAAACAGGCGGCTTTCGGCGACGGTCTTGCGCGACAGAATGTGGGGTTTCTCCCGGGTACGGTCTTCCATGGCTTCTCCTGGCGTCAATGGGAAGGCGGGGGCTATCGTGCTGGCCGAGTCGATCGTCCTGGCCTTGGCCACAGGGTCCGGCCTGCGCCGGAGCGCATGCGAGCCCGAATGCCTTTGAGGTACACTAACACGTTACGCTGACGGTCTTCCGGGAAGCCGTTTGCCTGGCGGTATCGACCGGGTCACGGCAACCGGGCGGCACACGAGCTGGAGAGACGTAATGATCGATTGGGACACCATCGATACCGTATTGCTGGATATGGACGGCACCCTGCTGGACCTGCATTTCGACAGCCATTTCTGGCTCGAGCACCTGCCGCGTCGTTATGTGGAACTGCACAAGCTGGATGAAGCGACTCAGGACGTCGTGCGCGAGCGCATCATCCGCGAGCAGGGCACGCTCAACTGGTACAGCCTGTCTTACTGGAGTCGCGAGCTTGACGTGGATATCGTCGCGCTCAAGCGAGAGGTTCAGCATCTCATTGGCCTGCGTGGCGATGCGCTGGATTTTCTTGGCTGGCTCAAGAGTGCCCACCCGCGGGTGGTGCTGGCCACCAATGCAGACCGCGAGAGTCTGGCGCTCAAGCTGCCGCTGACTGGCCTCGACGAGTATCTTGATGCCATCGTGTCGTCTGCCGATATTGGCGAACCCAAGGAAGAGCAAGCCTTCTGGCATGCGCTGAACGAGATCGAACCCTTCGACCGTCAACGCACGCTGTTTATCGACGACAACGCTCACGTGTTGGAAAGTGCACGTGAGTACGGCATCCGTCATCTGCTGGGGGTTCGTCAGCCGGACAGCCGCCGGCCCGAGAAGACGCTCAAGGATTTCGTGGCGCTTGGTCGTTTTGCCGAGATCATGCCTGAGGTCCCGGGAGGCGTTTCTCGTGGATAGCGTTCGACTCGACAAATGGCTGTGGGCGGCACGCTTCTTCAAGACCCGCGCGCTGGCCAAGAAGGCCATCGAGGGCGGCAAGGTGGAAGTCGATGGGGCCAAGGCCAAGACCAGCAAGCTGGTGAGCCCCGGGATGCGCATTCGTGCGCCCCAGGGGTGGGATGTCTGGGAGGTCGAGGTGGTTCAGGTCAGTGAGCAGCGTCGTGGCGCACCCGAGGCCAGGCTGTTGTATCAGGAGACCGAGCAGAGCCGTGAGCGCAGAGAGCGCGAGGCCGAGCAGCGCCGTCAGGCCAACGAGGTCTTTCAGCATCCCCACAAGCGGCCGGACAAGCGCGCCCGCAGAGACATCAAGCGCTTTCAGCGTGAAGGCGGGTCCTGAGCCTGCCCCGTCGAGCGTCAGCTCGAAATGTCCGAACGCACGGTCCATCCTTCTTTTTCTAAGCGCGTCCTGTGAGGCGCGCCTACCGAGACGCTTTACATGATTGATCAGATTCAGCGATTCATCATCGATAACACCAATGTGCGCGGTGAGGTGACTCGCCTGGAACAGGCTTACGCCGATGTTCTGGCACGGCACGAGTATCCCGCTGCCATCAATCGTCAGCTCGGCGAGCTGCTGGCCGCGGTCGCGCTGTTGACCGACACCGTCAAGCTCGACGGCACCATGACCATCGAAGTGCGTGGCAGCGGTGACGTTTCCCTGCTCATGGCCGAGTCCAACCCCGGCGGTGAGCTTCGGGCCATCGCTCGCCTGGCAGAGGGGGCGGCCCTGCCTGGAGACCAGGAGGGCTTTCGTTCGCTGGTAGGCGACGGCCAGATCGTGATCACCCTGGACCCCCGTGAGGGACGCCGCTATCAGGGCATCGTCGGCATTGAGCACGCCAGCCTGGCGGGATGCCTGGAAGCCTACTTCACCCAGTCGGAGCAGCTGCCTACCCGTTTGTGGCTGGCAGCGGACGGGGTCAACGCTGGCGGTATGCTGCTGCAGCGGTTGCCCGATGAATCATTGAATCAGGATGATGATGCCTGGGATCGCGCCTGCCATCTGGGCGAAACGCTCAAGGACGAGGAACTGCTGTCCCTGGAGGCATCGACGCTGCTGACACGGCTGTTCCATGAGGAATCTCTGCGCGTCTTCGACGCCAAGGCGTTGCGCTTCGGCTGTACCTGCTCAAGGGCACGTATCGCCGGGGGGCTGCTGTCCCTCGGGGAAGACGAGTTGCGACAGGTCGTCGCGGAGCAGGGCGACATCGAGACCCAATGTCACTTCTGTCACACCCGCTACGTGTTCACTGCCGCCGATGTGGAGTCGCTGCTGGAGAACCCCGACGCGGATACCGCCACGGTGCACTGAGGCTGTGGCCTTGGGGGGCGGCACCGGGCACGGCTGCTCGTAGCGGAACAGGGCGTGTAGTCAAATGACAGAAAATGCCCGAAAACCTTCATGATGTTGTAGTTAAACTACAATAACGTCTTGAAAAATGGGCATTTCCTGCGCTGAAGTTTTTTGTCATAATCGCCGCCGATCCTGCCCGTGTCGTTGCTCGGACGATGCCACGTCATCGCAGAAGACGGTTTAACCGCGTAGCCGACGCGTCGGATCCAACGCATCGCTCCTTTGACCAGGCGGTGCCAGTCCACGAGAGAGAAGCCGAAGGCCCAGGAATCCTATGACCACCACCCAGCAGTCTCCCGTCGTTCACGTCAACCTCAGTACTGCCGAGCTCATCGAGCGCGCGGTGGCCAATGGCGAGGGCCGTCTGGCCTCCCACGGAGCCCTCGTGGTCAAGACCGGCGAACGCACTGGTCGCTCGCCCAAGGACCGCTTTATCGTCGATGAGCCGTCCACCAGCGCCAAGATCGACTGGGGCAACGTCAACCGTCCCTTCGACGCCGAGCGCTTCGATGCCCTGTGGACGCGAGTGGAAGGCTATCTGGGTGAGCAGGACAGCTACGTCAGCGAGCTGCACGTGGGCAGCGACCCGACTCACTACCTGCCGGTGCGGGTGACCACGGAGACGGCATGGCACAACCTGTTCGGCCGTACCATGTTCGTGCGTCCCGAGGCCTATAACCCTTCGCGCAAGGACGAGTGGGCCATTCTCAACGCACCGCACTTTGTGTGTGACCCAAGCCGTGACGGCACCAACTCCGACGGCTGCGTGATCATCAACTTCGCCAAGCGCCGGGTGTTGATCGCCGGCATGCGTTACGCCGGTGAAATGAAGAAGGCCATGTTCTCGGTGCAGAACTTCCTGCTGCCCGAGCTCGACGTGCTGCCGATGCACTGCAGCGCCAACGTTGGCGAGGACGGTGAGACCACGTTGTTCTTCGGTCTGTCCGGCACCGGCAAGACCACCCTGTCGGCGGATCCGGGTCGTTTCCTGATCGGTGACGACGAGCATGGTTGGGGCGTAGGTACCGTGTTCAACTTTGAAGGCGGGTGCTACGCCAAGTGCATCGACCTGTCCGAGAAGAATGAACCGGTCATCTGGAATGCCATCAAGTTCGGCACCGTGCTGGAAAACGTGGTGCTCAACGACCGTCGTGAGCCCAACTACGCCGACGACAGCCTGACCCAGAATTCCCGAGCGGCGTACCCGCTGGAGCACGTGGAAAAGCGTGTGGCGGAAAATCGTGCCGGCGAGCCAAGCGCCATCGTCTTCCTGACCTGCGACATGAGCGGCGTCCTGCCGCCGGTATCCGTGCTGTCCAAGGAAGCTGCTGCCTATCACTTCCTGTCCGGCTATACCGCCAAGGTAGGGTCGACCGAAATGGGCTCTTCCAGCGGCCTTGAGGCAACGTTCTCCACCTGCTTCGGTGCGCCGTTCTTCCCGCGCCCTGCGCGCGAGTATGCCGACCTTCTGATCAAGCGCGTCGAAGAGAAGGATGCCCAGGTCTACCTGGTCAACACCGGCTGGACCGGTGGTGCCTATGGTGAAGGCGGTTCACGTTTCTCCATTCCCACGACACGCGCCATCATCCACGCCATTCAATCCGGCGTACTGCGCGACGTCGAAACTCGCCAGATCGACGGCCTCAACCTGTCTGTACCTACGGCGGTGCCCGGCGTCGAGTCGCGTCTGCTGGATCCCCGTCAGACCTGGGAAGACCTCGCGGCCTACGACCGCAAGCGCGACGAGCTGGCGGCCAAGTTTGTCGAGAACTTCAAGAAGTTCGACGGCGTCAGCGACGCCATCGTCAAGGCCGGGCCGAGCCTGGTCTAGACGCTGTACCGGCGTTGCCAGCGGGAACCTTGCTAGAGAGGAACCTTGGGTAAGCGGCGCGGTCGAGAGAGGAGAAGGCGAAGGCCTTCTCCTTTTTTTGTGAGTCGATAATGACAACGGCATGACCGTGCGGCTGTAAGGTCGAGTGATATCGGTGCGACTGAGCAGCGACCCTGACGCAGGAGACAGCACAATGAAACGACGCAACTTCTTGGCGCTTATCGGGCTTGGCGGCCTGGCCAGTATGGTGCCAGCCGTGGCTAACGCTCGCCCTGAGCTGGATTTGACGCGTAGCCCGGATATCGAGCCGCTGGAGCTGAGCGAGGACGAATGGCGCGAGCGCCTGACACCTGCACAATATGACGTGATGCGCGAGGAGGGCACTGAACCTGCAGGCTCAAGCCCTCTGGACAATGAGAAGCGTGAGGGAGAGTTCCGCTGTGCTGGCTGCGACCTGCTGCTGTTCACCAGCGCGATGAAGTATGACTCCGGTACCGGCTGGCCAAGTTTCTTTGACCATGTGCAGGGGCATTTGCTGACCAGCGTGGACTACAAGATTCTCTGGCCGCGCACCGAATATCACTGTGCCCGCTGTGGTAGCCACCATGGTCACGTCTTTGAGGACGGCCCGGATCCTACCGGTCTGCGCTGGTGCAACAATGGCGTCGCGCTGAAGTTCGTGCCCGCCTGACCTCCCATCGAGGCGACTGGGCGCATGCCAGGGAGGCTGCCGGGACGTAACGGATAGCCACTGGCGGCATGCCCCGGTGCCCGTTTCATCAGGGGTTCTGTCCTTGATCCTCGGCAGTGGGTAGCGGCGGCGTCGACAGTCGCTTTGTGATACCTTGGCGGGATCATTGACGTCGTATTGCCAAGGATTTCATGGACGCTAACGCCAAGATCATTGCCCGCCTGGCCGAAGAGCTCGCGGTCAAGGCATCTCAGATCTCTGCTACCGTCGAGCTGCTGGATGGCGGCGCGACGGTGCCTTTCATCGCACGTTACCGCAAGGAAGTCACCGGCGGACTGGACGACACTCAGCTGCGCACGCTGGAAGAACGGCTAGGTTACCTGCGTGAGCTCGAGGAGCGCCGGGAAGCGGTGCTCGCCGCCATCGACGAGCAGGGCAAGCTGACCGACGCGCTGGCCGCCAGCATTCGCTCGGCCGACACCAAGCAGCGCCTGGAAGATTTGTACCTTCCCTATCGCAAGAAGCGTCGGACCAAGGCCCAGATTGCCCGTGAGGCTGGCCTTGAGCCACTGGCTGACGCCCTGCTGGCGGATCCTACCCTGGACCCCGAGCACGAGGCTCAGGCCTACCTGCGTCCGGCGGAAGGCGAGACGCCCGCCATCGAGGATGCCAAGGCAGCCCTGGATGGCGCCAAGCAGATCCTGATGGAGCGCTTTGCCGAGGACCCGGAACTGGTGGGTCGCCTGCGTGAGCGCCTGTGGAGCGAAGGCGAGCTGTCCAGCAGGGTGATTGCCGGCAAGGAGCAGGAAGGCGCGAAGTTCTCCGATTACTTCGAGCATGATGAAGCTCTGGCCAAGGTGCCTTCTCACCGGGCCCTGGCCATGTTCCGCGGCCGCAACGAGGGCGTGCTGGCGCTGTCCTTGCGCCTGCCAGGAGAGGACGAGGCACCGGTGCATCCTGCGCAGGTGGCCATCGCCAAGCATGTCAGCATCACCGATGAGGGCCGCAAGGCGGATCGCTGGCTTGCCGAAGTCGTGCGCTGGACGTGGCGAGTGAAGCTGTATACCCACCTCGAGACAGAGCTGATGGGGCGCCTGCGCGAACGTGCCGAAGGCGAGGCCATCGATGTCTTTGCCGCCAACCTGAAGGACCTGCTGCTGGCCGCGCCGGCGGGGCCCAAGTCGACCCTGGCCATCGATCCGGGTCTGCGTACCGGCTGCAAGGTGGCGGTGGTCGATGCGACGGGGCAGTTCCTCGAGCAGGCCACCATCTTCCCCCATGCACCGCGCAATCAGTGGGACGCCTCTCTGGCTGAACTGGCGAAGCTGGTCAAGAAGCACGATGTGGCGTTGATCGCGGTAGGCAATGGCACCGCCAGCCGTGAGACCGACCGCCTGGCCGGCGATCTGCTGAAGGCGATGAAGGATCCTGGCCTGTCCAAGGTGATGGTGTCCGAGGCCGGGGCTTCGGTCTATTCCGCGTCGGAATACGCCGCCCGAGAGCTCCCGGATCTCGATGTGACCATTCGTGGTGCGGTGTCGATTGCCCGTCGTCTGCAGGATCCGCTGGCGGAGCTGGTCAAGATTGAGCCGAAGTCCATCGGTGTCGGCCAGTACCAGCATGACGTGTCCCAGGTGCAGCTGTCCCGCAGTCTGGAAGCGGTTATCGAAGACTGTGTCAACGCGGTCGGGGTGGACCTCAATACCGCGTCGTCGGCGCTGCTGTCACGGGTGGCGGGCCTCAATCCGGGGCTGGCCGAGAACATCGTGCTGCAGCGAAATGCCAAGGGTGTCTTCCGCGATCGTCGCGACCTGCTGGACGTGTCCCGGCTGGGGCCCAAGACGTTCGAGCAGTGTGCCGGCTTTCTGCGCATCATGAACGGCAGCAACCCGCTGGATGCCAGCGCGGTTCACCCGGAAGCCTATCCGCTGGTCGAGCGCATTGCCGCTGGCAGTGGTCGAGAGGTGGCTGGACTGATCGGTGACAGCGCGACGCTGAAGTCGCTGAAACCCGCCGACTACGCCGATGAGCGCTTCGGTGTGCCCACCGTCAGCGACATCATCTCGGAACTCGACAAGCCGGGTCGCGACCCGCGTCCGGAGTTTCGTGCGGCGCAGTTCCGTGAAGGCGTCGAAACGCTGAAGGATCTGGAGCCAGGCATGGTGCTGGAAGGCACCGTGACCAACGTCACCCACTTCGGGGCCTTTGTCGACATCGGCGTCCATCAGGACGGTCTTGTGCACATTTCGGCACTGTCCGACCGCTTCGTCGAAGATCCCCGCAGCGTGGTCAAGGCCGGGGATATCGTCAAGGTCAAGGTGATGAACGTCGACCTGCCGCGCGCTCGCATTGGACTGTCGATGCGCCTGGATGACACCCCGGACGCCGAGGCAGGCGACTCCAGGCAGGCACCTCGTCGTCGCGAAGGCGGTGGCAAGAGCCACCCTGGACAGGGGCGCCGCCAGCGGGGCAACGGTGGCGGCAAGGAGGACGCTTCCGCTGCGCCGATGGGCGCACTGGGGGCCGCCTTGCTCAAGGCCAAGCAGGGGCGTTCTTGAATCCTGTCGACGGATCGCCATAATCTGGCGACCACAAGGGCGGGCGCAGTAGCGCCCGCTGCCGTCGCCGCCACACGAAGCAGGCCCCCGGGCCCTTCCATGACACGGGGTGTTCACCTTGTCCACTCAGCTTTCCTCGCTCCTCGAACGACTGCGCGGCCCCGCGGCTGCGCGACGCTTCGGCCGTCTGCGCCGAGGCATCGAAAAAGAGGGGCTAAGGGTCGATGACCGCGGTCGTATCGCGGCGACCTTTCACCCACGGGCGCTGGGTTCGAAACTGACCCATCCGCATATCACCACGGACTACTCCGAATCGCTGCTGGAGTACATCACGCCGGTCTATAGCCGTCCGGATGAGGCCCTGGAATTTCTGGCCGACCTCCAGCGCTATACCTATCGCCAGCTCGATGGGGAGTGGATCTGGCCTGCCAGCATGCCGTCCCGGCTGGAGGGCAATGACAGCGTGCCGATCGCTGACTACGGCACGTCCAATGTCGGCACCATGAAGCACGTCTACCGGCGTGGCTTGGACGCCCGCTATGGACGCATCATGCAGTCGATCGCCGGGATTCACTACAATGTGTCCCTGCCGGATGACCTGTGGACTCTGCTCAAGACGCTGGACGAGCAGGAAGCCATGTCGATGGGCGAGTACCGTTCGGCGCGCTATTTCGGTCTGATTCGTAACTTCCGCCGCCATAGCTGGTTGCTGCTGTACCTGTTTGGGGCCTCGCCGGCGCTCGATACCAGTTTCCTGCCCGATGGCAGCGTGCCGAAAGGTCTAGAGCGACTGGGTGAGAACACCCTGGTATCGCGCTATGCCACCAGCCTGCGGATGTCGGATCTGGGCTATCAGAACAAGGTCCAGGATCAGTTGAAGATCTGCTTCAACTCGCTGTCGAACTACGTCAACACGCTGCGCCACGCGATCTCCACCGCCTGGCCAGACTACGCCGCCCTTGGTGTCCGTGACGGGGAACGCTGGAACCAGCTGAACGCCAATATCCTGCAGATCGAAAACGAGTATTACAGCGATATTCGGCCCAAGCGGGTGACGCGCCACGACGAAACCCCGAGCCAGGCGCTCGAGGCCAGGGGCGTCGAGTACATCGAGGTGCGCTGCCTGGATATCGATCCCTTCGCGACCCTGGGAATCGATGCACAGCAGACGCGCTTCCTCGATACCTTCCTGGTCTGGTGCCTGCTGTCGGACAGCCCGTGGATTTCGGATGAGGAGTGCGATCACCTGGATGACAATCGTCGTCTGGTGGTGGAGCAGGGGCGCAAGCCGGGACTTGAACTCAATGACCGAGGGCAGGTCCGAGAAATGGCCGAGTGGAGCCATGGGATCATCGCCGACATGCGTGAGGTCGCCAGGCTGCTCGACCAGCTGGAGGAGGGCAGTCCTCACCTGGATGCCGTCGATGCGTTCGCGCCGCGCATAGACGACCCTTCGCTGACGCCGTCAGCGCGTCTGCTGGCCCGTCTGGAAGAGACCGGCGAGGAGTTCGTCGATGCCATGCTGGCGATCGCACGAGAGCAGGCCGAGACGCTGGCGAGCACACCGCTCAATCGCTCGCGACAGGGAATGCTGGACGAGCTGGTCGAGACCTCGCATCAGCAGCAGCGTGACATCGAGGCGGACGACAGCACGGCCTTTGCCGATTTTCTGGAAGATTACTTTGCACGGGCTCGAGAAACCCGTGCCCTGACCCCGATGGACATGACGCCACCGACTGGAGAACGTCTTAAATGAGCGAATGGAGTCTGCGGCAGTGGAGCCTTGTGGGGCTGGGGTTCTGCGTGATGATGATGGCGGTGGCGCTGGTGCTGGAGCACGTGGTGGGGCTCGAGCCGTGTCCGCTGTGTGTGTTCCAGCGAGTGGCGGTCATCGCGGCGGGGGTCGTGTTTGCCATTGCTGCGCTGCATGGGCCCGAGGGGCGCCTGGCTGGGGCTGTCTACAGCATCGTGGCGGCCATCGCGGTACTGTCGGGGGCGGGGCTGGCCATGCGCCATCTGTGGCTGCAATCGTTGCCCGCTGATCAGGTGCCCAGCTGTGGGCCTGGCCTCGATTACATGGTGGATATCCTGCCGCTTTCCCAGGTGGTGTCCATGGTCCTGACCGGTTCTGGTGAGTGCGCTGAAGTGGGTGGGCGGCTGCTGGGCTTGTCGCTGCCCGGTTGGACGCTGATCGGCTTTGTCGTATTGCTGGTGGTGCCGATTGCCATGCTGACGACTCTTCGCAGAAGCTCTACCGGCTATCGCTGGAACGGTTGACAGCGCTCGTCGCCCGGTCCCCTTGCGGACAAGTTGAGCGGCGCTGTTGTGCCGAGCAGGGGGAATCGGCAACGGCCAATCAGGTACTTGGCATGCATGCGTTGACAGGGCGGTCTTCTGGAGTGAGTCTGTTGATCCGCGCATTTTCGTGGTGAGGCAGCGCTAGGGAGGCCGCCATGTTGGAAGATTGCAAGTCTGCCAGCGAACGCTGGGGAGGAGTCCATCAGCTGATCGATCGCTGGCTTGAGCAGCGCGAGCATCTGCTGGAGGTGCTAAGCGAGCTCGAACAGTCCTGTGATGCAGATCTCGAGACCATCACCAAGGAGCGTATCGACAGTTTCAGCGAAACGTTGATGGACTACATCAGCGCGGGGCATTTCGAGGTCTATCCGCAGCTGCGGGAAGAGGCCCGTGCCTTCGATGACACCGCTGCCCTCAATCTCGCGGATCGTCTGCTGGAACGGCTCGAAATGTCCACCGAACTGGTGCTGTCGTTTGACGAGGATTACTCTACCCCGGTGCGCTGTCAGCGGTTCCTGCCGCGCCTGCCGGCCTGGCTCGAGCGCCTGAAGAAGGGCCTTTCCGAGCGCTTTGGCCTGGAAGATCAGTTGATATCGCGCCTGCACGACGCTCACGCGCCTGCCGAGGGTGTTTCCTGACCCCATGAAGCGTGGCCATGGCGTGGCCGCCGGTCACGCCCCGCTGCCATTGGCGGCGTCATGCTGCCGGTCAAGTCGGGGTGTTTGTGGTCCATTCGTACCGGGTCGATTGAGTTTTGTGCACTGCAGGCATAAGATTTTCCGCGTCCTGAACGCCGCCTGGGCAGTCAGGGCATCTATCGCAGTGACCGTCAGCAGCCTTTGCCGCCGGTGACGGCCGAGAGATGTCCCTGTCGATCCCGGGCCTTCCACGGCGACAATCCCAAGGAGCCAAAATGAAAGACCCCGTCCGTATTGCCATCACCGGCGCCGCCGGTCAGATCAGCTACTCTCTCGCTTTCCGTATTGCCGCCGGCGACATGCTCGGCCCGGATCAGCCGGTCATCCTGCAGCTGCTCGAGATCACTCCGGCCATGGAAGCGCTGAATGGCGTCGTGATGGAGCTCAATGACTGTGCCTTCCCGCTGGTTCAGGACATCGTTGCCACCGACGATGCCAACGTGGCCTTCAAGGACGCTGATTTTGCTCTGCTGGTCGGCGCTCGTCCGCGCGGACCGGGCATGGAGCGCAAGGATCTGCTCGAAGCCAACGCGGCCATCTTCTCTGCCCAGGGCAAGGCCATCAATGACAGCGCCAGCCGTGACATCCGCGTGCTGGTGGTGGGCAACCCGGCCAACACCAACGCACTGATCGCATCCTGCAACGCACCGGACCTCGATCCGGGTCAGTTCACCGCGATGATGCGTCTTGACCACAACCGTGCCAAGACCCAGCTGGCCCAGAAAGCGGGCAAGCACGTCACCGACGTCGACAGCATGATCGTGTGGGGCAACCACAGCGCCACTCAGTATCCCGACCTGTCCCACTGCAAGGTGGACGGCAAGCCGGCATTCGATCTGGTCGAGCGTGACTGGTACGAGAACGACTTCATTCCCACCGTACAGCAGCGCGGTGCGGCCATCATCAAGGCCCGTGGCGCGTCTTCTGCTGCCTCTGCAGCGTCTGCCGCCATCGACCACATGCGCGACTGGGCGCTGGGCAGCGACGGCATCGTCAGCATGGGTATCCCCGCTGACGGCAGCTACGGCGTCGAGCCGGGCATCATGTATTCCTACCCGGTGGTGTGCAAGGGCGGCAAGTACGAGATCGTCCAGGGTCTGGAAGTCGACGAGTTCAGCCGTGGCAAGATGAAGGCTACCGAAGACGAGCTGCGCGAAGAGCGTGCTGCCGTCGAGCACCTGCTGGGCTGATCAGCCCCAGGCGGTGCCCGTCAGCCATGCACTGTCTTGGATGCACTGTCTGATACGCAAAAGCCCCATCGCATCGCGATGGGGCTTTTTTTTGCCTGTAGGGCGTGCCTGTCGGCGGAAACCAGAAACCAGAGCGGCAGGGGGCGGAGACAGGGCCCCTGAGACAGGGCTTCTGAGACAGAACCCCTGAGACAGCCCCCCTGAGATAAAGGCCCGGTCGGTTCAGTCTCTCAGGCTGATGATCTTCCAGCCGCGGGCCTCGGCGACTTCGCGCAGGGCCGGGTCCGGGTCCACCGCCACAGGATGGTCGATCATTTCCAGCAGCGGCAGGTCATTGTGGGAGTCGCTGTAGAACCAGGCACCGTCCAGGGTGTCGTCGCGGGTATCGAGCCACTGCTGCAACCGGGTGACCTTGCCTTGCTGAAAGCTGGGCGTGCCGCTGACCCGACCGGTGTAGCGGCCATCCTGTATTTCCGGCTCGACGGCGATCAGCTCGTCGATGCCAAGGCGCTCGGCGATGGGAGCCGTGATGAAGCGATTGGTGGCGGTGATGATCAACAGAGTGTCACCGCGGGTGCGATGACGGGCGATCAGCTCCTCCGCCAGGGGCAGGATGTTGGGCTCGATCTTGCTGACCATGAACTGCTGGTGCCAGGCGGCCAGCTGCTCCATGGAATTGTCCGCCAGTGGCTTCAGTGCCACCTCGAGAAACGCCATCATGTCCAGGCGTCCGGCATCGTAGTCCGCCTTGAAGCGATCATTTGCCTCGCGGTAAGCCACCGGGTCCACGGCGCCCTGTTCGAGCAAAAACTCGCCCCAGGCATGATCGCTGTCGATCGACAGCAGGGTATTATCCAAATCGAAGATCGCCAGACTCACTCGGTGTCTCCCAGCGCATGCGTGACATGGCCTCCTGCCCCGGCATTGTGGGTGGATCCGCCCGCGACGATAGCGCTCAAGGGACCCATGGCCGTGTGGTTCGGGGAGGCCGCAAAAGGGGCGATTATGTCAGAAGGTCGCCAGGGGTTCGAGATGTCGTATTGATGCGCTTCAAGCCATTGTGGAAGAATGCAGTCAATACCGATTAAAAAGGTGAAGCCCGTGATCGACGCAGACGGCTTTCGCCCCAACGTTGGCATCATCATCGTCAACGACCTGGGGCAGCTGCTTTGGGCGCGTCGGGTAGGGCAGAACGCGTGGCAATTTCCCCAGGGAGGCATCAAGTCTGATGAGACGCCACAGCAGGCCTTGTTCAGAGAGCTTCATGAAGAGATCGGCCTGACCGCCGAGGACGTGGAGATTCTGGCCTGCACCAGGGGGTGGCTGCGCTACCGCCTGCCGCGACGCATGGTTCGCACACACTCGCGCCCAGTGTGCATTGGACAGAAGCAGAAGTGGTTCCTGTTGCGTATCCGCTGTCAGGAAAACCGCATCTGTGTAGATGGCACCGCCAAGCCGGAGTTCGACGGCTGGCGTTGGGTCAGCTACTGGTATCCGCTAGGACAGGTAGTGCCGTTCAAGAGGGAGGTCTACCGCAGGGCGTTACGGGAACTGTTACCCCGTGCCCAGAGCCTGGTGCTGGAGAAAGGATGATCCGGCGCGTGTGGCGATCTTGTCCGGCGAGCCCGCTGACCTGGCAAGATGGTCCCCAATCATTGTTCGGTCGCCCCTTGACCGGACCAGTACAAGAACAGGGGTGAGGCCTTTCATGCTCAAGGTCCTTCAACGCATCATTCAAGAGGTCAACAGCGCGCGCAGCCTGGACGCTGCGCTGGCGACCCTCGTTCGGCGCACGCGCAAGGCGATGCAGACCGATGTCTGCTCGTTCTATCTCTACGACAGCGAACGTGAAGCCCTGGTCCTGATGGAGACCATCGGCCTGCGTACCCAGGCCGTGGGCCAGGTGGCGCTTCCGGTGGGCGAGGGGCTGGTGGGTACCGTTGCACGCAGGGAAGAGCCTCTCAACCTGGAAGATGCCCAGGCGCATCCCAGCTTCCGCTATTTCGAGGCCACCGGCGAAGAGCGCTATTCCAGTTTCCTTGGCGTTCCCATCATTCACCAGCGGCGCATGCTCGGCGTATTGGTGGTGCAGCAGACCGAACGACGACGCTATGACGAATCCGATGAGGCCTTTCTGGTCACCATGGGCGCTCAGCTGGCGGGTGTGCTGGCCCATGCGCTGGCCACCGGTGGTTTGACCTGTCCGGCCTTTCCCGGTGTCCAGGCAACCTTTGTCGGGGTGGCGGCATCCCCGGGAATGGCCATCGGTGAAGCGGTGGTGCTGTCACCCCCGGCGGATCTGGATAGCGTGCCTGACCTGATTCCCACCGATGTGGAGTACGAGATCGCTCGCCTCAAGGAGGCCATCGCACGGGTGCGTGACGAGATTCGCGCGGCAGGCGAGCGCCTCGCCAATCGTATCTCCACTCAGGAGCTGGCGCTGTTCGATGTGTACCAGCAGATGCTGGGAGAGGCGGCGTTATCCCAGGAAGTCGAAAAGCGCATCCGCGAGGGGCAATGGGCGCCCGGGGCGCTGGCCGACGTGGTCCGCCGTCACGTGCAGTACCTGGAGCGCGTGGATGACGACTACCTGCGGGAGCGCGCGGCGGACGTGCGTGACCTGGGGCGGCGCGTGCTGGCGCACCTCCAGGAGGAATCCCCACGCCTGCCGGAGCACTATCCCAAGGGCGCCATTCTTATCGGTGACGAGATCAGCGTTGCCCTGCTGGGCGAGGTCCCGCGGGAGCGCCTCGGTGGGTTGATTTCGGTGCGGGGTTCCAGCAACTCCCATGTGGCCATCATTGCCCGTGCAATGGGCATTCCGCTGGTGTCGGGGATGGTCGACCTGCCGCTGCCTCGCCTGGACGGTGCCCCACTGGTCATGGACGGCCACCGCGGGCGTGTGTTCGTGCGGCCCGGGCCGGAGCTGGTGGCCCATTACCAGAGCCTGATCAACGAGGAGAAGGCCCTGGCGGCCATGCTCGAGCACGAGCAGGACCTGCCCAGCGTGACGCCGGATGCCCACGCCATGACCCTGATGGTCAACACCGGCCTGACGGTCGATACCGTGGCGTCATTGAAGACGCGCATCGGCGGGGTGGGGCTGTATCGCACGGAAGTGCCTTTCATGATCACCGAGCGCTTCCCCGGCGAACAGGAACAGACACGCCTCTACCGCGAGCAGTTGGAGAGCTTTTCCCCTCTGCCCGTGGTCATGCGCACGCTGGACATCGGTGGCGACAAGGATCTGCCCTATTTCCCGATCGAGGAAGCCAATCCGTTCCTGGGCTGGCGCGGTATCCGCGTGACCCTGGATCACCCCGAAGTGTTGATGGTGCAGCTGCGGGCCATGTTGAGAGCCTCACAAGGCCTCGACAACCTGGAGCTGCTGCTGCCGATGGTGACCAACGTCAACGAGGTGGACGACACCCTGAGGTTGATCGAGCGCGCCATCGTCGAGCTGGGCGAAGAAGGCGTCGATGTGCGTCGTCCGCGCCTGGGGGTGATGCTGGAAGTGCCGGCGACCCTGTATCAGCTCAAGGCACTGGCAGCTCGGGTCGACTTCTTCTCGGTGGGCAGCAACGACCTGACCCAGTACCTGCTGGCGGTGGATCGCAACAATCCACGCGTGGCGGACCTCTATGACTCCTGCCATCCGGCGGTGCTGTCGGCACTGTATCGTCTGGCAGCAGAAAGTGACGAGCTGGGTGTGCCAACATCGGTGTGCGGCGAGTTGGCCGGTGATCCTGCGGGAGCACTGCTGCTGATGGGAATGGGATTCAGGGTGCTGTCCATGAACGGCCCGAACCTGCCCAGGGTGCGTGCTGCCATCCGTCGCGTGACCCGTCAGGACGCGGCAGAGCTGGTCACGCAGACGCTGGCCTTGGATACCCCGGCCCAGGTGCGTGCTCACCTGACGCAGCGAATGGAAGATTGGCAGCTGGCCCATCTGCTGCCGCCACGGGATTGAGATGCTTAGGCGCAGTGCCTGGTACCTACTGGCTTGCGCTGGGTTAGCGGCGGCTGATGGGCAATGTCAGCCGCGATTCCCCGAGGAAGCTGCCACCAGGGCCAAAACGTTGTTCGTGGATGACAAAGTGCTCATCGACGCCGTTGTTCACATCGCCCCGCACGAGCACCACGCTGGTGGTCGCCCTGGTGCCGTAGTCATCGCCAACGATAAAGGCAGGTGACAGGAAGCGCTCAAGGTCGAGCCCGACGCCGGTGTCGGGCAGGCGCTCGTCCTCCGGGCGCCGCTGGTCACTGAACCCTCGACGGGCCTGAGGAAGTGTCTCGACCCGTTGGTGGATGACATCGTCAGTCAGGGCCTGCGTCACTTTCTCGAGTTTTGGCCATGGCGTATCCAGTGACGCATTGGACAGCCCGTGGGTACCTGGCGTGACCCGGTCAAGGGTAGCGCCATGACGATCCCGGCGCAGATGCCAGAGATGTTCCCCATCACCGACCAGCAGGTTGAAACCGGCATATGCCAAGGCATGGTCGCACTGTTGACGGTGCAGCCAGTGCTCTAGGTCGTCGGTTTCCAGTGCTTGTCGCACCAGTAGGCCGCGGCTCGCTACCGGAGGCTCGGGGATAAAGTCGGGGTCGCGGACGTTGGTGATGGCGGCAAAGCGCCCGCGGCGGTGGACCCCAAGCCAGGTGCCTCCGGCCTCCAGGTCACGTCCTGCGACCAGACTGGGAGCATCGTCCCAGGCCGCCAGCGGGGCGGTCGGGCGAGCGTGCAGCTCATCGCGATTGGCGATGAGAACAACAGCGTGCCGACTGTCGGGGGCGCTGTCAGCTGGGGCGTGGTGCAGGGCGATAAGACACATCGATGCAGGGTAGCGGCATATGTCGCCGATGGGAATCCGCGAGGACAGCGTTTATGTCGTCGTCTGTGCCACCATGACAGTCGGCAGCTGGCGACGTAAACTCGTGGTTCCTTCACATAACGGTAGGGATGATGCTAGGCGACGACGGCAAGGAACGCTTGTGGCGCAGGCTGGTCATTCCCATCCTGTGGCCAGTGGCAGCTGCCCAGGGGGTACTGCTGGCGCTATGCCTGGTGCTGGCGCTATCGCTGCACTGGCTGATGCCGGCGGCATCCAGCTGGAGCACGACGCTGTGGATGATCACGGGGCTGCTGGTGGGCACCGCGCTCAATATCATGGTGTTCCTGGTGCTGCTCAAGCATCGACTAGCCGAGGTGGAGCGGGATCTTGGCGGGCTGCTCGACAGAGTCGAGGCATGCCTGCATCAGGTACTCAAGACGAGGACAGGAAAGCCCGCTGAGGCTGCCGGCGCTCCCGTTGACCGAGTCGAAACGCTGCTCGATGCCTTCGAGTCCAGCGCTCCTCCCGTGGCGGAAGCTCCGCCCCCTATGGTTGGCCTGGGGCCGATCATTCATGCCGATCAAGTCAGCAATTGGCAGCAGGAAAGTCGCCGGCTGGAAGCTGCACTATCCCGTGCTCGCGAGGAATCGCGCTTGAAGTCGAGCTATCTGAGCCACCTGAGCAAGGCATTGGCGCCGCTGGTGGTCGAGCTGGAATCACTGATGCAAGCAGATGGCACCCCTTCACCGCAGGCGCAGGCCGACAGTCAGCAGGAAAGCCGTCGGGCAGCCGACACTGAGACCGTCGATGGCGTGGCAAGGCCCTCCGGCGAGCTGCTGCGCCGCTTGGGCGATATACGCCTGCTGCTGGACAATCTGGAGGCGGGCGACGAGGAAGAGAGAAGCGCCGCTCGGGATTCATCCCCGCGACACCAGGCACCGAAAGTTCTGATCGTCGACGATGGCCCGGTCAATTTGATGCTGGCACGCGAAGTGCTGGAACGCCGTGGGGTGGACGTGGTTACCGCAACCCGCGGCGAAGAGGCCCTGGAGTGGCTAGATGCCCATGTGGTGGACCTGGTGCTGATGGATATCGTGCTGCCTGATATCGACGGTATCGAGACTTCTCGTCGCTTGCGCGCTGTCGAGGCCGCTCACCCGGAACGCCCTCGTGCGGTAGTGATCGCGCTGACGGCCAATGCCAGCGATGAAGACCAACAGCGCTTCAAGGAGGTCGGCATGGATGCCTTCCTGGCCAAGCCGTATCGTCCCCAGGCATTGCTCGAATTGCTCGACACCTGGCTGCCTCAATCCGCGAGGCTGTCCTGATGCTCATGGCCATCATGTCCTATCTGGCGCTCGGGGCGGTCGCTGGGGCGCTTGCCGGCTTGTATGGCGTGGGCGGAGGACTGATCATCGTTCCCAGCCTGATGGCCGTGTTTGCACTGCAGCAAGTGCCTGTGGAGATTTCCATGCACCTGGCCGTAGGCACCTCCCTGGCAAGTATCGTCATCACCGGTTCTTCCTCGGCCCTGGGACACTATCGGCGCGGCAGCATTCGCCGCGACTGGCTGGTAGCCCTGCTTCCAGGGCTGGTGCTTGGGGCCATCGCAGGGGTCTTCGTGGCGGGAGCCCTGTCCGGCGGCATGCTGGGAACGCTGTTTGGGGTGTTCCTGCTGCTGGTTGCGCTGAAGCTGGTACTGGGGCGCTCACCCAAGGCCGGCAGCAGCGCGCCGGGGCGGCGCAGCATGATCGTCGCTGGCGGCGTCATCGGGGGGATTTCTGCACTGTTCGGTATCGGCGGGGGCACTCTGAGCGTACCCTGGCTGATTCGCTGTGGCGCCACCATGACCCAGGCGGTGGGCACCTCGGCTGCCTGTGGCCTGCCGATTGCGCTGGTCGGGGCCCTGACCTTTGTCGCGGTGGGCTGGGGCGATCCTCGGCTACCTCAGGGGGCGGTAGGCTTTCTCATGCTGCCTGCCCTGTTCGGCATTGCCCTGACCAGCGTCCCCTGCGCCAGGCTGGGTGTGCGCCTGGCCCACCGGCTGCCGGCACGGGTGCTCAAACTGTCATTCGCACTGCTGCTGACGGTAGTCGGACTCGGCTTCCTGCTGTAGCGAACCCGAGCAGGGTTTCGCGGTCACATGAGTCTTCCGCCATATCGATTTCACTCTCTTACTGATCAGGGACATAACCGAGCATGCTGTCATACCCTCAAATCGACCCGGTGGCCATCGCGCTGGGTCCCTTCAAGGTCCACTGGTATGGACTGATGTATGTCGTCGGCTTTGTCGCGGCATGGTGGCTGGGCTGTCGCCGAGCGCATCGGATCGGTTTGACCCGTGACGATGTGGGCGACCTGCTGTTCTACGCCGCCATCGGTGTCGTGGCAGGGGGACGACTGGGGTACGCGCTGTTTTACGGACTGGACCAGTGGCTGGCGGATCCGCTGTGGATCGTCAAGGTGTGGGATGGTGGCATGAGCTTCCACGGCGGCCTGATCGGGGTGCTGCTGGCAGCCTTGCTGTTTGCCCGTCGCAAGCAGCTGGCGTTTTTCACGCTGACCGATTTCGTCGCGCCGCTGGTACCGATCGGCCTTGGGGCAGGACGTATCGGTAACTTCATCAATCACGAGCTGCCGGGGCGCGTCACTGACCTGCCCTGGGGCATGCCGTTTCCCGGCTATGGCCCTGAACCGCGCCATCCGTCGTCACTGTACGAAGCCTTGTTGGAAGGCGTGGTGCTGTTTGTGGTGCTGTGGTGGGTGTCGGCCACGCCCAGACGTCGGGGCCTGGTATCGGGTCTGTTCCTGCTGGGCTACGGCGCCTTCCGCTTCTCGGTGGAGTTCGTGCGCAGACCCGACCCCCAGCTAGGCTTCATTGCCTTCGACTGGGTCACCATGGGCATGCTGCTCAGCCTGCCGATGATCGTTTTTGGCGTGCTGCTGGTGGCCTGGTCCCGTCGTCAGCCAGTGGATGCCAGGCTTAGCCCGAGCGCCGGATGAGGGCGCGCCTGTTGCTTGACGATCGGCGCTGACGAATCGCTTTCGGGACGAGCGCTGCCGCTTCTGGTATCACGGCTGGCCGGTCAGTAGAATGACCGGCCAGCTTCGTCTTGAAACGTTCCAACGAGTGATTGCCCATGTCTGTCGTCGCCCCTGAAACCGCCTCTCTGCCCGCCTTGGAACAGCCTTACCTGGATCTGATGCGCGCCGTGCTGGACAACGGCGTCGAGCGGGAAGACCGCACCGGCGTGGGCACCCGCTCGATCTTTGGTCACCAGATGCGTTTTGACCTGTCCCGTGGTTTTCCGCTGGTGACGACCAAGAAACTTCACCTGCGCTCGATCATCCACGAGCTGCTGTGGTTTCTGAAGGGTGATACCAATATTGCCTACCTGAAGGAACACGGTGTCCGTATCTGGGATGAGTGGGCGGATGAGGATGGCGACCTCGGGCCTGTGTATGGCTATCAGTGGCGCAGCTGGCCCGACCCGCGGGGCGGCCATGTGGACCAGATCGAAACGCTGCTGGAACAGATCGCCACGAACCCCGGATCCCGTCGCCTGATTGTCTCTGCCTGGAACCCTGCCCTGGTGGATGAGATGGCGCTGCCTCCTTGCCACTGCCTGTTCCAGTTCTATGTGGCTGACGGCAAGCTGTCGTGCCAGCTCTACCAGCGCAGCGCCGATATCTTTCTGGGCGTGCCGTTCAATATCGCCAGCTATGCGCTACTGACGCAGATGATTGCCCAGGTGGTTGGGCTCAAGCCCGGCGACTTCGTGCATACCCTGGGAGATGCCCACCTTTACCTCAATCATCTGGAGCAGGCCGAGCTGCAGCTGAGTCGTCAGCCGACCTCCGCACCCAGGCTGGTGCTGGACCCGAGCGTCGACAACCTGTTCGATTTCCGCTTCGAACACATTGCCATCGAAGACTATGAACCACATCCCCATATCAAGGCAGAGGTGGCGGTATGACCCAGGCGCCGATGACGGAACAGTCTCATCCTGACAGTGATGCTCAGCGGATCGCGGAGCTCGACACCTTTGTGCCGGTGGCCATGATCGCCGCCATGTCGCGCAACCGAGTGATCGGTGTGGATAACCAGCTGCCCTGGTACCTGCCGGAGGATCTCAAGTTCTTCAAGCGCATGACCCAGGCCAAGCCCCTGGTGATGGGGCGCAAGACCTTCGAGTCCATTGGCCGTCCGCTGCCCAATCGCCTCAACATCGTGGTGACGCGGGACAAGACCTTCGCCCATGACGGCGTCAGGGTATGTCACGATCTGGCCAGCGCCATTGCCTTGGCAGACCAGCAGGCCACCATCGAGGCCGCTGAGGAAATCATGGTGATGGGGGGCGCTCAGATTTATGCCCAGGCCATGCCGCTGGCGTCGCGACTGTATCTGACCGAGGTCGATATCGAGATCGAGGGGGATGCCTTCTTCCCGGCTCTTGATGACGATTGGACCGAACAGGCAAGCGACGCCGGTACGCCCGCCGAAGGCCAGCCCCACTATCGTTTTGTGCGCTACGAGCGGTCCCGCTCGCAAGACGGCATGTCAGCCTGAACGTCCGGTAAATAGAGTGGGTGCCGATCGTCGCAGACAGGCGACAATTGCCACATCGCCGGGCCTGGCACAGACTGTGTCGATAATCCCGACAATAGCGGGCGCTGACATCAGCGGCCCCGTCATCGCAGTAACCTGGTGAGCCTGGAGGAGTCGACGTGAGCGAGACACGCGCAGAACACCCGTTGGAGGCGCTTGAGCAACGAACGGCGTCGCTGTTGGACGGACTGCGTGAAGGTCGCCTGCGCGAGCGGCAGCTGTCCAGCGACCAGCGCCAGCTGCTGGATGACAAGCAGCGCCTGGCCAGCGAATTGAACGCTGCACGGGAGCGCCTGGGTGATCTGGAAGCACAGCTCGACACCCTGCGGCAAGCGCAGCAGACCCTGGAAACCGAGCATCGTGCCCTGGCGTCCCAGCGTGAGTCGCTACTTGAGGAGCGCTCGTCGTTGATCGAGGAACGCGCGTCGCTGATTGAGGAGCGCGCGTCGTTGATCCAAGAGCGCACCGCGCTGTTCGAGGAAAATAGCGAGCTCAAGGAAGAAAACCGCGAACTCGATGAGCAGAATCGCGAGCTTGAGGCGCACAATGCCCGACTGCGTGACCGCGTCGAGCACCCGGATCACGAACCTGACATTACTGCCTTCCGTCCCCCCCAGCGCCGAGCCCAGGGGTTGGCTGCCCTGATGCAGCATCGTCCACGTCCTGTCGGCGATAGCCCTGTTATCGATAGCCCTGCCATAGATAGCCCTGCCATAGATAGCCCTGCACGCGATGAACGAGAGCAGGGCGCTTCGTCCAGCGCGCCGACGATCGCGTCCCAGCCCGGCCAGGACAGCCCGGCCTCTTTGGGCCATGGCAGCGAGCCGGTGAAAGATGAAAGGGCACAGGAGTCGACTGCTGCCGAGGTGACTGCTACCGAGAACCCCCCAACGGCGACGGCCGACACGGCTGCGCTGTCCAGTCACAGCGATGACCAGGTCGCAGAAAAGCCTGATACAGAGGTGGGAGTGCAGGGCGACCTCGCCTTTGACAAGGCGCCGTCTCCCCAGGCACTGCTGGGTGATTGGTATCGTCGTTATGACCAGACCTTCTTCAAGGGCCACACCCGGCCACTTAAGGTGGGCATCCACGAGGAGCTGGCCGCCCGGGAACCCTGGCCGGAAAAGCTCGTCCGCCGGGCCTTGGCCTGCTATGTGAACCTGCCTCGCTACCTCAAGTCCGTGCGTGAAGGGGCGGAGCGGATTGGCCTGGACGGCGAACTGGTCGGCCAGGTCGATGCCCAGGCGGCGGAGCATGCCAAACGCAAGCTGGACCGACTGCAGGCGGAGCAGCGTGGGCGCGGCACAATGTCGCGCCGTCGGCGCAACAAGGGGCACGGCAACGACAAGCCCTCAGGCTCCGACAACCACTCAGACTCCGACAAGGGTTCCGATTCCGGCAAGCCTTCAGGCACCGGCAACAGCGACACCTCCGCATCCGCCAAGGCGTCGACTCACGCTGGCCACCGGGACACTGACAGTGTGAGCGCCAAGCCCGCTCGTCCTGCAGACAGCGATATACCTGCCGTCACTCCGGATCGTCAGGGGGATGGCGAGGAAACGCGCCTTCAGCGAAAGCTGGATGAACTGCTGGCGCGTCACAACAGCAGCCGCTAAAGAAGCGCTGACGGCAGCCGTCGAGCAATGCCTGACCCCTGCCGCCCAGCACCAGCCTATCCGTGAAGCACTAACACAGCACAACACAACGCAACGCAGTGACGCGCCGGTACTGGCGTCGCTGCGATGGTAGCCCAATGCCGTTGATAGCAGGAGCGGCTGTTCAACCCGTTTGCTCTCTCATTGACTTGAAAGCGTCACATCAGCGGGGCATGATGTTAGCGCTACGCCCGATGCAGCTTTCTATGCAGAATCGGTAAACAGTTGGCGAACATTGTTCGTTAACTGCCTTTTGCAGTTTCTGCTCGGGTAGCATTTTCGCAGGGATCGGTGTCGAAGCGATGGGCAGCTGGAACGAAAACAGTGTTTTTTTCTTGTTGCGCTCCTGAGAAACCCGGTATATGGTTGCCCTTGCGAGCATTGGACTATAACAAGGCTTCGCCGCTGTCGGGCTCGCTGTTCAGGTTCCCTGCCAGGAACCCGTAAGGACAGAATTACGAGCCGGCAATGACCGGCAAGCCAAGGCTGCCAAGCGCAGCAACGATCGAAACAGCAAGCTAGTCAAAAGGAACTCAGCAATGAAAAAGACACTGTTAGCGACTGCCATCGCTGGTGCTGCTGCCTTCACCGCCGTTGGCGCCCAGGCTGCTACCGTCTACAACCAAGACGGCACCAAGCTCGACATCTACGGTAACGTCCAGCTGGTTTACGCCGGCGTTAAGGATGCTGACGGCGAAAGTCGTGACGAAATCGCCGACAACGGCTCTACCTTCGGTTTCGCCGCTGAGCACGTCATCTACAACGGTCTGATCGGTTACGCCAAGATCGAAATCGACGACTTCAAGGCCGACGAAATGAAGGTTGCTGGCCGTGATGCAGGCGACACTGCCTACATCGGCTTGAAGGGCAACTTCGGTGACGCGCGCGTCGGTTCCTACGACTCCCTGCTGGATGACTGGATCCAGGATCCGATCACCAACAACGAATACTTCGATGCCTCTGACTCCAACACCTTCAAGGGTGCTCCGGGTGAAGATGCTGACAGCGCCGACGTTGTTGCCGGCGATCCCGAAGGCGACAAGATCACCTACACCTCTCCGGTCTGGGGCGGCTTCCAGTTCGCGGTTGGTAGCCAGTACAAGGGCGACGCCGAGAACGAAAACCTGTCTGACGGCGGCGAAGCTTCCTTCTTCGGTGGTCTGAAGTACACCTACGGCGGCTTCTCTATCGCTGGTGTGTACGACGACCTGGGCATCTACGACATCGAAGACCAGACCGTCACCTACAACACTACCACTGTTGATGCTGACAACATCGTCGTAACCGAACAGAAAACCGTCACCATCGATGACGAAGATCTGGGCGACCAGTACGGTGTGACCATGCAGTACCAGTGGGACAGCCTGCGCGTTGCCCTCAAGTACGAGCGTTTCGAGTCTGACAACGACTTCCTGAAGGACGCTGACTACTACGCCATCGGTGCCCGCTACGGCTACGGCAACGGCATGGGCGACGTCTACGGCGCCTACCAGTACATCGACTTCGGTGGCAATGGCTTCAGCGACTTTGACTCCGCCAACGATGACGAGAACGACGACGACAACTTCAACGAAGTGGTTGGCGGCGTGACTTACAACATCTCCGACGCCATGTACACCTACGTGGAAGGCGCCTGGCGTGACCGTGACAACGACCAGGGTGACGGCTACGCCGTGGGTCTGACCTACCTGTTCTAATCCAACAGGTTTGACCCCCCTAGCGTTGTGACGCTATAAACGAAAGCCGATCCTCCGGGATCGGCTTTTTTCTGCACTCTACCGCAAGCATGTGAGGATCCATGAAAGACGTCACCCTACCCGCGGCGCTGCTGGCGCTTGGCGTTGCTCTGGCCAGCTCCACCGTCCAGGCATCCGATAGCGTCATGACCGAGCGCTTCCGCGAGGAGAATCGTCAGCTCGACCTGACCGGCTTCTTCAAGCCGGAAAGCGACGCGCGCAGCCAGACCTTTCTGTTCGGAACTCCTCACGCGCATGATTTCGAGGTAGAGGAAGAGGGTGTCTATCGTTTCGAAAGCCGCGTCAGCGCCGGCTACGAGGATACCTACCAGATTGAAGCCGTACTGCAAGACGATGCCGGTAATGTGATCGCTCGTGGTCAGGGCTACGGCCAGGAAGGCGGGCTGCAGCTCGAAAGCCGCCTGACTCCTGGCAAGTATGAACTGCAGGTCAAGGGCACCCGCTTTGGCCGTCGCGGCCGCGCCGGCGATGGCTACAGCATTGCTGTGGTGGGCCTGGATAGCCAGGGTAACCGGATCGAAGTCGATGATGGAGTCGGGCTGCAGTTCGTGGGGTCTGATCGTGACGGCAATCAGAGCGCCTTTGTCACCAGTCGTGACGCCGTGGTGACCCTGGGAGGCCAGTCTGCCACTACAACGTCAGCCTCCGCGACGGCTAGCGGTTCGGCGGCCGCCGCTTCAAGTGCGACGGCTTCCAGTGCGGCTGCCTCCAGTGCTGGAGCCACCAGTGCAGCGGCCGGCGGTGCCGCGGTGGCCGGTACGGCGGCGGTTGCCGGGGCCTCCGATAGCGTCAGTGGCAGTGAAGCACGCAGTGATGACCCGGGCGAGCGCCAGGTACAGAGCGTCAAGACCGACGTCAAGATTCGTGCTCGTGGTGAGGTGCTGTCCTTCAACGTGGCTGAGCCTAGTCAAGTACGTATCACGACCTCCACCTTCCCGCCGGGAGATGAAGACACCTATCGTCTGACCATGGAAGTGGCGGATGGCTCCGGTCGCATTGTTGCCGAAGGCGCTGGTGAAGGCTTTAACGGTAACGTGGACCTGTCCACCCAGCTGGATCCGGGCACCTACCACATCCGCGTCACTGGACAGAAGTTCGGCAACGCGATGGACGGCCCCAATAACTACGAGCTGAAGGTTGTGCTCGACAACTAAGCCCCGATGGGCCGGTTGTGGCAAAGAGTAATAAAAGGACGGGCCCCGCGGGGCCCGTTTTTTTAGTGGTGAAGGCGTCGTCAGGACTGGTGATCAATCCCCGACTCGGGCGATGGCCTCTCGTACGCCAGCAGCGTACTCCGGGTGACACTTCTCGAAGTGGCCCAGCTGGCGCTCCTTGATCTCGCTTGGAACCCCCTGCATATGACGGGCGATGTTGCCAAACAGACGCTGCTTCTGGTCGTCGCTCATCAGCTCGAACAGGGCCCGCGGCTGGCTGTAGTCGTCGTTGCCGTCACGATGGTTGTGGCGCCAGGCGTCACCTTCCAGCGGCAGCGGCGGCTCGACAGCGCTGGGGTCTTCCTGCGGGCCTCCGAAAGAGTTGGGCTCGTAGTAGGCGTCCGGGTTTTCCTCTCCATTGGCGAAGAAGCGCATCGGGCCATCCTTGTGGTAGTGGTGGACCGGGCATTTCGGCTGGTTCACCGGCAGCGCCTCGTAGTGGGTGCCGAGACGATAGCGGTGGGCGTCTGCATAGGAGAAGACCCTGGCCTGCAGCATCTTGTCCGGTGAGAAGCCGATGCCCGGCACCTTGTTGGACGGTGAGAAGGCGGCCTGCTCGATTTCGGCGAAGTAGTTATCGGCGTTGCGGTTGAGCTCGAAGTGACCCACCTCGATCAGCGGATAGTCGCCGTGGGGCCATACCTTGGTCAGGTCGAACGGGTTGAAGGGGCAGCGCTTGGCCTCGTCTTCTGTCATCACCTGAATGAAGACGTTCCAGCGCGGGTAATCACCGTTCTCGAGTGCGTTGTAGAGATCTTCCTGAGTCGTTTCACGGCTCTTGCCGACCACTTCCTCCGCCTCGGCATCGGTAAAGTGCTGGTGTCCCTGGGCGGTGCGGAAATGGAACTTGCACCACACGCGCTCGCCGTCAGCATTAATCAATGAATAGGTGTGCGAGCCGTAACCATTGATATGACGCACATCGGTGGGCAGACCGCGGTCCGACATCAGCATGGTGACCTGATGAAGTGACTCAGGCGACAGTGACCAGAAGTCCCAGGCTGCCGTGGCGGAGCGCATGTTGGTGCGGGGATGGCGCTTCTGGGTGTGGATGAAGTCCGGGAACTTATATGGGTCGCGGATAAAGAAGACCGGCGTATTGTTGCCGACCAGGTCCCAGTTGCCTTCCTCGGTGTAGAACTTGAGCGCAAAGCCGCGAACGTCGCGCTCGGCATCGGCTGCGCCTTGCTCACCGGCAACGGTCGAGAAACGCGCCAGCATCGGCGTCTGGCTGCCCGGAGTGAAGACCTTGGCCTTGGAATAGCGAGTGATGTCACCGGTAATGGTCAGGGTGCCGTGGGCGCCCCAGCCCTTGGCGTGCACGGTACGCTCGGGGATGCGCTCGCGGTTCTGGTGGGCGAGCTTCTCCAGCAGTTGGTAGTCCTCAAGCAGCAAGGGCCCACGCGGACCGGCCGTCAGGCTGTTCTGGTTGTCGCCGATGGGGGCTCCGGCGCTGGTGGTCATGGTCTTGCGGGTCATGAGGCGTCTCCATTGTTCACTGATCACGGTCTACGTCTTAAAGATAGAGACTGATGTCTCATGGGAACAATGATTCCTTTCTATTTCGGTTATAGGAAATGAGTGTTTAGGAGTAGTATTTATGTTATTCACGACGGATGTGATAACTCGCTGACATATCCTGAGGACCAACCTTCGTGGCCAAGCTGTTCAGTGTCGTGGCAACGCTGTCACTACAAGTGAGAATGTTGATCGGTCTAGCAGCCACCTGGCTGGTAGTGATCACGATTCTGCTGGTCTGGGGCTGGTACACCGGGAAGGATCTGGTTCGCGAGGTCAACTTTTCCCACCTGCGTTACGAAACCCGACTGATCGCCGATGAGGTGACCGAGGAAATTGATACCCGGCTCGATATGCTCGGTCGACTGGCAGCGCTGCGTGATAACCGGGCTCTGCTGGACGCCTCCAGTGAGGCCCTTCGCGATAGTGGGGCCCTGCTCGAGCTGTTCGATGCTCTGGTCGTGATGGACGCAACCGGCAAGGTAGCCGCCGACTGGCCGCCTACGCCAGGGCGCCAGGGCCTTGATATCAGTGACCGGGAATATTTCAGCTTTATGCGCGAGGTGCGCCGCCCCTACGTCAGTGAGCCCATCTATGGACGCGTCATCGGACTGCCGCTGGTTCTGCTCATGGTACCGCTGGTGTCCGACGAGGGGCGTTTCGAGGGCGCTCTGGCGGGGGTGGTGGAAGTCAACGCCGGAGGCATCTTTCGCCGCCTGAGTCGAGTCAGAATCGGCAATGACGGCTACGCTGCGGTATTTTCCGCCGCCGGTCAGGTGCTCTACCATCCGGACCAACGCCAGGTAATGGGGGAATTGGGGCGCGAGGGTGAGCTCAATCATAATCCGGCCCTCGACCTTGCTCTGTATGGTTGGCAGGGAGAGCGCTATGGTCCCGCTTTCAGTGGTGAGATGACCTTCCAGTCCTATCGTCAGGTGTGGCCTGCCAACTGGGTGGTGGGAGTCTTCCTGCCGGAAAACCAGGTACTCGCGCCGCTACGAGGACTACTCGAGCGCTTGGGAGCGGTGGGCATCGGGATTGCCTTGCTGCTGCTGCCGTTGCTGGGATGGATGGTCTGGCTGCTGCTGCGACCGCTGTACCAGTTGCAGTCGCAGATCGCCCAGGTGGGCAAGGGCACCCGCGGTCGCGTGGTGCTGGATACCCAGATGAAGGAACTGGTCCAGCTGGCCTCGGCCTTCAATGCCGTCGAGGTGGAACGCGAAAAGGCGCTGGCCGACCTGCGCGGTCGTGAAGCCTTTCTGGACGGGGTATTGGCGTCTTCCCCCATCGGCATGTTCGTGACGGATACCCAGGGCCGTATCACCTATGTGAACGATGCCCTGGTGCAGCTGACCGGGCGTTCGCCGGATGACATGGACCGTTCGGCCTGGGTTCAGGCCATCCATGCAGAAGATCGCGAGTCCGCCATCGAGCTGTGGCGCTACAGCCTGATGTCTGGTCAGACCTTCCTGCGTCAGTATCGCTACTGGCGTGAAGACGGAGAACTGCTGTGGCTTGAGGTGCATGCCAGCCAGGTGGCGATTGACGACGATATCTTCGGTTTCGTGGGTACCGTCAAGGACATCACGGCTCGCCGCCAGCAGGAGGCCATGAGTCAATGGGAGGCCGAGCATGACCCGCTGACCGGACTACTCAATCGGCGTGGCTTCGAGCGGCGCCTGGAGGAGGCCATGGTGGACTGGCGCAAGACGTCGACGCCCTCTGCGCTGATCCTGTTCGACCTGGATCGCTTCAAGCCGATCAACGATGAAGGCGGCCACCCCCTGGGCGACGAGATGCTCAAGCGTATCGCCAGGGAAGTGTCGGGCTGTGTGCGCAGCAGTGATCATGTTGCCCGTCAGGGGGGAGACGAGTTCGCGGTGCTTCTGCCAAGCTGTTCCCTGGCTCAGGCCAGACGCATCGGCGAGGCTATCCTTTCTGCCATTCACGGGACCTGTGTGGTGCATGAAGGCCACGAGTATCGGGTGACGTCCAGTCTCGGTATCACCGAGTTTCGCCCCGGTGATGTCGATGTCGCGGCGCTGGTCGAGCGAGCCGATGCGGCCAGCTATACCGCCAAGCGGGAAGGCCGCAACCGACTGGTGGTCGATGCCAGCAGCGCCTGAGGCGCGTGCCAAGGCGGCGGAGTATGTCGTCTCCGCTCGCCTTTTTCGCTCACCCTGTTCGCTCGCTTTGTTCGCTCATGAGGTCTGTCGACGCCTGACCGTCAGTTGGCCCTTAGCTGGCGCTCCAGCTGGCCAAGCCGGGGGTCGTCAGGTCGCAGCCTTCGCAACTCCGCCAGTGCGGCCAAGGCCTCGGAGATTCGGCCGCTGGTAGCGTTGACGTAGACCAGCGCGTACAGCAGGTCGGCATCGCCGGGAGCCTGGCGAAGCCCTTGCATCAGCGCATCCCGGGCCTCGTCCTTCCTGCCCAGACGGTCCAGCATAAGGCCGCGGTTGTAGTGGGTTCTGGCGTGTCCCGGGCGCCATTCGGCGGCTTTCTCCAGCCACTCCACCGCCTCTTCCATATTGCCGCTCTCCGACAACGACAGGGCCAGCAGGTAGGCCAGATGACCACGGTCCGGCGCGGGCATGGCGTCTCTATCGATGCCATCGCGCAGCACCGCCTGGGCGTCCTCTCGCCGGCCCTCAGCGCTGAGCTGAGTCACCAGATTGGCACGGGCCGGCAGGAAGTAGGGGTCCATCTCCAGCGCCGCCCGATACTGCGCTTCGGCCTCGTCTTCACGGGCGGTACGTGCCAGCAGCACCGCCAGGTTGAGGCGATTGCCGGGCAGGTCCGCGTTTTCGCGCAGGCGTCGCTCATAGTCCCGTCGCGCCTCGAGGAAGGCGTCGCGCCGGTCTTCGGGCATGACCATCAACGAGGTCCCTGCCAGGGCCTTGACGGCTTCATCGCGAACCGCCAGGCGGGGGTCGTCGACCAGCGGCAGCAGCAGTTCGACCCGAGCATGTTCTGGCGCCTGGGCGAAGACCGGGATGGCGGCAGCCCGGACCTGAGCACTGTCATCGCTGAGTGCTTGTTCAAGGGTGGGCAGCGCTTCGCTGGCAAATGGCGCCAGTTCGTCGACGGCGGTGGCCCTGACAATGTCAGGGGTATCGCTGTCATCTATCAGCGCCTTGAGGTAGTCCGGGGCTTCGGGACGCCCCTGGCGGGCCGATTGCAGCGCCACGCCATAGTGGGATTCGCTGGCGGCCCGACGCTGGTCACCGAACCAGTCGCGAATCTGGTCGGCTGCCTGTTCCGGGGAAAGGTCCTCATGGCAGCGGGTACAGGCATCGGGACTGTCCGTGGCGGCGGCCAGGTCCGGGCGCGGTACGCGGAAGCTGTGATCGCGCCTGGGGTCCACCACCATGTAGGTGGTTTCCGGCATGTGGCAGCTGACGCACTGAGCGCCGGGGCTGCCGGGCTCGTGATGGTGATGCTCCGGCGTATCGTAGTGAGCGGCCTTCATCGTCGGAAAGCGCGGCGGGGGTGACGGGTTGTGGCACTGCATGCACAGACCGTTGCCCTCGACCCTGACCTTGTTGGTGTGTGGGTCATGGCAGTCGACGCAGCTGACCCCTTCCTGATACATACGGCTTTGGGTGAAGGAGCCGTAGACATAGACCTCTCCCTCGATCTGGCCATCGGCGTGGTACATGCCGTCGCTCAGCAGGCTGGGCAGAGCGGCATCGGTCAGCGGAGCCCCGTGAACCGGCCCGGCGCCGAGCATCTGGCGACGGCTGTGGCAGCGTGCGCACTGCTCGACCAGCTCAGGCCCAGGCATCTCACTCAGTGATAGCGGCAGGCCCTTGTCGCCGTTATTAGCCGATGCTTGAGCTGCATCCAGTGCGTTGTCCTCCGCGCTCCACTGCTCGGCCCAATCCAGGTGTGACTGGGCGGGCCCATGGCAGCTCTGGCAGCCCACACTCTGCTCGTGCCAGGTGGTGGCGAAGCTGTCGCTCTCCAGATCGTAGTGCTTTTCCAGGTTGGTGGAATGGCAGTCGGCGCACATGGCATTCCAGTTCTGATAGCGCCCGCGCCAGTGCAGTGGGTCGTCTGGGGTGAAGGCCTGGCCGGGGTAGAGGGAGAACCAGCGCTGGCCGCCTTCGCTCTCGGGGCGTGAGTCCCAGGCGATGGTCAGCCCCTGCAAGCGTCCTCCCGGTTGAGCCACCAGGTACTGTTGCAGCGGGGAGAAGCCAAAGGTGTAGAGAATCTCGAAGGTCTCGGCGGGATCACCGGGACCTTCCAGGATCGCCAGAAAGGTCTCGCCGTCACGTGTAAAGCGGGCTTTTACCTCGCCATCCTCGAATACCGCATCATCAAAGTCGCCAAGCACATTGGCCGGAGTGGCCTCGCGCATGGCCCAACCGTGGTCCGAGTCCTGCCACGCCTGGGTCTCTGCCTCGTGACAGGAAGCGCAGCTGCCTTCGGGGGCATAGCCCTGGGTGGCACTGGCGAGAGTGGGCAAGGTCCCCTGGGGTTGACTGGCCGCAGCCGTGGGGGGAAATCCCAGTCCTGACATTGCCAACAGTACCGTCAGCCCCACCAGCAGGCCGATAGAGCGCTGTTTCCAGCCGAGCAGAGCGACAATGAGGGGCGGGCGTGTCGAGAAATAGCCACGGGGTCTATGCATTACGTCGAGTCACTTCTGCCATCGGGTTCAAGGGCTTCATGGAAGCAGAGGAAAAGGGGGAGGCTCCCTGCGTGTGCCGTGCCAGCTCGCGCACGGGAGGGAGCGCCTGCTCAAGACGTTGCCAGTCCTCAGCCACGCCTGGGTCAGGGTCTGACGACGCCGTGGTATCCGGGCCCAGCTTTCGTCTGCACAGGCGATCCAGCGCATCATTCACCTGCTGGTGGGCGCGACTGTCGACCGGCAACTTACTGCCTAGGGCTTGCCAGTGGCGCCGGCAGGCGACCAGGTCGCGGCTAGCGATGGCCTGCTTGAGTCGTTCACGGTCTGCATGACCGTTGGCTTCCCTGTGTGCCTGCTGACGGCGACGGCGCTGCTCCAGCAAGAGGCGTCCGCGGGGTCCCAGACGGCGATAGAGCCAGACGGCCAGTCCGAGCAGCACCGCTGCCAGCAGGCTCAGGCCGACCAGCAGGGGGGCACGGTTCTTGAGCTGGCCGCCGATCGCGGCGGAACCCGAAACGCTCACCGGGACCGACTCCAGGCTGGTGCTATCGAGCTCTTGCTCTATCGGGTTATACCAGCGAAGCGTGACGCCCGGCAGCTCTGTCTGTCCCCCGGCTTCGGCGACATAGGTCAGGGTGTCGGTGCGGCGACCGCCGCCTCGGCTCTCTTCCAGGCGCGGCGCCTGGGGGTAGACGCCCAGGTTAGCGAAGCTGGCTGAATCATTGCTGTCTGGTGCCTCCAGCAGCGTGGGCAACAACAGGGCGCTGCCCCCTTCCAGGGTGGCGCTTACCGTGCGGCGGATGCTGTCCCCGGGGGCAAGCTCGAGGGGGGTGTCCGGGTCAATCTCATCCAGCGTCTCGCTATCGCCATCGGCACGGGTGATCTCGAGGGATTGCTCCAGGTCGATGCGCGTCGCCGCCAGGTAGGGCTCCAGTCCACGGGCGGCCTCAGGCAGGCTCGCGGTGAGGCTGATAGGCGGCAGGACTATCTGCTGAACCTTGGCCTGCTGGCTGCCTGGGGTGGCAACGCTGACATCCAGCGTGCCGCCGCCGAGCTCAAAGCGTCCCGCACTCAGCGGCGTCAGCTGATAGCGGCGCGATACGCCAGACCAGGTCTTGCCGTCGACCTGTTGGCTGACGGGCGTGGTTGAACGCTCGCCCAGGGTCACCCGCAGGCCAGGCTGGTCGAGGGTGGGGAACTCGACCGGTGTTGGCATCCAGGTGGGCACCAGCACGGTAATGCGCAGCTCGCTGCTTTCCCCGGGGGCGAGGCTGTCCTCGGACAGGCTCGCCTCAACGCGGGGCTGTGTAGCGGCTGTCTGGTTGGCGTCCGCGCTGTCCGCTGCGGTTTCGGGGCTCGCTGATGCCGCCACTGAATCTTCCCCGGGGGCGAGGCTGTCCTCGGACTGGCTCGCCTCAACGCGGGGCTGTGTAGCGGCTGTCTGGTTGGCGTCCGCGCTGTCCGCTGCGGTTTCGGGGCTCGCTGATGCCGCCGCTGGGTCTGCAGTAGGCTCGGGCTCTGCCAGGGCGGTCGTGGCCAGGCTGCCAGAGGTGAGCAGTAGCGTCAGCAGCAGGGCGGAGGACACGCTTGAGCGTTGTGTGGCAGTCATGGCGTCGTCCTTGCCAGGTCCAGAAAGGGAGTATCGCTCGACATCATCGCCTGGCCATCCTGCAACGCCTCAATAGCGAAGCGCTGGCGCAGGTAGTCGCTGGTGTCGCTGTCGAGGGTCTCGATCCACTGCTCGGCACTGATCTGGCCGCTGGGCTCATCGACGGGCGTCTCGGTTTCTTCACCGCGGGCTTCCTTGTTGTCGAAGACCACGTCGTCAGCGCCGATTCCCTGATCCTCGCCGGTGTCAGACTGTTCCCGGGTCTTTTCGACGTACTCGAGAATTTCCCGGGCGAGGGCCAGGTTGCGCTCACCCTCTGGGTAGTCGGGATCTCGTTCGAGCACGGTCTCGAAGGCGGTGATGGCGGGGCGATACTGACGATTCTTGATCAGCGCAAGACCCTGGGTGAAGGCGGCGTCGGCGCTGTCCTGGCGTCCCAGCCACTCGGCAGCAGCGTCGTACTGGCCGTCGCGATAGAGCGCATAGCCCTGCCATGCGGGATCCTGGAAGTGTTCGGCGGCGCGGCCGTAGTCGCCACGATCTGCCCACCAGCGGCCCTGCTGGTCCGGCGTCAGAAACGCATTGGCGACAGATTGCGCCGCGCGCTCCAGCGGCGTCGCCACATGCTGGTCCACCGCGCGGGAGGCCTCCTGGGCGAAGGCCTGCGGGACGGGACCCAACCACAGGCTCGGCAGTACCACCAGGCCGGCCAGCGTCAGGTGCCAGCCACGCCGGAACCCGAGCAAGGCCAGCAGTGCCGCCGGCCAGGCCAGCCACACGCCGCGATCTTCCCAGGACAGTCGCTCGTCATTGTTGAGCGCCTGCTGGTACGTCGCATCCAGGCTGGCCACGATCTGGTCCAGGTCGCTGTCGTCGGTGCTCAGGTTGACGCTTTGCACATCGGCGAACAGTGGGCCCGGCGCCATGTCGCCAAGGGACGGCGCACCGCTAGGCTGAACGGCGAGGGTGATCAGTTGGTTCAGCGAGTCTGGCGAAGGCGTGGACGTGCCCGCGCTGGGCGCGTCAGGAAGCGTATCGGTCACCAGCAACACCGAACCCGCCACGCTGCCATCGCTCTGCTGGGCCTTGGCAAGGATATCACTGGCAAGGGCCAAGGCGTCAGCGCCCGCATCACCGCCGCCACTCGGCATGACATCTGTCGACAGCCCTTCCAGGTAGGGCGCCATCAAGGTGGGGTCGTCGGTCAAGGGCACGACCTGATGGACGCTGCCTGCATAGGCCACCAGGGCGGTGCGAGCACCATCCCTGCGCTTCAGCAGGTCCTGAATCTTGTGCTTGGCGCGCTCCAGGCGGCTGGGCGGTACATCGGTTGCCTCCATGCTCGACGTCACCTTCAGCACCACCACCAGGGGAGCGCTATGGGCCACCAGCGGATTTGGCAGGCGGGTCCAGGAAGGACCCGCGGCGGCCAGGATCAGCAGGCAGGCCAGCAGTGCCAGAGTATCCACCGGTGACAGGCGCTTGCGGCGGTTAGCGTCGGTGCGCAGCGCGTCGGCCAGGTGTGGCGCAACATGGCCTCCACCCAGCTGGTCGGCCGGTATGCGACGGCGACACCACCACAGCGCGGCGACCACCGGCAACAGCAGACACCACAGCGGACGCAGCAGGTGGAAGTCAGCGAGACCCGCCATCCAATCGCTCATGCGGCGTCCTCCTCTGGTCTTGCCGACGCGGCTTGGGGGGGCGTAGCAGGCGGGCGCGAACGACGATCCAGGGTCAGCATCAGCAGCGCCAGCAGGCCGGCAAGCGCCAGCGGCCAGTGACTGAGTGAGTGGTGTTCGCGGTAGCTATGGGTCGCCACCTTGCGCGGAGCCAGTTCGTCGATGCGCTGGTACACCGCGGCCAGGGCCTGCTGGTCCGCGGCGGTGAAGAAGGCGCCATCGGTGGTGTCGGCGATGGCCTTGAGGGTATCGGTATCGACCCGATTTTCGCCACTGCCGTCAGGGTCACCGATTGCAATGGTGACCACACGAACTTCACGTTGGGCGGCGATGTTGGCGGCATTGATCGGGCTCATCCTGCTGCCGGTGTCGGCACCATCGGAGAGCAATACCAACAGGCGCTGTTCCACCTCGCTGGCCTCGAATTGCCGAATCGCCAGGCCCATGGCATCGCCCAATGCGGTGTGGGGGCCGGCCATGCCCACCTCGGTCTGGTCGAGCAGCGCCGTGAGGGTGTCGAGATCCTCTGTCAGTGGCGCCTGAACGTAGGCGCGGGTGCCGAACACGATCAGCGCCAGACGCTCGCCCTCGCGGTCAGCAACAAAGTCGCGGATGACGTCCTTGACCGCCGCCAGGCGCTGGCGCGGCTGGTCTTCACTGTCGATCAGGTCTCGCTCGTCCATGCTGCCGGAGATATCCACCGCCAGAATCAGGTCACGGGCGGCACTTTGCCAGACGATGGGTTCGCTGAGTTTTTCCGGGCGTGCCAGCGCCACCACGATCAGCACCCAGATCGTGAGCTGTAACAGACGGCTTAAAGGGGAGCGGCGTTGTTCGCCGGCCTTCGAGCTGCCTGCCGCATCCACCAGTTGATCAAAGAAGGGCAGGCGCAGGGCGGCCAGTGGGCGGCGGTAGGCGGGTAACCAGCGGACCAGCCAGAGCAGGGGCAGCAGTGCGAAGGCCCAGGGATTGGCCAGCTCCATCATCGATCGGCTCCCTGGTCGTGGTGCGGCGTCGGGGCATCCGTGCGGTGCTTGCGTATCCATTGACGGGCAAGCTGAGTCAGTGCAGCGGACGGCGAGGCGGCGCTGTCGCGATAGGCTCCTGCCGACACCTCCTGCCCCAGCGGACCATCAAAACGCCGAGAGGCGGGCGAGGGCGTCGTCGGCAGCGTCTGGTCCAGGAACTGCCACCAGCGGGACCCGCTGAGTCCGGCGACCAGCTCCCGGGGGTAGGCGCTCAGGGCGGTTCGCTTGAGCACCTCCGCCAAGACGGAGGTGCCTTCCTGGGAGAGGCGAAGATCCAGCTCCCGCAGCGCGTCTCGGCGATAGGCATTGGCCTGCCAGTGACGCCACCGGCGCACTCCGATAAACAGCAGCAGGGCCAGCAGCCCCATGGCCAGCACTGCCCAGCCCCAGGTCTGAGGGATCCAGGCAATCGGCGCCGGTTGCGGCGCCGGTGACAGCTGATCGATCAAATCCGACAGCAGGGTAATGTCGTTCACGTCAGCGCTCGGCGTCATGTCCGCCTCTCCTTGCCCGAGGTCTGGCCGTCATCCTGGGTCGGAGCGAGCCCCAACAGGCGGCGCAGTTGGGGCAGCGTCGGCGCACCGGCGGACAGTGACACCAGGCTGATGGCGAACTTGCGAGACCAGGCGTCCAGTGCGGCTCGGCGCCTGTGGGCGACACCTTCCAGCGCCTCACGCTGGGCCGCTTCTGCGGTGTCCAGGCGCGCGTGCTGGCGCCCGTCGGTGGCCAGACAGCTCATGTCGTCTGGCAGGGCATCGGCCAGCGGGTCGCTGACCGCGACCAGGATGACATCGTTATGGCGCCGAAGCGCGCTGAGCATGGCCTCGGTGCGCGGCCCTGGCACGTCAAAGTCGCTCAATACAATGACCAGGTGATCGCGGCTGGCCAGGCGTGACGCCGAGACCAGTACCTGATCGAGAGAAGTGGGCGAGGGGGCCGGACGACGGGCTTCCAGGCGCTGGTTGGCATTCGCCAAAGAGGTCAAAAAGCGCATGACCTGAGCACGCGAGCGGCGCGGCCTGAACTCCTCGACACCGTCATCGGTCACCACGATGCCTCCCAGTCGATCTCCCTGGTGCACCACCGCAAAGCTGAGCAGAGCGGCGGCTTCGGCGGCGACGACCGACTTCATCGCATGGCGGCTGCCGAAGAACATCGACATGCGCTGATCCACCACCAGCAGGGCAGGACGATCACGCTCCTCGGTAAACACCCGCACGTAGGGGGAACCGGTGCGAGCGGTGACGCGCCAGTCGATGCTGCGCACGTCGTCTGACGGCTGATAGTCACGCAGCTCGAGGAAGTCCAGGCCGCGACCGCGCAGGCGCGAGCCGTGGCGGCCATTGAGCACACTGCGCGCGGGTTGCCGCGGCAGCAGTGCCAGGCGGTTGCCGTGGGGCTCCAGGCCTGCCAGATGCTGCAGGTCGACGTGCACGCGCCGGTCAGAGCCGGGGCGAGGGTCAGCCTTCCTGGCGGTGTGTGGGTTGCGCATGGTGACCTTCCTTGGACGGTTCAGGGCAGCGCGACGCAGCCCAGCAGGGTGGCGATGGCGTCATCGCTGGTCATGCCCTGTCCTTGGGCCTCGAAGCTCAGTGCAATTCGATGGCGCAGCACATCGGGAGCCACCTGCTGCACGTCCTGGGGATCCACATAGTCGCGCCCCTCGAGCCAGGCGTGGGTGCGCGCGCAGCGATCGAGGGCAAGTGACGCGCGTGGACTCGCACCCAGTTCAATGGCGCGGCCCAACTCCTCGCTGAAATCGGCGGGGTGGCGGGTGGCATCTACCAGCGTCGCCATGTACTGCTCCATGGCCTCGGCCACATGCAGCATGGCGATCTCGCGGCGCGCGGCGAAGATGGCTGACTGGGCCAGCGGCGCCGGAGTCGCCGCCACGGCGCGATCACCTTCCGCTGCGGCATCCCTGGCGGCCTTGGCCTGCTCTTCCTGGCGCACCAGCCGGATGACGTCGACTTCCTCCTCGCGGCTCGGGTAGTCCACCCGCACGTGCATCATGAAGCGATCCATCTGCGCTTCGGGCAGCGGGTAGGTGCCTTCCTGTTCGATGGGGTTCTGGGTCGCCAGCACCATGAACAGCTCCGGCATCAGGTGCGTCTTGCCCGCCACCGTCACCTGCCGCTCTTCCATGGCTTCCAGCAGGGCGGACTGCACCTTGGCTGGGGCCCGGTTGATCTCATCTGCCAGCACCAGGTTGGCGAACAGTGGCCCCGGCTGAAAGCGGAACACCGAGCCTTGCTCGCTCTGATGATAGATCTCGCTGCCGGTCACGTCGGAGGGCAACAGGTCCGGCGTGAACTGAATACGGCTGAAGTCAGCCTCCAGGTTGCGCGCCATGGCCTTGACCGCGCGGGTCTTGGCCAGGCCTGGCAGTCCCTCGATCAGCAGGTTGCCCCCCGCCAGCAGGCCGATCAGCAGGCGTCGGATCACCTCGCGCTGGCCAACGATGGACTCTCCAACGGCGGCTTCGAGCCCCCGAATATCCTCAAGCAGACTCATGGAACCTCCGGGTAGATGGTTTGCCAGTCCGTGGCCATGTCGACCACTTGCCAATGGCGTGCAGCGGCCTCGTCGAGACCATGTTGTAGCGATGCCCGAACAGGCTTTGCCGAGCGCAGGCGATATCACCGTCTGCGCTTGTATGAAGAGGGTCCTGCCGCAGGTAACTGGCTGCGCCCATGTGCTCGTATCCTTGAGACAGTGGTCACGTTCCGCGACCACATCGATATGGCCATCGTGGATGCCGACACCGCTTGGCCTCGCATGGCGATGATTACCGCACGTCAGAAAGTGCGTTATCAGCGAGCTTGAGGCTACTGTTCAGATGTGTCGCTAACATCTCGTTTTATCGTCGTTATTGATCCCGGTGAGCGAAGCATCGCGACCTGAAGAATGATTCAGTATGCCTCGTGTCGGGACTATTGTCGGGCCTATATTTACCCTGGTAACTACTATGACGCGTCATATCCTGTCGACTGCCTGTCGCAGTATAAGAGGGTCCGAGCTGACGTCATTACGTCAGAGGGGAGAGATATCCGTGGCTCCTGCCGAGGGAGTTTTCGACATGTCGCACGTTGTCGCATGTTTATCGACACGTTCGCCGTGGTTATCTTCGATAGCGGTAAATAATGGGAATGTCTTTTTTGGTAGCAAAATGTAAGTTTTCTTGCTGTCACGGGCCGGGCTAGAGGCTCAAATGATGTACATCAATATTGGCGCGACGTTTCCGAGTTTTCTCGGCTTTCTCTCGGTGTTGTTTCGGTTCCCGTTGGGGCACGAGACAGAAGCAGGATAACGGTTAAGAGAAAGGCGCAGGAGAACGGTTCGGGAAAAGGTGCAGGAGAAAAGACGCCGGGGTCGGAGCAGATGGCAGGAGGGATAAGGGAGCAGTAAATAAGGGAGAAGTAAAAAAGTGGCGCGCCCGGGAGGATTCGAACCTCCGACCACCTGATTCGTAGTCAGGTACTCTATCCAGCTGAGCTACGGGCGCGCAGTTGTCACACGAGTGGTGACGTCAAGAGGGGGCGCATGTTAGAGCAAAGTGGTCGACGGCGCAAGACATACGGACTGTGCATCACGTCATCCGTCGTTTGGTTGAACCGACGGATGACGTGTTTAATCGTGGTACTGGCGCTTACGGCGCTTACGGCGCTTACGGCGCTTGCGGGTAGACCCGCTGCCAGTCGCTGGCCATATCGATGAGCTGCCAGCCGCGGTCTTCTGCCTGGTCCAGGCCGTCGGCCAGGCGACCGATATGGCTGTCCCTGTCGTAGGCCACTTCGCGCTCGGCGTCGGTGTGGTGGACCAGCACGCCCATACGCGGACCATCTCCCTGGGTCGTCCAGATCAGCATCGGCACGTCGCCGTCGGAGTTGCCCACCGCCATGATCGGACGCTGGCCGATATGACGCTCGATCGACACGATTTTCAGAGGACCATCGTTGATCCAGGTATCACCCTCTTGCTTGTACAGGCTGGGGTCGCTGTCCAGATCCTTGACTTCCAGGCCCCCTGTGCTGCCGATGACATTCTGCGGGGGGACGCCGTAGACGTCCTCGGCGAAGGTGCGGATGAAGTGGAGTCCGCCGCCGGAGACGATATAGGTGGAGAAGCCGCTGTCACGCAGGTAGCTCAACAGTTCCAGCATGGGCTGGTAGATCATGTCGGCGTAGAAGCGACCGGTGTCCGGGTGGGTGGCGTTGGTCAGCCAGTCGGACACATCTTCCTCGAACTCGTCGAGGGAGACGTCTTGGTGGGACAAGGACAGCAGCGCTTGAATGCCTTCTTCGCCGGCTTCCAGAACGGTCTCGATATCGCCCTCGGCTGCGGCCTGGTGCAGCTCGCTGGTCAGCTGTTCCGGCTCTGCCTCGCTGGCGCGATCCAGCGCGTACATCAGCTGAAAGTAGGCGGGCTGTTCGCCCCAAAGGGTGCCGTCGTTATCGAATACCGCGATGCGCTGCTGTTGCGGCACGAAGTCGTCGCTGGTGGGATCGCTGACGGCCTCGACAAAGTCGACGATAGCGCTCTTGTTGTGACCCGCATTCCAGGACGGCAGCGGATCCGCCTGAGCCAGTGCCGGAAGGGCGGCCACCAGCAAGGCAGGCAGCACGCGTGTGGTAATGAAGCTTTTCATGGCGAAGCATCCTCGATGAAGGGCAGGTCGCTGGTGCGATCGGTTGTCATGACGCAACAGGCCGCTCCCTGGGGAGCGGCCTGTATCCTGGCAATGCAGCGTTACTGAACGCTGGCGGGTTGCTCGAGGGCCTCCATGACCTGGTCGAGACTGAAGCTTGCCGCCTTCATGCGGGGCGGGAAGTCCTTGAAGGTCTCGAGGAAGGTACCCACGTAGGCCTGGGCCGGCACCAGCAGGAAGGAGTGCTCCAGCAGCCAGTCATAGTAGGTGTTGGACGTCAGCTGTGAACGCTCATAGGGATCGCGGCGCAGGTTGAACATCAGCGGCACGCGCAGCGGTGTGAATGGGTTGGCCCAGACTTCGAAGGTGCCCTCAACACGCTGCTCCATGAACACCAGCTTCCAGTCGTCGTAGCGCAGGGCGGTCAGGTCACCGTCGTCCGAGAAGTAGAACACCTCGTTGCGTGGACCTTCTTCTGTCTCGCCGGTCAGCAGCGGCAGGAAGTTGTAGCCGTCCAGGTGAACGTTGTACTCCCGGCCGATGGCTTCGACGCCACCTTCCATCAGGTCTTCCTTGACGGTGTCGTTGCCGACCGCCGCCAGCAGGGTGGGCATCCAGTCCATGTGATGCATGATTTCATTGGAAATCGCGCCCTCCTCGATGTGGCCCGGCCAGCGCACCATGGCCGGAACACGCCAGCCGCCTTCCCAGTTGGTGTTCTTCTCACCACGGAACGGGGTCATGCCCGCATCAGGCCAGGTGTTCATGTGCGGCCCGTTGTCGGTGGAGTAGAACACGATGGTGTTGTCGGCGATGTCCAGCTCGTCCAGTTTTTCGAGGAACTGGCCGATATGCATGTCGTGCTCGACCATGCCGTCGGCGTATTCGTTCTGGCCGGAGACGCCGCGCAGCTCGTCCTTGACGTGGGTACGGAAGTGCATGCGCGTGGCATTCCACCATACAAACCACGGGGTGCCTTCAGCGGTCTTGCGCTCGATGAAGTCCAGTGCCGCAGCGGAGGTCTCGTCGTCGACGGTTTCCATGCGCTGTTTGGTCAGCGGACCAGTGTCTTCGATCTGACCATCGGCGGTGGACTTGATCACGCCGCGGGGACCATAGGTCTCACGGAAGGTGCGACCGTCTGCCATTTCCAGATCGCCAGGATAGTCGGGGTGTTCCGGCTCTTCCTCGGCATTCAGGTGGTAGAGGTTGCCGAAGAACTCATCAAAGCCGTGGTTGGTGGGCAGGTGCTCGTCGCGATCACCCAGGTGGTTCTTGCCGAACTGACCGGTGGCATAGCCTTCTGCCTTGAGCATGGCAGCGATGGTCGGATCTTCTTCGCTGATACCCTGTTCGGCACCCGGCAGGCCCACCTTGGACAGACCCGTGCGGAACACACTTTGCCCGGTGATGAACGAGGAGCGGCCGGCGGTACAGGACTGCTCACCGTAGTAGTCGGTGAACATCATGCCTTCGTCGGCAATGCGGTCGATGTTGGGGGTCTGGTAGCCCACCAGTCCGTGGGTAAAGGCGGAAATGTTGGACTGGCCAATGTCGTCACCCCACAGCACCAGAATGTTCGGCTTGCCCGAACTCTCGGAGTCCTGTTCCTGTGACGCACTGTCGTCCTGGGCGAGGGCAGAGGCCGACATGGACAGCGCCAGACTGGCTGTCAGCCAGTGGCACCAGTGGGCCGAGCCTGTTGGCAACTTAGGATTTTTGAACACCTTGACGTCTCCCTGACGATAGCGCTTGCTCTGAATCACGAAATCTAGCGATGGGTTCTTATTTGTTCCCAGGCCGAGTATAGATAACGTTCGCTGAGTTTATGTGCTGAAAACCTCGGCTGAGCCAGATCTCCGCTACGGCAACAGGTGAGAATGACTCCGATTCGTTGGTTAACCCTATTATTTCCCGGTATTTACTGACGAGATCGACGGCATTGTCACTTTGTAGGTTTATTGTAAGTGCCGCTAATGCTCCTAAGGACACCTGCGGTTGGGTGCATCTTGCAGTGAGTGGTTGACCAGATGTCGCAGCGCATTCTGAACGAGCGCCCGGAGAAGCGAGGCACTGTAAGAGGCGCCACGGGAGAGGAAGAGGGGAGATAGAAAGAGGGGGCAACAGCGCAAGAAAAAACGAGAGAGATGAAAAGCGTGAAGATCTGGCAAGACCAGGCAAAAGAAAAAGTCAGTCTCGGTATCTTGAGGTGACAATTGTCACATATGACCTGATCGCTCTGTTGATAGCCGCCTGTCGATAGCCGTCTATCAATTCGCCAGGTTATCGCTGGTGCCTAGAGAAGAACTGAATGAGAGAGGCGCTGAATGAGAGAAGCGCTGAAGTCGTCGGGCGACGCCAGCGCAAACCCTTAAGTCTTTTCAGCTACAGATGCATCGTTCGCGTAACGTGCGGTGGAGCAAATCGTCGGTGTAGTGACTATTGCACTTACTCAGTGAGACCGCCCTGTCCTGCTACTGCTTGGAATTAGAAACCAATATATAACATAGGGTTAAGTAATCAATTGATCTGCCAGTTGTGACAGGTTATCGGTGATATAGTCAGGCATCGGGACGTTCTGCGCCGGTAGCAGAGCGTTGTAGGGACGCAGGACCAGTGCCCCTTGCCAGCCGCATGCCTGGGCGCCAATGGTGTCCCACAAATGGCACGCTATCAGGCACAGTTCATGCCCTTCGGCCTGCATCTCCTGGGCGACTTGAGCATAGGTGGATGCGGCGGGCTTGAATTGCCTGACCGGCTCGACACTGAAGCTGCGCTCGAAATAGTCGCTCAGCCCGGCCCTTTCCAGTGGCGACGGTGAGGCGCCCGGGGCAGAGTTGGTCAGGGTCACCAGGCGGAAGCCTGCTGCCTTCAGCCGTTCAAGCGCTGGGGCCACATCCGGATGTGCGGGCATGGAGCCGATGCGAGATGCCAGCTCATCGATATCGCTTTGCTCAAGGGCGATGTCATGGATATCGGCTGTCATCCGCAGCGCGCCTGCGCCGAGCTGTCCAAACGGGGTGTAGAGCCCCGACAGGGTCATGGTCTGTGAGTAAAGGATCAGCTGGGCAAACCACTCCCTCAGCATTCCAGGGTCGTCGAACAGCCGCTCGAACAGTGGCTCAAGGTGGGTCAGGTCGAGCAGCGTCTCGTTGACGTCGAAGACCAGCACCTTGGGAATTGCGTGATCACTCATATCACCTCCTTGCAATGGACGAGCTTGCCTTGACTCGCTATTCCTCAGCTGTCTCTTCTCTAAGCTATCGGTTTCAGGCGCGATCTGCATCATGGACGATCGGTCCTTGAGAGCAGCACAGATGGCGAGGAGGGCAGTGTGATGGGCAATGGGCCAAAGGGGGCATCGCAGGGTGGCCCATTGCCCAGTCACGACTTACTTTGCCTTGTGCCAGTCAAACTTGGCGAAGGGTTCGTCTACTGGAGTGTCGGCCAGGTGGTTGGTGTAGTTGCTCATCACCTTCTGTGACAGTGCTAGCACGACCTCGAGTACCTGGCGCTTGGTGTAGCCGGCATCCAGGAAGGCCTGGACCGCATCGGCATCCACGAAACCGCGCTCGCGTACCATGCTCAGGGTGAAGGTGCGAAGGGCTTCGAGGCGCTCGTTGGGCAGCGGGGTCTCGTTGCGCAGGGCATCGCTGACCGCGTCGTCCACGCCCATTTGCTTGGCGATGGCGGTGTGTGCCGGCACACAGTAGTGGCAGTTGTGCTCCACGTTGATGGTTTGCCACACCACGGTGGTTTCGTCCGCATCGAAACTGGAGTCCAGGAACAGCTGGTGCAGCTGCTGGTAGCCTTCCAGCAGGCCCGGCGCCTCGGCCATGACCGCATGCAGGTTGGGGACCATGCCGAACGCCTTGACGGAGTTGTCGAGCAGTGCCTGGCTGTCGGCTGGGGCACTTTGCTTGTCATGGAGAGTGAAGCGAGTCATGTTGCCTCCTGTGTGATGGCGTCTGTGGTCAGGGCGCAGGCCGTGGCAGCCTAAAGCGTTGCACGAGCCATTGAGTCCGTTTTGTTGAGCGATTGCTCAAAATTGGCCGCCAGCAGACCGTGCTGAAAGCCGTTCCGGCATACTCTAGCTATACCTGAGCGATCACTCAAGATAAAATTTGAGCGAACACTCAATTTTCTGAAGGTCAGCCACTGACCGGGAACATCGGATTCACCATGCCGCGAGCCACACTGCATAATCGCCAGGACTCACTGGAACGAGCGCTGCACCTGTTCTGGCAGAAAGGCTTTCATGCGACTTCGCTCAAGGATCTGGAACGGGTGCTCGACATGCGTCCTGGCAGCATCTACGCCACCTTTGGCAGCAAGGATGCGCTGTTTCAGGAAGCCCTTGAACGCTATGCCCGTCTGGCCCTAGTAGAGCTGGAACGCATCATGGCCGAGCACCCGTCACCGCTGTCCGGGCTTGCCGCCTATTTGCGCAAGCTGGGAGGCCTGCGTGACAGCGAAGTGCCCAGCCGCGCCTGCATGTTGATGAAGAGTCTGCTGGAGCTGGGCGAGCGTGAACAGGTGGCGTTGTCCAAGGCGGAGACCCTGCTGGTGGCGATGGAGCAGCGCTTTGTCGAACGTTTTGAAGCAGCGCGTGATGCCCAGGAGCTTCCCGCTGGGGCTGATCCGGTGCGCCTCGGCCGCCGGATGCAGGCCGAAGTGATGGGGCTGCGGGCCTTTGCTCAGCGTGATGTCGACAGCGCTGCGGTGCACGCCCTCGCCGAGGATATGTCCGATGCCATTGAAGCCCTGCGCCAGGATCGTCCGCACTGATCTATCCTTCCTGATTCAGTCTTCCTGAGCCGGTCTTCCTGATTCATCCTTTGTGGGCCGCCTCGCCGAGGTGGCCGGCATGGGCTTTCGTGGGCGCGCCGCCAGTTCTGTGTTCCCCTTGTCTCAAGCCTTACCTGTTTACCGCTGGTCGGCGATGGACCAAAAAAAGCCCCGGCTGGGGTAGGCCGGGGCAAGAGGGCTGTCATCGAAACAGCATTGGAACTCGTTGCAGTGCTCGCGCACTGCGCGCGGTCACTGATGAGGGGCATCGCCCTCCAGTGCGGGAGCGCTGGGGCCAGCGTTGGCGCGCTTGCGTTCCACCATGCGGCGCACGCCAACGTAGAACAGCGGAGTCAGCAGCAGGCCGAAGACGGTGACGCCAATCATCCCGTAGAACACCGCCACGCCCATGGCCTGACGCATCTCGCTGCCGGCGCCGCTAGCCAGCATCAGCGGGATAACACCCGCGGTGAAGGCCACCGAGGTCATCAGGATCGGACGAAGGCGCAGGCGGCAAGCGGTCAGCACGGCGTCGAGGCGCGACTGCCCCTGGTCCTGCTGTTCCCTGGCAAACTCCACCAGCAAAATCGCGTTCTTGCAGGCCAGCGCCACCAGCACGATGAGTCCGATACGGGTGAAGATGTTGTTGTCTCCCCCGGTCAGCCACACCCCGGCCATGGCAGACAGCAGTGTCATCGGCACGATCAGGATGATCGAGAAGGGCAGTGACCAGCTCTCGTACTGGGCCGCCAGCACCAGGAACACCAGCAGCACCACCAGCGGGAAGACGTAGATCATGGTGTTACCTGCCAGCACCTGCTGATAGGTCACCTCGGTCCACTCGTAGTCCACACCGGAAGGCAAGGTGTCGGCCAGCACTTCCTCGATGGCCTGCTTGGCCTGATCGCTGGACATGCCGGGCGCGGGTGAGCCGTTGATATCAGCGCTGACGAAGGTGTTGTAGTGCATCACCCGGTCAGGTCCCGTGGTGGGGCTGACGTCGACGAAGCTGCCCAGCGGGATCATCCGACCGTCGTTGCTGCGCACCTTGAGCTGACGAATGGCCTCGGCATCCAGGCGATATTCGGCATCGGCCTGGGCGCGTACCTGATAGGTGCGGCCAAAGCGGTTGATGTCATTGACGTAGAGCGAGCCCAGATAGATCTGCAGGGTGTCGAATACCGCATCCAGCGAGACATTCATCACCAACGCCTGCTCGCGGTCCACCTCCACGTCAAATTGCGGTACCTGTATCCGATAGCTGGAGTACACGCCGGCCAAGCGTGGGTCCTGGTTGGCCGCTGCCACGACTGCCTGGGTAGCGTCGAACAGGCCGGTGAACCCCACGTTGCCGCGGTCCTGCAGCTGCAACTTGAAGCCACCTGTAGTGCCAAGTCCCAGAATCGGCGGCGGCGGGAAGACCGCCACATAGGCCTCGTCGATCTGGCTGAACTGGGCGTTCAAGCGAGCCGCAATGGCGCTGGCAGACAGCTCCGGCGACTGGCGATCCTCGAACGCATCCAGCGGGGTGAACACGATGCCCGAATTCGAGGCATTGACGAAGCCGTTCACCGATAGCCCAGGGAAGGCCACGGTATGGGCGACACCCGGGGTCGACAGCGCAATCTCCTGCATTTCGCTGATGACCTCACTGGTGCGCTCAAGGCTTGCCGCGTCCGGCAGCTGGGCCATCGCCACCAGATACTGCTTGTCCTGGGAGGGGATAAAGCCGCCCGGCACTTCCTGGAACAGCTTGCCGGTCAGACCGAGCAGCGCCAGATAACCGAGGCCGACGATCAGACCGAAGCGCAGCAGGCGGCGAATCAGACCTGTATAGCCCCGCGACATGGCGGCAAAGGCACGGTTGAACGGGGCGAACAGCCAGCGTCCAAACAGGCCATCGATCACCCGGGTCAGCCAGTCCGGCTTCGCCCCATGCGGCTTGAGCAACAGGGCCGACAGCGCCGGTGACAGGGTCAACGAGTTGAAGGCCGAGATCAGCGTCGAGATGGTGATGGTCAGGGCGAACTGCTGGTAGAACTGGCCCGTCAGACCGCTGATGAACGCGGTCGGCACGAACACGGCGGTCAGTACCAGGGCGATGGCAATGATCGGACCGGTCACTTCACGCATGGCGATCTGGGTCGCCTCGTAGGGGGAGTGGCCGAGCTCGATGTTACGCTCCACGTTCTCCACCACGACGATGGCGTCATCCACCACGATGCCGATGGCAAGCACTAGTCCGAACAGCGACAGGGTGTTGATCGATACCCCGATCAACTGCATCACCGCAAAGGTGCCGATCAGCGAGACCGGTACCGCGATCAACGGGATCAGGGAGGCGCGCCAGGTCTGCAGGAACAGCACGACCACGACCACCACCAGCAGCACCGCCTCGAGCAGGGTGTGGACCACCGCCTCGATGGAGCCGCGCACGAAGACGGTGGGGTCATAGACGATGTCGTAACCCACGCCATCGGGGAAGGCCTTGGCCGCCTCGGACATGTAGTCGCGCACGCCATCGGACAGCGCAATGGCATTGGAGCCGGGGCGCTGGAAGACCGGCATGGCGACCGCGTCTTTGCCATCGAGCTGAGCGCGCAGGGCATACTGGTCAGCCCCCAGCTCGACCCGCGCCACGTCACCCAGGCGCGTAATGCGGCCATCGTCGTCCACGCGGATCACGATGTCGCGAAATTCCTCCGGTGACGACAGCCGTCCCTTGACGTTGAGCAGGCGCTGGAACTGGCTCTCGCTGGGCGCCGGTTGTGCGCCCAGGCTACCCGCCGCAACCTGCTGGTTCTGCTCGCGCAGGGCGGCCACCACATCGCTGGCGCTGAGGCCACGGGAAGCCACCGCGTCAGGATCCAGCCACACCCGCATGGCATATTCGCCGGCGCCGAACAGCTGCACATCACCGACACCATCGAGGCGAGCGATATCGTCCTGCAGGTTCAGCCGTGCGAAGTTCGACAGCCACAGCTGATCGTAGCGACCGTCGGGTGAGGTCAGGTGGACCACCATCGTCAGGTTGGGAGACGACTTCTCGGTCGTCACCCCCAGGGCCTGAACCTCCTGGGGCAGGCGGGGAGTGGCGCGGGCAACACGGTTCTGGACGTTGACCTGGGCCTGGTCCAGGTCGGTGCCGAGAGCGAAGGTCACGGTCAGCGTCAGGTTGCCATCGGCGGTGGACTGGGAATCCATGTACAGCATTCCCTCCACCCCGGTGATTTCCTGCTCCAGAGGAGTCGCCACGGTCTTGGCGATGACTTCAGGGTTGGCGCCTGGATAGTTGGCCTTGACCACGACCGTGGGCGGCACCACCTCGGGATACTCCGAGATCGGCAGCTTGACCAGCGCCAGGCTTCCGGCCACCACGATCAGTATCGACAGGACCGCCGCGAACACCGGACGGCGAATGAAGAAACTCGACAGATTCATGAACGCTCCTGTGCTTCGTCGCCGCCCGCGGCACTGTCCGCGGCAAGCGCGTCAGCAGGGCCCTCGTCGCTCGGCGCTGGCTGTGTGTCCGCAATCTCGCCGGACGAACCGCCCAGCCGCTGGGCCAGGCGCTCGGTGCGCTGGCGCAGCTGTTCCAGCGTGGAGCGGTCCGGCCCGTCGATGACCTGGGGAGACACCGCCATGCCGGGGCCAAACTTCGACGGTCCTGCCGCGACCACCGGCTCGCCACCCTCCAGGCCTTCGGTGATCTCGCGCCAAGCGCCGAAACGGGCACCGGTGGTCACCTTGCGATAGGCAAGGGTGCCGTCATCGCCAGCCACCAGCACAAAGTTGGCGTCCAGGTCGGTGCCGATGGCACGGTCGGGCACCAGCACACCCTCGCGGTCACGTGCAGCGGCGAGTCTCACCCTGGCAAAGGCGCCGGGACGCAGGGACGGATGCGCCGCATCGAAGCGGGCACGCACTCGCAGGGTGCCGGTGGCTTCATCCACCTGGTTGTCGATGAAGTCGAGCTGGCCCTCGAAGGCAAACTCATCCTGGCCAGCGAGCTGCAGCTCCACCGGCCAGCCCTGGTCGGCTGTCACCGCCGCGAAGTCGCGATTCCAGGTGCGTTCATCGATATCGAAGTAGGCGTCGACCTGGTCGGTGCTGACAATCGTGGTCAACACGCTTTGCCCGGCGCTGACCACGTTGCCCACGGTCAGGTCGGCACGCGAGACGCGCCCACTGATCGGCGCGGTGACCTCGGCGTGTGCCAGGTCCAGACGCGCGCTGTCGAGCTGGGCCTGCAGGGACGCGACCTGCGCACCCTGGGCCTGGGCGCCTGCCCGGCGTGCCTCGGCTTCCTCGCGGGCCATCAGGTTGCGGCCAACCAGCTGATTGGCGCGATTGGCCTCGCCGTTGGCCCGGGCCTGCTCTGCCTTGCCTCGGGCGAGCTGGGCTTCCAGCTCACGCACACGTGCCTCGAAGGGGGCTAGGTCCAGGCGCACCAAGGGCTGTCCCTGTTCGACCAGGCTGCCTTCCTCGAACAGAATGTCGGCGACCTGGCCGGTCACCCGGGGACGCAGGGTGACCCGCTCCGGTGCCTCGAGGCGCGTGGTGTAGCGATACCAGTTCGAGACCGGCTGGCGCACGGCCTCGACGACTTCGACGGCGGGGGCCTCGCTGGCCGCGCCTGAGGCATTCTGGTTCGACTGGCCCTCGCTGGGCTGGCAAGCCGCCAGCAACAGGCCAAGGCTGGCCATCCCCAGCACCCCGAGAAGCAGACGGCCAGCAGAGGGAATGCTGGCACTGGGCAGGGTGCGAGAGGGAGATTGCGACGCCACCTGGGGGTCGCGCGGGGGGCTGAGATGTGACATCTGGCGACTCCTCGAAAAAAGGTTGGCCAGTGTAATCGTTGATTGGGGGTTGTATTAGACCGGTTGGTCGCACATTATTGTTGCCACATATGCACGGTTTTATGCTGAATCAATCGCACCCACAGTCTTAGGCCGAGATCCCAGCCCCGGGACCCCAGCCCCGAGATCCCTGCTCCCACCCCCCACACGAGGAAAGACACGATGGACCAACCCAGCCGACTGCTGCTGCTGGTAGACGTAGCGGAACTTGGCAGTTTCTCTGAGGCGGCAAAGCGGCGTGAGCTGGATCGGTCCGTCGTGTCCAAGCATATCGCGAGGCTCGAGCAGGAGCTGGGCGTCCGCCTGCTCAATCGTTCTACCCGCTCGCTGTCGTTGACCCAGGCGGGCTTCGCCATGGTGCAGCAGGGCCGCGAGCTGCGGGAATGGATGTATAACACCCAGGCGCTGGCAGAGAACCTGCAGCAGGCACCCAGTGGCAGGTTGAAGATCAGTGCTCCCGGCATTCTCGGTCGCTGCCTGGGCTTCGAGGCCATGCGTCGCTTTCGCGAACACTATCCCGACGTCGAAGTGGACCTGCAGCTGGAGGAGCGTCGGGCCGACGTGATCGGGGAGGGCTACGACCTGGTCCTGCGGGTGGGGGATATTCAGGACTCGACGCTGGTATCCTCGCCGCTGGCACCGAACCATCTGCTGATTGGTGCAAGCCCGGAATTTATCGAGCGCCATGGAGAGCCCCGCGATCTCGCCACACTGTCGCGGCTGCCCGCGTTGACCTTCAGCTCCCTCGAGTTTCAGGTGGACTACCTGCCCTATCTGGACGAACAGGGACGAGAGCAGAAGCTGCCGCTCAACAGCCAGATGCGTACCAGTGAGGCGGAAGTGGTGAAACGGGGGGTGATGGCCGGGATGGGCATTGGCGTGCTGCCAGCCTTTGCCATGAATGATGAGGTCAAGGAGGGCAAGATCGTGCCGCTGATGACCGACCTGCCGCTACCGGCCTTTGGCATCATCACCTTGCTGTATCCCCATCGCGAGATGCCGTTGCGGACCCGACGCTTTATCGAGATTCTGCGCGAGATGGTCGGCACGCCCCCCAAGTGGGAGGCGTATATCCCAGGCTTTGCCGAGATGTACGGCAAGGCGGCCGGACCTCTTGGCCCAGTGGCGGACCGCTCCGCCTGACCGCACCGTCTGAAAGGGGCGGGCGACGCTCTGTCGCCAGCCCTTGCGCCGCTAAGCCGTCTACCGCCTAGCCGTCTACACGGATGACCAGCTTGCCTGCCTGCCGCGGGCCGTGCTTGAGCTCGCTCAGGCGGGTCGGCAGCGCATCAAACTCATCCACCGCCACATCGGACAGCGACAGGGCGCCTTCGGCCACCTGATTCAGCAGTGTCTCTCCAGCGTTGACCAGCGCCTGCCAGTCCTGGTCGGTGCCGGTCATGTGTAATGCGCCCAACGCCACCTCATGCTGGGACAGGGCTCGCTCGAACGGCGGCGCCACTGGGCCGTCCAAGCGGTCCTGTACACATACGACATGGCCATTGGCGCCCAGATGCTGTGACAGCTGGCGGGCGTGCTCGCCGTTCACGGTATCGATGACGGCGAAGAGCGGTGCCGTCAGTTGATGGGGTGAGCTGATGGCCTCGTCGGCCCCCAGGGCGTACAGCAGTTCATGGCGTTCGGGAGAGGACATGGCGATCACGTGGAAGCCACGCGCCTTGGCCAGCTGCACGATGATACGCCCCACACTGCCTGAACCGCCGGACACCAGCAGCTGCGCACCGGTCGTGACGGGCAGCTTTTCGATGGCCTGCCAGGCGGTCAACACCGGGCACGGGAACGCCGCCGCGGTGATGAAGTCGATACCATCCGGAAGCCGCATGACCGCACGGGCGGGCAGCCTGAGTCGGGTGGCAAAGGTGCCGGGTCCGGCCAGCGAGGTGTGTACCGCAATACGGTCGCCGGGTGCCAGGTGGTCGACGCCAGGGCCGGCGTCAATCACCACGCCGGCCGCATCGACGCCGGGAATCTGACCGGGCTGCCACAGGCGACTTTCCATGGCGATGAATTTCCAGTCGACCGGGTTCAGGCCGATGGCCCTGGTATCGACGATGACCTCACCGGCCTCGGCGGGGCGCATCTCGTGATCTTCCAGGGTGAGGGACAGCGGCTCCCCCGGCTCGTGCCAAGTCCAGGCCTTGAAGGTGTCATGCTGGGGCATGGGTAACATCCTGTTGCGTTGTAGAAGACGACGACGCCTCAGCGTCGTGGTGAAAGGTGGGCAGTACCTCGGCAGCCAGGCGCTGCAGGGTATCCTCGATCGGGGCCTGGGTGCGCCGCAGGTTAAGCCCGATGTGGTTGACACCTGCAGCCTGCATGGCCGTCAGCTCCTGAATCAGGCCCTGGCTGCCGACCCGCAGGCCGAAGCGATGCCGGCGTGGCGGTTCCTCAGGGTTCTCGGCCAGGTCCAGGTGGATGAAGCTGACGTAGGGCTTGTCGCCGGCCACCCTGCGCCACAGGTCGACTCTTCGAACGTGGTCGTCGGGGGTGCCTGGGTAGGCCAGCCAGCCGTCCATGTGCTGCCCGACCCAGTCGGGGCGCTGCTGAGCCAGACCGGCGACCAGCAATGGTGGCTGCTCTGCCTCCGGCAGCAGGGCCTGTCCCGCGTCAAGGCGCTGGTCGGCGTCGCCCTTGAGCACCGCTACCGCATCGCGAAAGGCCTCACCTCGCTGCTCGAACGGCACACCGAACAAGGGGTATTCCACCGGGCGGTCTCCGCTGGCGACGCCCAGCAGCAGGCGGTTGTGGCTGAGGTGTTGCACGCTGGCGGCGGCCTTCCTTACCAGCCACGGCATGCGCAGCGGCAATACGGCTGCCGCGGTACCCAGCAGGGTCTGCCGGGTAGATGCCGCGAGATACCCCAGGTACGTGAACAGCTCGAACACCTGGCCGGCGTCACCGAAACTGGGGTCGTAGAGCGGAACATCGCGCAGCCACAGCGCGCGAAAGCCAAGTTGGTCCGCCAGCTGGGCGCGCTCCAGGTGAGCGCTCAGATCCGGTACGCCGAAGGGGCGATCGTCCCGTCGTCTCGACGCCTCGCCCGGCTGGCTCCAGTCGTTATCCAGGGGGAGCTCAAGACCAATGGTGAGAGGCCCCTGGGTCAAACGTTGCAAGCTCATTGTGGCTCCTGCCTTATGTAAGGCATCAACAGAAGGGTCATGGCACGAGTGTGCTGTCGCAAGCTGACGGGAAAAAGGCACCTGGGGCCGAAACACTTTTTCGTTTGCGACAACAATCTATCCGGGGTTAAGGAAGATCGCGCTATGCTGGCGTCATACTGGACCCCAGGTAATGGATGAGCCCTGGGCGGACGCAGATCGATGCTAGTGCCCGCCCAGCAGACCCATTGAAGTCGCCGCGGCAGTCCTGCTTCACTAAGCAAGCGCTGCATACCTTAGCCGAGCGGTGCCCGGCGCCCGCGGTGCAGACCCCGCAGCCCATGCGGTGCAGGTAAGGCATTCAATGGCGTGCTATCCAGCGACTCGTCCAGGCAGGCATTGACGCAGTGCTGGCTTGGCTCACGGAATGAGGCCAGGCTGCCGGTAGCTGATCAGGAGGTTGATGAGATGAATGACAACACCAGGCAAGAAGTGATCCTGGCCGATGAACCAGATCACGCGGAACACTATTCGGACGAACGTTTCTGGGCCAAGGTCAGCCGTTATGCCAAGGCCGCTGGCGAGGTCACCCTGTCACGGGCGCTAACGCTGTACTACGCCGCTCGCGACAAGGACACCCCGGTGTGGGCCAAGACCACCATCTATGGGGCGCTTGGCTACTTTATTTCCCCTATCGACGCGCTGCCGGATCTGACCCCGCTGATTGGCTACACCGACGACATGGGCATGCTGGCGGTGGCGCTGATCACCGTGGCCTCCTACGTCAAGGAAGAGCATCGACAACTGGCGCGGGCCAAGCTGGCGCGGTGGTTTTCGTGAGGCCACTTCGCTACCGCGCCGGCGTGGTGTTTCAATCGGCACGACGCTCCAAGCGCTGACGTAGCAAGGTCTGCACGAGACTCACCTTCTCTTCTCGGGCGCGCTTGAGGTGGCGCTCGAGGAAGGCTGCAGCTCGGGGGAGGTCGCCGCTGTCGATCAGCTCCAGCAGTTCCAGGTGCTCCTCGCACTCCCTGTGAGTCGTCTCGCGTACTCGGGACAGTGAGTACTCGATCAACCGCCGCAATCGATTGGCTTTCTGCAGGCCATCGAGCAGAAAGGGGTTGTGGGAGAAGCCAACCAGCGATTCGTGGAACTCTGTCCCGCTACTGTACATGCTGCCCGCCCGGTGTGGAGCCTTGCCGTCGAGCAAGGCCTGCTGTTGCTGGCGCAGCCGCTTCATCACGGCAGGGTCAGTCTTGAAGGTTGGCTCCAGCAGGGCTGCCGGTTCAATCAGAATTCGATAGCGATAGCACTGGTCGTAGCTTTCCGGCGAGCTCAGGGTGGCATTGAACTCGAAGCCGTAGCCCAGACGTCGTGTCATCCAGCCCTCGCTCTCCATCGCGGACAAGGCCTGCTGGGCCTGCTGGCGGCTCACCTCGTAAGCCCGAGCAAGCTCCGCTTCCTGAAGCTCAGGCCCCAGGTCTCCATTGAGATAATCCAGCGCCAGGGTAAAGCTCAAGGCGGGCAGGCTATCCTCGCTGGACCCCGTCGCGTGGCGCGAGATAAAGCGCTCGAGGGCCTGGCTGTCGCTCAGGAAAAAACCGCGATTGGGACGTCGAATCAGCACCTTCTCATCGCTTAAAAGGGCCAGCGCCGAGCGGACGGGAGTGCGCGAGACCTTCAGTAGCTCACACAGCCTGGCTTCGGGCAGGTGTTCCTCTTCGACCAGACCCAGTCGCTTGATGCTGTAGCAGGCCTCCAGCGCCAGGGCTTGGGTCGAGGCGCCACGAGATTTGGTCGATGACATCGCGGATCCTTGAGGTATCTCGGTGGGACGGGGTGGCTGGAGTATAAGGGGGCTGTCGCCATCAATGACAGTATCTGCCCCCTTGAGTCAGTAAGCGCCTCGCACCGCCTTCCCCCTCAGGCGATGCGAGCGGCGGATCGGCGCAGCCATCTCGCCAGCCAGGGCCCCATGGCCACGCACAGCACCAAGCAGGTCAGCACCAGCGATACCGGTCGTTCTACAAAGATCATCAGGCTACCGTCGGAAGTGATCAGCGACTGCAGCAGGGTGTTCTCCGCCATCGAGCCCAGTACCAGTGCCAGGACGGTGGCCGCAGGGGAGTAGCCGTAGAGTTTCATGCCCAGCCCAAGGAGTCCGCCGGCGATCAGCATCCAGGTCTCGATGATGCTGGAGTGCAGGGCATAGGTGCCTATTACGCAGAGCACCACGATGACCGGAATCACCAAGCGATAGGGAATATCGAGAAACTTGACGAAGAGTGGAATGGCGACCACACACAGCGCAATCAGGATCATGTTGCCAAGATACATGCTGGCAATCAGGCCCCAGACGAACTCCGGATCATTGACGATCATCATCGGGCCCGGACGTAACCCCCACATCATGAAGGCGCCCAGCAATACGGCGGTTGCACCGGAGCCCGGAATACCAAGTGACAGCAGCGGCACCATGGAACCGGCGGAGGCGGCATTATTGGCGCATTCCGGTGCGACGAGCCCGCGCATGTCACCCTTGCCGAAGTTTTCAGAATCCTTGGCCACACGCTTTTCCACCGAGTAGCCCACGATCGACCCCAGGGTGCCGCCAGACCCGGGGAGCAGTCCGGAGACAAAGCCGATCAGAGAGCCACGCACGAAGGTGAAGCGGGAGCGGGAGAAGTCGTCTCGGCTGGGCCAGAATTCCTTGCTGCGGTAGGACAGCCGCATTTTCTTGACCTGCTGGCGGTGCTGGCCGATGTAGACGCAGTACAGCAGCTCTCCGATGCCGAACAACCCGATGGCCACGGGAACGAAATAGATGCCGCCGATCAGTTCCGAAGAGCCGAAAGTGAAGCGCTGGGAACCGCTGATCACATCGACCCCCACCATCGAGATAGCGAAGCCGATCAGGGCGGAAATGGCGCCCTTGAGTTTGTTGTCGCCCATGACCGCCGTCAGCATGATGAGACCAAACAGGATGATCAGGAAATACTCGGAGGGGCCGAAGGATGCCGCGAAGGTGGCCAGGGTAGGAATCAGGGCGCTGATCAGCAATACCCCGGAGGTGCCGCCGACGAAGGAGGCCACTGCCTGCATCACTAATGCCGGGCCCGCACGCCCGTTCTGTGCCAAAGGGTAGCCATCGAGCGTCGAGGCGACCGTGGCAGATTCCCCCGGTGTGTTGATCAGGATGGAGGTGATGGTGCCTCCGTACATGGCGCCATAGTAGATGCCCGCCAGCATGATGATGGCGGTGGTGGGTTCGAGACCAAAGGTGAGAGGCAGCAGGATGGCGATGCCGGCCGCAGGGCCGAAGCCGGGAAACAGTCCGACGATCATACCGACCAGGGCGCCGATCAGCAGAAACATCAGGTTGGTCGGGGTGAAGGCAACTGCCAGGCCCATCCCTAGGTTGGAAAACAGTTCTGCAATCATGATGGCGTGGCTCCGAGGAGAGTGGGTCAGCTGCTAAAGGGACCCTGGGGCAGTCCGGCGCGAAGCCAGAGCTCGAACAGGGCGTAAACGGCAAGCGGGAAGCCGGTGCTGTACAGCAGGTTTTGCACATGTCTGCCGCGGTTGAACACCGCCAGCAGGGTTAGCATGAAGAGCATCATCGCAAGGATGGCCCCAACGACCTTGAGGATCAGAATGAATCCGGCGATGAGGATGACCAGGAGGCATGTGTCTTTACTGCAGCGTACCGAGTCACCATGGACTGGCTTGCTGGTAAGGCCCGTGGCCAGGGCATGCCTGGCCGAGAGTTCCTTCACCAACGACAGTCCGGTCAGCAGGGTCAGCAGCCCCCCGACAATCAGCGGGAAGAAGCCGGGGCCGGGACGGCCAGTGTCGGTGAGGGGCTCCAGGGTCCAGTAGCCGTAGCCGAGATAGAAGCTGGAGCCTATAAACAGGATGAGGGCAAAGGCGTGGCTCATGGCGATACCTTGAATCGGCCGATGAAGGGAGGTTGGGTGGGCAGGCCGTTGACCTGCCCGGCGCTCGGATCCCTTACTTGAGGGAGTCAGCGAACTTGGCGTTGGTGTCGATCAGGTAGCGACCAAAGTCTTCCCCCCAGATGGTGTTGCCTGACAAGCTGTTGGTGGTCAGGTAGCTTTCCCATTCCGGCGTGGCGACCACCTGCTGAAGGGTGTCCACCCACCACTCTTGCACGCTGTCGGGAATCTCTTTTGGCATCACTACGCCGCGGGGCAGCGAGAAGCTCACCGCGTAACCCAGTTCCTCGAAAGTAGGGATGTCCGGGTAGACGCTGCTGCGCTGAGGCTCGGAATAGGCCAGTGGGCGGAAGTTGCCGGCCTCTATCTGGCCGGCCACCTCTGAGGGGTTGGAGATGATGGCGTCGACGCTGCTTGATGTCAGCGATGTCACCACCTGCCCGCCGTCCTGAGAGGGCACATACTCGAAGTCGATATCCGCAGCCTGCTTCAACAGGCGCGCCACCACTCTGTCGGGGCCTGCTGCGCCGATGCCTCCCACTGTTAAACGCTCGCTCCTGGCCTTTTCGACGAAATCGTCCAAGGTTTCGATCTCGGAGTCCGCGTTGACCACGATCAGCATGGCATCGTTGGCCAGCAGGGCGATCGGAGTGAAGTCCTGGTAATTCCAATCGGTGTTGGATACCAGCGGGGTGGAGATGAAGTTGCCGCTGGTGGAGGTCATGTAATAAGGCGAACCTTCCTTGTTCTTGACGTAGCTGAAGCCGACAGCGCCGCTGCCACCTTCGCGGTTACTGACGACAATATTGTGCTCGCCGTAGAGATCGTACTTGTTGAGGATGTCCACCACGGTGCGAGACATCAGGTCATTGCCGCCACCAGGGCCGAAGGCGATGACATAGTTCAAGGTCTCTGCCGGATAGTCGTCGGCCTGGGCCGAGGTGGCAGCGAGAAGGCCAGCCAGCGCGCCAGTCAGGGCAAGCGCAGCACCCCAAGGGCGATGCTGAGTGACCGGAAGGCGTGTCTGGCTGGTGGTGCGTGTCGTCTGGGGGGCGTGGTGAGTCATGGTTCTGGCCTTTTGGTGTTGTCGTGTTGGCGTGATGAGGACTTAAGCGAGTGGCGTGGCTATCGCGAACCTGGAGATCGCTTTACGGACGGTCAATCCGTTCGGCGACGGCGGCGCCGAAGGCGTGGCAGCCACTGCTGCCGCCCAAGTCGACGGTGCGAGTGGCGGGGTTCTCGAGGCAACGGTCTACTGCCTGGGTCAGATTGGCGGCGGCCTCGACAAAGTTGGTTTTTCCACGGTGCTCGCCAATCCAGTGCAGCAGCATGGCGATAGACAGCAGCATGGAGGAGGGGTTAGCCATGTCCTTGCCGGCCAGGTCTGGCGCCGAGCCGTGTTGGGCCTGTGCACAGCAGTGGGTGTCGCTGGCCATGATCGAGCCGGCGAGGCCGAGGCTACCGGAGAGTTCGCTGGCGAGATCGCTGAGAATGTCGCCATAGAAGTTGGTGGCTACGATCACGTCGAACTGTTCGGGGTTCTTGACCAAATGGGCCGTCGAGGCGTCGATCAGAAGATCGTCGAGGTCTACGCCGGGATAGTCTTGAGCCACCTCCCTGACGACCTCGAGAAAGAGTCCATCCGTCATGTGGAAGCTATTGGCCTTGTGGATCGCCGTGACTTTTCCGCGACGGACACTGGCCAACTCGAAGGCACGTCGGGCGATACGCTCGCAGCAATGACGAGTGATCTTGCGCACGGATAGCGCCATGTCGGGAGACGGCATCAGCTCGGCCCAGCCCCGGGTCATGTTGCGATCAGGATAAAAGCCCTCGGTGGCCTCGCGCATGATCACCAGATCCATCGTCTTGCCTGGTCGCAGGTTGGACTCCAGGAATTCACGGGTGCGGGCGGGGCGCACATTGGCATACAGATCCAGGCCGATGCGAAAGCCTGCCGAGACGTTACGCCCGCCTTGCTCCGGTGCTGGATAGTCAGCGTGGGATTGGGTGCCCAGGATGATGCCGTCGTAGCCCTTGGCCTTGTCCAGCACTTCCTCTCTCAGGGTGGTGCCGTGTTGCTTGAGGCTGTCGAAGCCGACGACGTCATAGTCAAAAGACAGGCAAAGGTCGTGGCGTCGATTGACCGCCTCCACTGCCTGCATGCTAGAGGCGACGATTTCTGGGCCAATGCCGTCACAGGGAAGAACGAGTAGCTTCGTCACGTTGGTTGTCCTTTGGTGGTTGCTGACGCCGGTGGTCCAAGTGGCTTGGCATGAGGCGTCGTGGGTGGAGGGTGCCTGCACTTTGCAGGGCGGCTGATGCGCTCTATGGCTGTCGCTCGGGGCATAGTTCATGCTTGAGCGCGCGGACGGCGGCATCTGGACTGCTGAGAACAGGGCGAGACGCTCGCTGGCGTGCCGGATCCAGAGCAAGCGAGGTCGAGAAGTGGGCCAGCATGATGGCGTCGCAATGCGCCAGGCGCTGGATGGCGTCGCAAATCAGTTGTTCGTGCTCGTGCTGGCGACCCTCGCGTAGCGCCTGGCCTGCGTGTTCGATGCACAGGCTGTCGAGTCGCCCCGCACCTTGCTGTCGGCACAGTGCCTCGAACTCTTCCCGCATACCTTGCATGGCAGGGCCGAAGGTCCCCAGCAGGCCGATGTGATCGCCGTAGTTGAGTGCCTCTCTGAACATCGCCTCGTTGGGCTTGCGCACGGGTACCTGGGCATCGGCCGCTACGGTATCGATGGCCCGACCGAAGGCAGAGCAGGTGTAGAGCACGGCGTCGACATTGCAGTCGAGCGCGTAACGACCCAGTGACTTGATGCGGTGATCCGTGCAGCTTGTCGCCATAGCGTCGTCTGCTCGGTCGCGCCCCAGGCTGTCATCCAGAATGTTGATCCGCTCGGCGTCTGGCCAGTGGCGGTCGAACGCATCGTGGATGGGAGACATCGCCTGGGTGACGGCATGGATCAGCGCAATTCTCATGGGGGACTCCTGAGGGCATGGGGCTGCAATGCTTATTGTTCTTTTGTTTTCGTAAATACAATCTATGGGCCGGGTGTTAGCGTGTCAATTTGTCTCGCGTTGGTCTTTAGTCGCAGCTGACCCTTCAGGCCGTGCGGTCAGGTGCTTCCGAGTGCCTTGTGCATCGCAGGCGCTTGACGGGAACAGGCGAGCGTCAATAATGAAACAAACGAACGTTTTAAAAGTCGGCGCTCGAGCATTTATTGAAGGACAGGGCCGACGCGCACGAGCGCGTGGCAGACGCTAGGGTTTGTATGAAAAGTCGACGAGCGCAGGCACTTTTCAGACAAGCCTTGGGGAGGAGAAGCAGCGATGGTTGAGTCAGGTGAGCCGCAACAAGCATACCGGACGTCCGGCAGCGGTGTGGCGGCGGAGGCAGATCCTGGTAGCACACGTCAGGGTAGAGTCGGGCAACAGATCCAGATTCGCTGCAAGGATGCAGTAACGCTGGTGGGTACCTACTACGCAGCCCGTTGTGCCCGTGCGACATCGGATGATGCGCAGCAGAACGCGCCCGGCCCGCGCAAGCAAGGACGCTTGCCGATTCTCCTGTGTCCCGCCACCGGTATTCGTCAGCAGTTCTATCGTCATTTCTGTGAGTGGCTGAGCCAGCAAGGGCGAGATGTGCTGGTGTTTGATCATCGAGGCATTGGCGAGTCTCGCCATGGGTCACTTGTCGACGATACCAGCCGCTTGCAGGACTGGGGGGTATACGACCAGCCCGCGGCGCTGGATCATTTGCTCACACTGACTGGGGCCGAGCGAGCAGTAATGATTGGCCATAGTGCTGGTGGGCAGATGATGGGCCTATGGCATAACCATCGTCGCCTGGCGGCGGTAGTCAGCATCTCCGGTTCTACCGGGTATCTGGGCGGAATGCCGTTGAAGATGCGGGCGTTAGCGGCATTCATGTTCTATCTGTACTTGCCGTTCAGCGTCAGACTGTGGGGCGAGGCGAGAACGCGTTCACTGGGTTGGGGGGAGAATCTGCCCAGAGGGGTGGCGCGTCAGTGGGCCAAGTGGTGCAGCTCGCCGGGGTACGTCGCCAATGCGTTGGGCAAGACCACTGAGGTGGATCATCATGATGAACTGACGATACCTATCACCGTTCTACATGCCAGCGATGACCCCATTGCCACCCCTGCCAATGTGGCAGACCTGCTGCGTCTTTTTCCGGCTGCCTCCACCAGCGCCGATTGTGTTACCCCGGCGTCTCTTGGCTATACCCGGCTTGGTCACATCGACTGGTTTCGTCCGTCGAAGGACCGGGCCTGGCCACGTATCGTCGAAGGCCTGAAGGCGCTAGAAGCATTTGACTCGCTATCGCAGGACCGTCAATCCCCCTGACGGTTGCAACAGACAAAGGGCTCGCCATCAGGCGAGCCCTTTGTCTTTGAGGACGCAATGATCGCGCGGTGGCCCAGGCATGGATGGCCGGGGCGCCTGGCGAGGCGATCAGGCGTCGCTTTCGGCGTCCAGCTCTACCACCACCTTGCCCACGGCCTTGCCGGAGGTGAGATGAGCATACGCCTGGCCGACATCGCCAAGGCCAAAGCGGTGGTCATCGACCAATGGGGTCAGTGCACCGGCATCGATGATCTCTGCCAGGCGCGCCAGGATCGTGCCATGAACCTCGCGGCCGACATTGTGAATCATCGGAATCAGCATGAAGATCACGTGCAGCGATGCGCCCTTGAAGTGTGCCGCCGACATGTCCAGTTCTGCCAGAGACAGGGTAGTGGTCACCTGACCATTCAGCGCTACGGCATTGAAAGAGTTGAGCAGGTTGCTCCCCCCGACGGTGTCGAAGATGACATCGAAACCGGCGCCGTCGGTGTAACGATGCACGTAGTCCTCGACGGACTGTTCCTTGAAGTCGATGGCGGTCGCGCCGAAGGCCTCGATCTGGGCCAGCTGGGCGGCGCCAGACCCGGTGGCGAAGACCTCGCAGCCGAAGTGCTTGGCCAGTTGCACTGCCACATGCCCAACGCCACCGGCGCCGCCATGGACCAGCACCTTGTGGCCGTTACCTGCGCCTGACCGCGTCAGACCCTCGTAGGCAGTGATCGCCACCAACGGCAGTGCTGCTGCCTGGCGCATGGACAGGCGATCAGGCTTGCGGGCAATCAGCCGAGCATCTGCCAGCATGTAGTCCGCAAGGGTGCCTTGCAGATCACCCAGGCCGCCAGCGCAGCCGTAGACCTCATCCCCCGGTGCAACGTCGGTGACGCCTTCGCCGACCTCGACCACGGTACCGGCGAAGTCCATGCCGAGCACGGCAGGAAGGGCCGGCGCGATGGGCAGCTCTTCCTGGCCGAGCTGCCGGATCATGGTGTCGATGGTGTTGACGCTGGTGGCGCTGACGCGCACCAGCACGTGACCCGGTGTCACCGTGGGGCGCGGCAGGGTCGCCGGCTCAAAGGGTGCGTCGGGGCCGTAGCTGTTGAGGACCATGGCGTGCATGGTGCTGGTGGAGAGGGTGCTGGTGGAGAGGGTGCTGGCAGAGAGAGTAGTTGCGGACATGGTGCGACTCCTGAGTCAGGGGTTGAGTTGCTGCTCAGGATGTCCGAATCGCCACGGCAGAAAAACGCCATGAGGCCGGAATCAGTTTCTTCCATTTCGCGAAGCTGGCCCGTGACGACATAGCCCGCGCCGTTTTTAGCGCTCCCAGACTGGCGGGTCGCCGATCTTCTCCAGCAGAAAATCGATAAACACCCGGACCTTGGCCGTGACCACGCTGGACTTTGGGTAGACCAGCCAGATTGCCGATCGATCGTCCACTTCGTAGTCCGGCAGCACGCGAATGAGGTTGCCCTGGTCGAGGTTGTGGCGAACGCTCCAGAGCGCATGCATGGTGATGCCGACTCCCGCCACCGCGGCGTATCTCATGCTGGCGCCGTCATCGCAGTACACCCGCGGCTTGATCCCGGCGGGGGGAAAGGTGTGAGGGGTTCTGACGCCATGCTTGGCCAGCGCGCGGGGCGCCCCGTCCTGGAACACCAATAGGCTATGTTCGGCCAGTTGCTGGGGGGATGTGGGCACCCCGTAGCGCTCCAGATAACCGGGGGAGGCGCACAGAATACGGCGATCGTCGGCCAGCTTGCGCGCCTTGAGACTGCTGTCCTCGATGGGATAGTTGCGCAGGGCCAGGTCATAACCGCCCTCGATCAGGTTCATCTGGGTATCGGAGAGCCGGAGATCGACGCTGATGCCCGGATAACGTTCCAGAAACTCCGGGAGGATAGGAGCAATGTACTGCTGGGCGAAGGTGCTGGATGCGGCAAAACGCAGCCGGCCGACCACGTCTTCGCTGTCCTTGCCAAGCACCGCAAGCCCGGCATCTGCCTGGGCCAGCATTTCCCTGGCAAAAGGCAGAAAGGTGGCGCCTTCCGGTGAGAGCGAGACCTTGCGGGTCGAGCGATGCAGCAGGTCGGCCCCCACCTGGGTTTCCAGCTTCGACAGTCGAGCACTGGCTACGGCGGGGGCGATTCCCAGCTGACGTCCGGCGGCGCTGATATTCAGTGTTTCCGCCGCCAGGACAAACAGGCGCAAGCCGTCGGTATCCATGCGCTGACTCCTGAAAGATGAGGGGAGGGTATTATCGCGCGGCTTCAAGCGTTTACATCAAGTGCTCTGGCATTATATAGAAAACCTAAATTCTGAAAGCGGAAAGTAGCTATTCTGCTTGGACCAACGGCGCGCTAAGTTGGCTTAGACAACGACGACAACAGAACAGTATCGCTAAGCCAACATCGCCAAGCGACCATGCCAGCGGAGACACCCCATGCGCTACCAGAAGCTTGCCACCCTAGATGTTCAGATCGACGACGCCATCGCCTGGATCAGCTTCAGCGACGCGCCCACCGAACACTCCAGTGAGCTGGCACTGGAAGAGTTGACCACAGTGGTACAGCAGCTGGAACTGGACGTCACTATCAGCGTCGTGGTGTTTCAGTCGCGTCATCCCGATATTTTCAACGCCCAGATTGGTGGCAGCAGCTGCCAGCAGCTGGATGGAAAGTTCAACGTCCGCAATGAATACGCCTATCAGGACTTCAAGGCACTGTTGACCCGTATTGGTCAACTGCCCCAGGTGACCATCGCCCGGGTAGAAGGGATTGCCCGTTACGGTGGTCACGAGCTGGCCATGGCCTGTGACAGTTGTATCGCCGCCCGAGGCAAAGCCCGCTTCATGCCGATGGAAACCGCCATGGCGGGTCTCCAACAGAGTGACGCGCGCGATTCATTGGCATCGATCTATCTCGGCGCCTTCGGCCGTGACTACGGCGTCGGCCAGGTAGCCCTGGGCAACCGTGACTATGGTGCCGATCAGGCCGAGTACCTGGGAATGGTGCAGCGTGCGCTGGACCCGCACGAGATGGGAGCCTACGTCGAGGAAACCGCGACACGCATGGCGCAGTCCCACACCGCCAAGGTGGCCTCCATGCTGAGTCACGTCATCTCTCCAGCAGGTGCCGCCGCCGTCAGCCTGGCATAAGCAGGCCCTGAGCAGGCCCTGAGCAGGCCCTGAGCAGGCCCTGAGCAGCCCCTGAGCAGGCCCTGAGCAGCCCCTGAGAAGGCCCAGAGAAGGCGCGGTCGAGCTAGCAGTGTGATCTGCCGAACACGGTGTTCACAGTGTATTAGGGAAACGCTGAATACATGTTTCGAGCGATGACAGGTCGATCGCTTCCGGAGCGGAAAGACCGGAGTTTACATGCGGTAAAACAAGGATCTTGAGCTCCCCTAGCAGTCGAGATGTCGAGCGCCGTAAGTTATGCAGTGTGTCCTTGGCGTTGATAGGATACTGAGCTTCACTTATCGACAGGATGGATCCATGTCACGTCACCTTCTGCTTGCGACACTGCTCGTTGCCGTATCATCCACCGCCCTGGCTGCAGATCTCAAGCCGGGCCAGTGGGAGATCACTCAGAGCATGGAAGGCGCACAGCTGCCCGCCGAGATGACCGAAGAAAGAACCACTACCCAGTGCATGACTGCAGAAGAGTCCGATGACCTGGCCGCCACCATGCGCAAGGACTGGACCGAATCTGGCTGTGAGGGCATCACCATCGACCGTGACGGCAACTCCATCGACGCCCAGGCCTCATGCACCGCCGGTGCACGCAGCACCAGCTTCGATGCGGACATCACCCTCCACAGCGACGAGCACTTCGCCAGCGTGATCGACATGGATAACGGCCAGCAAGTCACCATTCATCAGGAAGGCCGCTGGTTGGGCGAAAGCTGCGAAGGCTGATTTGCGCGAAGCATTGATCAACTGAAGCCGTAGAAGAATCGCAGTGAAAGGCGTGCCTAGGGGCGCGCCTTTATCGTTTGCTTGGACGTAGTGCGGGAGTTATCTCGACGGTAGTCCCGCTCGATTGACTGCCAGGTGTCCCTTTCATCCTTGGCCCCGGGTTCTCCCCATATCGAAGAGACAGCCCAGGGGAGGGGATTGTTCGCCTCAATGTTGCGTGTCTGACTCCCTAATGCTCTTTGGATGCCGTCCTGCGAACCACCGCCGCATTGATTTCTTCCACTTCCTGGTCAATGCGCTGGTGATACTCATCGCCGGGATGCAACCAGTCCTTTATGCGCCGAAGTATGATGGGGTCCTTTGATGCGAAGTCTCTTGCGCGCTCAAATGCCCGTTCTTGAAGCTCTTCAGGCGGCGATAGCTCTGCGACGAGCCCCCACTGATATGCCTGTTCACCCGTGAAGGCCTCTCCACCGAAGATCAAACGCTTGGCACGCGGAAGCCCTATGGCGCGCTGAAGCAGCATAGAGCTTGCCGCCTCGGGAGCGATGCCCAGGGCGACAAAGGGTAGCTTGAACGTCGTTTCAGCGCTTGTGACGACCCAGTCAGCATGAAGAAGCCAGGTGACGCCTATTCCCGCAGCAGAGCCATGCGCAGCGATGACTAGCGGCTTGCGCACGTTGGCGATGGCATGCAAAAAACATGGCACCGGGTCTTCGGGCTGTTGGGGCCACTCCTCGAAGGCTTTCAGGTCATGACCTGCGCAGAAGCTCTCACCATTGCCTGTTACCACAATGCAGAGCACATCATCCCGTTGTTCGGCATCCTTCAGGGCTGCGGTAAGTGAAGTGAACATCGGCATGGTGATCGCATTGCGTTTTTCAGGCCGGTCAATACGTATGTGCATGATGCTGTCTTGGACACTGCACTGAATGGCTTCGCTTCGCTCCATGAGGAAGGGTCCTGTTCCGGTAGATGGGATACGACGGTGGTCATCGACATTGGACAGGCCTATGGCATCCACATACAGTGTGTAAAATGACATAAAGTATGCGATTTACGACATCCTATGCCCCACGCAGCCATTCTCACTCTTGATCAGTGCTATGCATCGACTGCGGCGGGCTTTGCCGACATCCTGAATGTGGCAAATTCCCATCTGCGTCTCGCTCAGGCGCCGGTGTCGGCTTACTTTCACTGGGACTTTGTCTCAGCCGCGGGAGGCCCCGTCACCGCGAGCAATGGCCTTCCTTTGCAAACGCATCCGCTGGACACACGGCAGCATTATGATCTGGTGTTCGTGCCTAGCGTTTTTTATGGCGGTTCGCGTGAGTTTGATCACTTCCTCGCACAGCAAGCGGGGGCAAGTGAGTGGCTGTTGCAGCAATGGAAAGCAGGGGCCTGGGTGGCAGCCAATTGCACCGGTACGTTTGTTCTTGCACAAACAGGCCTGCTGAATGAGCGAGTGGCCACTACCACATGGTGGCTTGAGCGCCAGTTTCGTGAGAGGTTCCCAGAGGTGGACCTTCGGCTTCAGTCCGTAGTGACGGAAGATGATCGCCTGATGTGCGCAGGCGCCTCAGCGTCGTACTTGATTCAGACGATACGTGTTATCGAGCGCTGTGCCGGACCTGTTCTCGCATCGCAATGTGCGAAGACCATGCTGATAGATGTGAGTCAGGTGAGCCAGATTCCCTACCTCCCCTTGCTGGCGAGGAAGCAGCACTCAGATGCTCTGGTAAGCCGGGCTCAGCAGTGGCTGCAACGCCATATGTCGAAACGTGTGCGGATGACGGATCTTGCCAAAGCACTTGCTGTCAGCGATAGAACGCTGATCAGGCGCTTTCGCGCCGTCATGAACCAGACACCGCTGGTCTACCTGCAGGAGTTGCGACTGGAAACAGCCCGCGCGCTCCTCGACAGCAGCTCCCATAGTGTTGAGGAAATTGTGGTTCAAGTTGGCTATAGCGACGTGAGCTCATTTACGAGGCTGTTTCGCCAACGCGTAGGACTTAGCCCTGGGGTCTATCGAGAGCGCTTTCATATGAAAACAGAGGGTTGAAGCTGGGGGCAATGCGCGCCGTAGCAGGAAGTGACCCAAGACGATTCAATACACCTCCGCACAATGTTGCGCCATGAAAGCGGTAAGACCTCAAGCTCGCTGTCTCCGACACCGCATAGATACCTCGAATGCCGTATGACAGCCCAGAGCACAATAGTCCGCGCAGTGTGAATGGCTTGGTTGGCGAAACATCAGCACGTCATAGGGGGAACAGAAGTGAGCGTGGGCCGTGAAGTGATGCTGTGTGTTCAAGAAGTAGGTGATGGCGTGGAATACGTTGATGGCGTCCTCTGCAGGATTCGATAAAACAAAGTAACTCACTGTTCTGTATGATTTTTATAGGTTATTGAGATTTTTATTATACCATTTTCTATACCATCCTCCCCTCAACATAAGGCTGTGGATCCATGCCTTCGCAGCGAAGTGCACGCCCCCCCCGGTCCACTTTCGGCCAGAAGCGGTCTTTCAGAAGAGGCTGATATAGCGCAGAGCTTAGAGTTATTTTGGGAGTCACTAAGCGATGAAAAATTGAAGGCATATTTCACCTTCCTGATGAGGCGCCATATTAACGTACTGTAGATTAGCGAATTCTACGATTCCCTCGACCGGATTCTGACCTTAGCACAGGCACTGGAGGCATCAGTGCCTATTTTCCCCAAGTGTTGCTCTTCTACTGTTTCCACCTATGCTCAGAGACCTTGTTGTCTGTTTTACATCCTTAGTCTTCTTGGCCTTGGTTTTTTATCCCGAGCACATCATCTAATGAATGCATGACACATCGATGAATTCTATATCTTGAGATGGGAGACATTTCTTTACAAGCGTCAAGAAGGAGACTGCGAACCTCGCTAGCCCATGGCCTCTCTGTGACCAGTTCCCTATCAAGAGTCTTTCTTTCGTATCTTGCTTTCAGCGCCATCAGGATATTGCATTGCTGTGCTGGATGGATATCTAGTAGAGCAGCAACAAATTTTTTAGGATCAAGTTCAGCTAGTACCGGGACGTTGTAAAGTCCACTATTCTCTCCACTAATCAAATTTACTCGATGAAAAAATAACTCTGGAGATGTAGACATCTCCTTCAGGATATCTTCTGCAAGAATTGGATATCGATCGCTTGCGGCTTTATCCCGTTTTTCCTGGAGGTATGTGAAGAGCTCTTTATATTCTGCAGTTTTACTCTCATGAAATCCCAGCCCTCCATGGCTACTGGGTCTCAAGTAATGCGCATCCTCGCCGGGTGAAAGCGGCTGTAGTCGCCCTTCCGCGTAGAGATCGTCAATGTAGCGCATACCCTGCTCTATGACTTCCTTAAGAGTGCAAGAGATGGCACCGATTTTTGCTAGCCATAGACGAAGTCCGAAAACGTGAAGAATCTCACCGAGGGATTCGTACTCACGATTATCGAATGCCCTCTCCATTTCGTAAAATGCCGTATCGAATTCTTCTTCCGTTCGTTCAAAGGCATACCAAACAGTCCTCCAGGCGGGCTCATCGTCAGCACTGACAAAAAATGTGCTTGCATCCAGGTCTGTACGGATCGCGCCTTTGTCAACAACGCCTTTTATTAGTAGATCCGTAAGGGTCTCATCAGAAAGTACTGTATCATCTAGCCTAGCTTCTGGGTAACGCTGCTGAGCAGCTACGAGTAACGATTCCGAACCTTTTTCTTTAGCCGAGGGCATGTGGGACATGAGTAGTGCAGTCTGTCTATCGAGTAGATCTCTAGCCGTTAATCGACCTGTCTTTATTTCGAAAGATAGTGCGAAGAGCATCCTTAGAAGAGCTGTCATCGCATGATTATTATTTCGATGCTTGTCTTCTAAAGCAGTGTAGAATCGCTCAAAGTCCCAAATTGTCTGCTGAAGCACTCTCAGATTGTGAAGTTCTGATTGGTGGTAAATGATTGATACTTCATCTATCTGTGAAGCCATGAACTCTCTAGATTGATCATCTTTCGCCAACGCCAAGAAGGCACTGAGAGCCTGCTCTAAGGCCGACTGAATTTCGAGGGTTTTGCCGATCAACTTTTCACGTACTCGAGTGTAATCATCCTTGTCTTTGATTTCCCTCTCATTACAGATTATAAGTACTTTTCGGCCCTCGTGCTCTACGAACTCGTTGATGTAGCCGAGCACCCTGTTGACTGGAATGTTGCACCGCTCCAAGTCGTCGAAGACGAAGATTTCTGCATTGGCCCTATCTAGAAGCTCCTTGGCTTTTAAATCGACACTGATGTTTAAATATTTTCCCAGCGCCTTTACCGCGCGCCCTGTTATTTTTACACTTTTATTATCGAAAACCGGATACATCGCTCGGAACAGCACGTCATCGATCTCGTCAAGGGTTGTAAGACCATAAAGGCTGAGGTAAATATACCTGATTCCCTTGGAGGGGAGTTCGCCAAGGAATTCCTTCAATAAATGTGTCTTACCGATTCCCCATGGACCATTCAGAAGAACGGCGTACCGCGGAGGATGAGGGAAAGAAGTGTAGTAGGTCAGGTACTCTTTTACGTGCTGGTTGCGATCCATATCGATACCATTGCGATTGGTCTTGTCTACATTCAAGGCAAGAAGAAAAGGGCACCCACTTTTATGCATTTTGGGCCATGAGCTGCCGATCTTTCCATCAGCGTATCTTAAATTTCCGAGTCCGGCCAAAAGCGGTCGTTGATACTTTGCTGATATTAACGCCCAGCTCACGCGCCGAGTTAGAGCCGTGGTGCGGCGAAAAATCGGTCGCGGTGCAGCCGATTGTTACACTTAGAATCAAAGGTCAATATTTTTTCGCTGTACGTCCAATCGCTCTGTGTAGCAATGCATCATCAGGTCTCTATGAGTCTTGTAAGGCTCCCCAGCGTTAGCGGAAACGGTTTTGAGTTCGTTAAAGGATGTTTTTCTGAGAAAATCCTCTTTCAAACTTGATGCAAAGCTCATAAACCTTGATACGAACCGTCTCTCATATACATCTTGGATTTCGGCTTTAGCTAGACAAGCCACATGCTCTCCACAACGCGCCATAAATTCGCCTCTTTCTTCGTCAGTAAACTCAGGAAACATCTCAAAATCCACTTTCCATTCCCCGTACAGAGCTATTTGGTTCCAAGCGTGGTGTTCCATTGTATGTGCAGTCAAAAAGAACTGAAGAGGGTCATTAAAAACTGACGATGGAATAACGAGATATTCTAAATCTTCCTTTATAGTAAAGTCGATGAATTCGGAATATTCATCGTCAGGCACTACAATGAAGGCCACATCCTCAAAATCAAAAAAAAGGTCACGATTAATCCGCCACTCGTTTTCCCACCGCATATCATAGGACCTGCCATACGCCTCCAACAAATAGGCCTCATTGAAAACGAGACGACGGATGGACTCCTCATCCTCTTCATTGATGTATCTTACTGGTAGCATCCCTAATCGTTGTAAGAAATCATGAAAAAAAACAAATCCGTATTCTGAATTTCTAGCAGAAAAGTGATTACTGACCTCGTCCTGGTGACAATATGCAAAACTAACCGACCTTATCTCATCCGGTAGAGCTTTGTCTTTCTTTACTTTATTTGCATAAAACCCTTTCGGGTTTGCATTAACCACTTTATTAACCAATATCCTTTTGAAGCGATCCTTAGCATCAAGACCTGCTATTTCTCTGAGGGTTCGATTAGACCCAACCCCGCTCTCATAACGGCAAGAAGGATCACTGACAATATGTATGAACAGTTCGACCTCATACCTTCTGTATCGATCCAATATTCCATCAAATTTTTCAATGACAGGATCAAAAAGATGGTTTTCGATGAAAAATATCTTCCCATTATCTACTTTTATCATTAAAACCTCCGAAGGTATAACGCTGAGCTAAGCGGCGCCCTGACAAGGGCGTCCGGTGGACGGTCGTCAGGCCGGGAACGAAATTGAGCGGCTTGTTAGGCCGTACTTTCATTAGCCACTTGCCGTCTAAAGTGTTTAGCCAACGCTTGATTTGCAGCCATGAACGCTTCCTTATCTTCCTGATCTTGCTGCACAGATTCCCTCAAAGCAGAAAGTTCAGCTGAGGAATGAAACTGCGCAAGGATCTCAATCAATTTTTTGTCACAAAGGAGATCCCTAAAAATGCTTCTCGAGGAAACCAACGATCCACCGTAGGGTCTGTGTTTATATGTGTCCTCGATAATTTTGTAAAAGGATTTCATCCTGCCTCGCCCACGCTCACTCAAAGCTAAGTAGCTATTATAGAGCGTTGTTCCCTTCTCGAACCGCTTTCCTTCAGATCTAACCAGCTTAGAGCAAGTGTGGTACTGGCCGGAGTAGTAAAGCGATTGCATTTTGTAGAGAAAGCGATCCCGATCTAATGGACTATGATTTAAAACCAGCTTCTGCAATTGGCAGAAAAGCTGATAGAGCTCGAAGAAGTTTTTATAGCGATAGCTTATAGATGGGTCTATAGGACGAAGCACTCTCCCGTTGATGATGGTGACACACGTTCGCTTCACGTGGCGCTCACCAAAGTCATAAACACGAATCTTTTCTCGAATTTTTTCAAGTAAAACAAGTTCTTCAGCAGTGGCGTATGTATGAAAGCTGAGCACCTTGTTCGCAAGCTCGTCAATATCTAATGTCCGGTCTAGGATTTCTTCCCCTACAACGAGAAGCGCATTCTTTACATGCGGATCATGCAGGTAAGACTCGTTCAGGCACTTGTTTTGAAGCCCTAGCTTGATGTCATCTTCAGAAAGCTTGCCAGCGCGAATTTGTGATTGGAAAAATGACTGACTGTGCGAGCCATGACGCATTACTAGGTCGAATAGTAAAAAAAGCTGTTTGTACGCGTCAAAAAGCGAAATCTCTACTATCGGTCGTAACTTTTTTCGACGATTTTGTTCTGGCAGGTATGAAAACACCAACCAAAACACAACTGCCGCCACGACTGATAGCAAGATTGGCAGCAAGATGTTGCTTTCCTCAGACCAAGCAACAAGCGATGTAAGCCACCCACTTACCTGTTCACGAACGATCATTACTAGTTCATTCGAGTCATTCATTCTGCACCTTGGCTCATCTGCGGCCTAACAGGTATTAGACAGCCCGCTCGTTTATTGACTTGAACGAGCGCGCGCGTTCCACTTTCTTATGCCGCCACATCAACTCATTGATTTTTCGGTGTATTTTATTTGACGTAGCTATATAAAACCAATAAACGAGCATGCTGCCTTTGCCAGCAGGGCCGCTTTGGGTCGTAAGCAGCCTCGGGACCAGTCAGGCTTGTGTGAGACCATACTGTTGCGAACTTGGCACAGATTCACCTTCCTCGCCACTGACGCAGCCACAACGCCCAGTATTTTCTGCATGGAACCGCATGATTTCGCATGATTCTTGCGGACCCTCTACCTCCAGTGAAGCCCAGTAGTGGCGCGATATGGGGGCTTGTGCATGAGTGCATAAAAACCGACAGGTTTAGCGCGCAGGCGGGGCGGGGTGTCGACAGCGCGCCAGGGTGGCGGACGGGTGAGGGGGGGATGGTGGCAACTGGGCGCTGGTGAGCCAGGAGAGCTTGTTACTCATGGACGCCTAGGGCAGCGCTTTTGATAGGGCCCGAAACGGATCAACCCCGCCGTATGGCGGGGTTGATGGGTAGGAAGCCGATCTTATGTGCGGCGTAGATCTAGTATTTTCGGCATGGTCATGTCACATAAATGTGAACGTATGTAGGCACCGATACTGGGTGGTGCTGCTGGGCCCTAGCCTGAAATGGGGCAGCACTACCGTTTGGGAAAAATGTCCTCGCCGCACTCGTCAATCACACTCTGCGGCCACGTTGGCAGGCGGCAATAGCGGCAGAAAAAGTAATGGCCAACGACTTGCACGCTGAAGGGAACCAGAAATACGACCCGCACTAGCGAATAGATGACGTGAGCCACCTTGCCGTCGGAGGGTGTGGACCTGGGCTGGAACCGATGCGCGGCTTCGGAGAGAGTAGGTGTCAAATCCAGTCCCCCTCTAACCGGCTCTTTCGCTTCGGCTCCCTCTTCCATGAAGCGGCGTACGTATTCGAATCTGGCCGTCAGGTCATCAATCATTGCCTGGCGAGAAGTGGCTGAGTTTGATGGCATATAGTAGTAGTCATCGAATGAGAAGCTATCTCTGACACTACCCTCTTGATCAAGCAGATAACCCTTCAGTTCATAGTAGTTGCCTTCGATGCCTCCTGCCGAATAGGCAAGGCAGAAGGTGCATTCATCCCAGCGACACGTTCTGGTGTTAAAATCTACGTCACTGACATAATGAATATTTTTAGTACGCTGATTGAATACGGCGTACTGGAGACCTTGATTCTTTAACTCGCCTTTTGCTGCAAATACCAGAGGAAAGGAAAATAAGAAGCCCAAACATCCCATCAGGGGAAGAATCAGAGCGTCCATGATGCCCAGGTCTCTCTCCACCGTCCAAGGTAATACGAGTGCGATATATAAGAAGAAGCCTAAAATAACAGTGCCTCCTATGGTTCCCCATGAGAGGTATAGCCCTCTCTCTCGGAACCAGGATTCGGCTAGCACCAGGCATTCTTTGTCTCTTGTGCATATAAAGCTTGGAACTTTTATTATGTCCAGCCCTTCTGTTACGTCAAATATATGATTCTGAGAAAAGGTGGATAAGCGCAGTCGATTTCTGCTTAACACGCCGACGGCTTCTAGTATCTTCTTCTGAATATTTGTCATGGCCCGTCTCGGTACCTTCCCTAGTGCTCAGTGGCTTTTCCTGACGCCGGATCAGCGATCCTTGCTGCCGTGAAGATCTGCTGCAGACAGTATTTCGCCTGACGATCTCGATAATCGCTTTGGTTGTGACGGTGGCAATGGTCAAGGTGGTGTTTCGTCGCTTTGCCCGCAGCACCACCGATCAAAATGTATGGATCTTCCTTTCATTCCACCATAATTCGGCGCGTGGCGAGCGTCGTATAGTGGACAAGCCTATCATCGAGTAAATACCGCGGGCCAATGCGCTATATTCCGCGCTTCAAGGGTTTCCGCAATGAATTGGCGGGAAGAGTGAACTCCCGGAAGGCATGGGGAATTGGACTGGAAAGAGATGCCTCAGCCGATAGGCGAAAAAACGGGCGTCAAAAGGACGCTTGCCTGGCTGGTGAAGGGGGAATGCGACTCGTCAAGCGCCAGAGAGGGCGGAAATCCCAGGGAGGGATGAGGACCCTGAAATGGCGCCCTCTGCAGGATTCGAACCTGCGACCTGCCGCTTAGGAGGCGGCTGCTCTATCCTGCTGAGCTAAGAGGGCGTTGGGGCGGCATTATAAGCGGCTGACTCCACAAGATAAACCCGCAGTTGCCCGGTGAAGGGCGTGGGTGGGTGCCAGCGCCTGCCATGCTCGGTAGAATGCGCCTTTTGTGCGATCTCACTGGTTTCTGTCGATGTCCCAACCGTCACACGGCCCCGCTGCTTCGCTTTCCGAGGCGACCTGCTCGTCGCCAGCGGTCGATACGCCCGCAGCGTCCTCTTCGCTGTCGCCCCGTGGCGACCGCCATTTCGATGGTCTGGCCGACAAGTTCTCGGCCTCACTTTACGGCCACCTGCGCGGTGAGCTTCGCCTGTCCCTGCTGGATCGTCTGCTGCCCGAGATGCTCGAGTTGGCGCAGCAGCCGGTGCTAGACGTCGGGGCTGGCCTTGGCCAGCAGGCGCAGTGGTTCCTGCAACGGGGCCATCAGGTAACGCTGGCTGAGCCCTCTGCCGAGATGTTGGAGCGGGCCCAGGCGGGAATCGAGCAGGCCGCAGCCGGTCGCGAGCTGGTGGCCGACAAGGCGAGCTATCAGCCGCTGCCGCTGCAGGAACTGGCCAGCGAGGTGCCGGGTCCCTGGCCCCTGGTGGTATGTCACGCGGTGCTGGAATGGTTGGGCAACCCTCGCGAGGCGATCTCTCACCTGGCCTCGTTGTTAGCCCCAGGCGGCCAGCTGTCACTGATGGTGTTCAATCGCGACGCGCTGAGGCTGTCCAATGTGGTCAAGGGCAACCTGGACAAGGCGCTGGAAGATCGCCTGGAAGGCAAGGGCCAACGCCAGCGGCTGACACCGATTTCTCCCCTGACCCATGCTCAGGTCACCGACTGGGCCGAGCAGGAAGGGCTTGTCTGTCAGGACGTGGCCGGTATCCGGGTGTTCCACGACTATCTACGTCGCCCCCCGCAGGACGATCGAGAGTTGGAAAAGCTGGTGGCGCTGGAACACCGCTATTGCCAGATGGATCCACACTGGCGCCTGGGGCGCTATCTGCTTTACACCTTTCGCCGCCCCTTGCCGGCAGACGCCAAGCGTCAGGAGATAACACCATGAGTGCCGACACTGCTGTATGCCAGCTGCTTGAGCGTCAAGACGCGGACTATCGTGGCTGGTGGTGGGTCGCGCCGCCGCGAGATAGCTGGCTGGAGGCCGGGGAGGGCTGTCTGGTCAGCGCTGACGTCTCGGTACGGGCTGCCTGGGAAGCGCGCCAGCGTTCGGCGCTGTCGCCCTTCAGTACGGAGCCTGCGTCACCCCCGGGGGCGGTACTGTTCTGGCCGAAGGCACACGCCTTGGGAGAATGGTGGCTGCTGTGGTTGTGCCGGACCCTGCCCGAGGGCACGCCGCTGCAGCTGGTGGGGGAGCACCAGGGGGGCATCAAGCGAGTGCTCAAGGTCCTGGCGGCGCTGGGCATGGGCTGTCGCAAGCTCGACAGTGCACGCCGCTGCTCGCTGTTCGAGACGCGCACCAGCGCACTGGCGCTGGACCCTGAAGCGGTCTGGACCTCGTTCGAGGCGGCGGGCCTGCAGCTGTCGAGTCATCCGGGGGTGTTTGGCCACGGCAAGTTTGATGAGGGCACGCAACTGCTGATCGAACAGCTGGAGCAGCAGCTACCCCAGGGCAAGGTGCTGGACATGGGCTGCGGTGACGGCATTCTGGCGGCCTGGATGGCGCAGCTGGGGCGTGATGTCACGGCGGTGGATGTCAGCGCCTTTGCGGCAGAAGCCACGCGGCGCACGCTCAAGGCCAATGGGCTGACGGGGGAGGTGCTGGAAAGCGATGTCTATTCGGCGCTGGACGGCCAGCGCTTCACAGCGATTGTCAGTAACCCGCCCTTTCACCAGGAGCGGTCCATCGACTACGGCCCGGCGGCCCGGTTGATTCAGCAGGCGCCGGACCATCTCGATGCTGGCGGCCAGCTGATCCTCGTGGCCAACGCCTTCTTGCCCTATGCCGACCCTCTTGAGCGGGCCTTCGGTAGCTTCGAGATCCTGGCCGACAACGGACGCTTTCGCGTGTACCGCGCGGTGCGTCGCTGAAGCGCCTGTGAGCTTCGGTCAGCGGCCGGCGGTCTTGCCTGGCGCGCGGTAGTGAATCTCGGTGATCAACCAGGTGGTCTCGCCGCCCGGCGCGGCCACCGTCACCTCGTCATCCAGTGACTTGCCCAGCAGGGCCTTGGCCAAGGGCGCATCTACGCTGATCCAGCGCTTGCTGGTATCGGTCTCGTCGTGGCCGACGATGCGCAGCGACATCTCTTCGCCGTCTTCGTCCTCCAGGGTGACGAAGGCACCGAAGAACACCCGGTCGGTGTCGGCGGGAAGTCGGTCGATGACCTGCAGCTCGTCCAGGCGCTTGGTCAGGTAGCGAATGCGCCCGATGACGCGGTTCAACTCCTTCTTGTTATAGGTGTAGTCGGCGTTTTCGCTGCGGTCCCCCAGCGCTGCCGCTTCCCCCACCTTGGCCGACAGCTGTGGTCGCTTGACCCGGCTGAGGTGGTCAAGGATTCCCCTGAGGCGATCAGCGCCTTCCTGAGTGATCAGGTTGCTCTTGGGTTCCTGGCGCGGGTCCTTGGCCGGGTCACGCCAACGTGTCATGTTGCGGCCTTTCATGGCGATCCTCGGTGAGTCGTTGAAACAGACAAGGTCCACGAGGGTGCCGCGACTTGGGCCGCCGCGCAAGCGCCTTGGGTGGTGGGGAAAGGCCGGGAGAGCGATGCAGTGAGCGTTCAGCCAGAATGTGACTGGCGAATAAATCAAACGTTCGTTACATTTCGAGGAGGGCGCCAGAACGCGATGTGGTTTCTCGTATCGGGCTACACCCCAGCCGGTCAGTGCTCGCCATTGCTTGACCTGATGGCTTGGCCTGATCGCTCAGTTCGGCCGCCCACCATGACCACCCAGCATCAGGGTGCATCACAATAACAGTATCCGGAGCCGCCAAATGTCACGAACTCTGTTTTCCACCTCGCCTGATGTTCCATTCACGTCCTTGCGCCAACGTCCGCGTCGGCTGCTGGCCACAACGGCGCTGACGCTTGTCACCCTGTCCGCTTGCCTCGCCAGTGGTGTGGCGCTGGCCTGGCAGGGTGAGCTCGACCAGATCAAGAATCGCTGGGAGAGCGTTACCACCTCGAGCGCCCTGTCGGCCCAGGAAGCCCCGTTGACAGCGCTGGCCGCCGAGGCCCGGGCGTTGAGTTCGGCCAATCCCAACGTCAGCGAACTGCTGGTGTGGGAGGGCATCATCGAGGCGTCGCTGGCCAAGGCCAAGGGCGGGCTCGGCGCGCTGGACAACGCCAAGGCAGCGCGCCGCGCGCTGGAGCGGGCCATCGCACTGGATGCCAACGGCCTCGAAGGCTCGGCCTACGTGACCCTGGGAGCATTGTACGACCGCGCGCCGGGCTGGCCGGTCGCCTTTGGCGATGACGACAAGGCCGAGGAGATGTTCAAGCGCGCGCTGGCGATTCGCCCGGGTGGGGTGGACGTCAACTACTACTATGCCGCCTACCTGGCCGATGAAGGCCGCGACGCCGAGGCCCGCCAGCACGCCGAGAAGGCCATCAATGGCTCGGTTCGTGCCGGTCGCGAGGCCTCGGACCAGGCGCTCAAGGCCGAGGCGCGCGCACTGCTCAACGAGCTCTGACCCCCGCTGACTTCCCTGTTGTTTTCCGCCTTGACAGGAGGCCCCACCTGGACTCGCCTTGTGGGGCCCATGACCGATCCGGATAATGGGCCGATCTGTCAGCGGAGGCCCCCATGCCGGAAACGAGCCACATTGATGCCCCCTTCACCGTTCAGGATGTCGAGCTGGTGTCACGGGACTGCCTGTACCAGGGATTCTTCCGCCTGGACAAGCTGACCTACCGCCATCGCAAGTTCGAAGGCGGCTGGAGCGAGCCCGTGGTGAGGGAAGTCCACAGTCGTCACGATGCGGTGGGCGTCATGCTTTATGATCCCGAGCGCGACAGCGTCGTGCTGGTGGAGCAGATTCGCGCGGGAGCGCTGCAAGATCCCCACACCCCGTGGAAGCTGGAGTGCGTGGCCGGACTGGTCGACAAGGATGAGTCGCTGGAAGATGTGGCTCGGCGCGAAGCGCTGGAAGAGGCGGGCTGCGAGGTCGGTGACCTCATCCTGCTGCATAGCTACTATCCTAGTCCTGGTGCCTGCGACGAACGCGTGACGCTGTTCTGCGGGCTGGTCGACACCCGTGGGCTGGGCGGGGTGCATGGCCTTGATGAAGAGCATGAAGATATTCGCGTGCATGTGTTGCCCTTCCAGCGGGCCTGGGAACTTCTCGGCCAGGGACGACTCGATAACGCCATGTGCCTGATCGGTTTCCATTGGTTGGCTGCCGAACGCGCATCGTTGAGAGCAAGGAGGTAACGTGACCCATCGCAGCGCTTATGTAACGGACTTGCGCACCCTGCAAAGCGAGTGCACCGCCAATTACATCCGTCTGTCTCGGCTTCTGGGTGACCTGGAGGAGGGCGAGATTCGCGACGTCGAGCTGCGCAATGGTGAGCGGCGCCTGGGCGCGCTGCGTCTGCACGTCGAAGAGTTGGCTCCTTACACCACCATTGTTCGCGTGACCCAGGAAGGCGTTCTCGACAGCGTCATCGACAGCCCGCGCATGCGAGTGCACCTGTACCACGACGTGCGCATGGCAGAAGTCACCGACTTTCAGCGTCGGCGGCATTTCGATGGGCGCTATCGCTATCCCAACGCGCACATGCATCAGCCGGATGAAAAGCTGCAGATCAATCGCTTCCTCGGCGAATGGCTGGATCACGGCCTGGCCCATGGCCACTCCATGGACCTTCCTCAGCTGCCCTGACCACAGCTCCGGGCCCAACCTCTGATCTCGATCGCTTGCGCTCGACGCTGTCTGCGATACCCTGACCCTGCGCTGGCCCTCCTGGCGGAGGGCTTTCCTTGGTTTGGGCTGTCGAGACATTGCCATGCGTTTGATCCAGCTTAGCGATTGCCACCTGTATGCCGATCCCATGGCTCGCTCCCGACGGGGCCTGCCCGCTCGCCAGCTCGAGGCGGTCATCGCCGCGGTGGATCTGGACCGGCCAGACCTGGTGATGGTGACCGGTGACATCGCTCAGGATGAATCCGAAGGCGCGTACCGCCTGGCCACAGAGCGTCTGGCAGCGCTGGACTGTCCGTGGTTCTGGCTGCCCGGCAATCATGATGATCTGGCGCTGATGAGTGCAGAGCGAGAGGTGCTGGCAGAGGTCGACGCGGGAGCCTGGCGAGTGCTCAAGCTCAACACCCAGATACCGGGCGAGGCCAGCGGCCGGGTGGGCGAAGATGCCCTGGCTGCGCTCGATCAGCGTCTAGGCCAGGAGCTTCGTCCCACCGTGATCGTCATGCACCATCCCCCCATGGTCGTGGGCAGTGCCTGGATCGACGCCCTGGGGCTTGAGGATGCCGATGACTTCTGGGACGTGGTGGGACGATATCCGCAGGTAAAGATGGTCCTGTGCGGTCATGTGCACCAGGCCTTCCATGGCACCAGGGCACTGCCTGATGGTCAGGTGGAGGTGTATGCCTGTCCGGCTACCTCGGATCAGTTTCTGCCTGGCAGCGATGAGTTCGCCGTGGATGAGGCGTCCCGGCCAGGCTATCGCGTGGTAGACCTGAAGCGAGGGGGGGAGTGGCTGACCTGGGTGGAACGGGTCGAGCTGTAGTCAGGCGCTGCTGACATACCTGCGCCCATGTCCAGTGTCGCTTGCTTGGGCACTGATGGTCGTTGGGCGCAGAGGGTCGTTGGGCGCAGAGGGTCGTCGGGCGCATTTGGTCGTTGGGCGCAGATGGTCGTTGAGCGCGTACGGGCAAAAGTTCTTATGGTTCTAAAAAGATAGTTATTAATTCTTTTACGTTATTATTCCCTTCGCAGTATCCTCGCTAGCATCTTCCTTATTTCCGTCATGCGAGGTGTCCCGGTCATGACCAGCCTTTCCGCACCAGCCCGCGAGAGAGCCGCTCAGGCTTCTCTTACGCCGAAGCGACTGACTCACCTCAAGCAGCTTGAGGCCGAGTCCATCCACATTATCCGTGAGGTGGCCGCCGAGTTTTCCAACCCGGTGATGCTGTACTCGATCGGCAAGGATTCTTCGGTGATGCTGCACCTGGCGCGCAAGGCCTTCTATCCGGGGCCGCCGCCGTTTCCGTTGATGCACGTGGACACCACCTGGAAGTTCCGCGAGATGATCGCCTTCCGTGACCGCATGGCCGAAGAGGCGGGCATGGAGCTGATCGTCCATACCAACCAGGAAGGCAAGGCTGCCGGGATCAACCCGTTCGACCATGGGTCCAGCGGTTACACCGACGTGATGAAGACCCAGGCGCTGAAGCAGGCGCTGGACAAGTACGGGTTCGACGCTGCCTTCGGTGGCGCCCGCCGTGATGAAGAGGCCAGCCGGGCCAAGGAGCGCGTGTTCTCGTTCCGTGACAAGCATCACCGCTGGGACCCCAAGAATCAGCGCCCCGAGCTCTGGAACCTGTACAACGCACGCATCAACAAGGGCGAGTCGATTCGCGCTTTCCCGCTGTCCAACTGGACCGAGCTGGACATCTGGCAGTACATCTATCTCGAAAACATCGACATCGTGCCGCTGTACTTTTCGGCCCCGCGTCCGGTGGTCGAGCGTGACGGCATGCAGATCATGGTCGACGACGAGCGCATGCCCCTGGCCGAGGGCGAGCAGCCCGAGGAAAAGTGGGTGCGCTTCAGGACCCTGGGCTGCTATCCGCTGACCGGTGCGGTGGAGTCGAAGGCCCAGACCCTGCCTGAGATCATCCAGGAGATGCTGCTGACCCGTACCAGCGAGCGCTCCGGCCGCGCCATCGACCACGATCAGGCCGGCTCCATGGAGAAGAAGAAGCGCGAAGGCTACTTCTGACGACGGCACCGACCGCACGCAGCCACGCGCCTTGCCCCGGCCGACAGTGACCGGGGACAAGGACGCAGATGACAGATCAAGGGCCGGACGTCCAGAGTGACGTCGGGTCACCCATAGGGGTACAGCATGTCTCACCAGTCCAGTCTGATTGCTGACAACATCGAGCAGTATCTGCACGAGCACGAAAACAAGGACCTGCTCAGGTTCATCACCTGCGGCAGCGTCGATGACGGCAAGTCGACCCTGATCGGTCGCCTGCTGCACGATTCCAAGATGATCTTCGATGACCAGTTGGCGGCCATCACCCAGGCCTCCAAGACCAAGGGCACCACCGGCGAGGAGGTGGATCTGGCGCTGCTGGTCGACGGTCTGCAGTCGGAGCGCGAACAGGGCATCACCATCGATGTGGCCTATCGCTTCTTCTCCACCGACAAGCGCAAGTTCATCATCGCTGACACCCCGGGGCACGAGCAGTACACCCGCAACATGGCCACCGGTGCCTCCACCGCGGGCCTGGCGGTGATCCTGATCGACGCCCGTTACGGCGTGCAGACCCAGACCCGTCGCCACAGCTTTATCGCCGACCTGCTGGGCATCCAGCACCTGGTCATCGCGGTCAACAAGATGGACCTGGTCGACTACGCCGAGGAGCGCTTCGACGAGATCGTCGCCGAGTATCGGGCCTTTGCCGAGCAGCTGTCGGCGTCGGACATTCGTTTCGTACCGCTGTCTGCCCTCAAGGGCGACAATGTGGTCGAGCGCGGCGACAACCTGAACTGGTACCAGGGCCCGGCCCTGCTCGAGCTGCTGGAAACGGTGGAAGTCAGCCGCGACCAGAACCTCAGTGACTTGCGTTTCCCGGTGCAGTACGTCAATCGTCCGAACCTCGATTTCCGGGGGTATGCGGGCACCCTGGAGGCGGGCATCCTGCGCCCTGGCCAGTCGGTCAAGGTGTTGCCGTCCAACAAGCTCAGCAAGGTCGAGCGCATCGTGACCTTCGACGGCGACCTGGATGACGCCTATCCGGGACAGGCGATCACCGTGACCCTGGAAGACGAGATCGACATCTCTCGCGGCGACTGGCTGGTGGCAGCCGATGCCGACATCACCCTGTCGAGTGCCTTCGACGCCGATATCGTGTGGATGCATGACGACGCGCTGGTGCCTGGTCGCCAATACGATATCCGCATGGCCGGGCGTGCCGTGTCCGGACAGGTCGAGGCGATTCACTACCAGGTCGACGTCAACACCCTGGAGCGTCACCAGGCGCAGCAGCTTGAGCTCAATGCCATCGCTCGCTGCCGGGTAGCGCTGACAGCCGAAGTGCCGATCGACGACTATGCGAAGATTGCCGGCACCGGCAGCTTTATCGTCATCGATCGTCTGACCAACGTCACCGTTGGCGCCGGCATGATTCGGGGTGCCGCCAGTGCCGAGGGCGCGTCTGTCGGGCAAGTCGACTGGGCAGGCTTCGAGCTGGAGCTCAACGCCCTGGTTCGCAAGTACTTCCCCCACTGGGAAGCCAAGGATGTACGTGACCTGCTGAACCGCTGACGCCGTCAAGGCAGTGTGAACAAGGCTCCTGCGTGCTGACGCAGGAGCCTTTGTTATGTGCGGGGATGGCCGTTCTGGATGCCCGTTCTGGATGCCCGTTCTGGATGCCCGTTCTGGATAACCGATGGAAGCATCCGCTGGATCAGGAATGGTAGCTCGAATTGGCGCAATACCAGCGCTCTTTCTGAGCGGCAAGGCTCGTGCTTTTCGGTGAAACTAACGCGGTTTGTGCAGCCAAATGGTGCCGCGCTGGTATCTGGGCTAGACCAAAGGCAGGATGCCTCGCATATGAGATATGTCACATGTCACGGCATCGACAGGGCGACGCATATCGGCAATCTCAACGTGATCCACAGATCTCGACATCAGTAAGTTAATACATAGGTGAGTTAATACTTGGGTGAGTTAATACTTGGGTGAGTTGATACCCAGGTGAGTTGATCAACAGGGGAGGGCATGAGCATGGTGGCTTGCCATCTCTACGATAATATTGAACTTGCTTGCTTGTACCATTTTCCGGTCAAGCTTTCCTTGAAGGGTGGGGTCGAAAAACAGGGCGAAGCGGTAGACACCTCGTTCAACGAGGACCATGAGGAGTGCTTGTCGCTGCGCACTGAAGGAGGTGACCGGCTGGTGGTGCTCGATGACATCACCCGCATGGAGGTGCTGGTCGACAACCCTCATTTCATGGTGCTGGACTTCGTCTAACACCTGAAGCCGCGATGGCGTGCCGAATGACGACGCCCTGCCGATAGACTCGGCAGGGCGTCTTGCTGTCGGTCATGCTGGCCGGGTGGCAATGATCACCGCACGCCGTGGTGCCGGATGTCCCTCTCGGGTGAGTTGGGGGTTCTCTGGATCAAGAAAATCATTCAGTGATTGAAAGGTCATCCAGTCCGTCGCGCGCTGTTCGTCCAGGCTGGTGGGGCCTTCATCGACAACGCGAACGTCACAGAATCCGACCTTTTCAAGCCAGCCAACCAAGGCCTTGGACGACGGCAGGAAGTAGACGTTGGGCATCGCGGCGTAGCGGTCTCCCGGCACCAGCACGCGGGTTTCATCGCCCTCGACTACCAAGGTTTCCAGCACCAGCTCGCCACCGCGACGCAGGGCGTCCCGTAGCTGTATCAAGTGCTCCAGCGGTGATGGACGGTGGTAGAGCACGCCCATGGAAAACACCGTGTCGAAGAAGCCGAGCCGATCAGGGACGTCTTCGATACCGACCGGCAGGAAATGGGTGCGTCCGCCATCGGCCTCGCCGACGAAGTGCTTGACGGCCTGGAACTGCCAGTAGAAGCGCGGCGATGGATCAATGACCAGCACGAAGTCGGCCCCGGCCCCGGCCATGCGCCAGGCGTGGTAGCCATTGCCTCCACCGACGTCGAGCACCTTGCGGCCCCGCAGCGGCGCCAGGTGCGGCGCCAGGCGCTGCCATTTCCAGTCCGAGCGCCACTCGGTATCGATGGTGATGCCAGCCAGCCGGTAGGGCCCCTTGCGCCAAGGGATCAGCGCCCGAAGCAGGTTCTCGCTTTGACGCTTACGGCTCTCATCCAGCTCAAGCGATACCTCGACGGTGTCCTGGTCAAGGTGGACATGGCGCTTGTCAGGTAGCGCCGGGAGCTTGGCCACGGCCTTTTCCCAGGCGGGAAGGTCACCATGCCGCTGACGGTCCAGACCGCTGGCAAACTGTTCGGGCAGTCTGGCAAGCCAGGTGCCCATGCCGGCATGGCGAAAGGAGTGTTCAAGGAAGGCGCGATACAGATCACGCTGATGCTCGGGGATCACTCAAGCCTCCTTGAAGGCAATCATGGAGGCGAAGTTCAGGTACTGAAACCAGGTCAGCGAGCGGCCGAAGCCGGCATCCGCCAGGCGCTGATGATGCTGCTCAAGGGTATCGGGAATCAGCACGTTCTCGAGGGCGTTGCGTTTCTGGCTGATTTCCATATCGCTGTAGCCGTTGGCCCGCTTGAAATCATGGTAGCGCTCCACCAGCCAGGCGTTGTCCTGCTCGTCGCCGGACTTGATCTTCTCCGACAGTACCAGAACGCCGCCGGGCTCCAGCGCCTGATACAGCCGTGCCAGCAGGTCGTTGCGATCTTCCGGTGCCAGGAATTGCAGCGTGAAGTTGAGCACGATCATGCCGCTGGGGCGGTAATCGATGTGACGGATGTCCCCTTCGATGACCTCGATGGCGTGCTCGGGACACTCCTCTGCCAGGGTCTGACGTGCTCGTTCCACCATGGCCGGGGACAGGTCGATGCCGGTCAGGGTGAAGGCGTCCCGCGGAAGCTGGCCGGCCAGCGCCAGGCCTACGGCGCCCAGCGAGCAGCCAAGGTCGTAGACGTGGGCGCCGTGGCGCAGATGGCGCTCGGCCAGCACGCCCAGCATGCCAAGGATCTGGCCGTAGCCGGGAACGGACCTGCGGATCATGTCGGGGAAGCAGGCGACGACACGTTCGTCGAACGAAAAGCGCGCTACCTTGTCCAGGGGTGTGGAAAAGATGGCGTCACGGTAAGATGCGTCACTCATGGATTGCCAGTGTTGTCGGGCTCGGGGGCTGTGATTGTACGCGTCCTGGGCCCGTGCTGCACGATGAGGCAGCTGCCGTCGCTGACCCGTCACACCTTTGACCTGGGGAACCGTCGCAGACGTGACATGGATGCAGCCAAGGCTGCCGCTCCCCAGACTATGCCCAAGGAGAGGATAGATGCCGACGATCGACCAAACCCAGGCCTGGCGGTCCCTGCAGGACAAGGCCCAACAGGTAGGACAGCGCCACCTGTGCGACATGTTCCGTCAGGACCAGGGGCGTTTCGCCACCTTCAGCCGGGAAGCGGCTGGCCTCAAGCTGGACCTGTCGAAGCAGCGTTGGGATCAGGACACCCTCGCGGATTTGCTGCGCCTTGCCGAGGAGGCAGGGGTGCCGGCAGCCACTCAGCGTCTGCTGGCCGGCGAGAAGGTCAATATCAGCGAGGATCGGCCTGCCTTGCATACCGCCTTGCGTCTGCCCGCCGATGCGACGCTGGTGGTCGAGGGGGAAGACCTGGTGCCGGCGGTGCATGCCACCCTGGACAAGATGGCCACCATGGTCGAGCGCTTCCACTCGGGGCAGTGGCGCGGCGCCACCGGCAAGCCGATTCGTGACGTGGTCAACCTGGGGGTGGGCGGCTCCGACCTCGGGCCGCTGATGGTGACCCACGCCCTGGCCGACTATCGTCCTCAGGGGACTCATCCGGTGGAGGTTCATTTCGCCTCGACCATGGACGGCTCGCAGCTGGTCGACTACCTGACGCGCTTCGATCCTGAAACCACGCTATTCGTGCTGTCGTCAAAATCGTTCACCACGATCGACACCCTGTCCAACGCCAATACGGCGCGGGACTGGCTGCTGTCCCGGCTGGTGGGCTCGCGCCAGGAAGGCGTCGACCATGAGCTGGTACTGCGTCAGCACTTCATCGGGGTATCCGCCAGTCCCGAGAAGATGGCCGAGTGGGGCATCGCCTGTGATCACCAGCTCGAATTCTGGGAGTGGGTCGGCGGGCGCTACTCGCTGTGGGGGGGCATTGGCCTGCCCATCGCACTGGTGATCGGGATGGAGGGCTTCCGTGCCCTGTTGGCCGGTGCCCATACCATGGACGTGCATTTCCAGAAGGCGCCCTTGGCCGACAATCTGCCGGTGCTGCTGGCCCTGGCCGGTATCTGGAACAACAACTTCCTGGACATCCGCGCCCACTCGATCTTGCCCTACGACGGCCGACTGGAGTACTTCGCCGCCTATCTCGAACAGCTTGAGATGGAGTCCAACGGCAAGTCGGTCACCAATGACGGTGACACGGTGGACTATTCCACCTGCCCGGTGCTGTGGGGACAGCTCGGTCCCAACGCCCAGCATGCGTTCTACCAGTTGCTGCACCAGGGCACCCAGGCGGTGGAGTGTGACTTCATTGCGCCCCTGGCGCGCTACGAGGATGTCGAGGATCCGGCCACCCGTGAGCACCTGATGGGTCAGCACCGCCTGACTCTGGCCAACTGCTTTGCCCAGTCGCGCGTGTTGATGCTGGGTGATGACGCCATTGCCGAGGACGGCCCACGGCCCGAGCACAAGCGTTATCGTGGCAATCAGCCCTCGACCACCTTGCTGCTGGAGCGGTTGACGCCGGAGACCCTGGGCGCCTTGATTGCGCTGTACGAGCACAAGGTGTTTGTGCAGGCGACCATCTGGGGCATCAATCCCTTCGACCAGTGGGGCGTTGAACTGGGCAAGAAGATCGCCAACGAGACCCGTGACATCATTGAAGGCCGTCAGGGTCTTGATGATATGGACGATTCCACCCGAGGCCTGATCGAGGCAACCTGGCAGGCCTCGCGGGAGCGCTGAAGCGATCACAGTTCCCGCTGGCTCCCTGCCTCCCGCAGTGGGTCAGCGGGGCGGCCCTGTCAGCAAACTGGCCATTTATACAGGTTTTCCGTTATGCTGAGCCCCATGACGCCTCAGACGTCGCCAGTCGCCACCGGCATCTTGTACCTGCACGGGTTCAATAGCGCCGGGGCGTCGCCAAAGGCACGCCTGGTCAAGGCCGCCTGCGACGCACTGGACCTGCCCTGCGAGACCCCGGATCTGCCGTCGCGTGCCGTCGATGCGCTGGCGCTGGGTGAGTCCTTGATGTCGCGTCTTGGGCCGCAGCCGCTGGTCATGGGCAGTTCCATGGGTGGCTTTCTGGCCACGATATTGGCCGAGCGACACGGGCTCAAGGCGGTATTGGTCAATCCGGCGGTGCGCCCGGCGCGGCTGGTCGATACTATGCTGGGCCAGAGCTTTGTGAACGCCTACACCGGAGAACGCTTCGTGGTCGAGCAGGGGCATCGTGACCAGGTGGCCCAGCTGACGCCCGAGAGCTTGACCCCATGGCGTTACCTGCTGCTGCTGGTGACCCAGGACGAGACATTGAACAGTCACGATGCGTTCGAGGCCTATCGCGGCGCCAGAGCGGTGCTGCATCCCGGAGGGGAGCACGGCTTCAATGCCCTGGCCGATTACCTGCCAGCGGTGTTCGCCCACGCCGGGCATCGCCTTGAACCAGGCGTGATGGCGCCGGTGATGGATTAGGCGCAGGCCCTCGCGACTGGCGCCAAGGCAGAAAAGAGACGATTCCAGTCATCCTGATGATGGACCACGCATGACCCAATACAGTGCCAGTTCGATCGAGGTGCTTTCCGGGCTGGAGCCCGTTCGCAAGCGCCCCGGCATGTACACCGACACCTCCCGCCCGAATCACCTGGTGCAGGAGGTCATCGACAACAGTGTCGACGAGGCCCTCGCCGAGCACGCCAACGAGATTCGCGTAGTGGTGCGCGATGATGGCGGTATCGAGGTGTCGGACAACGGTCGTGGCATGCCCATCGACGTGCACCCCGAGCACGGAGTGTCGGGGATCGAGCTGATCATGACGCGCCTGCACGCAGGCGGTAAGTTCTCCTCATCGAGCTATCGCTTTTCCGGCGGTCTTCACGGTGTCGGGGTATCCGTGGTCAACGCCCTGTCCAGGCGCCTGGAAGTGGAAGTGCTGCGCGATGGCGAGCGCCACGCCATGGCCTTCGAGCACGGCGACAAGGTCGAGGATCTGCACGTCATCGGTACTGCGGCCAAGCGGGCCAAGGGCACGGTGGTGCGATTCTGGCCGGACGTCAGCTATTTCGACAGTCCCAATCTGGCCGTGGGCCGCCTCAAGCACCTGCTGCGCGCCAAGGCAGTGCTGTGCCCCGGGCTCAAGGTGGAGCTGGTCGAGGCCGATGGCACCGCCACCACCTGGCAATTCGAGGACGGTCTGCGCGACTACCTGGCCCAGACCACCGACGGCTACGAGGTCCTGCCAAGCTCGCCCTTCGTCGGTCACTTTGCCGACGACGAGCAGGCGGTGGACTGGGCGATCCAGTGGCTTCCCGAAGGCGGCGACTCGTTGATGGAAAGCTACGTCAACCTGATCCCCACCGCCCAGGGGGGCACCCATGTGAATGGGTTGCGCTCCGGCCTGCTCGATGCGCTAAAGGAATTCTGCGAGTACCGCAGCCTGCTGCCCCGTGGCGTCAAGCTGACCGCCGAAGACCTGTGGGAGCGCGTCGCCTACGTGCTGTCGGTGAAGATGCTGGATCCGCAGTTCGCCGGACAGACCAAGGAGCGGCTGTCTTCGCGCACCGTGGCGGGCTTCGTGTCCGGGGTGGTCAAGGACGCCTTCTCGCTGTGGCTCAACCACCATGTGGACCAGGCAGAAGCCTTGGCCGAGCTGGTCATCAGCGCGGCTCAGCGGCGCCAGAAGAGCTCCAAGAAGGTGGCCCGCAAGAAGGTGACCTCTGGTCCTGCACTGCCCGGCAAGCTGGCCGACTGCAGCGGTCAGGACCCCGCCATGAGCGAGCTGTTCCTGGTCGAGGGCGACAGTGCCGGCGGCAGCGCCAAGCAGGCACGCAACCGCGAGACCCAGGCGATCCTGCCGTTGCGCGGCAAGATCCTCAATACCTGGGAGGTCGACTCCCATGATATCTACGGCTCCCAGGAGGTCCACGACATTGCCGTGGCCATCGGTGCCGACCCGGCCAGCGCCGACCTGTCCAAGCTGCGCTATCACAAGATCTGCATCCTCGCCGACGCTGACTCTGACGGGCTGCACATCGCCACGCTGCTGTGCGCGCTGTTCGTGCGCCACTTCCCCTCGCTGGTCGACGCCGGGCATGTGTTTGTCGCCATGCCGCCGCTGTACCGCATCGATCTGGGCAAGGAGGTCTTCTACGCCCTGGACGAGAGCGAGAAGGCCGCCATTCTGCGTTCCCTGGAAGGCAAGCGTGGAACACCCAATGTTCAGCGCTTCAAGGGCCTGGGTGAGATGAGTCCGCTGCAGCTGCGCGAGACGACCATGGCGCCAGAGACGCGCCGCCTGGTGCAGCTGACCCGGGAAGATGGCGACGGCACGCTGGAGATGATGGACATGCTGCTGGCCAAGAAGCGCGCCTCGGACCGCAAGAGCTGGCTTGAAGACTACGGCAACCTGGCCGATATCGACGTCTGATCCGGCCGAGGCAGAGCGGGCGGCGCCGGTTGCGCCTGGGAATACCATGTCGTCGCTTGCGGCGACCAGGATGAGAACGAGGGAACATGACTCTGGACATTGAGGTGGCGGAGGGCGACGTCGAGCGACTGTCCCTGCGCGAATACACCGAGAAGGCCTACCTCGACTATTCGATGTACGTCATTCTCGACCGGGCATTGCCCCATATTGGCGACGGCATGAAGCCGGTACAGCGGCGCATCGTCTACGCCATGCGTGAACTGTCGCTGAACGCCAATGCCAAGTACAAGAAGTCCGCGCGTACCGTCGGTGACGTGCTGGGTAAGTTTCATCCCCATGGCGATAGCGCCTGCTATGAAGCCATGGTGCTGATGGCGCAGCCGTTCAGCTATCGCTATCCGCTGGTCGATGGCCAGGGCAACTGGGGCAGCCCAGACGACCCCAAGTCCTTCGCGGCGATGCGCTACACCGAAGCCAGGCTGTCGAAGTTTGCCGAGGTGCTGCTCAGTGAGCTGGGCCAGGGCACCGTGGACTGGGCGCCCAACTTCGATGGCACCATGAATGAGCCGGTGGTGCTGCCGGCACGGCTGCCCCACGTGCTGCTCAATGGCGGCACCGGGATTGCCGTGGGTATGGCCACGGATATTCCACCCCATAATGTGCGCGAGGTGGTCGAGGCCACCTGCCAGGTGCTGCGTAACCCCTCGGTGACGACGGCGGATCTGATGGCGCACCTGCCGGGACCGGACTTTCCCACCCAGGCGGAGATCATCACTCCCCGCGCCGACCTCAGAAAGATCTATGAAAGTGGCCGTGGCAGCGTCAAGATGCGCGCCCGCTACGAGTTCGACAAGGAAGAAAGCCAGGTCATCATCACCGCGCTGCCGTATCAGGTCAGCGGGGCCAAGGTGCTCGAGCAGATCGCTGCCCAGATGCAGGCCAAGAAGCTGCCGATGGTGGCCGACCTGCGCGATGAGTCCACCCATGAGGAGCCTACCCGTCTGGTGATCGAGCCCCGCTCCAATCGGGTCGACATCGAGGCGATGATGGCGCACCTGTTTGCCACCACCGACCTCGAGAAGAACGTCAGGGTCAACCTCAACGTGATCGGTCTCGACGGCCGTCCGCGGGTGATGCCACTGCCGGAGCTTTTGGGCGAATGGCTCGATTTCCGCCGTACCACGGTACGCCGGCGGTTGGAGCATCGGCTGGGCAAGGTCAACGATCGCCTGCACCTGCTGGAAGGTCTGTTGATCGCCTACCTAAATATCGATGAGGTGATCCGGATCATCCGTGAAGAGGATGAGCCCAAGAGCGCCCTGATCGAGGCCTTCGGTCTCAGCGATCGTCAGGCCGAGGCCATCCTGGAGCTGCGCCTGCGTCATCTGGCCAAGCTGGAGGAAATGAAGATCCGCACCGAGCAGAGTGAGCTCGAGGCGGAGCGCAAGCGGCTCGAGGAGCTGCTGGGCAGCGACGAGGCCATGACCGACCTGATCGAGCAGGAGCTCAGACAGGCGGCAGAAGAACACGGCGATGAGCGTCGCTCGCCCATCGTCGAGCGTGGCGAAGCCAAGGCGCTGTCCGAAGTCGAGCTGGTCGGTGCCGACCCGGTCACCGTGGTGCTGTCCGAGAAGGGCTGGATTCGCGCGGCCAAGGGCCACGATATCGATCCGGCTGGCTTGTCCTACAAGGCGGGAGATGCCTTCCATCTGGCCGCCCGGGGCAAGACCAACCAGCCGCTGGTACTGCTGGATGATACCGGCCGTGCCTACACCTTGCCGGCCCATCAGTTGCCCAGCGCCCGTGGCCAGGGCGAACCGGTGACCGGCAAGGTCAACGTGGTGGCCGGTGCGCATATGGCCGGGGTCATGCTGGCTCCCGGCGACTCCCGCTACCTGCTGGCCTCCGACGGCGGCTATGGCTTTGTTGCGCGACTCGAGGACCTGACCGGCAAGAATCGCTCCGGCAAGGCGGTGCTGTCACTGCCCAAGGGCTGCAACGTGCTGCCCCCGGTGGAGCTGCCAGCGGCCGAAGAGCTGACCGTGGCCACGGTATCCAACGAGGGGCGGCTGCTGCTGTTCCCGCTGGAGCAGTTGCCGGAGATGTCCAAGGGCAAGGGCAACAAGATGCTCGACATTCCTGGCGCCCGGGCCGCCCGGCGTGAAGAATTCGTGCGTGGACTGGTCGTGTTGGCCCCGGGAGATACCCTGGTGGTCCATGCTGGCAAACGTAAGCTATCGCTCAAGAATGGCGAACTCGACTACTATCGCGGCGAACGCGGGCGTCGGGGCAGCAAGCTGCCGCGCGGTCTGCAGAAGGTTGATCGGCTGGAGCGCGTCGAGGCCTGATCCTCGGTGGGGGTTCACGTTGTCGCCACCCCATACAAGGCGGTGAGGTTACAGGACAGACTACATGACCAGAAGAATCTTGATGCGTGCCACCGGCCAGGCTCGTCCTGGCCAGCTGGCCGGACTTGGCAAGGCGCTGGCCCGCAGCGGGGCAAGACTTCTCGATATCAACCAGAGCGTGACCTTTGGCATCGTCTCGCTGGAGGCCCTTGTGGCGCTGGATCACGAGGCGGACCTGGAAGGTGCGCTGGCCCACACCGGCGACGAGCTCGGGCTCGATGTGCAGGCGATCCAGATCAGCGCCGAGGAGTACCATCGCTGGAGTCAGACCGCGGGTCAGCCGCGGTGGATCATGACCTTGCTGGCGCCTCGACTGCCTGCCGGCATCCTGGCCGAAGTGGGCGCGCTGACGGCAGAGCATGGCCTGACGGTGGAGTTGATGCATCGCCTGTCCGGACGCGAGCCGCTGGACGGCGAGGCACCGGCCCAAGGCAGCTGCGTCGAATGCTGGCTGCGCGGCGAACAGATCGATCTCGAGTCGCTGCGCGAGAAGGCCCTGGCCCTGGGCGCGGCCCACGGGGTGGATATCGCGCTGCAGGAAGACTCGATCTGGCGTACTCACCGTCGTCTGGTGTGTTTCGACATGGATTCGACCCTGATCAAGGCCGAGGTCATCGATGAGCTGGCCAGGCGTCACGGTGTCTATGACGAAGTGGCGGAGGTCACCGAGCGGGCCATGCGCGGTGAGCTGGACTTCCAGGAGAGCTTCCGCGAGCGCATGTCCAAGCTCAAGGGGCTGGATGAGTCCGTGCTGGCCGAGATCGCCGCTGAGCTGCCGTTAATGGACGGCGTCGAGACACTGATGGCTCAGCTCAAGCGCTTGGGCTATCGCACCGCTATCCTGTCCGGTGGCTTTACCTACTTCGCGCGCTATCTCCAGCAACGCCTGGGCTTCGATGAAATCCACGCCAATGAGCTGGTCATCGAGGACGGCAAGGTCACCGGTGAGGTGCGTGAGCCGATTGTGGATGCCGATCGCAAGGCGCTGCTGCTGCGCGAGATCGCCCAGCGCGAGGGCATCTCCATGGAGCAGACCATCGCCGTGGGAGATGGCGCCAACGATCTCAAGATGCTGGCGGCAGCCGGCCTGGGAATTGCCTTCCGGGCCAAGCCCATGGTCAGAGCCCAGGCGAGACAGAGTATCTCGACCCTTGGTCTTGATGCCGTGTTGTACCTGATCGGCTATCGTCAGGCGGATTTGGCGCAAGACTGACCGGCCAAGACTGACCGGCCAAGACTCATCGGAAAGGACATCACGCTGGATGGGGCACCATGCCAGCACACTCGAAAGGGGAGTCTTCGGACTCCTCTTTTTCGTTTGTCCTGTGCTTTCTCCCTGCGTGTTCGTCGTGTCTCGGCGCGTTCTCGTATTCTCTGCGCGTTCTCCCATGCTGTGTGTTGTTCTGTTCACAACGTCTTTTGGGCGGCTTTCTGGTGCAGGTGTCTCTTTTATGGCGTCCTGAGGAAGAGGAGTGGACGTTCGTGAAAGTGCCCAATACTTGACCCAAGTGGTGGTCACATGAGGTGGCTATCGTTGCCGTCCAGGCATGCAGATCAATGATGTGTTGTGGAGCCGCATTTCATGATCGATGTCGAATAAATTCGTCTTACTTCACGCTGTTGATACGAGTCACCGAAGAAGGGAATACCTCGGTTTGGGGCGTTATCGCGGAGAAAAAAGAGCGTAGGCTGAATCGGCAAACTTTTTTTCCTGCGAGGAAGCCTCCATGGAAACACCCAGACATAAGCTCGGGCTTTGTGCACTGCTTGCGCTGGTCGTTGGTTCGATGATTGGTGGAGGAATCTTTTCACTGCCGCAGAACATGGCGGCAAGTGCGTCTCCCGGAGCGATGCTGATCGGATGGAGTATTACGGCGGTCGGCATGTTGGCGCTGGTGTTCGTCTTTCAGACGCTGGCAAATCGAAAGCCGGAACTGGATGCCGGTATCTATGCCTACGCCAAGGCGGGGTTCGGTGACTACCTTGGTTTCTCTTCTGCCTGGGGCTACTGGATCAGCGCCTGGCTCGGAAATGTCAGCTATTTCGTTCTTCTTTTCAGTACCCTCGGTTTCTTCTTTCCCGCTTTCGGTGATGGCAATACGCCGCTCGCGGTACTGTGCGCCTCAATGCTGCTATGGAGCGTTCACTGGCTTGTCTCGAGGGGCATTCAGCAGGCGGCATATATCAATATCGTGGCCACCGTCGCCAAGGTGGTTCCGCTGGTGATGTTCATCGTGCTGGCGTCGATTGGGTTTCGGCTGGACGTCTTTACTCTGGATATCTGGGGGCAGGCCAACCCTGATCTTGGCAACGTGATGGATCAGGTGCGCAACATGATGCTGGTGACGGTGTGGGTGTTCATCGGCGTCGAGGGCGCGAGCATCTATTCCTCGAAGGCTCGGGAACGTCGCGATGTGGGGCGGGCCACTGTGCTCGGCTTTCTCGGTGTACTGCTGCTGTTGGTCATGGTCAACGTCCTGTCCATGGGCATCATGTCCCAGCCTGAACTCGCGGGTCTTAAAAACCCTTCCATGGCGCTGGTGCTCAGCCATGTGGTGGGTCCCTGGGGGGGATACCTGATCAGCGCAGGCTTGGCGATCTCGCTATTGGGAGCCTTGCTGTCGTGGACGCTACTGTGCGCCGAGATACTTCGTGCCGCTTCCAGTGACGGCACCATGCCCGCGGCCTTGAGCAGGGAAAACGTCAACAAGGTGCCGGTCAAAGCGCTATGGCTATCCAATGGCCTGATCCAGGTGTTTCTTCTGCTCACGCTGCTCAGCGAGTCGACCTATCTCAGTCTCTTGTATCTCGCCAGCTCGATGATTCTGGTGCCTTACCTCTGGTCCGCTGCCTATGCCCTCATGCTGACGTTGAAGGGCGAGGGGTACGAGGGCTCCCCGGAAGATCGGCTGAAGGATGCTTGCATCAGTGGCTTGGCCACGCTGTATGCCCTTTGGCTTCTGTATGCGGGAGGTATCCAGTATCTGCTGCTCTCGGCGCTTCTCTACGCGCCAGGCGCGATCCTGTTTATCTGGGCTAAGCGTGAGCGCGGTGAGGCTGTTTTCAAGCGCTACGAGATGATCATTTTTATGGCGACTGTCGGTGCTTTTGCCTTGGCAGTAGCAGGTCTTTATCAAGGGTGGTTAAGCCTCTAGGGGGAGTCGAATAGAGTAGGTGAAAGAGGTTCTGGAGAGTGACTTTCTGATACGAATTCCCTTGTTTATAGGGGAAGGAGAAAAGCGATGAAGATAGGCGGTTCTCGATTGGGTGTGTACTCGGAAGTGGGTAAGCTTCGCAAGGTCATGGTGTGTTCACCGGGGCTTGCTCACCTCAGGCTGACGCCCAGTAATTGCGACGAGCTGTTATTCGATGATGTGCTCTGGACCAATCAGGCGAAGCGTGATCATTTCGACTTCGTGACCAAGATGCGTGAGCGTGATGTCGAAGTGCTCGAGATGCACAATCTGCTGACCGAAACACTGGAAAATCGTGACGCGGTGCGCTGGATTCTGGACCGCAAGATCACCTCCAACCTGGTCGGCCATGGGCTTTCGGATGAAGTTCGCGCCTGGCTGACCGACCTTGAGCCTCGGCGTCTAGCCGACTTTCTGATCGGCGGGGTGTCCTGGGCCGATATCACCGAGAGTCATGGTGGCGAGACCCTCAAGACCTTCCGTGACTATCTGGGGCGCTCGAGCTTTGTGTTGCCGCCGTTGCCCAACACCCTGTTCACTCGCGATACCACCTGCTGGATTTACGGTGGCGTCACCCTCAACCCCATGTACTGGCCGGCCAGGCGCCAGGAAACCTTGCTGACGTCAGCCATCTATCGCTTCAACCCGAGGTTTGTCGGCGCCGACTTCAAGGTGTGGTATGGCAACCCTGATCAGGACCACGGTGCTGCAACGCTGGAAGGTGGCGATGTCATGCCGGTGGGCAACGGCGTCGTGTTGATCGGCATGGGGGAGCGTACCTCGCATCAGGCCATCGGCCAGGTGGCCAGCGCCTTGTTCCGGGCGGGTGAAGCCGAACGGGTCATCGTGGCGGGCTTGCCGCGTTCTCGTGCCGCGATGCATCTGGATACGGTGTTCAGCTTCTGTGATCGCGATCTGGTCACGGTCTTCCCGGAGGTGGTCAAGGATATCGTGCCGTTCAGCCTGCGCCCGGAAGAGAGCAAGCCCAGTGGCATCGACGTGCGACGCGAGAATCAAGGCTTCATCGAGGTCGTGGCCGAGGCCCTTGGTCTGCCCAGGCTGCGTGTGGTGGAGACCGGCGGCGACAGCTACGAGGCCGAGCGCGAGCAGTGGGATGACGGCAACAATGTGGTCGCCCTCGAGCCCGGTGTGGTGGTCGGCTATGACCGTAATACCTACACCAACACCTTGCTGCGCAAGGCAGGCGTCGAGGTCATCACCATCAGTGCCAGCGAACTGGGGCGCGGACGTGGTGGCGGTCACTGCATGACCTGCCCCATTTCCCGCGATGCCGTCGACTACTGATACCGGCTTGTGACGTCGATCGCTGACGTCAGCGGAACCGTCTTTTTCTCTTTTGGCTTCCCATCGACGGCTGCCAGGCAGCCGTCAAGGAGACACTCATGGCGTTCAACATCCACCATCGTCACCTGCTGTCACTGATGCATCACTCCGAGCGCGAGCTGCGCTACCTGCTGGACCTGTCTCGTGATCTCAAGCGCGCCAAGTACAGCGGCTGCGAGACCCAGCGGCTGAAGGGCAAGAACATTGCGCTGATCTTCGAGAAGACCTCCACCCGCACCCGCTGTGCGTTTGAAGTGGCCGCCTATGACCAGGGCGCCAATGTGACCTACATCGACCCGACCTCGTCCCAGATCGGTCACAAGGAGTCCATGCGTGATACCGCTCGGGTCCTGGGACGCATGTATGACGCCATCGAGTATCGCGGCTTCAGCCAGGAGGTGGTGGAGGAGCTGGCGGCCTTCTCTGGGGTGCCGGTGTACAACGGGCTGACCGATGAGTACCACCCGACCCAGATGATCGCTGACGTGCTGACCATGCGTGAGCACGCGGAGAAGCCGCTGCACGAGATCTCCTTCGCTTATCTGGGCGATGCGCGCAACAACATGGGCAACTCGCTGCTGCTGATCGGCGCCAAGCTGGGCATGGACGTGCGTATCGCCGCGCCAAGGGCGCTCTGGCCGGATGAAGAGCACCTGGCCAACTGTCGTCGCTTTGCCGAGCAGAGTGGGGCACGACTCTGCCTGACCGAAGATCCCCAGGAAGCGGTCAAGGGCGTCGACTTCATTCACACCGATGTGTGGGTCTCCATGGGTGAGCCGGTGGAGGCATGGGCCGAGCGCATCGACCAGCTGCTGCCCTATCAGGTCAACCAGGCCTTGCTGGCGGCGTCGGGCAACCCTCGGGTCAAGTTCATGCATTGTCTGCCCGCCTTTCACAACTGCGACACCAAGGTGGGGCGTCAGGTCGCCGAGCAGTATCCGGTCCTCAAGAACGGTATTGAAGTCACCGAGGAGGTGTTCGAATCCCCGGCCTGCATTGCCTTCGAGCAGGCGGAAAACCGCATGCACACGATCAAGGCGGTAATGGTGTCGACGCTGGGAGATGTGTGAGTCGCTGGCGTCGATGTTGGCCTGAACCTGGCGAGTGGCCTGGTGCCGCTCGCCAACCTGAACCGGGAGAGTAGCGTATGCGTATCACCATAGCGCTTGGCGGTAATGCACTGCTGCGACGAGGCGAAGTCATGAATGGGGACGCCCAGCGCGCCAACATTCGTATCGCCTGTGAGCAGATCGCGCGAATCGCATCGGGCAATGAGCTGGTGATTGCCCACGGCAACGGCCCTCAGGTCGGGCTGCTGGCGCTGCAGGGGGCGGCCTATGACGAGGACAATGCCTTCCCGCTGGATGTGCTGGGGGCCGAGACCGAGGGCATGATCGGCTACATGATCGAGCAGGAGCTGGGCAATCTGTTGCCCGGCGACGTGCCGTTCGCCTCGCTGTTGACCCAGGTGGAAGTCGATGCCGCTGACCCGGCCTTTGCTCACCCTACCAAGCCGATCGGTCCCATTTACACGCAGGAGGAGGCCAGCCGTCTGGCGGAGCTCAAGGGCTGGGCCATGGCCAAGGACGGTGATCATTATCGCCGGGTGGTGCCGAGTCCCAGGCCCAAAAGGATCTTCGAGATTCGCCCACTGCGCTGGCTTCTCGAGCGGGGCACGGTGGTGATCTGTGCCGGCGGCGGTGGGATTCCCACCGTGTACGCTGAGGACGGCAAGCTTCAGGGCATCGAGGCCGTCATCGACAAGGACATGTGCTCGTCGCTGCTGTCTCGAGAGCTCGCCAGTGATCTGCTGATCATCGCCACGGATGTTGACGGTGTCTATCTGGATTGGGGAACGCCCCAGAGCCGGCGGGTGGCGGAGGCCGACCCTGACAGCCTGGAAGCGCTCGACTTCGCTAGCGGGTCCATGGGCCCCAAGGTGCAGGCGGCCTGTGAGTTTGTGCGAGCCAGCGGCAAGACGGCGGTAATCGGAGCACTCGCTGATATCGAGGCCATCGTGGCGGGACGTGCCGGCACCCGCATTACTGCTGAGGCGCAGGGCTTGTCCTTCGCCTGAATGGCTTGCCGCAAGGGAGTGCCCCTGGCTGGTGACGGACTTGGCGAGATGGCAGTGCCGCTGCTGGTCCCCTCGTCTGAGGGGGCCTGGGTACCGCCGATGGGGGAGCGCCGCAGCCAGGCAGGGTCGTTAGGATGGAACCCTCGGAATGGCGTTAGGGGCGCCAACGCCACGGAAGGCGTTCTGGCCGGGTGGCTTGCCACCCGGCCGTTTTTACGTGGTGGGCGCTAATCTTCTTGCCGGGAGCCTAGGGCGCCAGCTCGTCCGCCATGCAGTTGGCATACAGGGTGACCGCCGCGGGCCAGTCCGAGAACACTGCCTTGACGCCGATATCCCTGGCCATGACGTCCAGCGCGACCATCTTGTCGCCATCGTTGTCTACCACGTCATCAATGGTCTGGTGGTACCAGGCGCCATCCCGGGTCAAGGGTGCCGAGCGCTCAAAGGACCAGGCGACCAGTTCAAGTCCCGCCTGCTTGGCCTCTTCGGCGTAGACCGATGGCACGATGGGCTTGTCAGGGTCGTCGCCGGCGGCCAGCAGCATCCACATCGGCGGGGCCAGAATCTTGACGCCCATATCCGCCAGCTCCTGCATAGACGGTTGCCAGGTCCTGGGGTCGGTCACGTCAAAGCCTTCCACGTCATAGCGGTCGTCCAGATAGACGGCGGTATCTCCAAACTCGGTGTTATCGACCCAGTAGCGCACGTCATCCAGCAGGAATGACTGCGGAAAGACGTCGGCTGGCGCCACGCCTGCCTCGGCGTACTCATCGAGCAGCTTCTGCGCGTAGTCCTGCTGGCTCATGCCGTCGAAGGGCATCTCCACGCTAGGCGTCTTCAGCTCCGGCGTCATCTTGACCCCGAGCTGCTGGAACAGCGCGATGCTTTCGGCATGGCTCATCAGGGTGCCGCGATCGGCGTAGAGCTCTGTGCGCCAGCGGGGGTTGCCAGCCAGATAGGCCTCCAGGGTGTCGGCACTGGTGTCGACGCCATCCATGCGTCCTTCCAGGGTCTTGAACTCGGCCAGGGTGATATCGCTGGTACAACACTGGATGTCGCTGGCGTTGCTCAGGGTGCCGTCGGCATTGAAGGCTGGTGGCACGCTGCACTGGCTGGCCAGTTCGGTTTCCAGAATGTTGGTGGTGCCATGCAGGTCACACTGGGAGTGGCGGCACACCAGCTCCTTGTCTTCGGTGAAGGCCACGTCACACTCGAGCACCCCTGCACCCATTCTTGCCGCCGCCAGGTAGGACTCTTTCGTGTGCTCCGGGAACATGAGAGGCGCACCGCGATGGCCAATCGAAAAGTCGCTGGGCTCAAGCTGGTCCAGGGACGACGCACACTGCTGAAGTGTGGCCTTGAGCTCGGCGGACTGAGCGTTGTCCTCATCCATGTCGTCGATCAGGAAGTAGGGCCGCGGGCCGACGCTGACCGGTAGAGAGTTCGATGCGCTGGTGGGATCGGATGCTGCCACCGCCGAGGAAGACAGGGCCATCGTCAGCAGGCTGATGCCAACGCTCAAGCACAGGGCTGTGCTCAGAACGGCGTGACGGGGCCTGTGGGGACTGCGGTCCTGGGGGGCGATTGGTGTGCGATATCGCGTACTAGCAAGTGGGGTGCTGTGGTTCAGCGCAACCATCTTGTGTCTCCAGCAGTGTAGGAATGACGTGGGGGATTGAATGGCCTTGGGTGCGAGGCGTGGCGTCCCGACATCGTCCAGATAGGGTGTAGGGACCGTAAAGCCGCGGCCGGGAGACAACCGGTGGCGTGCCGCCTTGTCCATGGCTTGCGGCCGTATCGGGGCCTGTGACCTAACACCTACTCTAGACGGGGTAGAGGACAAATGCGTGACAGCGAGGTAGGTCAGCAAATCAGCAGAAAAGCGTCGTTCGCGCGTACCGCTGGCGCCGCTTCTGCGAGGGATGACAGGGGACTTGGCCGCTGCGTTGCGGGCGGGGTCATGCAGGGGAATGGTTGACAAGGGCAGCTAAGACTGATTTTCTAGGCGCATGAACATGACACTTCGACTCCTCGACCTACGACTACTACTACGCGTGTAAATGCGCGTGGCGATGGCGCCTGCCCTGGCTCTTCCCGAGCCGCCTTCATCGCCTGGAGCTTGTTGCCAAGAGTTAGTCGAATCGAGGTTGAACCATGTTAGTCAGTGTCCAGTCCCCCGCCATGAACCTTCCCGCCATGAGCCGCCCAGGAGCCTGTGTTCGTCATGCGGCCATGATCGTCACGGTGCGCGATGGTGCTGTCATTGATGTTACTGCGCTACGACTTATGACGCCCCGCTCTCCTTTGGTGAGCGGGGCGTCGCCGTTTATGCCTGGCCACAGCCCATAAGGCGCACGTCAGGCCTGCCAACAATAGCTCGACAATACCGCGAGCAAGATCGTACCAACGATCGCTAGACACAGCCCGTATCCGGAGAATTCGCCATGATGCTCAACGATCCTTCCAGCAAGTACCGTCCCTTCGTCGCCGTGGACCTGCCTGATCGGCAGTGGCCCAACCAGCGTATCGAGGCCGCGCCGAAGTGGTGCAGCGTCGACCTGCGCGACGGTAATCAGGCCTTGATCGATCCGATGGACCAGGAACGCAAGCAGCGTTTCTTTGACCTGCTGCTGAAGATTGGCTTCAAGGAAATCGAAGTGGGTTTCCCGTCAGCGTCCCAGACTGACTTCGACTTCGTGCGCAGCCTGATCGAAGACAACAAGGTGCCGGACGATGTGACCATTCAGGTGCTGACTCAGGCACGTCCGCACTTGATCGAGCGCACCTTCGAGGCCCTGAAGGGCGCCAAGAAGGCTATCGTGCACGTGTACAACGCCACGGATCCGGTGTTCCGTCGTGTGGTGTTCAACGTCAACAAGGCCGAGTGCATCCAGATTGCAGTTGACGCCACCACCCAGATTCGCGACCTGATGAAGGCGGCGCCCGACACCCAGTGGACCTTCCAGTATTCACCGGAGCTGTTCACCACCACCGAGATGGACTTTGCCGTCGACGTCGTCAATGCGGTGCGCGAGACCTATGGTGCAAGCGCCGACAACAAGATGATCGTCAACCTGCCGGCGACGGTGGAGTGCGCGACCCCCAATAACTATGCCGATCAGATCGAATGGTTCTGCCGCAATGTCGAACACCGTGATCACCTGATCGTCAGCGTGCACCCGCACAATGACCGGGGTACCGGCGTGGCCGCCGCTGAACTGACGGTGATGGCCGGCGCCGACAGGGTCGAGGGCACCTTGTTCGGCAATGGTGAGCGTACCGGTAACGTCGACATCGTGACCCTCGCCATGAACCTCTACACCCAGGGTGTGCATCCGGGGCTCGATTTCTCGAACATCACCCCGATCATGCGCGAGGTCGAGCACTGCAACCAGCTGCCGGTGCATCCGCGCCACCCCTACGTGGGTGATCTGGTGTTCACGGCCTTCTCCGGCTCTCACCAGGACGCCATCAAGAAGGGCATGGCGCTGCGCAAGGAAGATCCGGACAGCGTCTGGGCGGTACCTTACCTGCCCATCGATCCGCTCGACGTGGGCCGCAGCTACGAGGCGGTGATCCGCGTCAACAGCCAGTCCGGCAAGGGCGGCGTCAGCTACCTGCTCGAGCAGGAGCACGGCATCGAACTGCCGCGCCGGCTGTCCATGGAGTTCAGCCTGGTGGTGCAGGAGGTGGCCGATCGGGTCGGCAAGGAGATTACCTCGGCGATGATCTACCAGACCTTCGTCGACGAGTACCTGGCCAAGACCGAGCCCTACAGCCTGGTCAGTCACCGTCTGTCGTCCGAGCCGGACAGTCCGACGGTCATGCTTGAGGCCTGCATCGCCAAGGACGGTCAGCGCCACACCATCAGCGGTGAGGGCAATGGTCCCCTGGCGGCCTTCGTCAAGGCATTGCGCGGTGAGGGCCATGACATCGAAATCATCGATTATCACGAGCACTCCCGTGGCCAGGGCGCCGACGCAGAAGCCATCGCCTACGTTGAAGTGCGGGTGAAGGGAGAAGCCGTGTTTGGGGTTGGTACCGACGAGAGCATCACCAGTGCCTCGATCAAGGGGGTGATGAGCGCGGTGAACCGCTGCCTGTCTACCGAGGAGGTGGCACCCAACGTCACCGCCGATAGCGTGGCCTAAGCCTAACCGCCGCCAGGCGCGATGACGAGGCCCCCGCCGCAGCTTCCCTGCGGCGGGGGCCTTTTCCTTGGCCCGGGCACTGGCGCCCGGGGTGTCACCGATCCCCGTTCCTTGCTCTTTTCCCTTCTCGCTTTCCTCGCTTTCCTCGCTTTCCTCGCTTTCCTTCCCGTTCGCTTTTCTGTTGTTGTTACAGAGGTGTCTTGCTGGCCTCGCCGGGTATCTCACGCACCAGCGTCGGCATGAGGAAACCGGGGAGTCGAGTGCGTAGCTCATCGACCAGAGCATCGGCCCGCTGGTCACTGACATCGAAATGGGCGGCGCCGACCACGGGATCGAAGGCATGCAGGTAGTAGGGCAGGATACCCGCCTCGAACAGCCGTTCTGACAAGGCCTCCAGGGCATCGACCGAGTCGTTCACGCCCTTCAGGATCACGCTCTGGTTGAGCAGGGTGACGCCGCTTCGAGCCAGTCGCTGGCAGGCGCGAATCACCGCGTCGTCGATCTCGTTGGCGTGGTTGATATGCAGCACCATTACCTTCTGCAGGCGCGTCTTGCCAAGCCAGTCGAGCAGCGGTCCGTCGACCCGATCGGGGATCACTACCGGCAGCCGGGTGTGCATCCGGAGGCGCTTGAGATGGCTGATGGCGTCCAGCCGTTCGACCAGCCAGGACAGTTGGCGGTCACTGGCGGCCAGGGGATCGCCGCCGGACAGAATGGCCTCTCGCAGGCTGACATCGTCGCGCAGGTAGTCGAGGGTATCGTCCCACTGAGAGCGTGAAGGCGCATTGTCCTGATAGGGAAAATGGCGACGGAAGCAGTAGCGGCAGTTGACCGCGCAGGCGGGACTGGTGATCAGCAGTACCCGGCCAGCGTACTTGTGGATCAGTCCGCGCCTGGCGGTGTGCTGCGCCTCCTGCAGCGGGTCCGTGACGTAGCCTGATGGCGTCGACTGTTCGTCGGACAGGGGCAGTACCTGCCGCAACAGGGGGTCCTGCGGGTCAGCGTGACGCATTCTGGCGGCAAAGGCCTCGGGCACGCGCACCTCGAACAGGGCGTGGCCGGCCTCGGCGCCAGGCACCAAGCTGGCATCCAGGCCAAGGCGGCGGCATAGCTCGGCAGGGTCGCGAATGGCTCCGGCCAGCTGGCGCTGCCAGCCACCGGGGGCGGGAAGCTCCGGCTCATCCGGGGCAGAGCAATGCAAAAGCGACGGGCTTCGGGTTATCATGCGGGCCATCCATCGATAGGCGCGAGGGGCTGGCCCTCGTGGAATGTCAGTCGTGTGCCGACCGGGGCCGATGGCCGGGACGGGCACCAAAAGGGAACAGATTTCATGGCGAACTATTCTACCAACGAATTCAAGGGCGGTCTGAAGGTGATGCTCGACGGCGACCCCTGCGCCATCGTCGAGAACGAATATGTGAAGCCCGGCAAGGGCCAGGCCTTCAACCGCGTCAAGCTGCGCAACCTGATGACTGGCCGCGTGTGGGAGCGTACCTTCAAGTCCGGCGACTCCCTGGAAAGCGCCGATGTCATGGATCTGGACATGGAGTACCTGTACACCGACGGTGACATGTGGCACTTCATGAAGACCGATGGTTCCTTCGAGCAGTATGCGGTGGAGAAGAAGGCACTGGGTGACAGCGACAAGTGGCTCAAGGAGCAGGTGGTTTACACCATCACCCTGTGGAATGACAACGCCATCTCCGTTACCCCGCCCAACTTCATCGAGCTGGAAGTGGTCGAGACCGATCCGGGCCTGAAGGGCGATACGGCCCAGGGCGGTTCCAAGCCGGCGACGCTGTCCTCTGGTGCGGTGGTCCGCGTGCCGCTGTTCATCAACCAGGGTGAAGTGCTGAAGATCGATACCCGCAAGGGCGAGTACGTCTCCCGCGCCTGAGGCGGGGCGAACGCCGTCGATCGACAGCAGCGATCGATTGCAGCGATCGATTGCAGTGATCGATTGCAGTGATCGATAGCTAAACGAGGGCCACGCTACCGCGTGGCCCTTCGTCTTTTACCCAAGGTAGGCAAGCATGAACGATTGGCAACCTTCCGCCACGCTAGACACGCTGCGGCGCCGTGCGGCTCTGCTGGCAAGGGTGCGTGCGTTCTTTACCGAGCGTGATGTGCTGGAAGTGGAGACGCCTATCCTGGGGCATGCTGGCAGTACCGATGTGCACCTGGCCTCGTTGTCCTGCCAGGCCCGCACTCCCGCGGGTGCTGAAACGCTGTGGCTGCAGACATCACCAGAATTCCATATGAAGCGTTTGCTGGCGGCAGGGGCAGGCCCTGTCTTCCAGATTGCCCGCAGCTTCCGTGACGGTGAAGTCGGACGGCGTCATAACATCGAATTCAGCATGCTGGAGTGGTATCGCCCTGGCTGGTCACTGGATCAACTGATCGAGGAGACCCAGCAGCTGATTCGCACCCTGCTGCCGACCGATCCGGGCCCGACGCGCCGTCATCGCTACCGAGCGCTGTTTGCACGGGAGCTGTCGATCGACCCCTTCGTGGTCGAGCTGGAGGCACTGCGCACGCTGGCTACCGCTACCGGCGGACTGGACATGAGCACGGCGGAGCGCGATGACTGCCTGGACCTGCTGATGTGCCTGGTCATCGAGCCGACGCTTGGCCGCGACGGCATCGATGTGGTGCTGGACTATCCGGCGAGCCAGGCGGCCCTGGCCAGGCGCCATCGGGATCCCGAGGATGGTGCCTGGGTCGCCTCACGCTTCGAGGTGTACCTGAAGGGACTCGAACTGGCCAACGGCTACGATGAGCTGACTGACGCTCAGGAGCAGCGAGCGCGCTTTGCCGAAGACAATCGCGCTCGAGCCCAGGCGGGCTTGCCGGAGGTGGATGTCGACCAGCGCCTGTTGGCGGCCCTGGAGGCCGGTATGCCCGAGGGCAGCGGTGTCGCCCTGGGCCTCGACCGGCTGATTCAGCTGGCGCTCGGCAAGTCGCGTATTGATCAGGTCATGGCCTTTGCCACGCCCCGGTGCTGACCGGGGCCACTGCCACTTCCCCTGGTGTCATTCAGCGCCGTCTTTTGCCGCGCCGGGCTGGTCCTCTGCCGTCGCCTCGCTGGCGTCTTCCGGTGCTGGAGTTGCCTGCTGGCCGGGGTGTGCCCCCAGGCGCTGACCCATGCGAACCGCTACGGCGTTGCCCCCTTTGCCGTGCAGGGCGTCGAAGTCGATCTTTTCGGCAAAGGCCATCACCACCGTGGAGCCCAGCTTGAAACGCCCCATTTCCGCACCTTTTTCCAGGTGCACCGGGCGGTCGAAGCGTATGCGTTCGACTCGGCCGGACTGAGGCGTAACCTGGCCTGCCCAGACGGTCTCGATGGCGGCGACGATCATCGCTCCGACCAGGACCATCACCATCGGCCCCTGCTCGGTATCAAAATGACAAATCAGGCGCTCGTTGCGAGCAAACAGTCCAGGCACGTGGCGGGTAGTAGCGTCATTGACCGAGAACAGCCGTCCAGGGACGTAGACCATCTCGGTCAGGGTGCCCGCCAGCGGCATGTGCACGCGATGGTAGTCCTTGGGGGACAGATACACGGTGGCGAAGCTACCGTCCTGATAGCGCGCTGCGGACAGCGGATCGCCCCCCAGCAGCTCGGAGACGCTGAAGCGATGCCCCTTGGCCTGCACCAGGCGACCACGATCAATGGCGCCCCACTGTGACAGCGTGCCGTCGGCGGGACACAGCAGACCGTCCGCCAGCGGGCGAGCGTCGGCGGTCAGCGCTCGGGTGAAGAAGGCGTTGAAGCTTGGGTAGACACCAGGATCGCTTTCGACGGCCTGGCTCATGTCGACGTTGAAGCGCTTGATGAAGGCACGGATCAACAGGTTCTTGAGCCAGCCGATACGGCAGTCGGCGAGACGACCCACCAGCCTGGACAGCAGGTGTTGGGGGATCGGGTACTGGATCAGGGCAAACAGCTTGGCGAGGGTCACGAAATGACGGCTCCGGATAAACGGGTTGGAACAGGCTCAGGCCACCGTGGCGGTGAGCCTGAGCGTGTGAGACGTGCGGGTGGCTCTGGCGCAATGAGGCGGCGGCGTCAGCCCTCGATCGGCGTATCGTCGCGGTTGCCCCATTCCTTCCATGAGCCGGGATAGGCGCGGATGCGCTCGAAGCCCAGTGCCTTGGCCACCAGCCAGGTAAAGCCGCTGCGGTGATGGCTCTGACAGTGAGTGACCACTTCCATGTCTGGCGTGATGCCCATGGCGTCCAACTCGGTGATCAGCTCCGCATAGTCGCGCAGACGAAGTGAACGCTCACGATCCATGGCATCCGTCCACTCCATGTTGACCGCACCGGGCAGGTGACCACGGCGCTTGTTGTCGCCTTTGGTGCCCTCGAACTCGCCCACGGAGCGGGCATCCCAGATAGCGAAGTGGTCGCTGCCCAGTCGCTCCTGCAGCTCGAGCCGGTCAATGGCGACCTCTGGATTAAGGATCTCGGCCTGGTAGTCGGAGGCGGTGGCGGCGTGCTCCTCGGTGGACTGGGGCAGCCCCTCGGCCCGCCAGGCATGAATCCCGCCATTGAGATAGGAGTAGCGGCGATGGCCGATCAGCTCAAGCGTCCACAGCAGGCGCCCGGCCCAGCCACCCCCTTCGTCGTCGTAGGCCACCACGTGGGTGTCGCGGGTCAGCCCGAGCGACGAGAACAGGGCTGACAAGGCCTCAACGTCGGGTACGTCGTTGGGCACGTCGCCACTGCCTTTCAGCAGTCGGCGGTGGTCCAGGAAGATCGCCCCTGGGACATGGCCCTGGGCGTAGCTGTCGGCCTTGAGCGGCACGTCGATCACCAGAATATCCTCGTGATCCAGCACGCTCGCCAGGTCCTCTGGCTCGGCGATCAGGGGCAGCAGATTGTCTTCTGAGCTCATGGGGGTCTCCTTCTGGATCATCCTGACGATAGCGGCGGCGGATTTAGGTCGGGCTATCCAGACTATCGACGATGCGACGATAACTGGCAAAGCGATCGGGGTGAATAGCGCCAGCATCGACAGCATCGAGCAGCGCACAGCCCGGTTCCTGCCGGTGGCGACAATCGCGGAAGCGACACAGGCCGAGGTAGGGTGCGAACTCGATAAAGCCCTCGGTCACCTGGCGCTCGTCCAGGTGCGTCAAGCCAAACTCGCGAATACCGGGGGAGTCGATCAGCTCTCCCGCGGCAAGGCTGTCGCTGGGTGGCGGAAGGCGATAGAGCTGGGCCGTTGTGGTGGTGTGCCGGCCCTTGCGAGAGTCCTCGGAGAGGGCGCCGATACGCAGCTCCTCATCCGGTAGCAGCCGATCAATCAGCGAGGACTTGCCAACCCCGCTTTGCCCGACAAATACGGAGGTGCGGTCGGCGAGCTGAGCATACAGGTCGTCCAGTCCACCCGCGTGAGCGGTGGTCGTGGCGACCACCTGATAGCCAATATGGCGGTAGCGGTCGAGCAGCGCGCGCAGTTCACCGCCTTGCTCGGGCAGCAGATCGGTCTTGTTGAGAACCAGCACCGGCGTAATGCCGGTGGCTTCGGCGGCGACCAGGTAGCGGTCGATGAGACCGGCGTGGGGCTCGGGCTCTACCGCGAAGACGATCAGGATCTGGTCGATGTTGGCGGCCACCGGCTTCAGCAGCCCGCGCATGTCCGGGCGCTCAAGCACATTGTCGCGCTCGCCCCTGGCGACCACCACACCGCTACCGTCCTCGCCGGCGCGCCAGATGACACGGTCTCCGGTGACCAACCCCTCGAGGTTGGCTCGCAGATGGCAGCGAGTCGGGGTATCACCGGCCCGCTCAGCGACATCCAGCGTGCGTCCGAAGTGAGCAATCACTCGGCCGTCGCGTTCCGCGCCGTATTCGCCAGCCGCCAACTTCTCGTCGTCCCGCCCAGCCTTCTTGGCGGCTCGCTCGGCACGTTCGGCCTGGATCTTCTCGATGCGCCAGCGTTGCTGACGGCTCAACTTGCGTTTGCTCATGAGCACCTGATGGTCGGTACAATGGGCGGCATTGTACCTACCCGGACGCCCCCTGTCCCGACAGCGGGCGCCCTACGACGCAAGGAAACGATCATGGCTGATGCATCTGCCGCACAGGCTCCCACCACACCGCGAAGCGATCTGCTGATCTGGATTGACCTGGAAATGACCGGATTGGATCCGCAGCGAGAGCGTATCATCGAGGTGGCGACGCTGATCACCGATGGCGATCTCAATGTCATCGCTGAGGGGCCTGTCATCGCGGTCAACCAGAGTGAGGCGCTGCTGGCCGGCATGGACGATTGGAATACCCGCACCCACGGTGAGTCCGGGCTGGTGGAGCGCGTGCGCAAGAGCACCGTCGACACCGCCGAGGCCGAACGCCAGACGCTGGCCTTTCTGGCGGCCCATGTCGCCCCGGGCAGCTCGCCCATGTGCGGCAATTCGATCCACCAGGATCGGCGATTTCTGGAGCGTGAAATGCCCGAACTCTGGGCCTTTTTCCACTACCGCAACCTGGATGTCTCGACCCTCAAGGAACTGGCCAAGCGCTGGAATCCCGAGGCTCTTGAAGGATTCTCCAAGCGCAACGTGCACCTGGCCATGGATGACATCAAGGAATCCATCGCGGAGCTTGCGCACTATCGCAAGACCTTCCTCAAGGCGAACGTCAACGACTGAATTGCTCAGGGGGCTTTGACGACGCCGTCCTGATTCGCTGGTGTGCTCGGCCAACCACAAGGGCGTGCCAGCGGCACGGGTTACTGGGTCGGAATCAGCGCTGGGCGTTGACGGCGCTGACGTTCCAGCGCCCAGCGCACATGCTCGCGCACCAGCTCGGAGGGGTAGGCCAGGCGCACCAGTAGCGCACTTTCGATGGCGGAACTCCATGGCGCATTGCCAAGCCCCACGGCCAGGTTGCGCAGCCAGCGTTCGTAGCCGATGCGGCGAATCGGGCTGCCGGCGGTACGCTCGAGAAACTGCTCCTCGCTCCAGCCGAACAGGCTCAGTAGCGAGACCCTGTCGAGGTCATGGCGCGGGGCGAAGTCCGTTTCGTGGCTGACTCGGGTGAAGCGGGTGAACGGACAGACCAGCTGGCAGTCATCGCAGCCAAACACCCGGTTGCCCATATCGGCCCGAAAGCGTTCAGGAATGGCACCGTGAAGCTCGATGGTCAGGTAGGAAATACAGGCTCGGGCGTCGACCACCTTGTCGTCGACGATGGCGCCAGTGGGACAGGCGCTACGGCAGGCGCTGCAGCTGCCACAGTGCTCCTGCTCGAAGGGCGCGTCCAGCGGTAGCGGCAGGTCTGTGTACAGCTCGCCCAGAAAGAACATCGACCCCGCCTTGGGGTTGAGCAGCATGGCGTTCTTGCCGAACCAGCCCAGACCTGCCTTGCGGGCCAGGGCACGCTCCATCACCGGGGCTGAGTCGACAAAGGCGCGATAACCGAAGGTGCCGACTTCTGCTTCGATCATCTTCGCCAGGCGCTGCAGGCGCTTGCGCATCAGCTTGTGGTAGTCGCGCCCAGTCGCATAGCGTGACACGTAGGCCCGGTCAGGTTGGCCAAGCACCTTGGTGGTCTCGACCTCCGGCGGCAGGTAGTCCAGGCGTACACTGATGACGCGGATGGTTCCGGGCTCCAGTTCCGCAGGCCGGGTACGCTTGGTACCGTGCTTGGCCATGAAGCCCATTTCGCCGTGGTAGCCAGCCGCCAGCCAGCGCTCCAGATAGGCCTCGTCTTCGCTGAGGTCCACATCGGTGATACCGAGCTGCTGAAACCCCAGCTCGCGCCCCCAGGTGCGAATGCGGGCTGCCAGCTCGTGAAAATCGACGTCGGCGCGCGGAGACGATGCGGACATGAATGAGGACAACCCTGGCAAGATGGCGTAGCGGCGGGCCACCGAGCTTTGCTCAGCACGGGAACCGCTTAGACTGGAAGAAGGGTCGTCATGGTAAAGCATCCGGATCGTAGGGAGAACCGCATGGATAACGTCGACGTCGGCACGCCTGAGCCAGGTCAGACGCCGCTGTACACCGCCGAACAGGTACGTGAGCTCGACCGGCGTGCGATTGCCGGAGAAACGGACGGCTTTGCCTTGATGCATCGCGCCTCCGGTGTCGCCTGGCGCTGGTTGAAGGCGCGCTGGCCAGCCACCAAGTCGCTGAGCGTGCTGTGTGGCGGCGGTAACAACGGTGGCGATGGTCATGTACTGGCAGCCTTGGCGGCCACCGAGGGGCGCCAGGTGCAGCGGGTGTCGATGTGTCCACGTGGGCAGCTGAAAGGAGACGCCTTGCGTGCGGCGCAAATGGCAGATGATGCCGGCGTGGCCTTTGTTGAATGGAATGACGAGCTCGTGGTGGACGGTGAGGTAGTGGTCGATGCGCTGTTGGGCACCGGCTTTACCGGACAGCTCAGGGCCGACTACGCCGCTTGCATTGCCTCGATCAATGCCAGTGGGCGGCCGGTGCTGGCGGTGGATATTCCATCGGGAATTACCGCCGATGGTGGTGCCGAGCCGAGTCTCGCCGTCAAGGCAGTGATGACAGTGACCTTTATCGGCGACAAGCTGGGCCTGCACACTGGCCGCGGCGCGGCGTTGGCCGGCGAGGTGGTCGTGGAGCCCCTGGGTGTCGATGCGCTAGCTCATGACGACATAGAGCCGACCGCCTGGCGACTGCAGTCCGGCCTGATCGAGTCGGCGCTGCCGCCGAGAGAGCGTGACATGCACAAGGGCGCTGCGGGCTTCGCCGGCATCTTCGGCGGTGCGCCCGGCCTGGGCGGTGCTGCGCTACTTGCGGCACAGTGCTGTGCCCGTGTCGGAGCGGGCAGAGTGCTGCTGGCGACAGCTCCCGAGCATGTCGGTGCCAGTCTGGTGCGCTGTCCTGAGGTGATGGCGCGGGGTGTGACCCATGCCAGTGAACTGGACGAACTGTTGGAGCGCTTGACGGTGCTGGCGGTAGGCCCGGGGCTTGGCCAGGGCAGCTGGGGCCAGTCGGTGCTGCAGACCGCGCTGGGGCGCTCCATTCCGCTGGTCCTGGATGCCGATGCGCTTAACCTGCTGGTCTCGCGCTTCTCCGGTCAGCGCCGCGATGACTGGATATTGACGCCGCATCCGGGGGAGGCAGCACGCCTGCTCGGGTGCAGCGTGGCCGAGATTGAAGCGGATCGCCCGGGTGCCGCACGGGCCCTGCGTGAACGCTGGGGCGGGGTGGTAGTGCTCAAGGGGGCTGGCACCCTGATCGCTGGTCCCCAGGGACTCGCGCTGTGTCCCTTCGGCAACCCCGGCATGGCCAGTGGTGGCATGGGCGACACGCTGACCGGCATCATTGCTGGCCTGGTTGCCCAGGGTCCCTCGCTCGATTGGTCACTCGAGCGTGCCGCGAGAGTGGGAGTGCTGGTGCATGCCCTGGCCGGGGATATGGCAGCGCGAGAGGGCGGCGAGCGTGGTCTGTTGGCCAGCGATCTGGCATCCTGTGCACGAAAATTAGTCAATCCGACGATGGGCGAGGAAGATGCAGCTGCGACTCGATGATGAAGACCGCCAGGTCGCACTGGGGGAATGCCTGGGACGAGCCCTGGATGGGCGTGGGCGTGTCCACCTGTCGGGAGAGCTTGGCGCCGGCAAGACCACGCTGGCACGTGGCGTGCTGCGCGCATACGGCCATCAAGGCGCGGTGAAGAGTCCGACCTACACGCTGGTAGAACCCTACGAGCTGGCGCTGCGTGAGGAGCCTCTTACCCTCTATCACTTCGATCTGTATCGCCTTGGCGATCCTGAAGAGCTGGAATTCATTGGTGGCAGGGACCTGTTCGCCGAGGGCAACCTGTGCCTGGTCGAATGGGCCGAGCGCGGTGAAGGCTGGCTGACCCCGCCGGACCTGGAGGTAGCGTTGAGCCACGCGGAGCCCCGGGGGCGCCGGGCCCACATCAGCGCGCTGACCGCCTATGGCAGCGAGGTGCTCGAACGCCTGGCGCAGCAGATCAGCGGCGACGTGCGGTTGGCAGGGGGCAAGGCATGATGCGTCAGCTGTTGACTCTGGTCGGGGGGCTGGGGCTTGCCGTGGTCTGCGCGGCGACCCATGCCGCCAGCGTCGATAACATGCGTCTGTGGGCGGCGCCGGACCATTCGCGTCTGGTGTTTGACCTGTCTGCCGCGGCCACCGCCAATGTATTCGAGCTCGATAACCCGCGCCGGCTGGTCATCGACCTGGGGGATACCAGCCTGGCGGCCGATCCCAACAGCATGGACCTGTCGAACAGCGCGATCAGCGCTGTGCGCACCGGCGTGCGCGAAGGCAACGATCTGCGCGTGGTGCTTGAATTGAGCCGCGCCATCGAGCCGCGTCACTTCTCGCTGGCGCCGAACAATCAGTATGGCCACCGCCTGGTGGTGGATCTCGAATATCCGGGCGAAAGTGCGGTGGAAGACCCCATCGACCCGATCGAGTCGATGATCCGTGAGCAGGAAATCGCCGCGGAACGTGCCAAGACCGTAGCCGTGGCGGAAGGGCGCGATCCGGTGGCCGCTGCGCCGGTGGTGGATGCCGCCCAGCCGCACCCCAAGCGTGACATTATCATCGCGGTGGACGCAGGCCACGGCGGCGAGGATCCTGGCGCGATGGGCCCCAGTGGCACCCGCGAGAAGGATGTCGTGTTGCAGATGGCGGATCGCCTGGCCCGCCAGTTCAACGACACTCCCGGCTTCAAGGCGGTGATGATTCGTGACGGCGATTACTACGTCGGACTGCGCCAGCGCACCTTGATCGCCCGGGAGCAGAAAGCGGACTTCTTTGTGTCGATTCATGCCGATGCCTTCAATAGCCCCAGGCCCCACGGCAGCTCGGTGTTTGCGCTGTCCCAGAGTGGCGCGACGTCGGAGACGGCGAAGTGGCTGGCCGCTGCCGAGAACCGGTCCGACCTCATCGGCGGTGTCGATGGCAGCCTGTCGCTGGATGACAAGGACCAGGTGCTGCGCGGGGTGCTGCTGGACCTGACCATGACAGCGACGCTGAATGATTCGCTGACGATCGGCGATGAGGTGCTTAGCCGTATTGGTCGCATCAACGATCTTCACAAGCCCCGCGTCGAGCAGGCTGGCTTCGTGGTGCTGAAGTCGCCGGACATTCCCTCGTTGCTGGTGGAGACAGGCTTCATCTCCAACCCGGAAGAAGAGCGGCGACTGAGAGATGGCGCCTACCAGCAGCGCATGATGAGCGCTGTCTTCGGCGGGATTCGCGCGCACTTCGAGCGTAACCCGCCGCCGGCCAGCCTGCTGGCCTGGCAGCGTGACCAGGGGCGCTCGACGGCGTCCAACGAGTACCGTATTCAGCCCGGCGACACTCTGTCGGCCATCGCCTCGCGTCATGGCGTGGCGTTGAATGCGCTCAAGCAGGTCAATGAGCTGTCTGGCGACGTGATTCGTGTGGGGCAGGTATTGAGGATTCCCAGTTCATGAATGATCCCCAGCACGTATCCAGCAACGATGTCGGCCGCCGTGGTGCTCAGGACGAGACCCCAGGCGGTGGGCATCGCTTGAGCGACCCGGAGGCACAGCAGGATGCCCGCCGGCGTATTCAGATCCTCGATCCGCGCCTGGCGAACCAGATTGCCGCCGGTGAGGTGGTCGAGCGGCCAGCGTCCGTGGTCAAGGAACTGATCGAGAACGCCATCGATGCGGGAAGCTCGCGCATCGAAGTGGATATCGAGTCGGGCGGTGCGCGGCTGATCCGCATTCGCGACAATGGTTCCGGCATCGGGGAGGACGATCTGCCGCTGGCGCTGTCGCGGCATGCCACCAGCAAGATTCTTTCGCTGGAAGAGCTGGAAGGCGTGGCCAGTCTGGGCTTCCGGGGGGAGGCGCTGGCATCGATCAGTTCGGTGTCACGGCTCGAGCTGACCTCGAATGTACAGGACGACCCCCAAGGTGGCTGGCGGGTGGTGGCGGAGGGCCGCCGCATGGAACCCCGCGTGACACCGGCGCCGCACCCCAGGGGCACCTCGGTCGCGGTGCGGGATCTGTTCTTCAATACGCCGGCCCGGCGCAAGTTCCTGCGCACCGAGAAAACCGAATTCAATCATGTGGAAGAGGCGTTTCGGCGTCAGGCGTTATCGCGCTTTGATATCGGCTGGACGCTTCGCCACAACCAGAAGACGATCCACCAGTTGCCGGTGGCACGGGACGATCACTCGGTGGAGCGACGCCTGTCCTCGCTATTGGGCAAGAACTTCCTGGACAACGCCCTGACGCTTGATATTGCCACCGGCAGTCTCAGGCTGTGGGGCTGGGTTGGCTTGCCGACCCATTCGCGGGCCCAGGCGGATCAGCAGTACTTCTTCGTCAATGGACGTGTGGTGCGAGACCGTCTGGTGGCTCACGCCATTCGCCAGGCCTACCGCGACGTGCTGTTCAATGGCCGTCATCCGGTGTTCGTGCTGTATCTCGACGTCGACCCGACCGTGGTGGACGTCAATGTTCACCCGACCAAGCACGAAGTGCGTTTTCGCGACGGTCGCATGGTGCACGATTTTCTGTTCTCGAGCCTGCATCGCGCGCTGGGAGAAGCTCGTGCTGGCCAGCGCGATGGAGGCGCCGAGGGACACGACCAGGGCTACGCCAAGCGCGATGATGGCCTGGACGTTGACCCGGAGACCGGCGAGATTCGCGAACCAGCTGCAGCATCCTCCCAGGCCAGGTCAGCCGAGGCGTCGTCGCCCTCCTGGCAGCAGCAGCCCATGGCGCTGCACCCGCGCAGGGAAGAGGGAGAGTCGAACGTGACCCCGGATCGGGTGCGGGCGTTCATGGACGGTTATCGCAAGCTCCATCCCGAGCATGAAGAGAGCCTGTTGAACCCGCAGCCTGGTGCCCCAGGCGCAGGGGGGATGGCCGCCGAGACAGCGCTGGCCGAAAGACGCAGGCCTGAACCGATCAGCATGCCTCGCGATGGCCAGGTCGCCGGACAGCATGGGATGAACGCCCCGCAGATGCCCGAGGAAGACGCCACCCAGGCGCCGCCGCTGGGCTATGCCATGGCGCAGCTGCACGGTATCTACATTCTGGCGCAGAACGCCCAGGGTCTGGTGCTGGTGGACATGCACGCCGCCCATGAGCGGATTGTCTACGAACGCATGAAGACCCAGGTACACGGTGGAGCGCTGGATGCCCAGCCGCTGCTGGTACCGGTGTCACTGGCGGTCAGCGGGGCCGAGGCGGAGACCGCGGAGCGAGAGCGTGACGCCTTTGTGCGACTGGGGGTGGAGCTGGATGCCGCCGGTCCTGAGACCCTGCTGGTGCGCCAGGTGCCGGCGCTGCTGGCCGATGCGGATGTCGAGCCGCTGGTGCGTGAAATGCTGTCTGACCTGGAGCGCTATGGCCGCTCGGACAGGATCGAGGCGCATATCAACGAAATGCTGTCGACCATGGCCTGCCACGGTAGCGTGCGCGCCAATCGTCAGCTCACCGTCGCCGAGATGAATGCGCTGCTGCGGGACATGGAGCGCACTGAGCGCAGCGGTCAGTGCAATCACGGCCGTCCCACCTGGACCCAGATGAGCCTCAAGGATCTGGACAAGCTGTTCCTGCGAGGCCAATGATGAGCAAGGACATGGCCGCAGAAGCGGCCGCGACAGTGGATCAGCGGCCGCTGGCAGTGCTGCTGATGGGCCCCACCGCGGCGGGCAAGACCGACCTGGCCATCGATATTCGCGAGCGTCTCGACGGAGAGATCATCAGCGTCGATTCGGCCATGATCTACCGCGACATGGATATCGGGTCGGCCAAGCCGTCTGCACAGGAGCTGGCGCGGGCGCCCCACCGCCTGATCGACATCTGTGACCCTGCCGAGTCTTACTCCGCGGCGCAGTTTCGCGACGATGCCCTGGCCGAAATGCACGATATCGCGGCCCACGGCAAGCTGCCGCTGCTGGTGGGGGGCACCATGATGTATTACAAGCGCCTGGTCGAGGGCGTGGCCAACTTGCCGGCGGCGGACGACGAGGTGCGACGCCAGCTGCAGCAAGACGCTGAGCGTGAGGGGCTGGAGGCGTTGCATCGGCGTCTGGCAGAGGTGGACCCGGCCTCGGCGGCGCGGATCCATCCCAACGACCCCCAGCGTTTGATGCGTGCCCTGGAGGTCTACGCGTTGGCGGGTCGGCCAATGAGTGAGCTGTGGCGTGAACAGCGCCGTGAAACCTTTCCTTTTCGGCTGTTGTCCATAGGTCTCGCTCCTGCCGACCGTTCGGTGCTGCACCAGCGAATCGAGCGCCGTTTTTCGCTCATGCTGGATGCGGGCTTCCTCGACGAAGTCGCCGCCTTGAAGGCACGAGGAGACCTGTCGCTGTCGATGCCTTCGATGAAGAGCGTCGGCTACCGTCAGGCCTGGCAGTACCTGGACGGCGAATTTGATCGTGACACCTTCGTCCACCGGGGCGTCGTCGCCACCCGTCAATTGGCCAAGCGTCAATTGACCTGGCTGCGGAGTTGGCCTGAACTGACATGGGTGGATCCGCTGGCGGGCAAGCCCGCCGAGCGGCTCCTGAAACTCGTGCGCAGCGCTGGGACTTAGCGTAAGATAACGATTTCGTGTGGCCGCTTTCAGGGTCCCGCAGAATACTGTGATGTCCGTCGCCTTGAAGGCAGGAGCGGGCGCCACCATAACCTAAAACCCTAAGACACCTTCAGGGAGAGCAACATGTCCAAAGGGCAGTCCCTTCAAGACCCGTACCTGAACATTCTGCGCAAGGAGCGCATTCCGGTATCGATTTTCCTGGTCAACGGCATCAAGCTCCAGGGCCAGATCGAATCCTTTGACCAATTTGTCATCCTGCTGCGCAACACCGTCAGCCAGATGGTGTACAAGCACGCTATCTCCACGGTGGTGCCGTCACGCAACGTGCGTCTGCCGGCCCAGGATCCTGCGGCGCAGCCGGAGAGCTGATATTTCGTGAGGTATTGATTGTTTTTTGAACGTCCCGACGCCGGTGAAACGGCGGTGCTCGTCCACATTGATTTTCAGGACGAGAAGGAGCGCGAAGATCCCGGTGAGTTCCACGAGCTGGTGAGGTCTGCGGGTGCCGAGCCCGCGACGCTCGTCACCGGCTCGCGGAAGCGTCCTGACCCCAAGAGTTTCGTGGGGTCGGGCAAGCTGGAGGAGATCGGCGAGGCCTTGGCAGTGCACAAGGCGGAACTGGTGATCTTCAATCACGCGCTCAGCCCCTCTCAGGAGCGTAACGTCGAGCAGGCACTCAAGTGCCGGGTGCTCGATCGTACGGGCCTGATCCTTGATATCTTCGCTCAGCGCGCGCGTACCCATGAAGGCAAGCTGCAGGTGGAGCTGGCCCAGCTGGAGTACATGTCCACGCGCCTGGTGCGAGGCTGGACGCACCTTGAGCGTCAGAAAGGGGGTATCGGCCTGCGTGGCCCGGGTGAGACCCAGCTCGAGACTGACCGTCGCCTGTTGCGGGCACGGATCAAGTCGATTCACAAGCGGCTGGACAAGGTGCGCAGTCAGCGCACGCAAAATCGGCGGGCACGTTCTCGTGCGGAAATCCCGAGCGTCTCGCTTGTGGGTTATACCAACGCCGGTAAATCAACGCTTTTCAACAGCTTGACGGCGTCTGAGGTCTATGCGGCGGACCAGCTGTTCGCTACTCTCGACCCTACGCTGCGGCGCTTGAACGTCGAGGACGTGGGGCCGGTGGTACTGGCGGACACGGTCGGCTTTATCCGGCACCTGCCGCACAAGCTGGTGGAAGCCTTCCAGGCCACCCTGCAGGAGGCCGCCGAGGCCAGCCTGCTGGTGCATGTCATCGACTCGGCGGACCCGGATCGTGAGCTCAACGTCACCCAGGTGGACGCCGTGCTCGACGAGATTGGTGCGCTGGATGTGCCGTCGCTGAAGGTGATGAACAAGATTGACCTGTTCGACAGCTCGCCGCGCATCGAGCGTGATGAGCATGGTGTGCCTCAGACCGTATGGCTGTCTGCCCAGAAGGGGTTGGGGCTGGACCTGTTGACGCAGGCCCTGACCGAGCGATTGGCTGAGGACATCATCGACTTTTCCCTGACCCTGACGCCGGAGCAGGGCAAGCTGCGCGCCGCCTTGCACGAGGTGAACGCGGTGCGGGAAGAGTCCTTCGATGAACAGGGCAGGACTCAGCTGGAGATTCGCTTGCCGCGGCGCGATTTCAATCAGTTGATGGCTCGCCTGGGTGAGCGTGTTAATGATTACCTTCCCGACGCACTCAAGGAGCGTGACGTCTGGGAAGCGTGAACCGATCCGTCAGACGGGTCGGCTAGAGCGTCGCCCGGATGGCGACGCCACAAGGGAAACGCTGGATGGACGTCGAGCGCAGAGGTCTGTGCAGCGTGACCCAAGGATCGCAATCGATGCGCCTCGTGACGCGGGGGCACAGAGTGGAGACGACGTATGGCCTGGAATGAGCCTGGTGGCGGCAACGGCAACCAGCACGATCCCTGGAGTGGCGGGGGGCGTCGAGGCGGCAATGGTGGCGGTAACCGCGGCGGTGACAACCGTGGCGGCGATAACCAGGGACCACCTGATCTGGATGAAGCCCTGAAGAAGTTTCAGGACAAGCTCAATGGCATGCTGGGTGGCCGAGGCGGCAAGCGTGGCGGTGGCAGCGGTGGCAAGGGCGGCGGCAATCGTCCGCGCAACACCTTTGCGCTGCCGGGCCTGCTGATCGTTATCGGTCTGGCTGTCTGGGCGGCCAGTGGCTTCTATCTGGTAGACCAGTCCGAGCGTGGCGTGGTTCTGCGCTTCGGCAAGTTCCAGGAAGTCGTGACGCCGGGTCTGCAGTGGAATCCGCCGTTGATCGACGATGTGCGCATGGTCAACGTGACCCGCGTGCGCTCTGTCAGCCAGACCCAGTCCATGCTGACACAAGACGAAAACATCGTGTCCGTGGAAATGTCGGCCCAGTACCAGGTCGCAGATCCCCGCGATTACGTGCTGAACGTGCGTGATCCGGAGCTGTCGCTGGAAAATGCCCTCGACTCGGCCCTGCGTCATGTGGTCGGCGGCACCGACATGATCGACATCCTGACCTCCGGTCGTGAGATTCTCGGCAGCGCCGTGGCCAGTCGTCTGCAGACCTACCTGGACAATTATGGTACGGGCATCCGTCTGGTGACCTTGAACGTCGAGTCCACCTCGCCCCCCGATGCGGTTCAGGATGCCTTCGATGACGTTATCCGGGCGCGTGAGGATCGTCAGCGTACGATCAACCAGGCCATGGCCTACGCCAATGCCATCATCCCGGAAGCACAGGGTCAGGCGCAGCGTATCGTTGAGCAGGGCCAGGGCTATCGTGAGTCGGTGGTTGCCGAGGCCCGCGGTCAGGCCAACCGCTTCACGGCATTGCTGACCCAATATCGTGATGCGCCTGAGGTCATGCGTGAACGCCTGTACCTCGACACCATCTCCGAGGTGCTCGGCCAGACCAGCAAGGTACTGGTGGACGTCGATCAGAACAGTCCGTTGATGGTACTGCCGATGGACCGCCTTGGTCGTGGCGGCAGCAGCCAGTCCTCATCCGAAAGCGCCAGCTCGCTCGATCCGCAGGTGCTGGAGCGCCTTCGCGCCGAGAGTGGCTCTTCGAGCGCCAATTCAAGTTCCAGTCGCAGCGGCCGCGACAGTGGTATTCAGCGGGAGGGTCGCTAAATGATCAATAACCGATCCCTGCTCATCGTCGGTGGCCTGGCCGCCGTGGCCTGGCTAGCCAGCAACAGCCTGTACGTGGTCGACGAGACCGAACGTGCGGTCAAGCTGCGCTTCGGTGAAGTCATCGAGGAAAACATTCAGCCGGGTCTGCACTTCAAGGTGCCGATCACCCAGACCATCCGCAAGTTCGATACCCGGGTGCTGACGCTGGATACTGATGCCAGCCGCTATCTGACCCAGGAACAGAAGGCGGTGATCGTGGATTCCTACGTGAAGTGGCAGGTGGTCAACCCCACCCGCTACTACGAGGCGACGGCAGGGGATGAGCTGATGGCGGTGCGCCTGATCCAGCCCCGTGTCGACGAGAGCCTGCGTAACGAATTCGGTCAGCTGAATCTGCAGCAGATCATCTCTGAAAAGCGTGATGAGCTGATGTCTGGCCCCACCGAAGAGCTCGATACCCTGATGCAGGACGAGCTGGGTGTTGCCATTCTCGACGTTCGCGTGAAGCGTATCGATCTGCCGGAGGATGTGTCTTCCGCGGTGTACGACCGTATGCGCTCCGAGCGTGAGCGCGAGGCACGGGAATGGCGCGCTCAGGGTCAGGAAGAGTCCGAGCGTATTCGCGCCAACGCCGATCGTCGCCGTCAGGTGCTGCTGGCCCAGGCCAACGAGCGTGCCGAGACACTGCGCGGTGAAGGTGACGCTGAAGCCGCCGCGATCTACTCCCAGGCATATCAGGGCGACACCGAGTTCTACCGCTTCTGGCGCAGCCTCAATGCCTACCGTGATTCCTTCGCGGAAGGCGAGGGCAACATGATGGTGCTGGACCCGTCCAGTGACTTCTTCCGTTACCTGAAAAGCGCCAATCCCGATGCTGGCAGTACGCCTCGGGTGGTGAACTAGATCAGATGGCTGCTACTCGCAGGGGCGAAAGACGCCCCTGCGGGGTTCAACTGGCGGCCAAACGTGATAGAATCCGTCAACCGGGCGTGGCCCGGTTTTTTTGTGGCCGACATTCCCCGACATCGCTGAGTTCAACGCGTTCGCCTGCACGCCGAAGTCCTTGATTCTTGTCCCAAGACGAATCACCGGAATTCACTTGTGCGCGAGGTTTGGCGTGCGTGCGGGACAGGCAAAACGTCACAGCAAGATATCGACCAGGCAGGATATCGACATGACCATCGCTGACCGCTGGCTTCTGCCCGACGGCATGGACGAGGTGCTTCCTCCTCAGGCCAGCCGGATGGAGGAGCTGCGCCGGGCGCTGCTCGACCTCTTTCATCTCTGGGGCTACGACCAGGTGATGCCGCCTCCCGTGGAGTTTCTCGACTCCCTGTTGACGGGTACCGGCACGGACCTGGATCTCCAGACCTTCAAGCTTACCGACCAGCTCACCGGCCGCATGATGGGGGTGACGGCGGACGTCACGCCACAGGTCGCGCGGATCGACGCGCACTCGCTTAAACGCGAGGGGCCGGTACGCCTTTGCTATTGCACCAATGTGCTGCGCGCCAAGGCCGACAAGCATCAGGGCGGACGTAGCCCGGTGCAGGTCGGTGTCGAGCTGTTCGGCAGTGCCAGCCTGGCCGCCGACCTCGAGATTCTGCGCCTGGCGCTGGAAAGCCTGGAGGCCTCGGGTGCCGGTGAAGTTCACCTGGCGCTGGGCCATGTGGGTATCTACCGTAATCTAGTGGAAGTGGCTGGCTTGGATGCGGAGGCGGAGTATGCGATTTCCGCGGCCTTGGCGCTCAAGTCACCCGGTCAGCTGGAGGCCGAGGTCGCGCGCACCGTCAGCGATCCGGCGCTGGCCACCATGTTTCGTACCCTCGGCGAACTGCACGGCGGCCCCGAGGTCCTCGACCAGGCCCGCGAAGCCTTTGCCGAGGCGCCGCAGGCCGTCAATGATGCCCTCGACAAGCTCTATGACCTGTACCAGGGCGTGCAGCGCGAGCATCCCGAGGTAGACTGCTACTTTGATCTGGCTGAGCTGCGTGGCTATCAGTACCACACGGGCATGATGTTTGCCGCGTATGTGCCGGGATATGGTCAGGCACTGGCCAAGGGCGGTCGCTATGACGATACCGGTCGTGCCTTTGGCCGCGCCCGTCCGGCGACAGGCTTCTCCATGGACCTCAAGCTGCTGGCTACCCTGGCCACCAAGGATCCGGCCGGAGATAGCGTGTGGGCGCCTGCTGATGAGGGCGCTCCAGGGCTCGACGAGGCGGTACAGAAGCTTAGGCGACAGGGCCGCCGCGTGATCCAGGGCCTGCCGGGACAGCGTGCTCCAGGGCACGACTGCAGCGAGCAGCTGGTCGCTAGAGGACAGGAGTGGGTGCTAGAACCCCTCACCACGTAACGCCAGAGTAAGGTGATGCCTTCTCACGAAGGCCGAATCGGGGCGCCGGGGTCTGGCGCTGACACCGACAGTGGCGCCACGCAAACGCTGTCTCCAGTCGCGATTCGCGAGCTGTGCAGTGTTTCCCCAAGGCGCAACCAAGAGAGACGAGAAGAGCAATGGGCAAGAACGTAGTCGTACTGGGTACCCAATGGGGCGATGAGGGCAAGGGCAAGGTCGTTGACCTGCTGACCGAATCTGCCTCCGCCGTGGTGCGTTTTCAAGGCGGTCACAATGCCGGCCATACGCTGGTGATCGACGGTGAGAAAACGGTCCTCCACCTGATTCCGTCCGGCGTTCTGCGCGAAGACAAGACCTGCGTCATCGGCAACGGCGTGGTGCTGTCTCCTGAAGCGCTGATCAAGGAAATCCGTGAGCTCGAGAGCAAGGGCGTGCCCGTGCGCGAGCGTCTGCGCCTGTCGCCAGCCTGTCCGCTGATCCTCGACTACCATGTGCGTCTTGACCAGGCCCGCGAGAAAGCGCGCGGCATCGCCAAGATCGGCACCACCGGTCGCGGCATTGGTCCGGCCTACGAAGACAAGGTTGCCCGTCGCGGTCTGCGCCTGGGTGATATGCTGCACCGCGAGCGGTTTGCCTCCAAGCTGGGCGAAGTGCTGGACTATCACAACTTCGTGCTGACCAAGTATCACGGTGAAGAGCCGGTGGACTTCCAGGCGACGCTCGAGAGCGCCATGCAGATGGCTGAAGAGCTGCGTCCGATGGTGGCCGACACCGTCAGCCTGGTGCACGACCTGCGCAAGGATGGCGAAAACATCCTGTTCGAGGGCGCCCAGGGCTCGCTGCTGGACATCGACCACGGCACCTACCCCTACGTCACCAGCTCCAACACCACCGCGGGTGGAACGGCCACCGGCTCCGGCGTTGGTCCGCTGTACCTGGACTACGTGCTGGGTATCACCAAGGCCTACACGACTCGCGTGGGTTCCGGTCCCTTCCCGACCGAGCTGTTCGATGAGCATGGCCGTCACCTGGCCGAGAAGGGCCACGAGTTTGGTGCGACCACCGGTCGTGCCCGTCGTTGCGGCTGGTTTGACGCCGTGGCCCTGCGCCATGCGGTACAGATCAACTCCGTCTCCGGCATCTGCCTGACCAAGCTGGACGTGCTCGATGGCCTCGAGAACATCCGTGTCTGCGTCGGCTACCGCAGCAAGGACGGCGACGTGCTCGACAACCCGGTGGACTCCGAGGGCTACGAGGCCGTCGAACCGGTCTACCAGGACCTGCCCGGCTGGAGCGAGTCCACCCTCGGCGTCAAACGCGTCGAAGACCTGCCCAGTGCCGCTCGTGCCTACATCAGCTTCCTTGAGGAGCAGGTCGGTACCTCTATCGACATCATCTCCACCGGCCCGGATCGCAACGAGACCATCGTCCTGCGTAATCCTTTCGGGGCATAAGCAGCAAGACCGTAAAAGGCCGGCAATGATGCCGGCCTTTTTTGTCTTTTTGACCCGCCCATTAGCTGCCGTCAGCCACTCTACAGCTCATTGAAATAACAATGATGGCGTGTCTCGCAACGGGATACGCGGTATTCCAGTGCCTGGTCCTGAATATCCTTGGCAATGCGCCGAATCTCCAGAATCGGTGTTCCTTCCGCAATGCCCAGATGGGTCTGCTCATCCTTGCTTGCCGCCACCGCAAACAGGCGCTCCTCGGCGTGGCTTACGTTGCTGCCAAAGCGCTGCTGATACAGCTGGTACAGCGTGTTGGGCAGGGTTTCCGGATGGCTATCCAGCGTGGCAAATCGCTTGGCACATACCACCACATCCTCAAGCAGTGCGGGGGTGCCTTCGAGCTCTCGTACCCGTTGAATGTGAATGACCTCAGCGCCATGGGCGAGTGCCAGTGCCTCACGTTCTTGTTCGCTTGCCTGGCGCTTCGTTCTGACCAGGATTCGCGACGTCGGTAGGGATCGCGTGCCGTCCAGTCGTGTGAGGTGGAAGAAGCGAAATAGCGAGCTGTCCTGATCGTGGGTGGCGACCACGGTTCCCTTGCCCTGATAGCGAATGACCACATTGTCGCTGGCCAGGGAGTCCAGTGCCTTGCGTAGTGTGCCCACGCTGACCTTGTACTCGTTGGCGAGCGCGGATTCGCTGGGAATAAACGTGCCGGGCGCCCATTCGCCGGACACGATGCGTTGCAGCAGGACGTCCTTGATCTGCTGATAGAGCGGGCGATAGCTGAGGTTGGGTTGTTCCATCGGATGTCCTTTCTTCGTTCCGCGAGGTCCGGTGCTTGCTGGACAGTATAGCGGTGGCCACCTGTAGATGATACTTGACTGTACTATATCCTATGTCCTATACATGAGTTGTGAGGGCGGCAAGCGTCGCCCGAGACCACCCGGCCATGATCAGGCCGTCCGGTCAGCTGGCGATATCACAACGTCAATAACATTCGTTCAGGAGAGCACAGCATGAGCATCGATTTTGTGGTTCACGATGCCGACGACAGCGTCGGGGTCGTGGTGGTGGAGGGGATCAAGGCAGGGCAAACCCTGACCGGCTGGGTGATGCACCAGGACCAGACCGTGACCTTTGCCGTCAGCAATGACATTCCAATTGGCCACAAGCTGGCCACGCGAGATCTGGCCGAGGGCGACACCGTGATCAAGTACGGGGTGGACATCGGTCGGGTGGTCAAGCCGATCAAGCAGGGTGAGCACCTTCACGTCCACAACGTCAAAACCAAGAGGTGGTAAGCATGGAAATCAAGGGACGCAAGTTTCAGGGATATCGTCGCGAGAATGGCCGGGTGGGCGTACGTAACCACGTTATCGTGCTGCCGGTGGATGATATTTCCAACGCTGCCGCCGAGGCCGTGGCCAATAACATCAAGGGCGCGCTGGCGCTGCCGCACCCTTATGGTCGACTGCAGTTCGGTGCTGACCTGGATCTCCACTTTCGCACGCTGATTGGTACAGGCTGTAACCCCAACGTGGCAGCGGTGATCGTCATCGGCATTGAGCCGGGCTGGACCAACAAGGTGGTGGATGGCATCAAGACCACCGGCAAGCCGGTCGAGGGCTTCTGGATCGAACAGAATGGCGATCACAACACCATCTGCGCCGCCTCCAAGAAGGCCAAGGAATTCGTCCAGTACGCCAGCGAGATCCAGCGTGAAGAGTGCGACATCAGCGAGCTGTGGGTGTCCACCAAGTGCGGCGAATCGGACACCACCTCCGGCTGCGGTGCCAACCCTACCGTCGGTGATGCGTTCGACAAGCTGTATGACGCGGGCTGCACCTTGGTGTTCGGTGAAACGTCAGAGCTGACTGGTGGTGAACACCTGGTGGCTGAGCGCTGCGCAACGCCGGAAGTACGCCAGCAGTTCCAGGCAATGTTCGATCGCTACAGCGCCATGATTGATCGTCACAAGACCAGTGACCTGTCCGAGTCCCAGCCGACCAAGGGCAACATCGAGGGCGGCTTGACCACTATCGAAGAGAAGGCGCTGGGCAACATTCAGAAGATCGGTCGTCGCTGCAAGGTCGATGGTGTGCTCGACAAGGCCGAGACCCCGGACAAGCCAGGGCTATGGTTCATGGATTCTTCGTCCGCGGCCGCCGAAATGGTCACGCTGTGCGCGGCTGCTGGTTATGTGGTGCACTTCTTCCCGACCGGCCAGGGCAACGTGATCGGCAATCCCATCCTGCCGGTCGTCAAGATCTGCGCCAACCCGCGCACGGTGCGCACCATGAGCGAGCATATCGACGTGGATGTGTCCTCCATCCTCAAGCGCGAGATCAACATGGAAGAAGCGGGTGATCAGCTGCTCGAGATGATGGTGCGCACGGCCAACGGCCGACATACCGCCGCCGAAGCGCTGGGTCATCGGGAGTTCGTGTTGACGCGTCTCTACGAAAGCGCCTGAGACCGCGACACTGCTAGTGCAAGGTCCTCCCGGCAGTGGTCGGGAGGTTCGACGCGTTTGGAAAAGAAAGTTGTGCAAGAACGGCGAGCGATGTGGGCTCGCCACTCAGATCCTGACCACCCCATAACGACAATATCAGGAGTCACGTCATGCGCCTTTCCACTACCTTCACACTGACTGCGATGCTGGCAGCATCCTCCCTTGTCGCTCCGCTGGCGATGGCGGAAGCCGAGGACTTTCCGTCGAAGGATATCCAGTATGTCATTCCCTTTGGTCCCGGGGGCGAGTCCGATATCAGCGCCCGCCTGCAGCAAAAGTACTTTCAGGAGCTGACCGGCGAGCAACTGGTCATCCAGTACATGCCCGGAGGCGGCGGAGCGGTCGGCTGGTCGCAGCTCAATGACATGTCTGCCGATGGCTATACCATCATGGGGACCAACCTGCCCCATATTGTGCTCAAACCCATGGGCAAGGATGCTGGATTCGCTACCCAGGACATCCATAACTTCACCTTCTTCCACTATTCACCGGATGCCATTCTGGTCAATGCCGACAGCCCTTATCAGACCCTTGAAGAGCTGGTCGAAGCGGCGCGCCAGGCCCCTGGCGCCGTGACCTTTTCGGGCAGCGGCACCTACAGCGCCAATGACGTGGCCAATACGCGTTTTCAGCAGCTGGCGGACGTGACCACCACCTATATTCCCTTCAAGGGCACCGGCGCTGCCGTCACCGCGCTGCTCGGTGGCCAGGTTCAGGCGGAGTGGGGCTACACCACGGTCGCCGCCAATCATCAGGACAAGGTGCGCATGCTGGCGGTCGCGGCCGACGAGCGGCATCCGCTGTTCCCCGATGTTCCGACCTTTCAGGAACTGGGCTACGACATGGTAGGCGGTGCCTACCGTGGCATGGCGGTGCCTGCTGGCACCCCCGACGCGGTCACGGCCAAGCTGTCGGAGATCTTCGGCGAGATCAATCAGAACCCGCAGTTCCGCCAGGAAATGGAGGATCTGGGGTTCGTCCTGCTGGATGTCGGCAATGATGAGGTAGCGGATTTTCTGGTGGAACAGAGCGCCCAGTACGAGACCAGTGCACGAGAACTCGGCTTGATCGATTGAGGTTACGATCATGGAGCTCATCACTCATGCTCTCGGCGCGCTGTCGCCGCTGAATCTTGCGCTGGCCTTGCTGGGCGTCATCGCCGGCATCGTGATCGGCGCGCTGCCAGGGCTATCTGCCACCATGGCGGTGGCCGTGCTGGTCCCTGTCACCTTCGGCATGGCGCCTGAGTCTGCGCTGATCATGCTCGGTGCCATCTATACCGGCGCCATCTACGGCGGCTCCTATTCCGCCATTCTGGTGAACACGCCTGGGACACCCTCGGCGATTGCCACCACTTTCGACGGCTATCCCATGGCGCAGCGGGGTGATGGCGATCTGGCCGTCACGCTGTCGACCATTGCCTCGGTGGTGGGGGGGCTGGTGGGGGTGCTGGCGCTATTGCTGCTGGCCCCCTTGCTGGCCCAGGTGGCTCTCAGCTTTGGCCCGGTCGAGTATTTCTGGCTGGCGATCTTCGGGCTCACCCTGATCTCTGCGCTGTCCGAGGACTCGACCCTGAAGGGCTTCATGGGGGCTGGCCTGGGACTGTTGCTGTCCACGGTCGGCGTCGCGGTGATTGGTGGTGATATCCGCTACACCTACGGGATGCCGGTGTTGCTCGGCGGCATCGAGACCGTGTCGGCGCTGATCGGACTCTACTGTATTCCGGTACTGATCGACCTGGTGGCGACCCCAGCGGCTCATCTTAAAGTCGACGACGCATCCCGCGGCGTACGCTTCCGCGAGGGCCTGGGCGAGGCGATCAGGGGCAAGTGGAACCTGCTGCGCTCTGCGACCATCGGCACCGGCGTGGCGATCCTGCCTGGTGCCGGTGGCTCCATCGCCAGTCTGGTGTCCTACTCCGAGGCGCGTCGCGTGGCCAGGGACCCAGGCTCCTTCGGCAAGGGCAACCCACAGGGCGTGCTGGCGACCGAGTCTGCCAACAATGCCACCGTGGGCGGAGGGTTCATTCCTACGCTGGTTCTGGGCATTCCCGGCACGCCGCCGGATGCGGTGATCCTGGGGGCCTTGCTGGTGCAGGGATTTCGTACCGGGCCGGAGCTGTTCACCACCAACGCCGGCATCACCTACACCTTTGTGGCGGGGCTGTTCCTGGCGACCTGCCTGTTGCTGCCATTGGGCCTGTTGATCGGGCGCTACGCCTTCAAGTCGATCATCGCCATTCCCAAGGCGCTGCTGGTACCCACCATTGCCTTCATGACGGTGATCGGGACCTACGCCATACGCAACAGCGCCAGCGACGTCATGATCATGCTTTGCCTGGGCGTGGTGGGGTGGGTGCTGAACCGCTATGGCTTTCGGCCCTCACCCATTGTGCTGGGACTGATTCTGGGCCCCATCGCCGAGCAGGGTTTCGTCCAGGGGTTCTTGATGGGACGTGCCAGCGGCTCCGTGGTCGGCACCTTCTTCGGAGGGCCGATCAGCCTGATCATCATCGCGCTATCGCTGTTGAGCGTCTTCTACCCGTTGGTCAAGGCGCGCCGCGTCGCCAAGCGGCAAGGCAACAACAGCCTTAACGAGGAGGTGTCGTCATGACGGCTGACAAGTCGATGCGTGCCGTACCGGCCGCCCGCTCTCGCGCCAGTGAGGTGCTGTTGCCCGTGCTGTTTATGGTGGGCGCTGGCCTTTGCCTGTGGGGAACCCGCCAGATGAGCCAGTTGGGCGCAGTGTTTCCTGCGGTCATCTCTGCAGGGGTGATGGTAGCCGCCGCACTGCGGCTGGCGCAGTTACTGCTGCGCGGGGTGGTCGCAGGGAGCCCGGCGGGGGGAGGTTCCAGGCCTCGACGCCTGGCGCTGGTCGGGGTCATGTCGGTGTGGGCCCTGGCACTGCCATGGCTCGGGTTTCTGCTGACTGGCCTTGGCAGCTTCGTGGCCTTGATGGCGGTGGCGCAGTATCAGCAATGGACGCTCAAGCGCTTGGCCGGACACCTGTTGGCCGGCTGTCTGCTGGTGGCGTTCTTCTATGTGCTCTTCGCCGTGGTACTCAACGTGCCACTACCTACGGGACGCTGGCTTGCGGCATGACCCCACCCACACCCTGTCGTCCCCTGTGGCGGTCGAGATGTCCGCACCAGGGGTGGGCAGGCAACAAGGAGAAGATCGTCATGGCCAGGATCGTGATTTCGGAGTTCATGGACGAGCGGGCGGTGGCCTGGCTCGCTCAACAGCATGACGTGGTGATGGACCCTCAGCTGGTGGATCAGCCCGAGCGACTGCGGGAAGCCGTCAGCCAGTGCGAGGCGCTGATCGTTCGCAACCGCACCCAGGTGGATAGTGCGCTGCTGGCGGCAGCCCCCCATCTCAAGGTGGTGGGACGCCTCGGGGTGGGACTCGACAACATCGCCCTGGACGAGTGCGCAAGGCGCGGGATCGAGGTCAAGCCCGCTCAGGGCGGAAACGCCGATTCGGTGGCCGAGTACGTGGTGACCGGCGCCTTGATGTTGAGACGCCGGGCGTACGCGTCCACTGAGGCGATGTTGCAAGGCCAGTGGCCCCGTCAAGCACTGATGGGCTGCGAGGTGAAGGGCGCAGTACTGGGGTTGGTCGGGCTTGGAGTGATTGCCCGGGCGACCGCTCGACTCGCCATGGGGTTGGGCATGCAGGTACAGGCTTACGATCCGCATGTGCCGGCCAGTGACCCCGTGTGGCAGACGATAGATCGGTGCGACACGCTGAACGATCTGCTCGGGCGTGCCGATGTGCTCAGTCTGCATGTACCGCTGGTGGATCAGACGCGCCACCTGCTGGATCGCGAGCGGCTTTCCTGCATGAAACCCCAGTCCGTGCTGATCAATGCGGCGCGGGGTGGCGTGGTCGACGAAGCGGCCCTGGCGGAAGCGCTGACGAGCGGTCATCTGGCGGGCGCCATGCTGGACGTCTTCGAACAGGAACCTCTGGCGGCGGGATCGGTGCTGGAGGGGGCGCCCAACCTGATCCTGACACCGCACATTGCCGGAGTGACGGAGGAATCCAATCAGCGTATCAGTCAGATGACGGCAGAGAACGTGGCCATCATGCTGACGTCTGAGGAGGTGTCATGAAGCAAGCTGAACAACCCAGCGAGGGCGCGCTGCCGCAGACCACCGCGCTGAGCCGGGAGCAGGCCGGCCACCTCGCCATGCAGGCAATGCTGGCCAGAGGCTTTGCCGAGCGCGAGGCGACGCTGACGGTAACAGCATTGCTGGACGCCGAGCGCGACGGCTTGCCGTCTCACGGCCTGTCGCGACTGCCGTTCTATCTCGATCAAGCCGCCACCGGCAAGGTAAATGCCAGGGCGGTGCCCCGGGTGACGCGAGACGGAGCCGTCGTGCGGGTAGATGCTGATCAGGGGCTCGCCTTTCCTGCGGTGGCTCGCGGCCTTGAAGAAGGCCAGAAGGTGGCTGCCGAGTTGGGTGTCTGCGCTGTCTCCGTTGGACGCTCACACCATTTCGGCGTCGCTGGCGCTCCGGTGGAGAGCGCTGCCATGGACGGCTTCATGGCACTTGCCTTCAGCAACGCACCTTCGGCTATGGCGCCCTGGGGCGGTCACAAGCCGCTGTTTGGTACCAACCCGATCGCCTTCGCCTGTCCGCGATGCTCTGGTCCACCGATGGTGCTCGACCTGTCCCTGTCCAAGGTGGCCAGAGGCAAGGTCATGCTGGCCCGCAAGGCCGGGCAATCTATCCCCGAGGGCTGGGCGGTCGGGCCCGATGGCCTGCCGACCACGGACCCGGACCTGGCCATTCAGGGCAGCATGGTGCCCGCCGGAGATGCCAAGGGTGCGGCCCTGGCGATGATGGTCGAACTGCTCTGCGCGGGCCTTTCCGGCAGTCGCTTCGGGTTTGAGGCGGGGTCGTTCTTTGAAGCCGAAGGTGAGCCCCCCGAAGTGGGCCACCTGATCCTGCTGTTCGATGCGGCTCGCTTTGCGCCCAACGTGCTGTCGCGTTGTGAAACCCTGTTTGCGGCGATGCTCGACCAGCCGGGGGTGCGCTTGCCTGGTGACCGCCGCCGCCAGCTTCGGCAGCAGGGTGGAGACCGCATTTCCTTGCCCGCCGGGTTGGTGGCAGAGCTTTCAGACATCGCCAGGAGCTTCTCCGGGGGCTAGGGATGTACTAGTCAGGAACAGGCCCCGTCGATTGGCGCAGCTTCACCTGTGCCTCCAGGGTGATATCCGCTGGTCGATGTCCGTGGCGTATCCACCCCATCAGCGCATCGGCCGCCTGGATGCCGATGTCCTTGGCGGGAACCGAGACGGTGGTCAAGGCGGGCGTCATGAACGCCGCCTGGGGCAGGTCATCAAAGCCGGTGATGGAGAGGGCATTGGGCACCCTGACACCACGGCGCTGTGCTTCCAGCAAGGCCCCTAACGCCAGGGTGTCGTTGCCACACAGCAGGGCGCTGGGTGGGCGGTCGGACGTCAGTAAACGCGCGCAGGCTGCCGCGCCCTCAGCAATGCCATAGTCCACGACCTCTATCTGAGGTGCCGGGCATCCCGCAGCGGTCAGGGTGTCGGTAAACCCCTGAAGACGTGCCCTGGCGCGGTCGTTCTGGCCGAAGGGGGCCGTGATAATGCCAAAGCGTCGGTGGCCCAGGCCAAGCAGATGCTGGACCAGCTGGCGGGCGGCTGCGGCATTATCGAAGCCGATACATGGCCCCTGGGCCGTGGTGGAGGTCTGCCAGGAGGTCACGAAGGGCAGTTGTCGCTGCTGTAGCAGTGCATATGTCTGATCGTGATGCTCGTGGCCAATCAGCACGATACCGTCGACCCCATGCTGGATCAGCGTGCGCAGTGCCTGCAGCTCGTCATCCAGGTCGTAACGATAGGTCGCCAGCAGCAGGCGACAGTCATGTCCCTTGAGCTGGCGCTCGAGGTTGTCGGCCATGGTGCCGAAGATCGGGTTGTCGAGAGTGGGCACCAGCGCGCCGATTGCCCCTATGCGCCGCGATGCCAGCGCCCGGGCCGAGCCATCCGGCACGTACCCCAGCCGAGCCACTGCAGATTCGACCTTGGCCTTGAGTCGCTCGCTGACGTGGGGGGCCTGGTTGAGCACGCGCGATACCGACGCGGTGGACACGCCGGCTTCCCGGGCGACGTCTTCCAATAAGGTTCTTCGCTGGCGCTCACTCATCTGGTGTCCTCGCTCGATGGTATAGCCGGTTTGGCCTTTAGTCCTATAGAGGACTTTTTTCTGGACAGGTCCTATAGAGGAATCTACCTTGAGTAGTACGCTTTGTAAGCGCTTACAAAAATAATCTGACCAAAGTGTAGCACCGAGTGTCCATGCCTGCTGACGTCGTTTGGAGCGCTGGCCAACACTCGACACAACGCCAACGAAAGACCGGAGCCGCCTCTTATGTCCAGGTCGTCATCTGCTGCCAAGCCACTGCTTTGGCTAGCCATTCTTTTATTCGCCGCGTTCTTCCTTAACGTTGCCATCCAACGCTATCTGCCGGGCCTATGGACCATGGGGGCGGCGGAGGAGGGCATTCTGCTCGCTGCTGCCACCGCCACCTTCGTATCGGCCTGCCTCAAGTTCGAGGCTGGCATGAAGGCGGAGGCGGAGGCGACGTCTACCGCACAACAACAAGGACAATAATCATGCTTGCACGCCACTTCGACACTACGGCCGACGGAGCGCCCAGCCAGCCGGAACGACGCCACTTCCTGGGCAGCGTTGCGCGTTTCGGCTTCACTGCTGCCATTATCGGCGCGGTGGGAGGAACGCTGTTCTCCGAGCGCGCCATGGCGGCCACCGCCAAGGAAGAGTCCGAGCGGGAATCTGCCGCGGAGATGACTCTGGTCATGGCCACCGGCTACACGCTGGGGGCATCCCGGGCGTATCCCATCATACAACTCAACCTCAAGGAGAACCTGCAGAACTTCTCCGGCGGTCGCCTGTACGTGAAGTTGGCGCCAGGTGGTCAGCTGGGCGCCGGGGGAGGTCTGATCACCAAGGTCCAGAATGGCACCATCGCCATGGCCCAGCATTCGCTGTCCAACCTCTCCGCCTTTGCCCCTGAGGTCGACCTGATCAATATTCCCTACTGGTGCGGTGACAACCAGCGGCTGGTCAACCTGGTCACTTCTGATGCATGGCGTGAGGTGGTCCATCACAAGGTGGAGGAGCGCGGTTTCAAGGTGCTGTCGTACATCTGTATCGACCCGCGCACCGTTGCCGTGCGTGAGGGCTTGCTCGACGGCCCCGTGCGCGTACCCGACGACATTGCCGGTATCAAGTTCCGCGTGCCGTCTTCCCAGATTCTTCAGCAGGTCTATCGTCTGGCCGGTGCCAACCCCACGCCAGTGGCCTGGGGCGAAACTTCCTCTGCCATCAAGCAGGGCGTGGCCGATGCCCTGGATCCCAGTGTGCAGGCATTGCTGGTGTTCGGCTTTACCGATGTGCTGTCGAGCATCTCCACTATTCAGTCGGTACCCGACGCCCAGGTCTACACCTGCAACAAGGCCTGGTTCGATGGGCTGGATGCGGCACTGCAGGAAAGCGTGCTGGCAGCAGCCGATGTGACCTTCCGCGAGAATCTGGCCAAGGTGCCGGCGGCGCGAGCCTATGCCTACGACCAGATGCGCCAGGCGGGAGTGGAGGTCTATATCCCGGATGAGGATGAGCGCAGCCAGTGGAAGGAGAAGTGTGGCCACCAGCTGGCGGCCTGGGATGCGACCAAGCGCGAGCTGGCCGGTTCACTGGAGGCCTTTGATTCATTGCTGGAAGCTGCGGAGGTGTCAAATGGCTATTACGTCGACAGCAACGCCTAAGGACAACCGCTGGCACGCGCTCAGACTGCGCTGGGATGCTGTCGATCGGCGCACTGAGCGCTGGCTGCTGCTGACCTTTTATGCGCTGATCATCCTGACTATCGCGGTGGAAGTCATCCGCCGCTTCGTCCTCAACTACTCCTCGGTGTGGGGCGAAGAGCTGGCCCGCTATGCCTTCATCTATCTTGCTTGGCTGGCCGCAGCGGCGGCGGTGCGTGACCGTGCCCATATTCGCATCGACGTCTTGATCAATCTGGGCGGCCCAAGGATGAAGCGATTGGGATGGTGGATCACCGACGTGTGCACGCTGGTTCTGGCCGTATGGGCGCTCTACCTGTCTGTCGCACCGGTCCTGACGTCCATCCAGTTCGGATCGGTGACGCCGGGCCTGCGGGTGTCCCAGGCGCTGTTTCTCGCCGCCATTCCCATGGGCTTTCTGCTGATCGCCTGGCGGGTGATCCAGTGCATGCTGGCCGATGTCCGTCGGATGCAGCGCGGTGATCCCGTGTTCGATGGCCAGAAGCTCTTCGACTGAGGTGATGCGTCATGGAATTCATGGAACTTCAGCAGGCTGCGGCCTCGCTTGACTGGACCTTCTACGCGCCGCTGACCGCCCTGGTCGTGATGATTCTGGTTGGCGTGCCCATCTGGGTGGCCATAGGGCTCGGGACGCTTGGCATGTTGACCTTCACCGAGGCATTGCCACTGTCCGTCTTCGGTGAGTCACTGTTCGAGGGGATCAATGCCTTCGCGCTGATTGCGGTGCCGCTGTTTATCCTCACCGGTGACGCCTTGGTGCGCTCAGGGCTGTCCGGCAAGCTGCTCGATGTGGCGGAGGCCAGTGTCGGAGGGCTCAAGACGGGCCTTGGCAACTCCACCACCCTGGGCTGCGGCTTTTTCGCCTGTATCTCAGGCTCCGATGCGGCAGGCGCGGCGGCGGTTGGCCGCATGACCATTCCTCGCCTGGTAGAGCGTGGCTACCCGCTCCCGGCGGCCTGTGCGCTGGTCGCCTCGGGAGCCTGTACCGGCATCTTGATTCCCCCCTCGATTGCCTACATCGTCATGGGGCTGGTACTTGGCATGTCGGCCTCGACGCTGTTTCTGGCTGCGGCCATTCCCGGGGTCATGGTCATGATCTCGGTCATGGCGACCAATATGGTGCTCAATCGGCGCTATGGCTTCGAAGGCGATCGAGAGCGATTTTCCTGGAAGCGCTGGCTCGACACCGTATGGGATGCCCGTTGGGCACTGTTTGTGCCGGTGGTGATCCTGGGCGGCATCTATACCGGTATCTTCACCCCTACCGAAGCGGCCGCGGTGGCCGTGGTGGTAGTGGTCATCATCGGTCTGCGCCAGGGACGGCTGACGCTGGGAGATATCCCGCGCATGCTGGAAAGCTCGGCCAGGGTGTGCGGCGTCATCGTGCCCATCATCGCGTTATCGCTGCCGCTGGCGCAGAGCCTGGCCAGCCTCGATATTCCCCAGACGCTGGTGAGCGGCATCAGCGGGCTCACCGATGCACCATGGCTGATGATCCTGCTGATGATCGGCATTCTGGTACTGGCGGGATGCGTCATGGAGACCACTCCCAACATCGTCATCCTGGCGCCGCTGCTGCTGCCGGTCGCTCAGGAGGCCGGCATGAACGACTTCCACTTTGCCATCTTGATGGTCACCACCCTGGGGCTTGGCTTTATCACGCCACCGCTGGGGCTCAACCTGTTCGTGGTGTCAGGACTGACCCGCTGCTCGGTGCTGGCGATTGCCCGTTACGCGGTGCCCTTCGTGCTCGGCATGTTGATCGTCGTGTTGATGATTGCCTATCTGCCGTGGCTGTCCACCTGGGCGCTGGGATAACGGTACAGCGACATGGACGAGGGAGGACGCCTGTGCCTCCCTCTTTTAAGGCGTCATTTGTAAGCGCTTACATTGGATGCGACGTACCGCAGCGCAACGACTTGATGCGTCACAACGTGAGCAACGCCACTGGCTTAGACGGCCGAGCCGGTGGCACCTACTTGGAGCTGCGCATGCCCAGGCAGGCGCGGTGATCCACATTGGCCGATCACCTCTAGGAGAAACATCATGGCAATTCATTACTACAAGCAAGCCGACAAGAATGCCTCCAGCAACGACGATCAGACCCGCGAGGTGGTGTCGCGCATGCTCGCCGAGATTGAAGCGGGAGGAGAGGACAAGGCGCGGGAGTACTGTCGCGAACTCGATGGTTGGAGCGGTGATGTGATCGTCGGCCGTGACCAGATCGAAGCGGCCAAGGAAAAGGTGCCAGAACAGCTCAAGCAGGATATTCACTTCGCCTACGAGCGAGTCAGCCGCTTCGCCGCTGCCCAGCGTGACAGCATTCAAGGGTTCGAGACCGAGTTGTCGCCCGGCTTGTTTGCCGGCCAGAAGCTGATTCCCATGGAAACGGCCGGTTGCTACGTACCAGGGGGACGTTACGCCCATATCGCGTCGGCGATCATGAGCGTGGCGACGGCCAAGGTGGCTGGCGTCAAGAATGTGGTGGCCTGTTCGGTGCCCCGTGACGAGAACGGCATTCATCCGGCGATCCTGTATGCCATGGATCTGGCCGGAGCGGACGTCATTCTGCAGATGGGTGGCGTTCAAGGCATTGCCTCCATGGCCTTTGGTCTGTTCACCGGCAAGCCTGCCGACATCCTTGTCGGTCCCGGCAATCGCTTTGTGGCAGAGTCCAAGCGCCAGCTGTTTGGCCGCTGTGGCATCGACATGTTTGCCGGGCCTACCGAGATCGGCATCATCGCCGATGACAGCGCCGACCCCGACATCGTGGTGGAGGACCTGGTGGGCCAGGCAGAGCATGGCCCGGATTCCCCCGCCTGGCTGTTCACGACGTCCCTACGTCTGGCCGAAGCGGTGGATGCGCGGATCCAGACACGTATCGATGCGTTGCCTGACACCCAGCGCAAGGCTGCGGATGCCGCCTGGCGCGACTACGGCGAAATCATCATTTGCGACAGCCGTGAAGAGGCGGTCGAGGTCAGCGATCGCTATGCCTCCGAGCACCTGGAGCTGCAGGTCGAGGACCTGGACTGGTGGATGGCGAGATTGAACAGCTACGGGTCGCTGTTCGTGGGGGAGGAAGCGTCGGTGGCCTTTGGTGACAAGTGTTCTGGCACCAACCACATCCTGCCGACCAAGGGTGCTGCGCGCTACACCGGCGGGCTGTGCGCCCAGAAGTTCCTCAAGATCGTGACCTACCAGCGTCAGAGCCGTGAGGCCACGCGTACCGTTGCCGCCACCGCCGCGCGACTTTCCCGCTGTGAGGGCATGGAGGGGCACGCGCGTACCGGCGACATCCGTCTGGCCAAGTACTATCCCGACGAGATTTTCCAGCTGGCGGTAGAAGACGAGGTATGAGCATGCGTCCTGACTTCCATCTAGCCGGTCGGGTGGCGCTGGTCACTGGGGGCAGTAGTGGTCTGGGGCGCGCCATCGGTGAAGCACTGGCGGCGAGTGGTGCTCGGGTCGTGTTGACGGCCAGGCGAGCAGAGGCGTTGGCCGACGGCGTTGATGTGATCTGTCGGGAGGGCGGCCAGGCGGCCGCTCTTGCTGCCGATCTGGCCGACCCGCATGGGCTTGACGAGGTGGCGCGGCGTGCCGCTGAACCCTTCGGCGAGCCCACCATTCTGGTCAATGCGGCAGGAGTCAATCTGCGCCAGCCGATGGGCGAGGTCGATCTTGCCGCCTGGGAACTGACGCTGCAGTTGCACCTGGGAACCCCGTTCTTCCTGTCCCGAGCTCTGGTGCCTGGCATGCGCCGGGCAGGCTACGGCCGCATCATCAACCTGGCCTCGTTGCAGTCGAGTCGCGCCTTTCCCGACAGCGCCCCCTATGGCGCGGCCAAGGGGGGAATTGCCCAGCTGACGCGCGCCATGGCGGAGGCCTGGTCGCGGCATGGGGTCAACGCCAACGCGCTGGCGCCTGGCTTCTTCCCCACCGAACTCACCTCGCCGGTATTCGGCGACGCTGAACGATCCGAGGCGTTGGCACGCCAGACCGCCATTGGACGCAACGGGCGGCTCGAGGACATCGCGGGGCCGGCAGTCTTTCTGGCATCACCGGCATCGGCCTATGTCACCGGGCAGATCTTGCATGTCGACGGCGGTTTCACCGCCAAGTAAACCAGGAGAAACAGGATGCAAGCCTTGTTCTATACCGGGCATGAGCGCATGGCGCTGCAGCAGGCGGAACCTCAGCCCCTGGCGCCGGGCGAGTCACGGGTGCAGGTTGAAGCAACCGGTATCTGCGGGTCGGACCTGCATGCTTACCATGGCCATGATCCGCGCCGTGTTCCGCCGATGATTCTGGGCCACGAGGCGGCCGGAAGGGTGGTCGAAGGTGCCTGGAAGGGGCGACGAGTCACCATGAACCCGCTGATCGTGTGTGGACATTGTCGCTACTGTCGCTCTGGGCGCCAGAATCTGTGCGAGAACCGCAGCATGATTGGCATGACCCGGCCGGGAAGCTTTGCCGAGTCGGTCACTATCGCCGACAGCAGCCTGATCGAGCTGCCTGCCACCTTGAGTGCCGAGGTGGCGGCCATGACCGAGCCCGTGGCAACGGCATTGCACGGCATTCACCGTCTTGAGCGAGTGCTCGATCGGCCGTTGGCCGAGTCCAGCGTACTGGTCATCGGTGCCGGAGCCATCGGGCTGATCACCGCACTGGTACTGCGCGGACGTGGGGTGCGCTCCCTGCGCATCGCTGACCTCAACCCGCTGCGGCGCGAGACGGCGGAAAGAGCGGGGCTCGAGGCGCTGGATCCACTCTCAGCCGCGCCAGGCGAAAACTCCGTGGAGGCCGTCTTCGACTGCGTGGGGGCGGGGCCGACTCGCCAGATGGCGGTGGCCTGTACCCGTCCTGGCGGAGCGATCATGCACCTGGGGCTTCAGGATAACGCAGGCGTCACCGACACCCGTGCCACCACCCTGAAGGAGCTCAGCTTTCTGGGCGCCTACACCTACAGCCTCGAGGATCTGCATGCTGCGGTAGCGCTGTTGGACGCGTCGGCGCTGGGAGAGCTGAGCTGGGTAGAGCATCGGTCCCTCAGCGAGGGGGGCGACGCCTTCCATGCACTGGCCAATGGGCGCACCGGTGCCGCCAAGATCATCCTGCACCCCTGAGCCGTTCCGACTCGGTGCGGGGCATGCGACGAAAGTCGCATCGTGGTGATGAGGGTACCTCCCGCGGGGTAGCAGGCACTGTCGCAACAGGTGGTGTGATCACGCCACGCCGCCGAACAGGGCGGGCTTCGACGCTCGGCAGGGCATAAGCTTACACCCCGCATGCCGCCGGTTCTCTTAATGGATTCAGGTGCTTGCTTTAACGCTGCACTGCACAATTTACTGTCGTTGCCCTCTTGTGCAGACCGGCCAGTAGAGGTAACACTGGTGCAAACGACAATAACAAGAACCCATAACAAGCAATCGCTATAACGTTGGCCACATGGGAGATCCATTGTGAAGATTGGAGCACCGAGGGAACGGCACAAGGGCGAGGCGCGGGTAGCGCTGACGCCCGAAAGCGCCGGACACATTCAGAAGCTGGGGCACGAATGCCTGATCGAGACAGGCGCGGGTGAGCTGGCCGGATTTAATGATGCGGCCTATGAAGCGGCTGGCGTCACCATCGTCGACAGCATGGAGGCGGTGTTCGAGCAGGCCGATGTGGTCGTCAAGGTGAGGGAGCCTCAGCAGCAGGAATCCGATCTGCTGCGCTCTGGCCAGACGCTGATCAGCTTCTTCTGGCCGGCCCAGAACGAAGACATGCTGAACACCTGCAAGGACAAGGGCGCCAGCGTCATTGCCATGGACATGGTGCCGCGGATTTCCCGCGCCCAGAAGATGGATGCCCTGTCTTCCACGGCCAACATCGCGGGTTATCGCGCAGTGATCGAGGCGGGCAATCAGTTTGGCCGCTTCTTTACCGGCCAGGTGACCGCCGCCGGCAAGGTGCCGCCGGCCAAGGTGCTGATCATCGGTGCCGGTGTCGCGGGTCTTGCTGCCATCGGTACCGCCACCAGCCTGGGTGCCGTGGTGCGCGCGTTCGACGTCCGTCCGGAAGTGTCCGAGCAGATCGAGTCCATGGGCGCGGAATTCCTGTTTCTCGACTTCGAGGACTCCCAGGATGGCTCCGAAAGCGGTGGCTACGCTGCCCCCTCGAGCCCCGAGTTCCGCGAGAAGCAGCTGGAGCTGTTCCGGGCGCAGGCACCCGAGGTGGACATCGTCATCACCACCGCCCTGATTCCTGGACGCCCAGCGCCCAAGCTGTGGCTCGAGGATATGGTCAAGGCCATGAAGCCCGGCTCGGTGGTGGTCGATCTGGCCGCCGAGAAGGGGGGCAACTGTGACCTGACCGTGGCCGACGAGCGCGTTGTCACCGATAACGGCGTTATCGTGGTCGGTTATACCGACTTCCCGTCGCGCATGGCCACCCAGTCATCGCTGCTGTACGCCACCAACATCCGCCACATGCTGACCGACCTGACCCCGGAGAAGGACGGGCAGATCGTTCATGACATGGAAGATGATGTCATCCGTGGGGCCACCGTGACCCACCAGGGCGAGGTCACCTTTCCGCCGCCGCCGCCCAAGGTCAAGGCGATTGCTGCGGCCAAGCCCAAGCCGAAGGAAAAGGAGCCGACTCCGGAAGAGCGCAAGGCTGCTGAGCACGCTGCCTTCATGAAGCAGACCAAGAGCCAGGTCACCATGCTGGTGGTCGGCGGCGTCATCATGGGCTTGCTGGGTCTGGTGGCACCGGCCTCTTTCATGCAGCACTTCATCGTCTTCGCGCTGTCGTGTTTCGTCGGTTTCCAGGTGATCTGGAACGTCAGTCATTCTCTGCACACGCCGCTGATGGCGGTGACCAACGCGATCTCCGGGATCATCATTCTCGGCGCCGTGCTTCAGGTGGGATCCGGCAGCTGGCTGGTCGCCCTGCTGGCAGCCATCTCGGTATTGATCGCTTCCATCAACGTCGTGGGTGGCTTTCTGGTGACACGCCGGATGCTGGCCATGTTCCAGAAGTCCTGAACCGCGGAGAGACGAAATGCTAGGACAACAATTCGTAACCGCCGCGGCGATCGCGGCGAGTGTGCTGTTTATCCTTTCGCTGGGGGGACTCAGCAACCAGGAGAAGGCCAAGCGCGCGGTGTGGTATGGCATCGTCGGCATGGCGCTGGCCGTGTTTTCGGTCATGCTGGGCCCGAACATCGGCAACTATTGGCTGATGATTCCGATGATGATCATCGGTGCCGTCGTCGGCACGCTGGTGGCCAAGCGAGTCGAGATGACACAGATGCCGCAGCTGGTGGCGGCTCTTCACTCCTTCGTCGGTCTGGCGGCGGTGTTCGTCGGCTGGAACGCCGAAATGGAGCGCGCCCGAGTGCTGGATCTCAAGGCCGCAGGCGAGTCCCTCGACGGTCTGTCCGCCTTTGCTGCCACCCTGGCCCACAAGACCGCGGCGGAGCTGACCTTCCTCCAGGTCGAGGTGGTGCTGGGAGTGTTTATCGGTGCGGTAACCTTTACCGGCTCGGTGATCGCCTTTGGCAAGCTGTCCGGCAAGATCGACGGCAAGCCCAAGAAGTATCCCGGCGGCCATGCGCTTAACGCCGGTGCTGCTGCACTCTCGCTGGTACTGGCCATTGCCTACCTCAATGGCGCGGGCTTCTGGACGCTGCTGCTGATCGCTGCCCTGGCGTTCTTCATCGGTTGGCACCTGATCCTCGGGATCGGCGGTGCGGACATGCCGGTGGTGGTGTCGATGCTCAACAGCTACTCGGGCTGGGCCGCGGCCGCCATCGGCTTCACCCTGTCCAATGATCTGCTGATCGTCACCGGTGCCCTGGTCGGCTCTTCCGGTGCCATCCTCTCGTACATCATGTGCAAGGCGATGAACCGCAACTTCGTCAGCGTCATCCTGGGTGGCTTCGGTGGCACTCAGGGGCCGGCTCAGGAGATCGAGGGCGAGCAGATCGCCATTGATGCGGGCGGCGTGGGTAGTGCCCTCAATGATGCCGACAGCGTCATCATCGTGCCGGGCTACGGCATGGCGGTGGCCCAGGCGCAGAATGCCGTCAGCGAGCTGGTGCGCAAGCTGCGTGCTGCCGGCAAGGAAGTGCGCTTTGGCATCCACCCGGTAGCGGGACGCCTGCCTGGCCACATGAACGTGCTGCTGGCCGAGGCCAAGGTGCCTTACGACATCGTGCTTGAGATGGACGAAATCAATGATGACTTCGCTTCTACCGATGTGGTGATCATCATTGGCTCCAACGACATCGTGAACCCGGCGGCTCAGGAAGATCCCAACAGCCCCATTGCCGGCATGCCGGTACTCAGGGTGTGGGAAGCCAAGCAGGTGTTCGTGTGCAAGCGTGGCCAGGGTACCGGCTATTCCGGTATCGAGAATCCGCTGTTCTACAAGGAAAACACGCGGATGTTCTACGGCGATGCACGAGCCAGCATTGATTCGCTGGTACCGTTGATCGATTGATCTGAGAGGCCCCTGCTGCTTAAGGGGCCCGCCGACGCCCCTGTTGCTTAAGGGGCCCTCCGCCGCCCCTGTTTGTTTGAGGGGCCCGCTGCCGCCCCTCTTTGTTTGAGGGGCCCGCCGACGCCCCTGTTGAAGGGGCGTTGTCGTTTTTCGGTATGGGGTAGGCAAGGTCTGGATGATGCGTCTCGCTGCGGGTCTATTATTCGGTACAATCCTTGTGGACTCATCGACTGCGGAGCGAGCATGACCGACAAGGACACCCGGGTAGCGGTGCTGGGAGGGGGCAGTTTTGGCACGGCGCTGGCCAGTATCGCGGCCGACAACGGCTGTCAGGTGCGCCAGTGGCTTAGGGATGCCTCGCTGGTAGATAGCATCAACCGCGATCATCGCAATCCCCGCTACTTGCCCGACTATGCCATCAATCCTCGGGTAGAGGCGTCCACGCAGCTTGAGTGGGTGCTGGAGGGGGCCTCCCTGGTGCTGGTGGCGATTCCTTCCAAGGCGTTTGCCGATGTCGTGAGACAAGCTCGCACCTTTCTGACGCCGGAGCAGATCCTGGTCAGCACCACCAAGGGCATCCAGGAAGAAGGCTTCAAGCTGATGAGCCAGATTCTCGAGGATGAGACCGGCTTTACCCATGTAGGCGTCCTGTCTGGACCCAATCTGGCATCGGAGGTGGCTCAGAAACAGCTGACCGCCACCGTGATTGCCAGCCACGACGCCGAGACCCGTGCCCGTGTTCAAGCGGTGCTTGGCTGCGACTACTTCCGTGTCTACGCCAGCAATGATCGCTATGGCGTGGAGCTTGGCGGCGCGCTGAAAAACATCTATGCCATCGCCGCCGGTATGGCCGCGGCGCTGGGCATGGGCGAAAACACCCGCAGCATGCTGATGACCCGGGCGCTGGCCGAGATGAGCCGCTTCGCGGTGTCTCAGGGGGCCAATCCCATGACGTTCCTGGGGCTCGCTGGAGTGGGTGACCTGATCGTGACCTGTTCATCGGAGCTGTCGCGCAACTATCGCGTCGGCTTTGCCCTGGGCAAGGGGCAGTCCCTCGATGATGCGGTGGCATCCCTTGGCCAGGTGGCCGAAGGCGTCAATACCGTGAAGCTGGTACGTGACAAGGCCGATGCCGAAGGGGTCTACATGCCGTTGGCAGAGGGCCTGTACCAGGTGTTGTTCCGCGGTGTCCCGGCCAGAGACATGGCCAAGCTCTTGATGCGCAACGAGCAGAGCAGCGACGTCGAGTTTGTGCTTCCGCGGGAAGACGTCAAGCAGGACCGTCGTGACACGGAGGCTCGTCATGGCTGAGCTGTTGATCATGCGTCACGGAGAGGCCGCCCCTGGCTATCCTGATCACGAGCGACGTCTGACCGAGCGCGGAGAAGGTGAGGCACGTGCCATGGGTCGCTGGCTGGCTGACCGCAGCGATATCGATGTGGCGAACCTGCGGATCCTGGCGAGCCCGTTCGTCCGCGCCCAGCAGACGGCGGCGCTGGTGATGGAGATGCTACCGGGCAGCATCAGCATAGATACCCTGGAGATCATCACGCCGGATGATCCGCCCGAGGCAGCGGTGGACTGGCTGACCCTCAACGCCGGTGAGGCGCCGCTGTTGCTGGTCAGCCATATGCCGCTGGTGGCATGCCTGACGGGGCTGCTGGTCGAGGGTCGAGAGCAGGCCGGAGTGGGCTTTGGCACTGCCGCGATAGCGGAGCTGGAGGCGGATATCTATGCCGCGGGCTGTGCGCGCTTGGTGTCCATGACCCACCCGGCTTCGCTTGCCTGATGTCCTTGCGTACGTCTGCCGCCTTGGGCGGCTCACTTTCTCGCCACAGGAATGACCATGAGTTTTATCGTCAACAATCGTATCTATGTCAACGAGGGTTTCGAGGCGGAGTTTGAAGAGCGCTTTCGCCGTCGAGCCGGTGAGATCGACGCGCAGCCAGGCTTCATTGCCATGCGTGTGCTGCGCCCACTCGGTAACCAGGCGCCATACGTGGTGGAAACCGAGTGGGAAAGCCAGGCCGCCTTTCGTGCCTGGGTCGGCAGCGATGACTTCAAGCGCGCCCACGCCAACCCGCTGCCCGCAGAAGCGACCCGCGAGGGCGGCGGCATCGAGCAGTTCGAGGTGGTCGAGGGCACGCAGGCCAGCCGCTGAGCCAGCCCCTGAGCCAGCTCCTGAATTAGATCAGCCCATTGATCCGCAGGATAAACACGCCTAGCGTCACGCTGATGCTGGCCATCAGGGTGGTCAAGGCAATGATGTTGGCGGTCAGCGTCTCGTCGCCGCCCATGGCCTTGGCCATGACGAAGGCGGCGGCGGCGGTGGGGCTGGCGAAGTACAGAAACAGCACGCCGAGCTCTGGCCCGCGAAACCCTGCCGCCATGGCCCCCAGGGTTGCCAGGAGCGGAATCACCACCATCTTCGCCAGGCTCGCGCTGACGGCGGTGCGGTAACTGTTTTTCAGCGCTCGGGTCGAGATGGTGGCGCCGATACAGATCAAGGCCAGGGGCAGCGTCAAGGAAGCAAAGTAGTCACCGCTGGTTTCGAGCCAGGCGGGCAATTGAATGCCCAGGGCCGCCAGCGGTAATGCTGCCACCACGGCCAGGATCAGTGGGTTGGTCAGGATGTGGCGGAGGATGCTCTTCCAGTCGATGGCCCGACGCTCGCCATGCTCATCCAGCTGGTAGGCAGCCAGTACCACGACCGACAGGATGTTGTAGCTCAAGATCACCACGCTCAGCAGCAAGCTGCCCAACGACAGCCCGACATCACCGTACATGCCGGCGGCAAGCGCGAGCCCCACCACCCCGCAGTTGCCGCGGAAGGCGCCTTGCACGTAGACGCCACGCCGATGGCGCTTGACCTTGAGCGCGGCATAGCCCCAGCTGAGGATGAAGCTCGCCAAGGTGGCCAGGCCGAAATAGAGCAGCATCCAAGGGTTGAGGGTCTGGGCGATGTCGGTATGAATCAGGCTGAGGAACAGCATGACCGGCAGGGTGCCGCGGAAGACCAGCCGAGAGGCGGTATTGACGAAGGACTGGTCGATCCAGCCCAGGCGCTTCAGGCCGATACCGATAAATACCATGGCGAATACCGGCAGGCTGATGTTCAGCGTCGAGACAAAGACGTCGAGCAGGGTCATGGGTGCGCTTGAAAGCCTCCGTGTCAGGCGCTGATTCGTCCATGAGATGTCCCACGACGGAGCTGGGTGCGCGCCTTGAACTTTGGTCTCAATCTACCATAACGCCTCTTGTCAGTCAGGACGCAAGTGTCTAGCTTGTACTTTGTATGATGTATGACTTGAGGGCGTCGAGACCCTCACGTCTCGCCATGTGAAGTGTGATGCGACAGGTGTTGCGAAGACGCAACGACATGAAGACAGGAGGACGTCCCGGTGAAATTTACCCATGCACAGGTCAAGCAGGCGATCAGCGATGGTCTGCTGTCATTTCCCGTCACCGATTTTGATGACCAGGGCCGCTTTGACGCCGACAGCTATCGTCAGCGCCTTGAGTGGTTTATCAGCCACGAGATTTCGGCGGTATTCGTGGCTGGCGGCACGGGAGAGTTCTTCAATCTCTCGATCCAGGAGTTTCGTGAGATTGTGCGGCTGGCAGTGGAAGTGGTTGACGGCAAGCTGCCGGTGATTGCCAGCGCAGGCCTCAGCGTGGCGACCGGGAGTGAATTCGCCCGCATTGCAGAAGAAGAGGGAGCCGACGGCATTCTGCTGATGCCTCCTTACCTGACAGAGTGTCCCCAGGACGGCCTGGTGGAGTATGCCGGACAGATTTGTGCATCCACCAGCATCAGCGTGATCTACTACAACCGTGGCAATGGGGTGCTGAACCCTCAGTCGGTGAAGCGTCTGGCCGATGCCCATCCCAATCTGGTAGGGCTCAAGGACGGCAAGGGCGACATGCAGGCGCTCAACCGGGTGATCAAGACCGTCGGCGAACGCCTGGCCTACGTGGGCGGAGTGCCGACTGCCGAGATCATCGCCGAGTCTTACCTGGCCATGGGGGTGAATACCTATTCCAGTGCGGTGTTCAACTTCGTGCCGGACATGGCGGTGACCTTCTACAAGGCACTGCGCGGCGGTGATACCGACACCGTGCGCAAGATCTCCCGCGAGTTCTTCCTGCCATTCGTTGCCCTGCGTGACAACAAGGCTGGCTACGCGGTCAGCCTGATAAAGGCCGGCACCGACCTGATCGGCCGTTCGTCCGGCTCTGTGCGTGCGCCGCTCGAGATGCCGACGGCGGACGAGCGCAAGCAGCTTGAACAGCTGATCGAGCGCGCCCGTTCCTTCTGATTCTCCTGGCGGAATATCCGCCCCCGGCCCTGCTTGCAGGGCCAAGCACGAAGCCACCCACAACCATTTCAATCAGGTGACTCCATGAGCATGCCAAGACTCTCCATTACCCTGGCCACCACCGCTCTGGCGGCCTCCATGGCCCTGTCGAGCAGCGTGGCACTGGCCGCTGACGGCCCGCTGCGCGGCAACATTCGCGTGGTCATCGGCTCGAGCTCCACCGGGGGCGATACCTACCAGAATTCCGCCATCGTGGTCGACCAGCTGTCCGAGGCGCTGGACCTGAACATGAAGGTTGACGCGGTGGGTGTCAGCGCCGCCTATCGAGCCCTGGATCGTGACCCCCGTGGCAATACCCTGATGATCTTCCACGATCAGGCCTATCTGGGTAATCAATATGGTGTCGAGGGCTACAAGGATCCGTTCGAGAACTACATCATCGGGCCGACCATCGCCATCAATCCCGGTAACGCCTACCTGGTACCGAAGGATTCGCCGTACCAAAGCCTGGACGACATCATCGAGGCGGTAGGCAGCGGCGAGACGGTACGTGTGGCCATTCAACCGGGTGGCGTCTCGGAGATCGGCTACACCGCGCTGAAGAATGCGATTCGCATCGAGCACCCTGGCAGTGAGGAGAACCTGGTAGCGGTGAACACCGGCTCCCAGGCAGACAAGAACCAGCTGTTGTTTGATGACCAGGCCGACCTGATCAATGGCTCGGTGCAGGCCAACGAGCAGTACACCCGCCTGCCAGAAGATGACCAGAAGGCGATGCGCTTTGTCTGGCTGACGGCGCGTCACGACACGCTGCAGCAAGCCCATGAAGAGGGACTGGGTCAGACCGATCGCGAGACCCTGCTTCAGTTCGTCGAGCCCAACGTCGAGGTGACCATGGGCGACGCCGGGAACTTCGCCTTCGATAAGGAATTCTTCTTCCTTTACAACAAGGACATGAATCCCGAAATCGTCGAGCAGATCGACGCCACCCTGGCCGAGATCTACGCCGAGGGCGAGATCCAGGAAACCCAAAAGCAGTCGTTCTTTATCCCCGACTTCATGCCGTCCGACGAAGCCCAGGCTCACCTGCGCGAAAAGGCAGATCGTTACGCCGAGATCATCGACAGCATCAAGCCGTGATCTGCTGACCGATCAAGGAGGGCCGGCGGCGACCCGTCGCCGGCGCCTTCACTGTCACCTCATCTTGCAAGGCTCTCCCGACAGGCCTTCACGGAGCCGCTATGGAAACCTCCCCGCTGAGTGTGTCGATCGACTTCGACTCGTCTCATCTGTTTTTTCCCACGATCATTCATTGGGCGCTGGCACTGCTGTTTGCCCTGGTCGTGGTGTTTCGTCTTGTGCCCTTTCTCGCCGCGGTCAAGCGCGGAGAAAAGACGCTGCCGATCATCGGCGAGTCCATGGATGGAGTTCGTTTCTTCGGCACGCTGGTACTGATTGTCGGCTATTTCGCGCTGATGTCAGTGGTGGGCAACCTGTTTCCCTACACCGGCTATGGCTTCTTGTTCGTGTCCATCGTCTTTCTGTTTTTGATGTCGATGATGTACATGCATACCCGAACCCGCCGCAAGGTGATCACCGCTGCCATCAATGCCGTGGTGGCGCCATCCCTGGCCTGGCTGATCTTCGCCAAGCTGTTCTACATCACCTTGCCGTAGGGGAGCGTTGACCCATGGAAATCCTGTCCTACCTCGATATCACCTTTTTCTTGCTGGCATCGATCGGCACGCTGATTGGTATCATCTTCGGTGCGATACCCGGCATGACCGCGACCATGGCGGTGGCGGTGTGCCTGCCGCTGACCTATGCCCTTGGACTGGAGCACGGCCTGGCGCTGTTGCTTGGTCTCTATGTCGGCGGCATTTCCGGCGGCATGGTACCTGCCGTGCTGCTCAATATTCCGGGAACGCCGTCCTCCATCACCACGACGTTCGATGGTTATCCCATGGCCCAGAAGGGGCTGGGGGAAATGGCGCTGCGCGTCTGCGTGGTGTCTTCCCTGGTGGGGGGGCTGATCAGTGCAATGGTGCTGTTCTTCTTTGCCCCGCTGCTGGCGGAATTCTCGATCAAGTTCTCCTATGTCGAGAAGTTTCTGATTATCTTGCTGGCGCTGACGGTGATTGCGTCGATGTCGAGCAACATGCTGATTGGCATCTTCAGCGGCGTTATCGGTATCTGGCTCAGTCTGATCGGTACCTACAGCCTGTCTGATGGCGGCAACGGCAAGACCCGCTTGATGTTTGATGCTCTTGAGCCCTATCTGGTGGATGGCTTCTCGCTGCTGCCGGTATTGATCGGGATCTTTGGTATCTCGACGATCCTGCTGGAAGCGGAAAAGGGCGTGAAAAGCGGCCTGTCCGGCGCCAAGCTCGACATGGGTAAAGGCGGTGGTTTTTCCCTTGGGCTGTTCAAGGGGCGCCTTACCAATCTGACACGCTCCTCGTTTATCGGCACCTTCGTCGGCATGTTGCCGGGAGTCGGCGGCAGCGCTGCTTCGGTACTGGCCTACACCCAGGAAAAGAACCTGTCTCGGGACTCGAGCGAGATGGGCAAGGGGGCTCCCCAGGGGTTGATTGCCTCGGAGTCGGCCAACAATGCACTCACCGGTGGCGCACTGATACCGCTGTTGTCCCTGGGGATTCCCGGTGACTCCACTACGGCGGTGCTGATTGGTGCCTTCACCCTTCAGGGGATCCAGGTCGGGCCGCTGTTCATTCCTGAAAACCAGGATACCTGGACGGTGATGATGATCGCGCTGGTGTTTGCCAACGTCGTCATGTTTTTCCTGATGTTCTACGCCATCAAGTACATCGCCAGGGTGGTACTGGTGCCCAAGTACATCCTGTATCCCATTATCGTGATGATGTGTGTGGTGGGCGCTTACGCGATCAATTACGGCATCATGTTCGATGTCTGGACGCTGCTGATCTTCGGCATCTTTGGCTATCTGATCGAGAAGATTGGACTGGAGGTCGCGCCGCTGATCATCGGCTTTATCCTGGGAAGCTCCGCCGAGGTCTACTTCGTCAAGAGCCTCGAGTCCTTCGGCACCTACTCCATCTTCTTTACCAAGAGCCCCATTGCGGTCGTGCTGTGGCTGTTGATCGCGGCGTCGATTGGCTTCTCCATCGTGCTTGGACTCAAGAGTCGTGCGCGCCAGAAGATGGAGCTGAGCCAGGTCACCGGCAGCACCCAGCAAGGAGATCGCCATGACGGCTAACAACCAGGTGAATCAAAGCCGTGTCATCCGCGTCCATCCCAGCGATAACGTAGCGATTGTGGTCGGCCAGGGCGGCTTGCCTGCCGGTACGCGACTGGACGACGGAGTGGTGCTGGGGGTGGATATCCCCCAGGGCCACAAGGTGGCGCTGACCGACATCGGCGAGGGCGAGCGGATCATTCGCTACAACGAGGTCATCGGCACGGCGCTGTCAGCCATTGCTCGTGGTGGCCATGTCAACGAGAACAACGTCCGGCTACCGATCCCGCCAACCCTTGATGAACTGCCGCTGGCGACCCGTGAAGCGCCCCCCGTGGAGCCACTGGAAGGCTATACCTTCGAAGGGTTTCGCAATCCCGATGGCAGCGTCGGCACACGCAATGTGCTGGGAATCACCACCAGCGTGCAGTGCGTGGCGGGAACGGTGGACCACGTGGTGGCCAGGATCAAGCGCGAACTGTTGCCGCGCTTTCCCCATGTCGATGACGTGGTCGGGCTTAACCACAGCTACGGCTGTGGCGTTGCCATCGGCGCACCTGCCGCGATAGTGCCGATTCGCACGCTCAAGAACCTGGCGCGTAACCCCAATTTTGGTGGCGAGGTGATGGTCATCGGCTTGGGCTGCGAGAAGCTCCAGCCCTCGACCCTGATCGACGATGAGCCGGTCAAGATCTTCGAGCGCAGCGCCGATGCCTTGACGCACGACGAGACCAACGACGATGCCAATGTGCTTAGCCTGCAGCACGAGTCCTTCGAGGGCTTCGGCGAGATGGTCGAAGGCATCATGGAAATGGCCGAGCGCCACCTTGAACGCCTGAACCGGCGTCGTCGCGAAACCTGCCCGGTGTCCGAGCTGACGGTGGGCATGCAGTGTGGCGGGAGTGATGCGTTTTCCGGGGTGACCGCCAATCCGGCGGTAGGCTTTGCCACGGACCTGATCGTAAGGGCCGGCGGCAGTGTGATGTTCTCCGAAGTGACCGAGGTGCGTGATGCCATCCACCTGTTGACGCCGAGAGCCGTCGACCGCCAGGTCGGCCAGGCGCTGATCGACCAGATGGCGTGGTACGACGACTATCTCGCCCAAGGCCAGGCAGATCGCAGCGCCAACCCATCACCGGGCAACAAGAAAGGTGGGCTCAGTAACATCGTTGAGAAGGCGCTGGGGTCGGTGATCAAGTCCGGCAACTCCCCCATTGTGGACGTCATCGGCCCTGGCGAGCGCCTGCGCAAGCGCGGCCTGACCTTTGCCGCCACTCCCGCCAGCGATTTTATCTGCGGCACCCTGCAGGCGGCGGCAGGCATGAATCTTCAGGTGTTCACCACCGGGCGTGGAACGCCCTACAACCTGGCGATGACGCCGGTGATCAAGGTGTCCACCAACTCCACGCTGGGACGGCGCTGGCACGACCTGATTGACCTGGATGCCGGGCGCATTGCCACCGGCGAGGCCAGCATCGAGGACATCGGCTGGGAGCTGTTCGAGTTGATCCTCGAGGTCGCCAGCGGACGCCACCAGGTCGCCGCTGACCGCCTGGGACTCTACAACGACCTGGTGCTGTTCAACCCTGCGCCGGTGACCTGAGCGCTTCATCCTTTTCGATTCGAACGACCAAGAGGCCATGTATTCATGTTCCCCAAGATCACCAAAATGAACATCGTGCCGGTTGCCGGTGAAGACGGTTTTTTGCTGAACCTGAGCGGCGGACATGCGCCCTGGTTCATTCGCTGCGTGGTGGTGCTGGAAGACGCCTCAGGCAATCGCGGGGTGGGGGAGATTCCCTCCAGCGACGGTATCCTCAAGGGGCTCGAGCAGTGTCGCTCCCTGGTGGAAGGGGCCCGAGTCAATGAGGTCAAGCAGGTACTGAGCCAAGCTCGCCAGGTGCTGTCTCGCAATGGCCCGGAAGAGCGCGGTCGCCAGACCTTCGACCTGCGGGTGGCAGTGCACGTGATCACCGCCATCGAGTCGGCGCTCTATGACCTGTTCGGTCAGGCGCTCGGGATGCCGGTCGCGGATCTGCTGGGCCAGTACGGACGCCAGCGTGATGAGGTCGAGGCACTGGGCTATCTGTTCCTGCTGGGGGATCCGGACAAGACTGACTTGCCCTATCCCAAGGTGGCTGACCCGGTAGACGCCTGGGATGAGGTGCGCTACCAGAAGGCGATGACCCCTGAGGCGGTGGCGAATCTGGCCAAGGCGGCTTACGACCGCTACGGCTTCAAGGACTTCAAGCTGAAGGGCGGGGTGCTGCGCGGCGAAGAAGAGGCCGACTGCATCCGAGCCCTGCACGAGGCCTTCCCTGACGCACGTCTGACCCTGGACCCCAACGGCGCCTGGTCGCTGGAGGAGGCGGTACGCGTGCTTGAGCCGATCAAGGATATCCTGAGCTATGCTGAAGACCCCTGCGGTCAGGAAGGCAGCTACTCCGGGCGCGAGACCATGGCCGAGTTCAAGCGTCGTACCGGCCTTGCCACCGCGACCAACATGATCGCCACCGACTATCGCCAATTGAAGCTGGCGGTGCAGCTTAACGCGGTCGACATTCCGCTGGCGGACTGCCACTTCTGGACCATGCAGGGAGCGGTAGCAGTGGGTGAGCTGTGCCATGAGTGGGGCATGACCTGGGGCTCCCACAGCAACAACCATTTCGATGTCTCGCTGGCCATGATGACCCACGTCGCGGCGGCGTGCCCCGGCAATATCACGGCCATTGATACACACTGGATCTGGCAGGACGGGCAGCGTATCACCAGGGAACCGTTCAAGATCGAGGGTGGCAAGCTGAAGGTCCCGACCACCCCAGGCCTTGGCGTCGAGATTGATGATGACAAGCTGATGGAAGCCCACCAAAAGTACCAGCGTCTGGATGTCACCAGCCGTAACGATGCCATGGCCATGCAGTATCTGATCGACGGCTGGGAGTTTGATCCCAAGCGTCCGGCCCTAGTGCGTTGATAGCGCGCTGACAGTCCGCTGACAGTCCGCTGACAGCACGTTGATAGTCCGCTGTCAGCGCGCACGCGACCCATCACAGGAGACCTTTTCATGACTCTGCAAGGCAAGCAACTCATTGGCAGCCAGGCCGTGGCGGCCAGCGGCAAGGCCATCCATGCCATCAATCCGGCCACCGGCGAGACCCTGGAGCCCGGCTACGCCGCCGGCT